>CASEHX010000001.1 GCA_949287905.1 uncultured Olsenella sp.
CACCGGCCCCAGCGTACCGGGGAGTGGTACG
Organism: uncultured Olsenella sp.; assembly: GCA_949287905.1. Classification (GTDB taxonomy): domain Bacteria; phylum Actinomycetota; class Coriobacteriia; order Coriobacteriales; family Atopobiaceae; genus Thermophilibacter. The sequence continues at coordinate 32 of CASEHX010000001.1, forward strand.
CAGTGCTCCCCGCGCATGCGGGGATGATCCCACAGCCGACGTGACAGACGGGGCCTCTTCGGAGTGCTCCCCGCGCATGCGGGGATGATCCTCGTCGAGCATGTCTTGCCCCTTTCTGCGGCGAGTGCTCCCCGCGCATGCGGGGATGATCCCTCGTTCTGGGCCACGCTCGAATACGCCCCGACGTGCTCCCCGCGCATGCGGGGATGATCCCATGCGCTCGTGCATGGTCGGAACGGGCAGCTTGTGCTCCCCGCGCATGCGGGGATGATCCCGCCAAGCGCGAGATGGCCGCGTTCGACCTCGAGTGCTCCCCGCGCATGCGGGGATGATCCCCTCGCGCCGCTCACCGACGGCGCGGGCGAGAGGTGCTCCCCGCGCATGCGGGGATGATCCCCACCCCGTGGGCGAGGCGTTCTGCTGGCTCACGTGCTCCCCGCGCATGCGGGGATGATCCCTGGTTCGGACCCAAGATGGCCCAGGCCTTCGTGTGCTCCCCGCGCATGCGGGGATGATCCTACGCCCCGACTGACAGATTGACGCCCGTGCCGGTGCTCCCCGCGCATGCGGGGATGATCCCAAGATTAGCTGCGCGACTGCTGGCACGCTTACGTGCTCCCCGCGCATGCGGGGATGATCCCGTCGGCACGGTGAAGGTCCGGTACCGCATCAAGTGCTCCCCGCGCATGCGGGGATGATCCCACGGTCTGGACGGTCACCTCGGCACCGGCGAGGTGCTCCCCGCGCATGCGGGGATGATCCCTCGGCGGGCAACGTCTTCGGCTGGACCAACGGGTGCTCCCCGCGCATGCGGGGATGATCCTGACGCAGAGTTCATTCGGCCATCGTCTCAAAAGTGCTCCCCGCGCATGCGGGGATGATCCCACGATTTGAATCTGCCGTCGTGCGCTACATGCGTGCTCCCCGCGCATGCGGGGATGATCCCATGCTGCGAAACGAGAAGTATACGGGCGTCTAGTGCTCCCCGCGCATGCGGGGATGATCCCGCCTTGATGGCCTGCGCCTGAAGCTCCATCGGGTGCTCCCCGCGCATGCGGGGATGATCCCTCGGGAACGCCGAGCGCCGCCGTCCTCGACTTGTGCTCCCCCCCCGCGCATGCGGGGATGATCCCTACACCGACATGCCGCCGGGGTGGCTCCCGGAGTGTTCCCCGCGCATGCGGGGATGATCCCACCCCCATCACGCCCGAGGACCTCAACCGCATGTGTTCCCCGCGCATGCGGGGATGATTCCAGTATCAAAGAATCATAGAGGTGGGCTGTGAACAGTGGGCGGGAATCCGGAATCTGAAGTAGGTGGCAAAGATGCTCGATTTCCTTACGGAATGAGCAAAGGGCCGCTACGAGGATAGGACCAAAGTGGCAGGACAAATCTAGGTGATAAGCGACAAGGAATGCAACATGTAAAATGAAGCAGCACAGTGGGATTGATGACAATTATCAAGTTTATAACCATATATAAGAGAGAACCAATATAATATTAGCTGACAGAGAGCAAGATACGTAGATCGATACGTGGCCGCACTGGGTGAGTATTCATATTGAAGCAGCTGCAAAAAGAATAAAATGGGAGGCTTTTCAAGTTGCGGAATCTTGCAGTCCTACAAGCAGGATAATGAATATCGAAAGAGGAAAATGAAGTTCTCAATGCTAAGTACGAGAAGTAAAAAATGTGAGAAAGAATGTAACGATATTAGGTAGAACGCTAGCGGTGTTATGCATCAACTTAGGAAACCGGTGCAGGACAGGACACAAAACCATATTATAAGATAATAGCCATCTATGATAAACTAAATAAATGCCAACCTAATCTTCTAAGTAAGGTGTAATTCATATGCAAAGACTAAAAATATTTATTTCATATTCGCATCATGATAAAGAATTGGCGAAAAAGTTTTATGATTATTTAACAGAATCGAAATTCGAAGTAATTTGGGACAAAAACACAATCCAACCAGGCGACGATTTAACATCCTTAATAAATGCCTTAAGTAATTCTGATGTATATCTTCCAATAATATCAGACAATTTTGAAAATAGCATCTTTACAAAAAGGGAATTGCTTGCTGCTATTGGCTATAACAGTAGTAGAAATTATCCAAAAATATTCCCATACATTGTTTACGGAGGACCAACTCCGACTGAAATATATAATATATTATATTTTATGGGAACGGAGAATGTTGATAACGATTTGTCTGAAATCGTGAAGCATCTTGAAAAATTGACGGGCACAATCGTTGCAGAGCAAAACACTGCAAATGAGACAGCAGAAAACTTAAATGTTAGTTTAGAGAACTACTTAAATGACGTATTTACTAAATTGGAAAAGAATGAAAAAGCTAATAAAATATTAGCATATATCTCATATACTGCATCACTATTGTTCCTCGTCTCCATTATAGTTTTCTTCGCCATGAAGCCAGATATATCTTTAAATGCAGAATCAGACCTTTATTCAAATATATTCATTTCGCTACGCAATGTTGTAGTTCTAACCGTTTTTGCTGCGCTATCCAGACTATCTTTTATACTGGGAAAATCATTTATGGTTGAATCAATAAGGAACGGAGATAGAATACATGCAATATCATTTGGTAAATTCTATATTCAAGCGTACGGAAAGCAGGCAAGTAGGCAAGAAATCAGGGAAGTATTGGGTGAATGGAATATAGATAAAGGCTCCTCATTCCATACTCAAGATGCGAAGGAAATTGATCCAAATATTATAGGAGTTGCAGAGCTGTTGAAATCTAACTGCACAAAACTATAGGAGCTGCGAGTCTATACTGCTATCAGATAACCGTTGCTCACCGCTATCGCACCAACATGTTAAATTGATTTACTACGCAGTAAGCCATCAATACGATGGTAAGGATGCTCTATTTATTTGTCCTGTGTCTTAACTAGGGCATCGGAATTGTTGTCTACCTGCATCACTGAGGAGATGACTTTTTTCGTTGGCAAGATAGATCTAAGTAACTCAGCTCTTTTCGACTATGCGGTAGGGTTTCGGCTGACGTAGTGGAGTGAGAAACGAAACAAGAGGCGTTACTCTTGAGTCAAGCGCAGCTTTTAGATGACTAACTCGTGCATCTAGACCGCCATCCCCAGCGTCCGGCACACTCGCTCCGCCACACCCACGCTCGCCACAACCTTCACCACGTCCGGCACCGCGAAAGGCACCACCGCCACGGCCAGCGCCGCCGGCGCGTCGATCCCATAGACGTTCATGAGCTGGAACGTCCCCAGCACGTAACTCACCGCCAGCAGCGCCACACCCGCCAGCACCCCGCGAGCCCTTCCCGGTAGCACGTCCGCGTGGGTCACGGCACCTGCCACGGGCATGCCAGCGGCAAAGCCCAGGAGGTAGCCGCCCGTGGGGCCCATGAGCACGCCGAGCCCGCCCTGAAAGCCGGAGAACACCGGCACGCCCACCGCGCCCAGCAGCAGGTAGACCATCACAGTGAAGAGCGCGTCGCGCACGCTCATGACCTGCGGCAGAAGCGCCAGCACAAAGGTCTGCATCGTAAACGGAACCGGACCCAGCGGCACGGTGATCCATGCGCTCACGGCAAGCAGCGCAATGCAGACGCCGCAGCGGGCGACTTGGCGGTTGGACATGGCAGCTCCCTCGCGGCCGGACGTTCTTCTCGCTTATCCCCGGGCCGAAAGCTTACTGCAGGCGCACTCTGATTGAGCGCGCAATGGCGGACGCTATGGAATCCATCGCGTCAAAACAACCATTTCTGGCGAGAAAAACGGTCTGTTTTGTCCGATGCTACGCGATGGTTGCCGAGAAGCGCCACAGCCCGCCGCCCGGCTGCCGAGAAGCGCCACAGCTCGCCGTCCCGCCGCCCCGCAGCCCACAGCCGTGCGCGCCACCCACCGCGCTCACGCCGCATGACACGTATATTCCTCCACAAAGTGAATCCGCATGCCGTCGCTCATGATCATCGTGCCCTCCCCGCGAATCGTCGGCCGATCGGCAAAACCGGGGGCCGGCACGGGCACGCCGTCGCGCAGCTCGGGCGCCGGCCCTCGAGGGACGCCGTGCAGATCGAGCAGGGCGGCGAGCTTGGCCGGGCTTCTCGCCACGGCAAACGGGAAGCGAGCGATGCTCGCGTGGTACACGGTCAGCAGCGCCTCGCGCTTGCGCTCATCAAGCAGTGCGCCAAGTGGCTCGCGCCCGGAGAGGGTGTACTTCTCGTCTCCGTCGAGCTCGCCAAAGATGAGGCGGCCGCTTGCGTCGCGCCAGGAGAAGTCGATCCGGAAGGACCGTCGTCTGTTCTGAGGGTCGGGGAGCGTCAGCTGCAGGCGGGGGTATGCGTACCCAAGACGGATCATGTTCGCCCGCGCAATTGACTCGCCGCCGCTCTCCGGCGCGGGCTCCGCCCAGACGCAGATGGCGGTGGCGCGGGCGATTCCGGGACAGCCCTTGAAGCGCTCCCGCAGAAGCGCTGCCATGTCCTTCCTCGAGCGGCGCAGCTTGGCCAGCGCTGCGTCCGCGATGGCGAGGGCGTCTGCAAACGGGAAGCTGGCCAGGCAGTCAAAGACGGTGCGCCAGAACGAGGTGACGGGAAGGCAGCCTGCCACGTCCGGGCCGTCGTGCGAGATCTGGTGTGCCACGACCTGCGACGTTGAGTGCAGTCCGCTTTTGCGCTGGCAGGCCACGTGCGTCTCTTTGAGCAGGTGCCACGAAACAGGGAGGCCCCAAGCCAGGGCGGCGGACTGGGCGCAGAACACGATGCCCGGGCGTCGCTCCGCAAGGCCGCGCATCACGTGAAGGGCGCGCTCGTTGGGGCGGAGCCGGAGCCAATGATCGCGCCGGGCGTAGAGGCCGGGTGCGGGGGAGAGGAGGTCGCCGTTTGGCATGCCGATCCGCCTGCGGAGCGCGCGGCGGTCGCGCTCCTCGCGGGCGACGAGGCACGACCCGCTTGCTTCCGCGGCGTCTAGCAGCGCATCGAGACGATGACTGGCGACCGTGCTCATGACGGCCTCCTCACTCTCTGTCTATGAGTTCTCTGAGTGTTCCCGCTCGGCGGCGATGCTATGCGCGCGTGAAGGAAGGCGGGGAAAAATGAATCCATCGCGCTAAATCGGACAAAATGACCGGGTTTCTCGGCTTGTTTTTGTCGTTTTGACGCGATGGATTTCGGTAGGTGAGAGGGAGCGGCGAGAAGGACAGCCGAGAAGAGCTGCGGCACGTGCGGAAGTCGCGGCTGAGCGCCGCCGAGAAGAACGAACACCCCGTGCACTGGTCGTGGAGTGGTTCTTCTCGCCATGCCGTTCGCAGCCGCAAAAGTACCGCCTGCGGCATCTCTAAAAATCCTCTTGAAACACGCTTGAAAAGTGGGAATATATGGGCTAACAAACTTTTAGTTTGGTAAGCAAACAAAAAGTTGGTAAGCACGACAAGCACGAACGCGCAAGCGAAAACGGCCACCCAGAAGCAAGGAGGAAGCGTTGAGCGAGAAGATCAAGTGGGTCGCCAACAAGATGCCTAAGAGCGACGACCGCCACCTCGGCATCATGTCCCTCGAGAACGTGGAGGCGGCGCGCAGCTTCCACCAGAGCTTCCCGCAGTACGACGTCACCCCGCTCGCCAAGCTCGACGCGCTGGCGGGTGAGCTCGGCCTCAAGAACCTGGCCGTGAAGGACGAGTCCTACCGCTTTGGCCTCAACGCCTTCAAGGTGCTCGGCGGCTCCTTCGCCATGGCCAACTACATCGCGGGCAAGATTGGCCGCCCGGTCTCCGAGATGACCTACGACTACCTCACGAGCGACGAGCTCGCGCGCGACTTCGGCCAGGCGACGTTTTTCACCGCCACCGACGGCAACCACGGCCGCGGCGTGGCCTGGGCCGCCAACAAGCTGGGCCAGAAGGCCGTCGTGCACATGCCCAAGGGCAGCGTGAAGAGCCGCTTTGACAACATTGCCGCCGAGGACGCCGAGGTCACGATCGAGGACGTCAACTACGACGAGTGCGTCCGCATGGCCGCCGCCGAGGCTGCAGCCTGTGAGAACGGCGTCATCGTCCAGGACACCGCCTGGGACGGTTACGAGGAGATCCCGTCCTGGATCATGGAGGGCTACGGCACCATGGCCTCCGAGGCGGCCGAGCAGTACGCGGCGGCCGGCGTGGAGCGCCCGACGCACGTCTTCGTGCAGGCCGGCGTCGGCAGCCTGGCCGGCGGCGTGGTGGGCTACTTCACCAACCTCTTCCCCGACAACCCGCCCACCTTCGTGGTGATGGAGGCCGACACCGCGGCCTGCCTCTACAAGGGCGCGCTTGCCGGCGACGGCGACCCGCGCATCGTGGACGGTGACATGCCCACGATCATGGCGGGCCTGGCCTGCGGCGAGCCCAACACGCTGGGCTGGGACATCCTGCGCAACCACGTGTCCGTGTTCGTGAGCTGCCCCAACTGGGTGGCCGCCAAGGGCATGCGCGTACTCGGCGCCCCCAAGAAGGGCGACCCGCGCGTCATCTCCGGCGAGTCCGGCGCCGTGGGCGCGGGCCTCATCACCACGCTCATGGAGTCCGACGAGTACGCCGAGCTCCGCGAGGCCATCGGCCTGGACGAGACGAGCTCCGTGCTGCTCTTCTCGACCGAGGGCGACACGGACCCGGTGAACTACCGTCGCGTGGTGTGGGACGGCGCGTACCCCGCCGAGTAGCTTTTGGATCGTTGCTGCGAGGGGAGGTCCTTGTCCCTCCGCCCGCAGTTCTGCAGTGAGGCGAGCGTTCTTCTCGCCGAGCGAAGCTGTTTGAGGACGGAGGGACAAGGACCTCCACCCCTGAGAGTGAGGAGTACAGAAATGGCCAAGGAACTGGATTTTGAGCAGATCAAGAGTGCGGCGGAGGCGTACGGCAAGGACATGACCGCGTTTCTCCGCGCCATGATCTCCCACCCGAGCGAGTCCTGCGAGGAGGGCGAGGTCGTGGCCTGCATCAAGGCCGAGATGGAGAAGCTCGGCTTTGACAAGGTCGAGGTCGACGGCCTGGGCAACGTCATCGGCTGGATGGGCGAGGGCGACAAGATCATCGCCATCGACTCGCACATCGACACCGTGGGCATCGGCAACCGCGACAACTGGGAGGCCGACCCCTACGAGGGCTACGAGACCGACGAGCTCATCTACGGCCGCGGCGGCTCCGACCAGGAGGGCGGCATGGCGTCCGCCACGTACGCCGCCAAGATGATGAAGGACCTGGGCCTCATCCCCGAGGGCTACAAGATCATGGTCGTGGGCTCCGTCCAGGAGGAGGACTGCGACGGCATGTGCTGGCAGTACATCGTCAACAAGTACTTCGACGGCCCCGAGGACGCCCGCGAGAAGATTGAGTTTGTGATCTCCACCGAGCCTACCGACGGCGGCATCTACCGTGGCCACCGCGGCCGCATGGAGATCCGCGTTGACGTGCACGGCGTCTCCTGCCACGGATCGGCGCCCGACCGCGGCGACAACGCCATCTACAAGATGGCCGACATCATCGCCGACGTTCGCGCCCTCAACAACAACGGCTGCGACGAGTCCACCTCTATCAAGGGCCTCGTCAAGATGCTCGACCCCAAGTACAACCCCGAGCACTTTGAGGACGCGCGCTTCCTGGGCCGTGGCACCTGCACCGTGTCGCAGATCTTCTACACCTCGCCCAGCCGCTGCGCCGTGGCCGACTCCTGCGCGATCTCCATCGACCGCCGCATGACCGCCGGCGAGACCTGGGACTCCTGCCTCCAGGAGATCCGCGACCTGCCGTCCGTCAAGAAGTACGGTGACGACGTCAAGGTCTCCATGTACATGTACGACCGCCCGAGCTGGAAGGGCACCGTCTACGAGACCGAGGCCTACTTCCCCACGTGGATCAACGCCGAGAGTGCCGCTCACGTCCAGGCCCTCGTTGACGCGCACCACGCGCTGTTTGGCGAGGAGCGCATTGGCTGCGAGCCGTCCATGGACAAGCGCGCCGGCCGTCCGCTCGCGGACAAGTGGACCTTCTCCACGAACTGCGTGTCCATCCAGGGCCGCTACGGCATCCCGTGCGTGGGCTTTGGCCCCGGCGCCGAGAGCCAGGCGCACGCGCCCAACGAGGTCACCTACAAGCAGGACCTCGTGACCTGCGCCGCGCTCTACACCGCCGCGCTCAACCTCTACGACCCGTCCAAGAAGACCGGCGACGTCACCGTCTTCCGCGCCGGCGCCACCGACAACGACATCCAGTAACGGCTTGATTCAAAAGGGGACAGACCCCTTTTGAATCACTCAGAACAGAATGATCCAAAAGGGGTCTGTCCCCTTTTGAATCACCACAGAAAGGAAACGAACATGGCCAAGGACTTCTCCGCGCTTCTCGACGAGCTCAAGGGCTACGACTTCTCCGGCATGTACAACGCCGACTTCCTGCACACCTGGGACAAGACCACCGACGAGCTGCGCGCCCTCTACGCCGTGGCCGCGGCCCTGCGCAACCTCCGCGAGCGCAACATCTCCTCGCGCATCTTTGACTCCGGCCTGGCCGTCTCGCTCTTCCGCGACAACTCCACCCGCACGCGCTTCTCGTTCTCCAAGGCCACGAACCTTCTTGGCCTCCAGCTCCAGGACCTCGACGAGGGCAAGTCCCAGATCGCCCACGGCGAGACCGTCCGCGAGACCGCCACGATGATCTCCTTCATGGCCGACGTCATCGGCATCCGCGACGACATGTACATCGGCAAGGGCGACGCCTACATGGCCGAGGTCGCCGAGTCCGTCGACGAGGCCTACAAGGACGGCGTGCTCGACCACCGTCCCACGCTCATCTCCCTGCAGTCCGACTCCGACCACCCCACCCAGTCCTCCGCCGACATGCTCTACCTCATCGAGGAGTTTGGCGGCCTGGAGAACCTCCGCGGCAAGAAGGTGGCCGTGACCTGGGCGTACTCCCCGAGCTACGGCAAGCCGCTCTCCTGCCCGCAGTCGCTCATCTCGCTGCTCCCGCGCTTTGGCATGGACGTCACGCTGGCGCACCCCGAGGGCTACGACCTCATGGGCGACCGCGTGGAGGCCGCCAAGACCTACGCCGCCGAGTCCGGCTGCACCTTCAAGCAGGTGAACACCATGGCCGAGGCCTTCGAGGGCGCTGACATCGTCATCCCCAAGAGCTGGGCTCCCTACGCCGCCATGGAGAAGCGCACCAACCTCTACGCCGAGGGCGACGACGCCGGCATCAAGGCCCTGGAGAAGGAGCTTCTCGCCCAGAACGCCACCCACATGGACTGGTGCTCCACGCGCGAGCTCATGGCCAAGACCGCTCACGGCGACGACACGATCTACATGCACCCGCTGCCCGCCGACATCTCCGGCGTTTCCTGCGAGCACGGCGAGGTCATGGCCGACGTCTTTGACATGCACCGCGTGGGCATGTACAAGGAGGCCAGCTACAAGCCGTACGCCATCGCGGCCATGATCTTCCTGCAGAAGGTCAAGGACCCCGTGGCCACGCTCGCGGCGCTCGAAGAGCGCGGCAAGGATCGCTGGTATCAGGCGTAAGTAGCTGCTAGCAACCTGGGGCCGCCCATACGTCGTTCGCTCGCTGCGCACTGCGCAGAAATCGCTCGCTGACGTATGGGCGGCCCTGCCGTTAGAGGCTCTTCTCGCCAAGTCTTTCTCGCATCTCAAGGAGTAACATAAAATGGGAAAGCGAATCGTCATCGCTCTGGGTGGCAACGCCCTGGGCAACAACCTGCCGGAGCAGATGGAGGCGGTCAAGCACACGGCACGTGCGATCGTGGACCTCATCGAGCAGGGGAACGAAGTCGTGGTGGCCCACGGCAACGGCCCGCAGGTGGGCATGATCCAGGAGGCCATGACGCAGCTCACGCGCTCCGACCCCGAGAAGTACATCCCGTGCCCGCTCTCCGTGTGCGTGGCCATGAGCCAGGGCTACATCGGCTACGACCTGCAGAACGCGCTGCGCGAGGAGATGCTCGACCGCGGGATCGACGTGGGCGCGGCCACCGTGCTCACGCAGGTGGAGGTGGACCCGGAGGACCCTGCCTTTGCCAACCCTACCAAGCCGATCGGCGCCTTCATGACGCGCGAGGAGGCCGACCGCATGATTGCCGAGCGCGGCTACGAGGTGGTGGAGGACGCCGGGCGCGGGTATCGCCGCGTGGTGGCCTCGCCGCGGCCGGTGGGCATCGTTGAGCTGGACACCATTCGCTCGCTCGTGGAGACCAACCACGTGGTGGTGGCCTGCGGCGGTGGCGGCATCCCCGTGTTCAAGACCGAGGGCAACCACCTCAAGGGCGCCGCGGCGGTCATCGACAAGGACTTCGCCGCCGCGCGTCTGGCCGAGCAGCTTGACGCCGATTTCCTGGTGATTCTGACCGCGGTGGAGAAGGTGGCCGTGAACTTTGGCAAGCCCGACCAGCAGTGGCTGGATGAGCTCACGCCCGCCGACGTGGAGCGCTACGTGGCCGAGGGCCAGTTCGCGCCCGGCTCGATGCTGCCCAAGGTCCAGGCCGCGCTCGCGTTCGCGCAGTCCGGGCCCGGCCGCTCGTCGCTGATCACGCTCCTCGAGCGCGCCGCCGACGGCATCGCCGGCAAGACGGGCACCATTGTTCGCGGGTAGCTTCGGGGTGACGTATTTCTCGCCGGTTGACGGTTAACACGCACGGTTTGTTTCAATTACATATAATGGCAGTTGAAAATAACACGCATTGCAAACCGTGCGTGTTAATGGCAAGGACAACGACGCGGCGAGAACAACGACGGCTTGCGTACGACGGCTTGCGTACGACGACGGAACGACGCGGCGAGAAGGACGGTGAAGCGCGGGCATGAGGCCTGACCTCAGGGCATATCTTCTGGGTGACGACGGGCACCGGGTCTTTGGGCCCGGCCCCGTCGACCTGCTCGAGCGTGTGGGCGAGCTAGGCAGCCTGCGTGCCGCCGCCATCGAGATGGGCATGGCCTACACTAAGGCCACGCGTCTCGTGCGCGACGCGGAGCGCGCATTCGGCTTTGCGCTCACCGAGCGGACCGTGGGCGGATCCGGGGGAGGAGGATCCCAGCTCACGGCCGAGGCGCGCGAGCTCATCGAGCGCTATCGGGCGTTCGAGCGCACGAGCCGCTGGGCGCTCTCCGCCGCCTACGAGACGTGCTTCTCGGGCTTTGCCGACGTGGCCCGTCTGGGCTGCGTGGTCATGGCGTCCGGCGAGGGCGCGCGCTTTGGCGGCGAGCCGGGCGAGAAGCTCGTGGCGCCTCTGGCCGGCACGGCCGTGCTCGAGCGCACGCTCGCCGCGCTGCCGGCGGACCTTCTGGACGTCGTGGTGGTGACGCGCTGGGATGCGGTCGAGGAGCTGTGCCAGCGGCTCGGCGTGCGCTGCGTGCGCGCGGCGGGCCCGCTCAAGAGCGACACGATGCGCGCGGGCCTGGAGGCGCTGGGGCATCGCGCCGGCTGCCTCTTCGTGACCGGCGACCAGCCGCTCCTGCGCGCGGAGAGCGTGCGCGCGATGGTTGCGGCGCTCACGCACGAGCCCACGGCGATCGTGCGGCTGGGCTGGCGGGGCCGTCCCGGGAACCCGGTGCTCTGGCCAAACGACACGCTGGATGCGCTGGCGCAGCTGGAGAGCGACACCGGAGGGCGCGTCCTTCTCGACGGCCACGCCGAGCTGGAGGGTCGCGTGCGCCTGGTGGAGGCTGCCGACGAGTGGGAGCTCGCCGACGTGGACACGCCCGAGGACCTGGCACGCCTCGAGGCCGCGCTTGCCGAGAGACAGTGATTCAAAAGGGGACAGACCCCTTTTGAATCATTCGCAGAGGGGAGAGCCGATGAGGAAGATTCTGGCAAACGGCACGCTGGTCACGCCGGAGGGCCTGCGCCGCGGCGACCTCGCGCTGGAGGGCGAGAAGATCGTGGGCCTGGCGGCACACATCGAGCCCGAGCCCGGCGACGAGGTCGAGGACGTGAGCGGCTGCTGGGTGTTCCCCGGTTTCATCGACGCGCACACCCACCTGCAGTGCTGGACCGGCATGGACTGGACGGCCGACAGCTTTGAGACCGGCACATGCGCCGCGGCGTGCGGCGGCACCACCTGCATCGTGGACTACGCCACGGCCGACCGCGGCGTGACGATGGACGACGCGCTGGCCGAGTGGCACAAGCGTGCGGAGAGCGGTGCCGGCTGCACGGCCAACTACGGCTTCCACATGGCCATCGCCGAGTGGGGCGAGGACAGCCCCGCCCAGATGCGCCGTATGCGCGAGGCGGGCGTCTCGAGCTTCAAGACTTACCTCGCCTACGACCACCTGCGACTCTCCGACGCGGAGACGCTGCGCTGCCTGGAGGTCGTGCGAGACCTGGACGCCGTGCTCTGCGTGCACTGCGAGAACGGCGATGTGGTGAACGAGCTGCAGCGTCAGGTGCTGGCGGCGGGCATCACCGGCCCGGAGGGACACCCGCTCTCCCGCCCGGCCGAGGCCGAGGCGGACGCCGTCTCCCGCCTGCTCTACCTGGCGCAGATCGCGGGCGCCAAGGTCAACGTGGTGCACCTGTCCACGGAGCTCGGGCTTCTCGCCGTGCGCGCCGCCCGCGTCCGCGGCCAGAAGGGCATCTACGTGGAGACCTGCCCGCAGTACCTCACGCTGGACGACACGCGCTACCTCGAGGCCGGCGACGACGGCTTCGCGGGCGCCAAGTACGTGATGAGCCCGCCGCTGCGCAAGCCGTCTGACGTGCGCGCCCTGCGCGGCGCCGTGCTTGCCGGCGAGGTGGACTCCATCGCGACGGACCACTGCTCGTTCAACCTGCACGGCCAGAAGGACCGCGGCCGGCCGGAGCTTGGCGGCGACTTCACCAAGATCCCCAACGGCGGGCCTGGCATCGAGCACCGCCCGGCCGTGATGGCCACGACCTTCGAGGGCCAGCTCGGCCCCGAGGAGCTTTGCCGTCTGCTCTCGGAGGGCCCCGCGCGCACCTTTGGCCTCTGGCCTGAGCGCGGACGTCTCGCCGTGGGCGCCGCCGCTGACGTCTGTGTGTGGGACCCTGCCGCGCGCTGGGTGATCAGCGCGGCGATCCAGCACCAGGCCGTGGACTACACGCCGTGGGAGGGCTTCGAGGCGCACGGACAGGCGCATCTCGTCTACGTGGGCGGCGAGCTCGTTGCCCGCGACGGCGAGCCCACCGGAGTCACCCCCGGCCGCTACGTGGCAAGATAGCAATAGTGATTCAATTGGGGACAGACCCCTTTTGCATCATCGCCCTAATGATTCAAAAGGGGTCTGTCCCCAATTGAATCACCGAGACTAAGGAGAAGAACATGGCAATCGAGGCAATCGTCACCGACAAGGCGCCCGCGGCGCTCGGCCCCTACTCCGCCGCCGTGGCCGCCCCGGCCACCAAGGCCATCCACGTGTCCGGCCAGCTGCCGATCGACCCCGCCACCGGCGAGTTCGCCGGCGAGGACATCCAGGCCCAGACGCGCCAGAGCCTGACCAACATCAAGAACATCCTCGAGGCCGCCGGCGCCTCCATGGCCGACGTCGCCGAGGTCACCGTCCTGCTCGACGACATCGCCGACTTCGGCGCCATGAACGAGGTCTACGGCGAGTTCTTCACCGCGCCGTATCCCAGCCGCGCCGCCTTCGAGGTTGCTGCGCTGCCCAAGGCCGCCAAGGTCGAGATCAAGGCCGTGGCCTACCTGTAGGTAGCGCCTCACGTGCGGGGAACGGCCCGCCACGCTTCACGCGACAGTCTTGGTGCCTTTGCGCTCAGAACTCTTGCTCAGAAGCGTGGCGGGCCGTCCGCGTTTGGTCCTCAGGTGCCGAGAAGAACGGACGCTCGCGACGGTTGTGCGCACCCCTGACGGTTATGCGCACTTCCGGAGCCGACGTTCTTCTCGGCCGACTTATGTACCTGCAACTATCTGAGTTGCAGCTTTGCGCACAACCGTCGCGGGTGAGCATAACCGTCGCGGATGCGCATAACCGTCGCGGATGCGCATAACCGTCGCGGATGCGCATAACCGCAGGGGCGTACATGCCCATTGCGGGCGTACACAACCGCAAGGTGCGCGCATAACTGCCGCGGCCGCGCATAATCGTCAGCACGAGCATTTGGGCAGGTCATCATCACTCGCCCCGGAAGGGGAGGGTAGGCTGCGTGCGCCAGGGGGCGCCGCGCCCATACCCTCCCGGCCAGCTCGCGATCTTGGCGCCATCTCTGGTTGAGAGGAGCGACGCGACCCCGCTTCCCGGACCCGCTTACCTACCCTCAACTAAATGTGTAGGGGCAATGGAGATTGCCGGGAAGTAACCATAGATACCGCACCCGAAGGCCCCTTCCCCTTTGAGGAATTGACGAGGCGTTGGGTGGGAGCGGTCTCATTTTCCCAATCGGGCAAGATCCTTCCGCGTCTTGTCGGCAACCCAAAACCTGAGATTCAGCCTGTATATAAGCTGAAGAAGCGTTAAGATTCAGAAAAGCGGTACCGGGTCTCTTTTCATAAACGTCGCCTCGACCCAATCAGACGCCAAGAACAAGCAAGAAATAACCTGAGCACGAAAGCAAGGGAGTTCAATGGTGAGAACGAAGAACGCGCTGAAAATTAAGGTAGGGGGTTTATTCGCGGTCTTCTGCATGGCGATGCTTCTGAGCATGGGCTATGCGCTGACGTTCCCCAACAGCTCCGTCGCAGAGGAGGCGTCTCCCGGCGCCACGTCCGTCGAGGACGGCGTCATCGGGCTTGATGACACCCTTACCTACGAGGGCGAGAATTGCTCGCTTCTCGTCACCGTCTCCGGCGACGCCACCGTGACGTCCGAGGCTGACGATTCTGCGGACAAGGGCCTCTCCATGAGCGTTGTCCCGCTCGACGAGAGCGACTCCTCCTATCAGGCAGCTGAAGACTTTGCTGCCAAGGATGACGACTCTCGCGAGGTGATCGGCATCTCCGCCCTGGAGCTCTCCTTCGCGTATGACGGCCGCTCCCTCGACGTCTCCGACTGCTCCGTGACCGCCGAGGTCTTTCCGAGCGAGAAGATCCAGGATGCCGTCAAGGTTTCCGACGAGGCGGCCGAGGCGGGCGTCGAGCTGACTGTTCTGGGCACCGACGAGTCCGGCGAGGCTGCGGAGCTTGGCAGCACGATCGTGGGAGGCGATGACACCGGCGCCGAGTCCATGGCCGTGACGCTCAACAGCTCGAGGCCGGCGATGCAGGTCATTGCTCGCTCCGCGATCAACCCTCACTTCACCGTCCAGTACTACGCGAACATGGAGGTGGCCCGCAGGGACGAGGGTGGCTACCTCACGATCATCGACACGGACAACGGCGGGAACAACGCTGGCGGCAACCTGCCGAAGAACGGCGTCACTCCCAAGACGGCAAAGCTGTACCTGGTCGACGCGGGCAACGGCAAGCGGAAGGTCGAGACTACGGTCCGGCTCACCGAGCTCTACACCGCGAACGAGTACGACTACTACAACGCGCCCGACCTTCGCTACTTCAACGTCATGGCAAAGAACACGAGCTACGAGCTCGCCGAGCTGTGGGTCCTCAAGGACGGCAGGGACGCCAAGAGCACCAATCGCGACGACTGGACGATCTACGGAAACCCCTCCGAGCTGAAGTTCACCAACAGCGAGTCCTCCGCCGGGGGGAATACCGTCTACATCAAGGACGGCTCGGTGATCCGTCTCGTGGCCAACACCACGAAGGACCTCTACAACAACGCGGCGACGTTCTACGACTACGACATCACCGATGACGGTAGGACCACGTGGGACGGCATCAACGGGTCTCACGGCATCAACTCGTCCGGCAACTATACGGGCTCCGGCGCCAAGCTCGCCTTCGGCAACGCGAACACAGGAACGGCTCTGCACAACGAGAGTTGGAATGGCAGCACGCTCAACCAGTACAACCACTCCGGCAACGGGTACCTCGGCTGCACCTTTGGCCTTGTTACGGGGCTGGCAAGCGACGGGACCATCCAGTATGCCAGCGACGTCAACGCGCCGAAGCTCTTTAACGATGGAAATGCCAACGGCAAGACAACGTATAACGATTGGTCGCTAGACTTCAACCGCTCCGGTGATACCTACACGCTTACTGCGGTGAACGGCGCCGGCCTGACGGGACTGGAGTACTTCAACAACCCCCAGACTCCCGGCAAGGATCCTTACACCCATATCTGGACCAACAACTTCTGGCCGATGGATGGTCGCCCCGGCAAGGATGGCCTTACTGGAAAATATGATAATCGCGGTAATTGGGTTGGCTACGGCGGCAACGAGCTGTATCCGGTCAGTGACGACGGTGTCGCCCACAACAACATGTTCGGCATGCAGTACCAGGTGAGCTTCACGCTGACCGAGGACTACTGCGGCCCGCTCGAGTACTACTTCTTCGGCGACGACGACATGTGGGTCTTCCTCGACGGTCGACTCGTCTGCGACATCGGCGGCGTCCACAGCTCCGTGGGTCAGTACGTCAACCTCTGGGACTACATCGCCAAGGGGGACTCCGGCACGCACACGCTCTCGTTCTTCTACACCGAGCGAGGCCTCTCCGGCTCCACCTGCTACATGCAGTTCACCCTGCCCTCCGTCTCCTCGGTGCCCGTGCAGCACGACACCGGCAAGCTCACCATCCAGAAGGAGGTCGTGGGCACCGCCGACTCCACGCAGGAGTTCACGTTCGACATCGAGCTGAGCGACACGACCGACGTCTATGCCATTCAGCGCTATGACGAGGGCGGCAACCTCTACGGCGAGGACGGACCGTCGCCCATCGAGGGTGGCAAGGGCTCCTTCACGCTGAAGGACGGGGAGTACGTCGTCATCGACTATCTGCCCTACGGGACCACCTACACCATCACGGAGACGAACGTCTCCGGAGGCTGCACGGTGAGCAACACGGTGAACGATGGCGAGACGAGCTACTCCGTCTCGGCAAGCGGAACGATATCCGAGGGTCAGGACGGAAGCGTGGTGTTCACCAACCGGTTCATGCCCAAGCTGCCCCAGACGGGCGGTCCCGGCACCCTGTTCTTCTCGCTGGGCGGCGCCGCCCTGGTGTGCGCCTCTGCATATGGCTTCTATCGGCGGAGGTCCGCGTCTCACTAGGAGACGGCCCGGTCCGTGCCGGTTGGCATCAAACAAGTTGTGCAAGCAAGTACCAAATGGGTTGAGACGAAAGGAAGTAATCCCATGAGGCATGTGAAGAAGGTCTTGGGCGCGATGATGGCCATGTTCATGGTCCTCGCCGTGTCGGTCACCACCGCGTTTGCCGCGGTCAACGACAACAACGGCAAGATCACCATCAACGATGCCGTCGATGGTCACACGTACAACGCGTATCAGATCCTCGTGCTCGAGAGCTACGACGAGTCTCACGAGGCCTATGCGTACAAGGCGAACGCTGACTGGGCCAACTGGCTTAAGACCCAGACCCAGTACGTCTCCATCGACGCCCAGGGCTATGTGACCTGGGTCGAGAAGGCCGACGCTGCCGCCTTTGCCAAGGCCGCGATCGCCCACGCCGAGGAGGCCGGCATCCAGCCCGTCAGGACCGTTACCGCCAACGGTACGACCGTCGAGTTCACCGGCCTGAACCTCGGCTACTACCTGGTTGACACCTCGCTCGGCACGCTCTGCTCGCTCGACACCACCACTCCTAACGTCGAGATGTACGAGAAGAACGAGCAGCCTCCTGTGAAGAAGGAGGTCAAGGAGGACTCCACCGGTAACTGGGGCGACGAGAACACCGCCGAGATCGGCCAGACCGTTGAGTTCAAGACCACCATCGGTGCCAAGCCCGGCGCCGAGAGCTACGTCCTTCACGACGTCATGTCCGACGGCCTCACGCTCGACCCCGATTCCATCGAGGCTACCGGCCTCACCAAGGGTCAGGACGCCGAGTCCGGTGACTATCACGTCGTCACCACCGGTCTCTCCGATGGCTGCACCTTCGAGGTCGTCTTCCACCAGTCCTACCTCGACACCATCACCGCTGATACCGACATCGTCGTGACCTACGACGCCGTGGTGAACGAGAACGCTCAGATCTCTCCCTCTGACAACCCCAACTCGACCACGCTCACGTATGGCGAGGACAGCGAGTTCGAGACCGTCCCGTCCGAGACCAAGACCTACACCTTCAAGGTCGACGTCGTGAAGACCGACGGCGACCATAAGGTGCTCGACGGCGCCCAGTTCAAGCTCTTCAACGCCAAGACCGGCGGCGACGAGATCGCCCTCGTCAAGGTCTCCGACGGCGTGTATCGCCTCGCCAAGGACGGCGAGACCGGCGTCGAGTACATCACCACCGTCAACGGCCAGCTCGAGATCAAGGGCTTTGACGCCAACACCAACTACTACCTCGAGGAGACCAAGGCTCCCGACGGATACAACAAGCTCGCCGAGCGCGTCGAGATCGCCGTCAAGGACGCCAACCTCGAGGCGTCTGTCTCCAACGACACCTGGCAGTCCGGCGGCGTCCACGTCGTGAACCACACCGGCTCCCTCCTGCCCACCACCGGCGGCATGGGCACCACGATCTTCTACGTGGCCGGCGGCGCCATCGTCCTCGCCGCTGCCGCGACGATCGCCTACCGCAAGCGCGCTGAGGGCAACCGCTAGTACCGCATGACGGCCCACCAGGTGGGCCCAGCGCCCCTTCCCGTCGGGAGGGATACACCTCCGACGGGAAGGGGCAACCCGATTGGCCACGTCTACAGGGGCAAGGAGAGCCCAGCGTGAGTAAGAGCAAGGGAAGAGCTTCCAACGTCCTCCTCATAGTCCTTCTCCTCGCTGGTTTGTCCTTGCTGCTGTATCCCACGGTCAGCAACCTGTGGAACTCGTTCCACCAGTCCCGTGCAATCGTCGACTACTCGGAGGAGGTGTCGGACTTGAACGTCGAGCAGAGCGAGAGGCTTCTCGCAGAGGCCGAGCGGTACAACCAGGAGCTGCTACACGATGACGGTCGCTTTGAGATGACCGGCGAGCAGCGAGACGAGTACGAGAGCGAGCTCAGGGTGTCCGACACCGGGATGATGGGGTATCTGGAGATTCCCTGCCTCGATGTGTCGATGCCCATCTACCACGGGACCGACGAGGCGGTTCTGCAGGTTGGCGCCGGTCACCTCGAGGGAAGCTCCCTTCCCGTCGGCGGCAAGGGGACGCACTGCGTCCTCTCGGGCCATCGAGGCCTTCCGAGCTCCAAGCTCTTCTCGGACCTGGACAAGATGGAGGTCGGCGACATCTTTGTGATCACGGTGCTCGACCGAACGATCACGTACGAGGTCGACCAGATTCTGACCGTGGAGCCCGAGGACATGGAGCCTCTTGGCATAGATGCGCAGCAGGACTACTGCACCCTCGTCACGTGCACGCCTTATGGCATCAACACGCATCGTCTTCTCGTCAGGGGACACCGCGTCCCCAATCAGGAGGCGGACGGGGCGTCGGTTGCATCTCGCGTTGACTACGCCCCGGTGGTTGCCGGTGCGGGTGCGGCGCTTGTTCTTGCCGGAATCGCGCTGCGGGCGATCGCTCGCAGGAAGAACTAGTAGGAGGAACGTCTGATGAAGTGGCTCAGAGGGATGTCGGTGCTCGTTGCGACGGTCTTGGCGGTGCTCGTGGCTCCGGGCCTTGCCTTCGCGCACGACGTGCCGGACATGACGCGCACGGGCTCCGTCTCTGCGACGCTGACCTATGACGACGAGGCAGTCCCCGGTGGCTCCGTGACGCTCTATCGCGTAGGCGATGTGGTGCAGGACGACGGTGACTACCTCTTCGTCCTCTCCGGCGCGTTCGCGGGGAGCGGGGTCTCCGTCGACGATCCCCAGTCCGCCGACGCCGCTCGTGCGCTTGCGGATTGGGCGCTCGATCACGCCGCTACCGGAGAGACGCGCTCCGTCGACGCTTCGGGCAAGGTGGTCTTCTCGGGTCTTGAGCTTGGTCTCTACCTGATGGTCCAGACGGATCCCGCGAGCGGCTATCACGCCTTCGATCCATTCCTCGTGGGGGTCCCCCTGACCGAGGACGGGTCCTACGTCTACGACATCGACGCGAGCCCAAAGCTCGAGCTCGAGAAGAAGCCCGTCACCGAGGAGCCTCCCACGGAAGGGGACACGCCCAAGACCGGTGAGGCGGCGTCCAGCGCGCCCCTGCTGGCGACAGGCGGTGTCGCGGTGTGCCTCTCCGCGGCCTATGGTCTCCGGAGGTTCGGACGCCTCTCCGAGTAGGGGAACGTCAGTCGGTCACGGATTCGTGTGAACGGCGAAGTGAGATGAGCGGCCCGCCACGCTTCCAAGCGAGAGTGTTTGCGCCATGCGCCCAGAACCCTCGCCCAGAAGCGTGGCGGGCCGTCCGCGTTTGGTTCCCAGGTGTCGGAGAGAAGTCGTCGTGAGGCGACCTAGAGGAGATCCCTGGGGATACGCAAGGTTTTCGGAGTGACCGTTCTTCTCGGCAGCTCATCTGCCAAGCGGCTACTTCTCTACCTCGCGGAGAAGGTCGGCGGGGTCGATGCCGTAGAGACGCGCGACCTTGATGAGGTTGCTCGTGCTGGGCTCTTCGGCGCCGGATTCCCACTTGGACACCGCCTGTCTGCTCACGCCGATCTTCTCGGCCACAAGCTCATGCGTCATCTTGCAGCGCTCGCGATGGGATTTCAGCACCTCACCGAGCGAGCGGCGCACGGCCACGCGCTCGGGGTCCTTGCGCTCGCGCTCCTGGCGGAGGAACCAGCGGATGCCGAGAATCGCCAGCACCACGAGGAGAATCCACGGAAGGGCCTGCAGCAGCCAGAGGATGACGACCATGACGAACTCAGACGGGTCCATGCCAAAGATCTTGCCGTCCATGAGCGCTCCTTTCCGCGGGGGATCTGGCTCAACCATAGCAATCCGAGGCAGTTGACAACAGCACCTATCGCGCAACTTTGGGTTGCGTTAGGCGTGCGGAGCATTTTGGCGACGCTCCTTCGGTCTCGAGCGAAGATCCTGCTTAGGAAGTCGGCGGGCGTCTGCCGTTTTGGTCCACTGGTGCCGGGAGGGTCTTTTTCCGGGTACGTATGAAGTTGCGAAGTTGAGGTCCTTCTCGACAATGCGATTACCTGCGGAAGCGTGATACAAGATGCCCTATCAATCCTGCTATTACGTACGTGCCCGGAAGGAGAGTGACGAGCAGGGCCAGTTCAGCTGCTGCGCAACCTATAGTTGCGGTATTTCCCACTAGAGGTGCTGGCGCGCACGAGGGTAGTCACCTAGGCTCTTGTCAGTCCGAGACCACATGGGGAGGCTGACATGAACATCGAGATCGCGCAGCGTCTTGCGGAGCTTCGGCGCGCCAAGGGGTACAGCCAGGAGGCGCTTGCCCGTGAGTTGGGACTGTCGCGTCAGGCGATCTCCAAGTGGGAGCGTGCGGAGAGCTCGCCGGATACCGACAACCTCATCGCGCTCGCGCGGCTCTACGACATGAGTCTGGACGAGCTGCTCCGCGTGGGCCCGGAGGCCGAGGAGAGTACTGTCCCGGCGACCGTGCCTCCCGTGAAGGTGCCGGAGCCTACGGCAAGTCGGAACGGAAGGACCAAGGTTGCCGTGATGGGCGCAATCATCGTGGTGCTTCTCGGCTTGCTTGTGTGGCTCTTGGCCACAGGTGTCTGGCGTAGAGTAATGGCGACCGGGTCGAACGAGACGTTCTCCCTGGGAGCGCCCTTCGACAAAAGCGCCGTGTACGCCGCCTCAGAGGTGCGCAACCTCGACGTGACCTGGCAGGGCGGCACGGTACGGGTGGAGCGCGGAACTTCAGAAAAGGTCTCCGTTCGTGCCTCTCTGCCAGCCGGGACCTACGACATGGACCCCACGCGCGTCTCGATCAGGATGCGCGATGATGGGACGCTGGTGGTCGACGACGGCCTGCCGGAGGCTGACAACGGACTTGACTACCCTGACCTGCAGCTCGTGGTCCAGCTTCCCGCGGATGAGGTGATGGAGCTGGGTCAGGTGAGAATCAACGGCGTGGTTTCGGACGTCGAGCTGTCCGGGTTCGTGTGCCAGACGTTCGCACTTGAGAGCGTTTCCGGGGACGTGGACGTTCTTCTCCCCGCAGTCGAGAAGAACGTGGTTGTCGAGAAGGTTAGCGGCAATGTGACGCTGGCACTCGCGGACGGAATGCCCGATGAGACACACGTCAAGACGGTGAGCGGCGACGTGACGCTTGACGTGCCGGAGGACGTAGGCATGACGCTGCGCTTCGACACGACTTCGGGCCGGTTCAGCGACGCGGTGGGCTCCGACTCGGTGGATGCCGGCGTGCTCACGTATGGTGACGGCGCCGCGAACGTGACGGTCTCCGCGGTCAGTGGCTCGCTTAGAGTTCAGTGACGATGCCGGTTTGCACGCTGCCCACAAGCGCTGGGATGGCGAGAAGAACGGCGAGTTCGCGGGCCGCGTCGGGGGCGACGTCGCCCTGGTTGACGAGGGCGGCGTCGGCGAGGCCCTCGGCGTTGGCGGCGCGGGCGACGAGCTCGGGCGTGGCGGGGTCGTCCGGCGCGCAGCCGACAAGCTCGCAGAAGAGCTCCGGGCGGTGGACCTTCTCGCTCACGGCATGGCCGAGGCCGGAGGCGCCGAGTACGAGGATCGTGCGGTTGGAGCACGCGGGGATGACCGGCTCCCAGGGGGCGTGGGCCTTCAAGGGGAGACGCCGCGCGCCGTCGGCCTCTACGAGGACGTAGTCCGCGAGGGACGCCAGTGCGTCGATGCCGAGCGAGGGGGCCACGAGCTTGCCGTCCTTCTCGGCCTGCGACCCCACGCAGACGACGCGCGATTCTGCGAGCGCGGCGCGCACGTCGTCGGCGTCGGCCGAGGTCACGAGCGGCACGTCCGCAAACGGCAGGATGTGCGTCGTGGTGGTGAGCACGACCGTGCCCGGCAGCTCGCGCGCGAGCGCCGCGATCAGCGACGTCTTGCCGCCGCTGCCGATGACCGACGTCACGCAGGGCTTCACGCCCAGTGCCTCCGCAAAGCTCATCTGCCACCTCCTCGACGCATTGGTGCCGTCCGCCGCATTGTAGTTCTCAAAATACAACGCGCAATTACAATTTTTCTGGTTAGCAGACCGATTTTCGGCAGACGAGCGAGGAGACGACATGGCAGACGCGGTGCTCACGATCGACGCGCGGGGCGAGGCGTGCCCCATCCCCGTGGTGCGGACCCTCAAGGCGCTTGGCGCGCTGGCGGGCCCGGGCAGCGTGGAGACCCTCGTGGACAACGAGATCGCGGTGCAGAACCTCACGCGCATGGGCGAGGGCAAGGGCTGCGCGGTGGTGAGCGAGCGCCTAGGCGAGAAGGAGTGGCGCGTGACCGTGACCACGTCCGTTGCGCTGGGCGTGAGCGATGCGGAGGCCGAGTCGGCGACGTGCGAGGTGCCGGCGCCGGGTGCGGCGGCAGTGGCGCCCGCGCCGCGCCGCGTGGTGGTGGCGATCACCTCCGAGTGCATGGGCACCGGCGACGACGTGCTGGGCAGGAAGCTCATGGGGAGCTTTGTCTACTCGCTCACGCAGCTCGACGAGCTGCCGGCGACCGTGCTGCTCTACAACAGCGGCGCGCACCTCAGCTGCGAGGGCTCGGCGGCGCTCGAGGACCTGCGCGGCCTCGCGGCCTCCGGCGTGGAGGTGCTGACCTGCGGAACCTGCCTCGACCACTATGGCATCGCAGACACGCTGGCCGTGGGCGAGGTCACCAACATGTACGTGATCGCGCAGCGCCTCACAGGCGCGAGCCTCGTGGTGCGGCCGTAGCGCCGGCGGGGCGTCGGGCGATGGCGCGCGTGCGGGTGCCGTCTTTGGTGGTGACGTTTCCCACCACGGCGGCGGCGATGTCATGCGAGGAGTGCTGCCAGCGGCGCGGCCTGGGCGGGCGGATGATCCCGGTGCCCGGCGAGGTCGCGGCCGGCTGCGGCCTGGCGTGGAAGACGGTGCCGGAGGCTCGCGAGGAGCTTGCCGCCGCGCTGACCGCCGACGGCGTCCCCGTGGAGGCCATGACCGTGATCGAGCTGCTCGAGTTCCGATGATTCAAAAGGGGACAGACCCCTTTTGAATCATTTGCGAGAAGGACGTGGGGTTGATGATCTACCTGGACAACGCGGCAACGACGATGCGCAAGCCGCAGGAGGTCGTGGACGCCGTCGTGGCGGCGATGGGCTCGCTCGGAAACGCGGGCCGCGGCGCGTCTGCGAGCGCGCTTGACGCCGGCCGCCTGGTGCTGCGCTGCCGCGAGGCGGTGGCGGCGCTTTTTGGCTGCCCGCGCGCCGACCATGTGTGCTTCTCGGCCAACGCGACGGCCGCGCTCAACGCCGCGCTGTCCGGCCTGGTGAGGCCGGGGGAGCGCGTGGTCACGACGGCGCTGGAGCACAACTCCGTGCTGCGGCCGCTCGCGCGCCTGGCAGACGAGCGCGGCGTTGAGGTTGTCTATGCCGGCTGCGATGCGCACGGGTTTCTCGACATGGACGAGCTCGAGCGGCTGGTCACGCCGGGTACGCGCCTCGTGGCGGTGACGCACGGCTCCAACGTGACGGGAAACCTCGTGGACGTGGCCCGCGTGGCGCTGATAGCGCACGCCGCGGGCGCACTCTGCCTCGTGGATGCGTCGCAGACGGTGGGCGCCGCGCCGCTGGACATGCCGGCCATGGGCATCGACGTGGTGTGCTTCACCGGGCACAAGGGCCTCATGGGCCCGCAGGGCACGGGCGGCATGGCGGTGGCCGAGGGCGTCGACGTGCGCCCGTGGGCCGAGGGCGGCTCCGGCGTGCACTCTTTCGAGCGTCGGCACCCGCTGGATTGGCCCACGCGTCTGGAGGCGGGGACGCTCAATGCCCACGGGCTGGCCGGCCTTGCGGCGGGCATCGCGTTTATCGAGAAGAACGGCGGGCCTGCAGCGGTGGGCACGCGCGAGCACACGCTCGCGCGGCGGCTCTACGAGGGTGTGCGCGACGTGCCGGGCGTGACGGTGTATGGCGGCTGGCCCGTGGCGCCCGAGCGCTGCGGTGGCATCGTTGCGCTGAACGTTGACGGGCTGGATTCCGCGGAGGTGGCGGACGCGCTGTCCTCCGGCTGGGGGATCGCGTGCCGGGCGGGTGCCCACTGCGCGCCGCTCATGCACCACGCGCTGGGGACGGAGGTGCGCGGCATCGCACGCCTGAGCTGCGGCTGGTTCAACACGGAGGATGAGATTGACGTTGCGGCTGCCGCCGTCCGCGAGATTGCTGCGAGCTGAGGTTCTTCTCGCCGCGCTGCTCCGGTGCAGCCATCGCGTTAAAACGAACATTTGGACCACCATCGCGTCAAAACGACCATCTGGACAACCATCGCGTCAAAACGACCAAAACAAGCGATAAAAACGGGCGCTTTTGTCCGTTCTAACGCGATGGTTACGCTGGAGCCGCCTAGGAGCGGACTGGCGCCGCTCGCCCTGTCGATGGCGGAGGCAAACTATTTGTGAGCTAGACTAACTAGAAGGAATTGACTGGTCGCGAAGACCGTTGCACTTCTAAAAATATAACGCCGACGAGGAGGTTTCCGGACATGCTGGTCGTGATTCGCGGGGCGGGGGACATCGCGTCGGGCATCGCGCTGCGGCTCTTCCGCGCAGGCATGCAGGTCGTGATGTGCGACCTCGCGACGCCGACGTCCATCCGGCGCACCGTGTGCTTCTCGGAAGCCATCCGCTTGGGCGAGACGCGCGTGGAGGGCGTGCGCGGCGTGCTCTGCGCGGACGCCGTATCGGCGCGCGCGACCGCGGCGGCGGGAAACGTCGCGGTGCTCGTTGACCCCGAGGCCGCCAGCGTGCGAGAGCTCGCGCCAGACGCACTGGTGGACGCAATTCTCGCCAAGCGCAACCTCGGCACCACGCGCGACATGGCGCCCGTCGTGATTGGCGTGGGCCCCGGTTTCACCGCGCGCGAGGACTGCGATGCCGCGGTGGAGACGATGCGCGGCCACTACCTGGGGCGCGTCTACTACGAGGGCTCGCCGATCCCCAACACGGCGGTGCCCGGCCTCATCGGCGGCTATGCGGGCGAGCGCGTGATGCGCGCGCCGGCGGACGGCGTCTTCGAGCCGTGCGTGGAGATCGGTGCGCAGGTCACAGCCGGTGACGTCTGTGCCACGGTGGCCGGCGAGTCCATGCGCGCCACAATTGACGGTGTGGTGCGCGGCCTGCTGCAGGCCGGCGTCCCCGTGCACAAGGGCATGAAGTGCGGCGACGTGGACCCGCGCTGCCACCAGGAGTACATCGAGAGCGCCTCTGACAAGGCGCTGGCCGTGGGCGGCGGCGTGCTCGAGGCGCTTCTCGCGCTCTCGGGCGCCGTGGCCGAGAAGAACGCGCAGGCCGAGAAGAACGCGGCTGCCGAGGAAAACGTGTCTTCCGAGAAGAACGCGGCTGCCGAGAAGAGCGCCCGTCTCGTCAACGGCTCCCTCTCCGACGAGGCCTTCGTCTCCGCGCTCGTGGCGGAGCTTGAGGCCGGGCGGCGCGTGGGGCTGGCGAGCCTGCTCGCCACGAGCGGCTCGATGCCGCGCCACGAGGGTGCGCGCCTGGCCGTCCTCGCAAACGAAGCGCTGGTCGGAACTATCGGCGGAGGCGCGATCGAGCAGCTGGCCATTGAGCGCGCCCGCTCGGCGCGCTCCGGCGGCACGCCGAGCCTCGAGTGGTACCACACGCGCGACGCCATGGCCTGCGGCGGCGACGCCCTGCTCGCAACCCGCTCGCTCACGGCCGACGACCTGCCCGTCCTTCTCGCCATTCGTGACGCGCTCCGGCGCGACGAACCCGTCTGCGTGACGGAGCGCTGGACGGACCCCTCCGCGCCGACGATCGAGGTTGGCCCGGCTGCGCGCCTGGACGCCCCGGCCTGGGACGACGCGCGCGCCACCTACCGTGAGCCCGTCGCCGCCCCGAGCCGTCTGCACGTCTTTGGCGCCGGGCACGTAGGCGCTGCGCTCGTGGGCCCGGCCGCGGCGGCCGGCTTTGAGGTCCACGTCTATGACGACCGCTCGGAGCTCGCCACGCGCGAGCACCTGCCGCAGGCAGCTGCCGTGACCTGCGGCTCGTTCGACGAGCTCTCCGCAAGCGCCGCCATCGGCCCGCGCGACTCCGTCGTCGTGCTCACGCACGGCCACGCCTGCGACGAGACGGTCCTTCTCGCCGTGCTGACCCGCGACGTCCAACCCGCCTTCGTGGGCTGCATCGGCAGCGCCCGCAAGGCCGCCCTCGCGCGCGAGCACCTTATCGCCGCCGGCGTGCCACGGGAGCGCGTCGACGCCGTGGCCATGCCGATCGGCCTTGCCATCGGCGCCGTCACGCCCGCCGAGATCGCCCTCGCCATCGTGGCGCAGCTCGTCCGCCGTCGTGCCGAGCGTCGCGGCGAGGGGCCGGGGAAGGGCGAGCGCGCATGACCCTCTTCGCGCACAACCCCGTCCGCAGCCTCGTTCGCAGGCACCCTGGCCGCGTCATTGTCCTTCTCGGCGTGCTGCTCGTGGCCACCGTGCTCGTCTCGCTGGCGCTCGGCCGCTATCCCATCGGGCCGGCGGAGGCGTTCGAGCTCCTGGCGTCCCGCCTGGCGCCCGGCATCGGCGACTTCTCCGCGCAGCAGGAGACGCTCTTCTTCAACGTGCGCCTGCCGCGCATCCTGCTCGTGATCCTCGTGGGCGCGAGCCTCTCCACCGCGGGTGCCGCCTTCCAGGGCATCTTCCAGAACCCGCTCGTCTCGCCGGACTTCCTCGGCGCGTCGCAGGGCGCGGCCTTCGGTGCGTGCTGCGCCATCCTCTTTGGTGGCTCTTCGCTCGCGATCTCCGGCTCGGCCTTTGCCGTCTCGCTCGCCGCGGTGGGGATCGTGCTGCTGGTGAGCAGCCGGGCGCGCGGCAACCGGATCCTCGTGACCGTGCTCGCCGGCATCATGGTGAAGTCGCTCTTCGAGGCCGGGGTCTCCTACACCAAGCTCGTGGCCGATCCGTCCAACCAGCTGCAGGCCATCACGTTCTGGCTGCTCGGCTCGTTTACTGGCGCCAAGACGTCTGACCTTGCCCTGGCCGTGGGGCCCATCGCGATGGGCCTCACCGGACTCATGGCCATGCGCTGGCGCCTCAACGTCCTCACGATGTCCGACGACGAGGCGCTCTCCATGGGCGTCAACGCCCCGCGCGTGCGCGCCGTGGCCGTGCTCTTCTCGGCCCTCGTGACCGCGGCGAGCGTGGCGGTCTCCGGGCTCATCGGCTGGGTGGGGCTCGTGGTGCCGCACCTCGCGCGCGGCCTGGTGGGCAGCGACTACCGACACCTCCTGCCGGCCAGCATGCTCGCGGGGGCGGCGTTTCTCCTGGTGGTGGATGACATCGCGCGCCTCGCGCTCACGGCGGAGATTCCCATCGGCATCCTCACGTCGGTGGTGGGCGCGCCGTTCTTCCTGTGGCTCATCGTGAAGAGGGGGCGCGGCTGATGCGGGCGAGAAGAACCTGGCACCCCGGCGCGCGGCGGGCGAGAAGAGCCTGGCGTCCCAGCACTGCGGCGGACGAGAGGGGGCGTGGCTGACATGAGCTTTGAGATCTCAGGCCTCAGCTTCTCCTACGGTGACCACGCAGTTCTCGAGGGCGTTGACCTCTCCGTCGCGGACGGCGAGCTCGCATGCGTGCTCGGGCCGAACGGCGTGGGCAAGACCACGCTCTTCCGCTGCATCCTGGGCCTCGAGCGCCCGCGTGCGGGGACCATCCTCGTGAACGGCCGTCCGCTCGAGGAGCTCTCCGTGGCCGAGCGCGCCCGCGAGATGGCCTTCGTTCCGCAGAGCCACGCGCAGGTCTTCGACTTCGAGGTGCTCGACGTCGTGCTCATGAGTGCGGCGTCGCGTCTGGGACCGCTGCGTGCGCCCGCGGCGGCAGACCGTGCCCGCGCCGAGGAGGCGCTCGAGCGCGTAGGCGTGGCGCACCTCGCGCACCGGAGCTTCATGCAGGTCTCTGGCGGTGAGCGGCAGCTCGTCCTTATCGCCCGCGCCATCGCGCAGGACGCGCGCTCGATCGTGATGGACGAGCCCACGAGTGCGCTCGACTTTGGCAACACGGCGCGCGTGATGGCGGTCGTGCGGCGGCTCGCGAGCGAGGGCCTCTCGGTGATCGCGTCCACGCACGCGCCCGACCTGGCCTACCTCTACGCGGACACGGTGCTCGCGCTCGACGGCGGGCGCGTCCGCGCGTGCGGCGCCCCGGCCGACGTCATCACCGGGCCGCTCCTGAGCGAACTCTACGGTCTGCCCGTGGAGGTAAGCTCGCTCCACAACGACAAGGCGCGCGCCTGCGTGCCCCTGGACATGACGAAATGATTCAAAAGGGGTCTGTCCCCTTTTGAATCATCGAGAAGGGAGAAGAGATGAGGAGAAGAACGTTCTTGTCGGCAGTCGCGGCGCTTGCGGTGGCGGTTTCGCTCGGGGCGTGCGGGGGCACGCCGGCGGCGGAGTCCGGCCAGCAGCCCGACGGCCAGCAATCCGCGACGGAGCAGTCGGCCACGCGCGTGGTCACGGACTCGCTCGGGCGCGAGGTGGAGATCCCGGCCGAGGTCGAGCGCATCGCGGCGTCCGGCCCCGTGGCCCAGCAGGTGCTGCTGAGCGTGGCGCCCGAGAGGATGGTCGGGCTTGCCACCGAGCTGACCGAAGACCAGCTGGCATACCTCGGAGAGGACCTTGGCGAGCTTCCCGTCTTCGGGCAGATCTACGGCGGCAAGGGCGACTTCAACCGCGAGGCCGTGGCCGCGGCGGCGCCGCAGCTCATCATCGATGTCGGCGAGCCCAAGGACTCACTCGTCGAGGAGCTGGACGCGCTGCAGGAGCAGATCGGCATCCCGTGCGTGCACCTCGACTCCACGACGCTCGACACCTATGCGCCGCTCTACGACCAGCTCGCGGATATCCTTGACTCGGAGCGCGCTGCCGAGCTCGCCGACTATTGCCGAGACGTCGTGTCCGAGGCCGAGGCCGTCCTGGCGGAGATCCCCGAGGACGAGCGCCCCACGGTCGCGTACCTGCTTGGTGAGACGGGGACGAACGCGATGCCGAACGGGGGCTTCCAGGCCGGCGTCATCGACCTGTGCTCGCAGAACGTCGCGGTGATGGAGAACCCGTCCTCCAGCGGCAAGGGCAGCGAGGTCAGCCTCGAGCAGATCGCGCTCTGGGATCCCGAGATGATCGTCTTCTCGGCAGACTCGATCTACGACACGGTGGGGGACGACCCCGCCTGGGCTGAGCTCACCGCCATCAAGTCCGGCAACTACTACCGCGTGCCGAGCGTGCCGTACAACTGGGTCTCCTCGCCGGTTGGCGTGAACCAGGTCCTTGGCGTGCAGTGGTACCTGCGCCTGTGCTACCCGGACCGCTTTGAGGACGACCTGCGCGACGTGGTGGGGGAGTACTACCGGCTCTTCTACGACCACGACCTCACGGACGAGGAGTACGACGTGCTGATGGACGGTGCCGTGCGGGAGTAGTGTCCAGGGGCTTTCGGGGCTGTTTGGAACATAGCATACACTGGCTGGCAGGAAAACTGCGTTTGCCCAGTTGGCCATGAAGGGACGCCGCGCCAATGTATGCTATTTCTCCGGGCTGTGCAAAGATCGCTTGCCGAGAAGGGCCTCGTGCAGATGGCGCCCGCCGGCCTCGTCTGGGCGGATAAGCTCGACGAGGCCCCATGCGGGGCGCAGGCGCGTGGCGGTCTCCTCGGCGAGCGACGAGCGCACGACCACGAGGGCGTGCGGCCAGGCGGGGGCGGGACCGGCATCCAGCAGCGAGAGCGCCGCGATGAGGCCGCCGCCGCGGCGCAGCTCGAGCGGGCCGATCTCGTCGATGACGAGGAGCCCGGCGCGCGCGTCCTTCTCGGCAGTCGTCGCGGCCAGACTGGCAAGGTGGCCGTTCACGCTGGCAAGCGCCGCTTCGTCAAAGTCCCAGCCCGGGCCGCGCGAGCACCCGCTTGCAGCAGGCGTGGCGAGAAGGACACGCTCGCGCGAGGGCAGAAGTACGTTCTCTATCCCGACCTTCTCGCCGCCGCGCCACTTGCCGGGCGCGAGCACACCGCGCACGGGGACGCCCGCCGCCTCGAGCTCGCGCACGCGCGCCTCGAGCCACGTGGTCTTGCCCGTTCGGATGTCTCCCGTGAGAATGAACAGCATGGGGCAGCGCTCCGTCCCGTCTCGTTTGCCCATCGCGTTTATTCGGACAAAAAAGGGTCAGACGGGGCCGATTTTGTCCGGAATTGCGCGATGGATGAAAGGCGTCTTTCCGTCTGGGGAAATGATGACAGATGTGCGATTGCCGACGTCGCCTCGTGCGAGCGCGTTCCTCTCGCCGGCTCTAGAGCTCGCGCTTCTCGTAGAGCTTGAGGGAGACGGCGGCCGATGTTGCCAGCGCCACAGCCGACAGGGCGACAAGAACCACGCAGCCCACGGCCATGCCGGCCGGTGTGTCGAGCGCCTTTAGCGCAGCAGAGACGAGCTCCATCCCCGGGATGCCGCCGTCGAGCATGCCGCTGTTGCCGAGGATGACCACCGGCACCACGAAGAGCAGCACGATCACCGTGGGCAGGATCTGCGTGGCGCGCGTCTGGCCCAGGCGGAAGTAGAGCGGCGTCACGACGCTCGCCACCACAGAGCCGATGAACAGGGTGAAGCAGGTGACGACGGCCATGACGGAGAGCATGTCGGGATCAAACGCAAAGGCCTCGCCGACCTCGCCGGGGAGGCCGACTACGGAGGCGACGCCCATGCAGGCGAGCGCGCCGACGAAGCCCACGACCATCCCGGTGAGGCCAAACGTCACGATGGCGGCGTAGCGCCCGAGCACGACGTCGCGCCGGGAGAGCGGGAGCGTCAGCCGGAAGAGCTCCCAGTGGTTGAGCTGGTCGTAGGCGGCCAGCCCCATCGAGCTCATCATGAAGAACATGCAGGTGAGCGTGGCCGGCATCGCGAGCGGCGTCTGCATGCCGAGCCCGATGCACAGGCTCACGAGAAGCCCCAGGCCCACGAGTTGCCGTGCGTAGTCGCGAAAGATCGTCATCTCAAGGAGGAACGCGCGCTTCATTATCGGACACCGCCCTTCAGGGTGAGGGTCATGTAGTCGTCGATGGTCATGCGGTCGACCGGGATCTCCGGGAAGCTCTCCGCAAAGGCAAAGCGGTCGGGGACGAGCACGTCGATGCCGTAGTCGTGGCGCAGGTAGCGCAGCTCGGCGTCCGGGACGACGCCCGAGCCCGCGATCTTCTCGAGGTCCGCCACGCGGCAGCGCGCGACGCCCATCTCGTCGGTGATGACGTCCTTGGGCAGGTCAAAGACGATGCGCCCGTTGTCGATGCAGACGATGCGGTCCGCGATGCGCTCGAGGTCGCTCGTGATGTGGCTGCTCATGAGGACGGCGCGGCCGGGCTCGGCCACGAAGTCGCGCAGGAGGTCGAGCACCTCGTCGCGCGCCATCGGGTCCAGGCCGGCCGTGGCCTCGTCGAGGATGAGCAGGCGCGCGTCGTGCGCGAGCGCACAGGTCAGGGAGAGCTTCATGCCCATGCCGCGCGAGAGGCTCTTCACGGTCTTCTTGGCGTCCAGGCCAAACCCGGAGGCCAGGCGCTCGAAGCGGCGTGCGTCCCAGGTGGCGTAGGTGCGCTCGTAGATGCGCCCCACGTCCGAAACCTTGAGGTGCTCCGGCAGCGAGATCGCGTCGAACACCACGCCGACCTGCTCCTTCACTGCGGCGCCGGATGCGCGGGAGAGCTCGTCGCTCGGTACGCCGAGCACGCTCGAGGTGCCGCCGTCCACGGGGAAGAGGCCGAGAAGGGCCTTGATGGTGGTGGACTTGCCGGCACCGTTCTGGCCGATGAAGCCCACGACCTCGCCCTCGTTCACGGTGAGGTCCACGCCCTCCAGCGAGAACCCGTCGTAGTGCTTGGTGAGCCCGCGGGCCTCGATGAGACTGCCGCTCATGTGACGTCCTTTCTGATTCAAAAGGGGACAGACCCCTTTTGAATCACTTTCTGCGCGAGGTCCTTCTCGCGCGTCACTCCAGTACCAGGGCGAACATCTCGGACAGCTCGTCGTCGGTGAGGCCGATCGCACGACCGCGCTCCACGGCCTTGGCGAGAAGCCCCTCGACCTCCCTCATCTGCTCCTCGCGGATGAGCTCGGCGTTTCCGCCGGCGACGTAGGTGCCCTTGCCCTGCACCGTCTCGATCAGGCCCGCCGCCTCCAGGTCCGCGTAGGCGCGCTTGGTGGTGATCGCGCTCACACGCAGGCTGTTGGCCAGGGCGCGGATCGAGGGGAGCTGCTCGCCCTCCGCGAGCTGGCCCGTCACGATCGCCGACTTGATCTGGTCGGTTATCTGCTCGTAGATGGGCCTGCCGCTCGAGGTTGAGATGATGATGTCCAAGTCGTCGTCCTTCCGAACTGGCCCGCCAGGACGTCTCCTGCGGGCCGACCGTGTATACCCGGTAAGTACAGTATATACACACCTATACACAGTGCAAGTGAGAAGGGCAAAGTTTTTCTTGGCGATGTTACGAAGGGACAGTCCCTTCGTAACATCTGGACACTAGCTCCGCAGGACCTTCTCCAGCGCGCGGCCGCGGGCGAGCTCGTCGACGAGCTTGTCCAGGTAGCGGGCGTTCTGCTCCACGGGGTCCTCGATGGCGGCCACGTCAACGCCGCAGATCTTGCCCGTGATGAGCGCTCGGTTGGGGTTCATCGCCGGCGCCTCGTCGAAGAGCTCCCGGTAGGTGACACCGCGCTCCAGCTGCCGGGCGAGGCCTGCCTCGTCGTAGCCGGTGAGCCAGCAGGTCACAGCGTCAACCTCCGCACGCGTGCGCCCCTTGCGCTCGGCCTTCTGCACGAGCAGGGGATAGACCTGCGAGAAGGACATCTCTGCGATCGACTTGCGCGCCATGGGACCTCCTTAGAGTGCGTCGATTCGCGCACGATACTGCGCAATGATCTGCTCCAGCGTAACAGAAGACATTGCCTGCTCGGCGGCGCGCTGCACGTCATCAAAGCGCTCTCCTATCACGCGCTGAACGTTCATGCCCACGCCGCACTCGGGGTTCGTGTGCGTGTCGAGGTGCAGGAGGGGACGGTCGCCCTCCACCGCGCGATAGACGTCGAGCATCGAGATGTCCTTGGCGGGACGCGCGAGCTCGGGACGGGCGTGCCCCGTTACCGACGTGATGAGCCCGGCTCGGCGCAGGCGCCCCATGAGCTGGCGCACCGAGGAGGGGTTTGCGGCGAGGCTCTTGGCAATCGCCGCGCTCGAGAGGTCTCCATCCCGTTCGGTCGCAACAAAGACCAGCAGGTGAAGGGAGTCGCTCAGCTTGGTTGAATAGGCCATGTCGCTCCTTGTGATAATGCTGTTGTTATGAGTGTAACAGCAGTTGCGCTCATGGGCACGGCTGCTACAATGCTGTCGTATTAAAAACAACAGCAAGGAGCCACATGAGCCGAGAAGAACGCGCCCGCGCGACCGAACTGCTGCGTTCCGCAGACGCCGTGGTCATAGCGGCGAGCAACGGTTTCGACATCGCTGACGGCTACAACCAGTTCGCCCGCGATGACGAGTTCCTGCGCGTCTTTGGAGACCTGCACCGCGAGTGTGGCCTCACGAGCATCCTTCAGGGCCTCATGGCGCGCTGGCCGAGCCAGGAGCTTCGCTGGGAGTTCCTATCCCGGCTCATCGCCTACGGGTACCGTGACTACGAGCCGTCTCCTGTCATGCGGGCGCTCGACAGGCTCACGGCGGGCGTCCCGCGCTTCGTGGTGACCTGCAACTGCAACGGTCGCTTCGAGCGCGCGGGCTTCTCGCCAGATGCCCTTTTGGAGACCGAGGGCAGCTACGCGCGACTTCGCTGTACGGGAGGTTGCACGGGAGAGACGTTCGATGCGCTCCTGTATCTGGGGTCGATCGAGCTCCCGCGCTGTCCGCGCTGCGGGGCGCCGCTTGACGTCGCGGTTGACGACACGGGTCAGATTGCCCGCCTCGAGCCATTCCGCTCTCAGGCCGCGAATCTACACACGTTTCTCGCCAAGTACGAGACGGCGCGAATCTGCGTGCTCGAGCTGGGCGTTGGCCAGCGAAACCGCGCGATCAAGGCGCCGCTCATGGCGTGGGCTGAGGCTGCGCCGCGCGCGAGCTACGTCGTGATCAACCGCGAGGAGCCCGTGCTGCCGTCGCTTCCGCCCGAGCGCGTCGCGGCCGTGCGCGGCGACCTGCGCGAGGTTCTTCTCGCCCTGGATGGGGAGGCAAGATGAGCAGGCTGATGGGCCTCTATGCCCAGCACCTGGGCGCCGAGCAGCAAAGCCCCTACGCGAGCGAGGCTGACTACGAGGCGGCAGTCGTCCGTGCGGCGGAGCTTCTGGGGCAGGCGGACTTCGTGGTTGCGGGCATCGGCTCCGGCATGTCGAGCGCCTGCGGGTACGATCACTATCACCCCATCCCCGAGTTTGGCCCCGGGGGCACGCTCGAGCGCTTCCGGCGCGCCCACGGCTTTGACACCCTCATGGACGGCTACTACCACCTCTACGCCACCAACGAGGAGCGCTGGGGCTTCACGGCTGCCTACGTCGACTACGTGGAGTCGGCGCCGGTGGGGCGCGCGTACCGCCAGCTCGCCGCGCTGCTTGTCGAGAAGGACCACTTCGTGCTCACGACCAACGTGGATGGCCAGGTGCGTCGCTCGTTCGAGCCGGAGCGCACCTGGCTCTTCCAGGGGGACCTCGCGTTTCTGCAGTGCGGGCAGCCCTGCTGCGACGAGCTGTGGCCGGCTGACGCCTTCGTGCGCCGCGCGCTCGACGCCATGGGGGAGGACGACGTCTCCGCGCCCTCCGAGCTCCTGCCGCGCTGCCCGCGCTGCGGCTGGCTCATGGCTCCCTGGGTGCGTGACGAGACGTTTCTCGAGGGGAGCTTCTGGCGCGCCCAGCGCCGACGCTACGAGGCCTTTGTGCGCGACGCGCTCTCGAGCGGCGAGCGGGTGCTCTTCTTGGAGCTCGGCGTGGGAGGCATGACGCCGGGCGTGATAGAGCTGCCGTTCTGGGACATGGTGGCGCGCAACAGCAACGCGTTCTACCTGCGCGTCAACTATGGGAAGGCGGGAGAGCCGCGTCAGCTGGGGGAGCGCTCGCTCACCGTGTGCGCCGACATCGCGGACGTGATGGACAGAGTCTGCGCGCTTCTGGGCGCGCGGGAGGAGGAGCGATGACACCTTACGAGGAGCTGGTCGTTGCCACGCAGGAGAACTTCAGCCGCTTCCGCGCCGCGTATGCGGCGGGCAGTGCGCCCTACGAGCTTGCCGGTCCTTCTCCGCTCACGTACGAGCAGCAGATCGAGCGGCTGGTCCATGAGATCGCGGAGGCGGACTGCGTGCTCGTGGGCGGTGCGTCCGGACTCTCGGCGGCGGGCGGCGGCGACTTCTACTACGGGGACACGCCGTCCTTCCGCGAGCACTTTGGCAAGTTTGCCGAGAAGTACGGCGTGCGCGGCGCCTTCGACGGGAGCTTCCGCCGATGGGAGACGCCCGAGGAGAAGTGGGCGTACCTCTCCACGTTTCTCCACACCACGCAGACGGCGCCGGTGCGCGCGCCCTACCGGGACCTTGACGCGCTGCTCGCGGGCAAGGACTTCTTCGTGCTCACCACCAACCAGGACACGCAGTTCGTGAAGCTCTATCCCGAAGGACAGGTCGCCCAGATCCAGGGCGACCACCGCTTCTTCCAGTGCGCGCGCTGCTGCACGGACGACACCTGGGACGCCGTGGGGCCCGTTCGTCAGATGATCGAGGCGCAAGGGGACGACACGCGCATCCCCACGAGCCTCATCCCGCGCTGCCCGCACTGCGGTGGGGAGGCGTTCCCGTGGGTGCGAGGCTATGGCAACTTCCTACAGGGCGAGAAGTACGAGGAGCAGTACCGCAAGGTCTCCGACTGGCTGGCCGCGCACGCCGAGAGGCGCCTGCTGCTCCTGGAGCTGGGGGTCGGCCGCATGACGCCGATGTTCATCCAGGAGCCGTTCTGGAACCTCACGCTCTCGCTTCCGCACGCGCGCTACGTTGCGATGAACGACCGCTACGACCTGCTCCCCGCGCAGATTGCCGACAAGGGCATGGTAATCGTCGCGGACATCGCCCGCGTGCTGGCAGACGCGCGGGCCCTGGCCGGATGATACGAAGGGACTGTCCCTTCGTATCATTCCCGCTCGTCGGTGTGCATGAGCTGGACGAGCGCCAGGCACGCGACGCCGATGCCGAGGAGCCCGAGCGCGTTTCTCGGCTCCACCTCGTCCATGATGGTGAGCGCGGTCACGCCCACGCCCATGGCGAGCGCGACCGCCTTGAGGACAAGCTCCACGAGCGCGGGCACGCGGGACCCCGCTGGCTCCTCCTGCGCCGCCGTCTTCACCTCGAGCAGCTCGTCCACCGAGGTGCCGAGCACCTCGGCCAGCTTGGGCAGCGACGCCACGTCCGGAAACGACAGATTGCGCTCCCACTTGCTCACGGCCTTGTCCGTGACGCCCATCTGCCGGGCGAGCTCGAGCTGCGTCAGGCCCTTCTCCTTGCGCAGGGCGGAGATGGTGGCGCCAAAGGTCTGCTTGGTCATGGTGGTCCTTTCGCTGGGGTCCGTCTGGCAGGGCCATCGTCACGCGGGGCGACGCCGCGCTCAACCGACCGCCAGTTGAGTTGGCTCGACCGTTGGTAGAGTTGCAGTTTACGGCAGATAACCTTGCGAAACCGTTAGGGGAGCATAAGCCCGGGCGATGGCACACTGGGCGGGCGAGAAGGACGATGGGCATGTAACTGACGCTGGCCGGAAGGAGCCGTCATGCCCGTCACCCTGCGCGTCGCGCTCGGCAACGTCTCGCGCTGCGCGCGCGACTACTCGGTCTACCTCGTCACGCTCGCCTTTGCCACGTGCCTGCTCTACGCGTTCAACGCCTCGGGCGACTACCTCCTGGCGATGCCGCTCACGGGCCCGCAGCTCGAGGTCATCCACAAGGCGCGCGACATCACCGGCGCCTTCTCGGTCTTTGTGGTGCTCGTCTTTGCCGTGCTCGTGGCCTACGCCACGCGCTTCATCGTGCGGCGTCGCTCGCGGGAGTTTGGGACGTACGCGCTGCTCGGGATGCGTGCGCCGGCGCTCGCGGCGATCCTCGCGGCGGAGGGCGCGCTCGTGGGGCTCGCGGCGCTGGTGGCGGGACTCGCGCTCGGCGCGGCGGCGTCGCCAGCTTTTGGCGCCGTCGCGGCGTTCGTCTTCGGCGTGCCGTGGCAGCTTGCCTGGTCCTTCTCGCCCGCGGCCGCGCTCGACGCGTGCGCGTGGTTCGCTGGGATCGAGGGGCTGGCGATCGTGCTCTCCGTGGTTGACGTGCTGCGTCGGCCGCTCGTGGAGCTCCTCGAGCACGACTGCGCGCCGGAGCGGCTTGCTTTCGCAACGCACCGCGGCGTGACGCGCGCGCAGGCGGCGCTGGCCGTGGTCCTTCTCGCCGTGGTGTGGGGTTCGTGCGTGGTCCAGCCCGGGCTCTTTGTGCTCGCGATCCTGCCGATGGGGTGGGCGGCCTACGTGGCCACCTCGCTCGTCTTTCGGCTGGTGGCGGCGGGCGTGCCCGCGCGTGTGCGTCGTGGCTCCCGCTACTGGGAGGGGCTGCGTGCCTTCACGCTGCGGCAGGTGGAGGGCCACGTGTCCACGGGCTGCCAGGCCCTCTCGTGCACGTGCGTGCTCGTGGCGTGTGCGGTCTGCATGATCTGCGCGGGGCTCCTCTTCTCGGTGGGGCAGCGCGTGGCAGGGCTCGCGGACCCGGGGGCGCTGGCGGAGGCGTCGCTCGCGCCGATCGGCTACGTGGGAATCTTCTACGGAGAGGCGTTTCTCGTTGCCGCCGCCGCGGTGCTCGCGCTGCAGCAGGTTAGCCAGGCCGCGGACGGCCGGCGCGCCTACGCCACGCTGATGGCGCTCGGGACGGACGAGCGGGAGGCGCGCGGCGCCGTGCGGGCGCAGGTGGGCGTTGCCTTTGCGCTGCCCGCGGCGCTCGCGGTGGTGCACGACTGCTTTGGCCTCATGCTGGTGCGCCAGCTCGCGGGTGGCGTGCCGGACGAGGCGTTTCTCGCCATCGCGGCGTGCTCCGTGGTGGGCACGCTCGGGCTTCTCGCCCTGTACTACCTGCTCTGCGTCCGCGAGTGCGCGCGCGTGCTGCTGGGCGATGTGTCGAGCCTCGGTTGACCGCGTGCGAGAAACGTCAACTAGCACTCCTTTGATTCCACTTCTGCTCGACCGCATACTGGAGGTGAAAGCCGGCTGCAGCGTCAAGGGGGAGCCATGAGCGAGAGCATCAACATCGGTCGCACGATCGCGCGGGAGCGGCGCCGCGCGGGCGTCACGCAGGAGGCGCTCGCCGCCCACCTGGGCGTCTCAAAGGCCGCCGTGAGCAAGTGGGAGCTCGGGCAGAGCCTCCCGGACGTGAGCCTGCTGCCGCGCATCGCCGCGTACTTCTCGCTCACCCTGGACGAGCTCTTCGACTGGCGCGACGAGCTCTCTCAGGAGGAGTCCGCCGCACTCTATGCCGAGGTCTACGCACTGGGCGAGAAGGACCTTGCATCGGCGCACAAGCGGCTGCGCGCGCTTGCCTCGGAGCACTACTCGGACGCGAACCTGCTGCTCATGTTTGCGTCGCTTCTCACGGTGTGGGCGGGCGGTATGGCAACGCCGTTCGCTCCGGCGGGCGAGAAGGGCGGCTCGTCCGACGCCCCGCTCGATGCCGACGACCTCGCCGACGAGGCGCTCGCCCTGCTCGACCGCGTGCTCGAGGTGGCGACGGACCCCTCTGCCCTGTATCTCGCGCAGCAGCAGAGGGCCACGACGCTCTTCCACGCAGGTCGCTACGAGGAGGCCGCCTCGCTCCTGGAGCCGCTCGTGCGCCGTCAGGACGCGAGCGCCCCGACGATGCTTCTCGCCTCTGCCTACCGCAAGCTCGGCCGCGACGACGAAGCCCTCGACCTTCTGCAGGCAGAGCGCCTGCGCGCGGCGAGCTTCGTGCTCTCATCGCTCATGCAGGAGGTGGGGATGCGAGATGATGCGGCGTTCGCGCGGGTGGCTGGCAACGCCGCCGGGGCGGTCTTCGAGGCGCTCGACATGGGCACGGTGAACCCGTTCTTCTCGGCAACAATGTCCCTCGAGGTTGCGGATACCCTACGACGCGCCGGCGAGAAGGACACCGCGCTCGACGCCCTTGCTCGGGCCGCAGAAGCTCTGGCGGCCGTCCCGGCGCGCCCGGCCCCGTCCGACTCCCCGCTCTGGGACCGCATGGCCGACCGCCTCGACCCCGCCCAAGCTGGGGAGGCGTGGGCAGCTCACAAGTCCCGCCAAGCAGACGAGGTGGAATCGCTCATGCGCCAGGCGTTCGCCGAACAGGTGTCATCGCCAAAGTGGCGCGAGCTCGCGGGTAACGACCCACGCTATCAGGACGTACTTGCGAATGCTCTGCGATTGCGAGGTCTTTGACGGGAGCCTATGCGCGCTTCCTTACTTCTCTTGACAGTTTGCGGTGTCGTATTGCCTGCTTTACTGTTGAACCAGGTTGAGCGGGTCGTTCGGAATCGAGGAGGCGTTGCGTGTT
Source organism: uncultured Olsenella sp. (assembly GCA_949287905.1). GTDB lineage: Bacteria > Actinomycetota > Coriobacteriia > Coriobacteriales > Atopobiaceae > Thermophilibacter. The sequence goes on from CASEHX010000001.1 coordinate 40,689, forward strand.
GTCCGGTCGCACAGGGCGAAGCGTTGCCTTCGCGCTCGCCGCGGCGGCGCTCTATGCGCTGAGCACGCCGTTTTCCAAGGTGCTGCTTGCTGACGTTGCGCCGAACATGATGGCGGCGCTGCTGTATCTCGGCGCAGGCGCCGGCATGACGGTGCTTTCGCTCGCGAGCGGCGCAGGTGGAGGTGCGGGAGAGGTTCGCGGGCGGCCCCTCGAGCGCGCGGACGCCCCCTATGTGGCCGCGATGGTCGTGCTCGACGTAGCGGCGCCCCTGCTGCTCATGGCAGGGCTCTCCCTCTCGTCGGCAGAGAGCGTGTCGCTGTTGAACAACTTTGAGATCGTGGCGACCGCCCTTATCGCCCGCCTCGCGTTTGGGGAGCGGGTGGGGGCTCGCACGGCGACGGGCATCGGCGTCATCTCCCTGGCATGCGTCCTCTTGTCCTGGGACGCGGGGGCGTGGGGGTTCTCCGCTGGTTCGCTTCTCACGCTTGCGGCATGCCTGTGCTGGGGCATCGAGAACAACTGCACGAACAGGTTGTCGGACTGCGATCCGGTCCAGGTTGTCGTCATCAAGGGGTGGGGCTCGGGCGCCGGCGCGCTCGTCGTGGCGCTCTGCGCAGGCGACGCCCTGCCGACGCTCGTTGACGCGGGGCTTGCGCTCCTGCTCGGGTTTGTCTCATACGGGCTGTCGATTGCCTGCTATGTGCGCGCCCAGCGCGACCTGGGGGCGGCACGAACGAGCGCGTTCTACGCGGTGAACCCCTTCATTGGCAGCGCGCTGGCGTTCGCTCTGTTCCGCACGCCGCTTGCGCCGACGTTTGTCCTCGCGCTCGTCCTTATGGTAGTTGGCACATGGCTCGTGGCGCCGCGAGATCCTAGTGTGCCTCGCCCACCAGCTTGAGGCCGACGACGCACGCCACGAGGCCTGCAATGAGCAGAATCTTTGCCCACGAGAACGACTCTGCGCCGGAGACGACGCCCCATGCCACCGTGAGCGCGGCGCCGATGCCCACCCAGACGGCGTAGGCGGTGCCCAGCGGAATCGTGCGGACGGCGTGGCTGAGTCCGAGCATGCTCGCGGCGAGCGCGACGAGAAACACGATAGAGGGGACGGGCTGCGTGAAGCCCTCGGAGCGGTCGAGGGCCTGGGCCCACACGGCCTCCATCGCGCCCGACACGACCAAAATGACCCAATCCATGGCAACCTCCAAGATCATGCGCCGTCTTTGCGATTCTGGTACGGCTGCCCTCGTCAGAGACCCGTTGGGTCGGGAGAATCTTAGCACAGGTGGTTGGCATCCCCCTAAAGAGGTTTGGGTTCACGTTCTAGCGGTTTCGCGAGTAGGCGGTTACAGAATGCCAGCTCAGTGGGGTGGGCTGTTCGCCGGCCCTGCCGACGTGGACCCAAACCCTGAATACGGTTTGGGTTCACCATGAGGTGACAACGCGAAAGCGCGAGGCCGTTACCTGCACTTCCGCAAACGGATACTTCCGAAACCGTTAGAACGTGAACCCAAACCTCGAGAGGTGGTGCTCGCCCTTCTTGCCCTGTGCCGGATGGGCGGCAAGCAGTTCGCCCGAGAGCCCACGGCGCAGCTCGCGCGAAAAGACAAGACTACAGATAAAAACTATACGAGCCTATGCTTGTCTTGTCGAGGTGGCGTCTGGTTGGAGGCGCCGCACACACATTCTTGGATCTGGGCTTCGTCCAGAGGACGTCACCTCGGCCCCTCTTCGCTGGGCTGCGTAAGCGCATGCAAGAGAAATTGCCGGCGAGCAGCCACGCAACGAGCTGTTTCTTGTGCGGCTTCGGGCTCGCGGCGACAATTGCCTTACCGAGAACCCGAGCGAGGAGGAGCCCATGGCCATCAAGGACGTCATCGCCGCCATCCGCAAGGAGGCGGGCATCACGCAGGAGGAGATGGCGCGGCGGCTGTACGTGACGCGGCAGTGCGTCAGTCGCTGGGAGCAAGGCGAGACCACGCCCGGCATCGACATGGTCAAGCTTATCTGCGTCACCTTTGGCGTGCCGCTCGAGCGCTTCTTCGATATGCCCATGAGCTACTACTGCCAGTGCTGCAGCATGCCCATCCCCGACGAGGAGATGCACGGCACCGAGGCCGACGGCTCCAAGAGCGCGGACTTCTGCAAGTTCTGCTACGACCACGGCGACTTCACCGCCAAGGGCATGACGATGGACGAGTTCATCGAGGCCACGGCGCCCATGGAGGCCAAGGCGCTCGGCGTCTCGCTCGACGAGGCGGTCTCGCTCATGGCCACGCTGCTGCCGCATCTCAAGCGCTGGCGCGAGGTCGCCGAGAACGAGAAGGCCTACGGCGAGGAGGTCCGGGCTGCCTACGGCGATGAGGTGATGGATGCTGCCAACGAGAAGTACGTGGCGATGGGGGAGGCCGCGCATATGCAGGCCGAGGAGCTGGCGCTGGCCATCAACGAGCAGCTGCGCCGCGCGATGGAGGCCGGAGACACGTCCGGCCCGGAGGCGCGCAAGCTCGTGGCGATGCACGGCCACTGGCTGCGCATGTACTGGCCGGACGGGCTCTACACGCCCGATGCCCACAAGGGCCTGGCCGACGGCTACGTCTCCGACGAGCGGTTCCGTGCCTACTACGAGAAGGTTGCCCCGGGCGCTGCGCAGTTCCTGCGCGACGCGATTCACGCGTGCGCGTGACCCTGTGCCGCGACTCGTCCTGCGCTACCGCGCGAGCGAGCGCAGCGCGTCGGCGGCAGCCTGTGAAGTGAGGTGGAGCCTGAGGCCGATGGGGCTCACCTCGAGCCCCACGACGGGCGACCCCTCGTAGGTGGTGACCTCGAGGCCCTTGTACTCCTTGAGGTCGTCGGCGCTCTGCCCGAGCTTCTGCGTCTCCGGCTCCCACAGCTCGAAGACGTACTCTGCGTCGGCGTCCGGCTCCTCAGCCAGGCCACCCTCCTCGGAGAACGGCTCGAAGGCGTCCTCGATCTCCCCCTGGTCGGTCACCTCGCGAATGACCTCGCCGGTCTGGGCGTCCTTCACCACAAGGCGGCAGACCTTGCCCCAATCGACGTTCGAGAGCGTGTCGGCGAGCTCCTGCGCCTGGGAGGCGAAGTCCTCCGCCTGGTCGGTGACATCGTCGAGGCCGGGCAGCCCGAAGCACCCCGCGAGGGGCAGCGCGATGGTCGCGGCGAGCAGGGCAGCGATGGCAGCGCGGACTCTCATGAATCTCCCCTCGACGTTCTTCTCGCCCATTCTATCCCCAGCTCGTGACCTTGGTGCGTCACACCTTGAGCGATTGCAGGTATGCCTTCTGCTCAGGCGTGATGCGGCGGCTCTCACGGGCCTTCTGGAGCGCCTTGTTGTGCGTCCAGGGGTCGAGGGCGATCGGCCGCCCCTCGAAGAGGGGAAGGGTCGCCACAGACTGCTTTATCAGGGCAAACGAGAAGTACCAGGCGCGCGCCATGTTGACGTAGTACTCGGGACGGTCGATGCCGGCGACAAGCGCGAGGTGCTCGGGCTCGAAGGCGTCACCCAGGAAGAGCGTCATGAGCTGGACCACCCCAAAGCGCACCGTGTACTCCGGCTCCGCAGCGACCCACTCGCGGATGCGTTCGAGCACTGCCGGCAGATCGCGCTTGAAGGCGGAGACGCGGATGAGGTCGCAGGTCGCCCAGTTGTCAACGAAGGGGAGGAAGGCGTCGAGCAACTCGAACGCCTCCGCGGGCGTCTTTGCCATCTGCCCGATGAGCTCGCCGTGCAGGTTGTTCTCGTCATAGGTCCCGTGCGGGAGCGCCGCGAGGAACTCACGCGCCTCTTCGGGTCGCTCGCCCGCGAGCCTGTGGGCGTAGCTGCGCAGCGCCGGCGTGCGCACGCCGAGGATGCGCGCGGGGTCGACGGTCGGCACGAGCTTGGCCTGGAAGTCCCGATACGCGGGGTCGGCGAGTGCCTCGAGCTCGCGTCGGATGCGGTCAGCAGCGCTGTTCATCGGTGTCCCTCTCCCCATGTGGCTCCCTTGACACGAACACGTGTTCCTATACAATGACTCTACCACACGAGCTGTGGTTGCGGAATTGACATTGACAATAGTAACGCGAGGCGATACTATGATTAGGTCATTTGCAGACAAGGATACCGAGCGGCTCTCGTCGGGATTTCGCGTTGCACGGTTCGTGGCGTTCGAGCGTGTTGCACTGAGAAAGATTCGTCAGCTGCAAATCGCAAACGAGCTGTCTGACCTCAGAATACCGCCGGGAAATCGCCTCGAGGCACTGAGCGGAGATAGAGCTGGGCAATTCAGCATCCGCATCAACGACCAGTTCCGGGTCTGTTTTCGATGGGTCGAGGGAGGTGCCGAGGATGTCGAAATCGTCGACTATCACTGAGCCTGTTCACGAGGGGGAGATGGTTGCCCCCATTACTCCGGGCGAGCTGCTGCGCGACGAGTTTCTCGTGCCCATGGGCATCTCGCAGTACCGTCTTGCCAAGGAGACGGGCATTCCCGCGCAGCGCATCGGACAGATCGTGTTGGGGCGCCGCTCCGTGACTGCCGACACTGACCTGAGGCTCTGTCGCTTCTTTGGCCTGTCTGATGGGTATTGGCTGCGTGCGCAGGCGGCGTACGACATCGAGGTGGCCCGACGCAAGCTCGAACCTGAGCTTAGGAAGATAAGGCCCTTCTCCAAGGTTGCCACTGCGTTGTAGTCCACACCACGCGGACTCTGCCAAACTCTGCCCAACGTCATCTCACGTCTTTCGTGGCCGCCCAAAGGGGTGGCCCATTGTCATCCGACCAATAAAGAAATATCGATTCGACCGCTCATCCCGGCCCGCTGGGTCGTTAATAGGGATAGAGGGAGGTGGCACGTGGGCGAGAAGAACGAACGGATGGACGAGGCGGAGCGCCTCGTCGGCGAGCACTACGCCGACGTGCTGCGGTACTGCCGCAGGCACGCGCCGGCGGGGCTCGCCGAGGACGCCGCCCAGGAGACGTTCCTGCGCTTCGTCCGCGCCCGCTCGCGCTACCGGGAGCGGGGCCGTGCCCGCGCCTACCTCGTCACCATCGCCCGCGCCCGCCGGAGCGCTCTAGCAGAGGCTGACCAACATACATTCTGCGCCGCAAGACAATCGCCAACTGGCAAAACTCATCCGCTTACGTGCAGCGTGCATGGTATTGCCCGTCAACGACCGCCTACGAGAGAAGTGATCGAACATGGAACTGACGCTCGACCGGCTGACCCGGGAGTTCGGGCCCAAGATAGCCGTGGACCGCGTGAGCGCGACGCTCGGGCCCGGCGTCTACGGCCTGCTCGGCGCCAACGGCGCCGGCAAGACCACGCTCATGAGGATGGTCTGCGGGGTGCTGCGCCCCACCTCGGGAGAGGTGCGCTACGACGGCTCGCCCGTCGCGCGCATGGGCGACGCCTACCGCGCCCTCCTCGGCTACCTGCCGCAGGACTTCGGCTACTACCCCGAGTTCACGGCGCTCGACTTCATGGAGTACATGGCCGCCCTCAAGGGCCTCGGGCGGCGCGACGCGCGCGACCGCTCGCTCGCGCTGCTGGAGCGCGTGGGGCTCGCTGGCGAGGAGCGCCGCCGCATCCGGACCTTCTCCGGCGGCATGCGCCAGCGCCTCGGCATCGCCCAGGCCGTCCTCAACGACCCGGAGGTCCTCGTGCTCGACGAGCCCACGGCCGGGCTCGACCCCAAGGAGCGCGTGCGCTTCCGCAACCTCATCGCCGGCCTCGCGCGCGACAAGATCGTCCTGCTCTCCACACACATCGTCTCGGACGTGGAGCACATCGCCGACGAGATCCTCGTGATGCGTGCGGGCTCCGTGGTGCTCTCGGGGAGGCCCGAGGAGCTCGTCTCCCAGGCCGAGGGCAGGGTCTGGGAGGCCGTCGTCCCCGCCGGGCGTGCCGAGGCGCTCGAGGCCGCGCTCACGGTGGGCAACGTGCGCCACCTCGAGGGCGGGCGGGCGCTCCTGCGCTACGTGGCCGACGGGCCCAGGGTGCCGGGCTCCGCCCCCGCCGAGCCCACGCTCGAGGACCTGTACCTGTACGTGTTCCGCGACGGCGCCGCCGGGGCGGGCTCGCCACGCGCTTCCCGCGGGGCCCACTTCAAGGAGGGACGCCATGCCTAGGCTCATCCTGTTCGAGCTCAAGAAAATGCTCTCCCGCCGCGTGGCGCTCGCGGCCAACGCCGGCGTCGTCGTGTTCCTCGTCGCCATCATGGCGCTCAACGTGACGCAGAACCGGACGGTGAACTTCGCCGGCGAGGAGTTCAACGGCCTGGCGGCCATCGCGTACAACCGCTCGGAGGCAGAGAAGCACGCGGGCGCCGTCACCGCCGGGCGAGCCGCGGAGGACATAGCCGCCTACCAGGAGATGGTCTTCTCTCGGATCGACCGGGACGCGGTGGGGGAGATGACGGGCGCGGCGGTCTTCTCCCTCATCGAGCAGAGCTTCTCGCCCGAGGAGTTCGACGAGATCTACAACTCGTACTGGAACTGGCTGCTGCGGCCCTGGAGGATCTCGGGCGAGGAGCCTGCGCAGACGGCCGCCCGCGTGACTCCCGAGATGGCGGCCGACTGGTACGGCGCGGCAGCGGGGCTCACCCAGCAGGCGCTCGACGACGGCCAGGGCGGCATGTGGGAGTACTCCGAGGCGGAGCGCGCGTACTGGACGGAGATGCGCTCCTCCGTGCCAGAGCCCATCGAGTACGGCTACTCGGGCGGCTGGGACAACGTGGTCGACTGCGCGTCGTTCCTCGTCTTCCCGATCCTCGCGGCGTGCGTGACGCTAGCGCCCGCGTTCTCCTTCGAGTACAGCTCGGGCGCCGACGCGGTGGTGCTCGCCACCAGGCGCGGCCGCTCGACGCTCGTGGCCGCCAAGGTCGTGGCGGGGCTCGCCTACGCGACCGTCTACTTCGCGCTCTGTGCGGCGCTGATCGTAGGCGTCTCGCTCGTCTTCTACGGGGCGGACGGCTTCGGGCTCTCCATCCAGAGCATGGCGCTCACGTCACCGTACCCGCTCACTGTGGGGCAGGCCGCGCTCGCGTGCGTGGGGCTCATGTACGCGGCGTGCCTGGGATTTGCGTGCCTCACGCTCGCCGTGTCCTCGCGCACCCGCTCCACGCTCGCGGTCTTCCTGACCGATGTGGTGCTCGTGCTGCTCACCGGGCTCGTCCCCTCGGCAGGCGTGGGCGCGCTCGAGCGCGTGCTCGCGCTCTTCCCGATCAACTTCTCCAACTTCAGCATGCTCTTCTCGGCGCTCGAGTCATACCCGCTCGGGCCGGTCGTGCTCGACCTCATAGGCATGGTGCTTCTCGTCTACGCGGCGCTCGCGCTCGTCTCGACCCCGGTGGCGGTGGTCTCGTTCAGGAGGCGCCAGGTGGCGTAGCGGGATAGCGGCGCTGCCGTCCGCCCGGTAGCGCCGCTACAGCATGACCTCGGCGGGAACGGGGTTCTGCTCGCAGAAGACCTCGAAAGGCGTTCTCCCGTTGTTTTCGTCGTAGAGATAACGAGTTGCTTCAGGAGAAAGCTCTTTCATCAAACGTACGATGTGGGCGTCAACGAGAGACGGCCTGAACTCTTCGCGAACGGGATTAAAGAGTCGCTCGTTGTGCGCCACGCGGTTCCTTACTTTGTTGATGGCATAGAGGCAGCGATGCAGTGCGGCGCGGTCCGTTCCCTTCGGCCAGGCCCTGTGCAACGAGGGGATCCACAGGTCACGCTCTCTACTTCGGTCGGTTAGGTGCGACCAGAAGCCAAGCATGAGGTTTGAGATGACTTGGTTGGGATCGTTGGGGTCATGGGCACGGTCTCGTGCCTGCCCAATAGCCTTTCTGTTGGGTAGGTTCACGTCAAGCATCCTGCCGCCCTTGCTCGTGCGCATGATGGCTCTCCTGACTGGAGAGAGCTCGTCGAACAGCCAATGCTCGTTGCCATTCCAGGCCTCGCATAGCGTCCGGTCGTATGCGTTACGCAGCGCCACCTCAAAGCAGCCGATGTTTCCCATAAGTGTTTGGCACAGACGAACGTTCCAGTGGTAAAGCTCTAGGGCTTTGCCGACATTGCCATCTGCCGCCTCGAGATAGGGACCAAACCGTGCGGGCGACAACCATCGCTCAACCCACGCGCGCGTCTCGTCCGATTCGCATGGGAAGTCGGCACATCTCTCGGAGGCTGCTCTTGATACCTCGGGCATTGAACCCCCTACAGAGCATTCAGGCCCGGTGACATGCTACGCAGCGGTCATCCCGGGCCCATCGATACTTATCTTACCCACTTCTGCGGGCTCCAACAAGAGGATCATACGATGAGTTCCGAACGACTCTGGCGACCATAGACCCATCCTTCCTGAATAGAACAAATGTTCTTATATAGCTAGCTTACCACATCAGGGTCGCGTTGCGTGTCCGGGTTTCTCTGCAGCTTCGTTTTGAGTTTGCGATTAGCGGAAGTGAATCCAGTTTCACTTCCGAAAAATGAAAAAACGAGAAGCGAGTGCATGCCCCCTGTCTCACCGCGCCCTTAAACAAACGTTAGGAACTGCCGCGTTCTTCTCGCGTATCCTTGTGTCCGATACGAGGGGAGGGGCGCATGGGCGCACGTGTGCTGGTGGTGGACGACGAGCCGGAGATCTGCGAGCTCGTGCGCGTCTACCTCGAGGCGGAGGGCTTTGAGGTTGAGACGCTCGGAGACGGAGCGGCAGCGGTCGCCCGCGTGACGGATGTCAATGCGCCGCAGCTAGACCTTGCCATCCTCGACGTCATGCTGCCCGGAGCGAGCGGTCTCGAGGTCTGTCGTGCCATCCGCGAGCGCCACAGCTACCCAGTGATCATGCTCACGGCCCGCGGCGAGCAGGCGGACAAGATCGCCGGCCTCACTCTGGGCGCGGACGACTACGTGGTGAAGCCCTTCCTGCCGCTCGAGCTCGTGGCGCGCGTGAAGGCGCAGCTCAGGCGCTACACCACGTACAACGCAGCGGGCGGGGCACACGGCGAGAGGGACGGCGTCATCGCGTGCCGCGGCCTTGTGCTCGACGTGCCGGCCCACGAGGCCACGCTCAACGAGCGGCCGCTCGCCCTCACGCCGACGGAGTTCTCCCTGCTGCGGATTCTGCTCGAGGCTGACGGCGCGGTCATCTCCGCGCGCGAGCTCTACCAGCGCATCTTTGGCGACGAGTACTACGAGCGCGGCTCGGGCTCCATCACGGTGCACGTGCGGCACCTGCGCGAGAAGATGGGCGACTCCTTCGAGGACCCGCGCTACATCAGGACCGTCTGGGGATTGGGGTACAAGATTGAGCGCTAGCGAGAAGAACGGCGGGGTCCGGCCAATCGTCCTGACCATCGCGATGGCGGCGGGCGCGATTCTGGTTGCGTCCGCAGCGTTCAGCACGGTCTTCGGCTTTGTGGACAAGGCTTGGAACGGCTCGTTCATGGACTGGCTGGCCCCGCAGATCCTGAACCTCAACAACCTGAACGAGTTTGGCATCTGGCCGGAGATGGTGCTGGACGTCTCCGGCATCAAGTACTTCTTCCTGCAGCTGGGTATCTGCGGCATCGTTCTTCTCGCCGCGGGCTGCGCGGTGGCAGCGCTCCTTTCGGCCCGACGTGCGCGCCGCGAGGAGCGCGCACGCGCCGCAGAGCTGTTGCGCGTCTTTCTCGCCCACGACCTGGAGGCCCATGAGGCGTTCCCATCCGGCTGGGAGGAACTTGCGCTCGTTGCCTCAGACGCCAAGCGCGCCGCTTCGGAGCGGGAGCGCCAGCTCGCCGATGAGTCCGCGCGCAGGAGCGACCTCGTGACCTACCTCGCGCACGACCTCAAGACGCCGCTGACCTCGGTGATTGGCTATCTCTCGCTTCTGGACGAGGTGCCGGACATGCCCGAGGCGCAGCGGGTCCGCTATACGGGCGTCGCACTCGACAAGGCGTGCCGTCTCGAGCGCCTGGTGAACGAGTTCTTTGACATCACGCGCTACAGCCTCACGAACATCGAGCTCGAGCTCGCGCCCGTGGACCTCGCCGGACTTCTCGTTCAGCTTGCCGACGAGTTCTACCCGGCGCTCGCCGCCCATGGCAACGTGGCGCAGGTGAAAGTGGCGGGCACGGGGCGGACCGTCGAGCAGCCCGGCGAGCCGCTTGTGGTCACGGCCGACGCGGCCCGTCTCGCGCGCGTCTTTGGCAACCTGCTTCGCAACGCGATCGCCTACAGTGACGAGGGGACGCCCGTGGAGATTGAGGCGGCAGCCGGGGAGGGGAGAGTCGTCGTCACCGTCTCCAACACGGGCGCGACCATCCCCTCGCACAAGCTCCGGGCAATCTTCGACCGCTTCTTCCGGCTGGACGAGTCCCGCGGGAGTGCCACCGGCGGCGCTGGCCTCGGCCTTGCCATTGCGCGCGAGATCGTGGAGCTGCACGGCGGCACCATCTCCGCCGCGAGCGAGAACGGCCGCACCGCGTTCACCGTCGAGCTGCCGCTTTCACACTGAGAAGGCCCACAGGTTCAGGCACTGGCCGAGCACGCGCTCGAGGTCCCAGGGGCGCGCGCTGCGCTCGGCGCTGTTGGGGTCGTGTACGGTGACCTCGCCGTCCTCGGTCAGGCCCGAGAGTACGATGAAGTGGCCCGTGGTGGTGAAGTCGCCGGGACCCACGCTGCAGATGACGGGCTTTCCGGCGAGAAGTGCCTCGCGCACGGCGGCCGCGCTGGCAGACAGCTCCTCGGAGACGAGCCCCAGCTCTGCCGCACCGTCGCTCATGAGAGCCCATGCCGTCATCCCGTTGCTGACGTAGCCGCCGCGCTCGGAGAAGTCCGCCATGGCGGCGGGGTCGAGATCGTCGCGCCCGGTGAGCGCCACGTAGACCATCGAGAGGCATGTGGGCCCGCAGCCGTTCTTCTCGACGGTGCCCCCGGCGTAGGGGTGACCCGCCCACTGCGAGTCGGTCTGGTAGAGGTAGGGGACCGCGCCGGCGCGCCAGTCCGCGCGCGGCGTGGAGTGGGCTGGCACGGAATCGCCTGTGTGCCCCGTCCCGCTCGCTATCGACGCCACAGCAATCCAGGCTATGACGGCGAGCGCGCCCATCATCCCAACAATCCCGAGCGTAAGTGGCAATCGCCGCGCCCTCCTGCGATTGATGTACCTACGCGGCGCCACGCGAATCGTGTCCATGCTTCCCCCTTTGACTTGGCTTGCCCAAGCCTAGGGGTTCCTGCCATAACGGCACATGAATCGACTGCTAAGACTTCCCTAAGATGCCAAGGCCCTGCTCGCCACGCGTCTACGCACCCGGGGTCGCCTCGGCAACCATCTCGAGCGCGCCGGTGACGAAGCTGACCTTGCGCTCGTCCACGCTGCCGTCGCCCGTGCGCACGGAGACCACGGCAACGGCGATCTGATCATCCTCGCTCGGCTCGGGGTTGCCCATGAGGGTGGTCCACTCCACCGAGACGTCATCGGCGGAGAGCTCGCCGTCGCATGCGACCTCGTAGCTCACCGGCTCGAAGAACCCGGAGTTGGACTCGGTAGATACCGTCGCCGTGCCCGGCTCGGCCTGCGACACCCGCACGGTGTAGTAGACGACGTCAGCCTCCGAGCTCACGTACTTCTCGTTGGGCGAAACCGTCTCCTCAAAGATAACCGTTCCGGCAGAGGTGGCCCCGCAGCCGAGAAGAACGAGCGAGCACGCCAGGCAGAGCGCCGTCAGCATCGTGGTCAGCCTTCTCATGCAAACCTCCATGATGTTACGAAGGGATGTTACGAAGGGACAGTCCCTTCGTAACCTATAGTCTAGTCACTCATCGGCGAAGGAGGCGCATGTCCCGCAATCGAACCCTCTATATCGACGCTGACGCGTGCCCGGTCACGCGCGAGGCGCTCGCCTGCGCGCGGCGCGCCCGCGTGCCCGTTGTGATCGTGGGCAACACCACGCAGAACCTCGAGCGACACATCCGGCGTGACGACCCGCGCGACGCGGGCAAAGCCCGTGGCCGCGACGCCACGCACGACGGCTTCTGGGTGGACGTGCTTGACGTGTCCATCGGCGCGGACAGCGCGGACTTTGCCATTGTGGAGCGCCTGCAGCCGAACGACGTGGTGGTCACGCAGGACATTGGCCTCGCGAGTATGGTGCTGGGGCGTGGCGCGGCGGCCATCGGCGTGCGCGGGCGCGTCTACACCAGGGCCACGATCGACATGGACCTCTTCATTCGCCACGAGGAGAAGAAGGTGCGCCGCGCCGGAGGCCGCACGCGCGGGCCGGCAGCGTTTACGGACGACGATCGCGAGCGGTTCACCCGCAACCTCACCGATCTTCTCGGCAGATAGCGGAAGTAACCGGCAACCTACGCCACCACGACGCTCTTCTCGTCACGCGGGACGGCGCGGCCGATGACCGCGGCGGGGAGGCCCTCGTCGCGTAGGGAATCAACCAAGCGCTCCGCGTCCTTCTCGCCCAGCGCCAGCAGCAGCCCGCCGGAGGTCTGCGGGTCAAAGAGCACGTCGGTGAGGTCGAGCGGCAGCGCGTCGGCGAGCGCCACGCGCGGGCCAAAGAAGTCCCGGTTGCGGTAGGCGCCGCCGGGGATGAGGCCGAGCGCGGCCATCTCGCGGGCGCGCGCCATGACGGGCACGGCGGCGGCGTCGATCTCGAGCGTTACCCCCGAGGCCTCGGCCATCTCGCAGGAGTGCCCCATGAGCGAGAAGCCCGTGACGTCGGTGGCGGCGTGCGGCCAGCTGCCCAGCTCACGCGCCAGGCGGATGGGCGCCTCGTTGAGCGTGGTCATGGAGTCCGTGGCCACGCGCACGCCGGCGTCGTCGAGAAGGCCGCCCTTGTGCGCGGTGGTGAGGATGCCCGTGCCGAGCGCCTTGGTGAGCACGAGCGCGTCGCCGACCTGCGCGTCGCCGTTCTCAAGGCGCTCGTCCAGCGCGACGAACCCCGTCACCGCAAGGCCGTACTTGGGCTCGTGGTCGTTGATCGAGTGCCCGCCCGCGACCACGCAGCCGGCGCGGCGGCACGTCTCGGCGCCGCCAGCCAGGATCTGCCCTGCGACCTCGATGCCCAGGCAGTTGGGGAAGCACAGGAGGTTGAGCGCCAGCGCGGGCCGGCCGCCCATCGCATAGACGTCCGAGAGCGCGTTGGTGGCCGCGACCTGGCCAAAGAGGAACGGGTCGTCCACCATGGGCGGGAAGAAGTCCGTGGTGGCGATGAGGCCGCGGCCGTCGCCGAGGTCCCACACGCACGCGTCGTCTGAGGCGTCAAAGCCCACCACGAGCTCCGGCGCGTCCAGGCGCGGCAGCCCCGAGAGCACGCCCGCGAGCTCGCCCGGCGCGATCTTGGCCGCGCATCCGGCAGTCTCCACGAGCTCCGTGAGCCTCACGCCCGTCATGTCCATTGCGTGCTCCTCCTGTCAATTAACGCGCATTGTATGCAACGCGCGTTATTTCCACCTGCGAGTATGTGAAATCAAAACAAACCGTGCGCGGTAATCGACCGAGAAGGGCGCGCCGCACGGGGGACGCCCGTCAACGGGGCCGTGCCGACAAGAACGTGCCGCAATAACTCGCGCCATCAGCACAAGGGCGCCCCGGACGTATTCGGGGGCGTCCGGGGCGTGCCGATTCGTTGTTATTCTCGCCGGCAGCTAGTTCTCATCCGCCGCGAGAGAGGAGTCGCACTCCGCGCGCGTGCGCTCGATGCGCCGGAGCAGGCTCTCCTTGTGCTCGTAGGTGTGCGAGCGTGCGATGTCGCCCGCCTCGTGCGTGATGAAGCGGAAGAAGTAGTGGCCGTCAAAGTCCTCGTAGATGCGGAACTTGGGCGTGGACTCGCGGTCGAAGGCGTCAATCGTGCTGTCCTCGATCTCCGCGTTCTCGGCGGAGGCGCGCACGCACTCGATGCCGTGGAGGCACTCGTCCTTGGACGGGAAGATGATCGACGACATGAGGATGTGCCCGTTGGAGGCGCAGAGGTTGAAGCAGTAGCGACCCTCGTTCTCAACCACGACATACTGACCCATGGGAAATCACCACCATAAGCTCGCATCGGATAGATTATTCGAAAAGATTATCGTGCCCCGCGCCACGCGGAGGCGATAAGTACGCGGACGGTCGCATTTGTTCGGTGGGCACCTCGGGCCACCCCGAGAAGCGCCCTGTCGCCAGCCCCGAGAAGCGCCCTGCCGCCCGCCCATGGGCGCATCTGCGACATCCCCCCGTCCTCGCTTGGGGTACTGGCAAAATGGGGTATCATGTCTTTACATCCCCCGAACAGACGGGTTGGCGTGGTCGGGGGACGCGCCAGCCCACCAGCACATGAAGGACCCCGGTCGCGCTTGCGGCCGGGGTCCCTGTATTTGGCGCGCGCTTGGGTTTGGTTTTTGCCATATGCCATAGGTCGGGTTTTCTCGCATGAAAAAGCAAGCCCCTGAGCTGCGCGGACGAGAAGAACCACAGCTCAGGGGCTTGCACGAAAACGCGACCAATGGCAGCGCCGCGGCGCGCGAAGGGTCGCTAGCGCGCCTCTCCGCGCAGGGCGGCGTCGCGGCCGGCGTCGAAGGCAGCGAGGTTGGCCTCCACCGTCGCGGGCGGCACGCAGGCGCGCACGGCGTCGCGCCAGAGCTCGGCGTCGAAGGGCAGCGCCGTGGAGAGCGCGCCCACGAGCACCACGTTGGTGGAGCGGGGCGTGCCCAGCCCGCGCGCGATCACGCCGGCATCCAGCAGGTGGGCGCCCATCTCGCGCAGACGCTCGTCCACGCGCTCGGGCATCGTGAAGTTGCCGATGTTCACGGAGACGGGCGTGATCTCCTCGTCGTTGACGAACATCTTGCCGCCCTCGGCGAGGTAATGCTGGGCGCGCAGGGCCTCCACGGCCTCAAAGGCCACCACCACGTCAGCGCAGCCGTCGTCGCAGACCATGGTGGAGACGTGCTCGCCCAGGCGAATGACGGTGCTCACCGAGCCGCCGCGCTGGCTCATGCCGTGGATCTCGGAGACCTTGACGTCGAGCCCGGCGCCGGCGGCGACCGTCGCCAGCAGCTTGCCCGCGAGGATCGTGCCCTGGCCGCCCACGCCCACGAGGAGGATGGTCTTGGTGCCGTCCACGATGGCGCCCTGGGCGGCGCCGTTCTTCTCGGTATCAGCCATTGCTTACTCCTTCGTGATGCAGCCGAACGGGCAGGACTGGACGCACTGGTCGCACCCGACGCACTGCGTGGGGTCGATGACCGCGGTGCCGTCCTTGGCGCGCCCGAGGGCGGGGCAGCCGATCTTGATGCACTGGCCGCACGCGCGGCAGTCGCGGATGGTGGGCTGCTTGCCGCGGCTGCGGTCGATGAGGCGGCACGGCGCCTTGAAGACGATGACGGAGAGCTGCTCGGTGTTGGCCACGGCGGCCTTGAGCGCGGCGCGCACGGCCTTGAGGTCCTGCGCATCCACCTCGACGACGTCCTCCACGCCCATCGCGCGGCACAGGGCGAGAAGGTCGAGCGCCTTGCCGGTGGGGTTGTCCAGCGGGCCGATCTTGTGCGAGCTGTCCGTGAGGGTGACGCCGTTCACGGGGTTGCCCTGCGTGCCGGTCATGGCCGTGGTGCGGTTGTCCAGGATGCAGAGGGTGCCGGTGCCGCCGTTGTAGATGGTGCCGAGCATGCTCGTGATGCCGGAGTGCGCGAAGGTGGAGTCGCCGATGACGCCCACGACGGGGCGACCGGTGCGCTCGGTGGCGCCGGCGAGCTCCATGCCGTGCGCCATGGAGAGCGAGGCGCCCATGTCGATGACCGTGTGGCACGCGCCGTAGGGCGCGACGGCGCCGAGCGTGTAGCAGCCGATGTCGCCGGTGACGATGGCCTTGAGGCGGCGCAGCTCGCAGAAGACGAGGCGGTGCGGGCAGCCGGGGCAGAACGCCGGCGGGCGTGGCGGGAGGTCTGTGGCGGGCACGAGGTGCGCGGGCAGCTCCACGCCGAAGGAGGCGCGGATGACCTGCGGCTTGAGCTCGCCGGCAACGGGCAGGGGAGCGGCGGGCGGCTCGGCGAGCTCGATGCCGAGGGCGCGGACGCGAGAGGAGAAGTAGTCGCTGGCCTCCTCGATGACGTAGCACGCGTCGACGGACGCGGCGAAGTCGGCGAGCGCGCGGGCGGGCAGCGGCCAGGCGAGGCCGAGCTTGAACGTGGAGGCCTCGGGCAGCGCCTCGCGGACGTGCTGGTAGACGGCACCGGCGCAGATGACGCCGATCTTCTCGCTGCGCCGCTCGACCAAGTTGTACGGGCAGGTCTCGGCATAGGCCTCGAGCTCGGCCTGGCGCTCGTCCACCACGAGGCGGCGCTTGACGGCGTTGGCCGGCATCATGACGTACTTGGGGATGTCATCCGCGTAGTCGCGCGGGGCCACGGTCTCGCGCGTGCCGGCGGGCGAGACGAGCGTGCGGGTGTGCGCGATGCGCATGGTCTCGTGCAGCATGACCGGCGTGTCAAAGCGCTCGGAGAGCTCGAAGGCGGCGCGGGCCATCTCGTAGCAGTCCTGCGAGTCGGCGACGTCGAGGCAGGGGATGCGGCCGAAGGCGGCGTAGAAACGCGAGTCCTGCTCGTTCTGGGACGAGTAGCAGGAGGGGTCGTCCGCGGCGAGAAGAACGAGGCCGGCGTTCACGCCGGTGGACGCGGCGGCCATGAAGGGGTCGGCGGCCACGTTGACACCCACGTGCTTCATCGTGACGAGCGAGCGCGCACCGGCGATGGCGGCGCCGAGGCCCACCTCGAAGGCGACCTTCTCGTTGGGGGACCACTCGCAGTAGACGTCGTCCTTGCGCACGAGGGCCTCGAGCGTCTCGGTGGACGGCGTGCCGGGGTAGCCCACGCCGACGGCAACGCCGGCCTCCCAGGCGCCCTGGGCGATGGCCTCGTTTCCGGACATGAGGTGCTTGTCCATGTCTCTCCTCTCCTGGGGTGATTCAATTGGGGACAGACCCCTTTTGAATCATCGTCCTCATGATTCAAAAGGGGTCTGTCCCCAATTGAATCATCGTCACTCTCTCTTAGCGGCGCGTCTCGCGGGCGACGAGCGACTCCGCCCCGTACTTGGCGCGCAGCGCCGGCTTCTCAATCTTACCCGTGGGGTTTCTCGGCACGGGCGCAAAGATCACGCGACGCGGACGCTTGTAGCGCGGCAGGCGTCCGCAGAAGGTCTCGATGTCGCTTTCGGTGAGCGCGGCGCCCGGCTTGAGCTCGATGATCGCCGCGGGGATCTCTCCCAGGCGCTCGTCGGGCAGGCCGATCACGGCAACGTCCTTGATCGCGGGGTGACCCATGAGGAAGTCCTCGATCTCCACGGGGTAGAGGTTCTCTCCGCCCATGATGATGACGTCCTTCTTGCGGTCGACGATCCAGTAGAAGCCGTCCTCGTCCTGGCGAGCCATGTCTCCGGTGTGGAGCCAGCCGTCCACGAGGGTCTCGGCCGTGGCCTCGGGGTCCTTGTAGTAGCACTCCATGAGGCCCGGGCCCTGAACGCAGAGCTCGCCGACCTCGCCGGGCGTGACCTCGGCGCCGTTCTCGCCCACGATCTTGCACTTCCAGCGGTAGCCGGGGACGCCGATGGCGCCCACGTGGTCGATGTTCTCCACGCCCAGGTGCACGCAGCCCGGACCCATGGACTCCGAGAGGCCGTAGTTGGTGTCGTAGTCGTGGTGCGGGAAGACCTCGCGCCAGCGACGGATCAGCGAGAGGGGCACGGGCTGGGCGCCGATGTGCATGAGGCGCCACTGGTCGAGCTTGTAGTTGTCCAGACGGACGGTGCCCTCCTCGATGGCGACGAGGATGTCCTGCGCCCACGGCACGAGCAGCCACACGATGGTGCAGCCCTCGTTAGACGCGGTCTCGAGCACGGTCTTGGGCGAGACGCCGCGCAGAAGCACGCCGCGGCCGCCCACCATGAGGCTGCCCAGCCAGTGCATGCATGCGCCCGTGTGGTAGAGCGGCGGGATGCAGAGGAACACG
Organism: uncultured Olsenella sp.; assembly: GCA_949287905.1. Taxonomy (GTDB): domain Bacteria; phylum Actinomycetota; class Coriobacteriia; order Coriobacteriales; family Atopobiaceae; genus Thermophilibacter. Next base: position 58,652 of record CASEHX010000001.1, read on the forward strand.
TCGTCGTGTGTCTGGCCGTGGTGGTGCTGCTCCATCTCGGCGGCCTGAGTGAGGCTCTGGTGGTGATGCAGAATCGCCTTGGGGAATCCCGTGGTGCCACTGGAGAAGTAGATGGCGGCGTCCTCGTCCTCGGAAAGCGGCACGCGCGGGTCTGCCGAGGAGCAGAGGCTCGCCAGCTCGCGGTAGCTCTCCGCCCAGGTGGGGCAGTCGTCGCCCACGTAGAAGAGCAGGCGCCCGGCGTGGATGCGGTCGACGATCTCCTCCACGCGGCCGATGAACTCCGGGCCAAAGACCAGGATGTCAACGTCTGCCTTGTCCAGGCAGTACTCGATCTCGTCTGCGGAGTAGCGGAAGTTCAGCGGTACCACCGTGGCGCCCGACTTGAGGACGCCAAAGTAGAGCGGCAGCCACTCGATGCAGTTGTAGAGCAGGATGGCCACCTTGTCGTCCTTGCGCACGCCGCGCGACAGCAGCAGGTTGGCAAAGCGGTTGGCCTTCTCGTCAAAGACGGACCAGGTCATCTCGCGGCGGAACGGCTCGTCGTCGGTGGTCTCCACCAGGTCGTAGTCGCGCCAGGTGATGTGGCGGTTCTCGCGCCGCTCGGGGTTGACCTCCACGAGGGCGACCTCGTTCGGGTACTTCTCGGCGTTCGCGCGCAGCATGTCGACGATGGTCATGTTCTGGCCTTTCGGGTCTTGTCACATAGTCCCCACATCATAGCCCGCCGGCGGTCGTTCGAGGCGGCTGTGTGCGGCGCGGTAACGTTCCCGTGACGTGCCGAGGCAGAAAAACGGGCGTCCGGTGTCACTTTTGGCCTCGTTTGTGTGAATGTGCCCGCCTCCCAAGACGAGCATGGCGTCATTTGGCGACGTTTCCCCAGATAGAGATTTCAGAATCTATGGGAAATTTCGCAAGGGAGAAAAAAATCCACACAAACGAGGCCCAAAGTGACATCGGAGGGCTGAAATACTGCCCCGAGCCGTCTCCGTGCCATCTCCTGGTCGGAAACACGCCCGCGAGCCTCGCCGCCTTCCGGGCGACGCACGCCCGCGAGCCTCGCCGCCTCCCGTGCGCGCTGAGTCTGCGAGCCTCGCTGCCTTGAGGGTCGAGCGCGACTGCGGACTTTGCTGTCTCCCGGCGGAGCGCGCCTTTGAGCATTGTGGGAGCGCGCCTGTGCTACCCTCGTGGCGAGAAGACCGCGGACTTGGGAGGTCCCATGCGACGGCTGCTGGTTGTGGAGGACGACGCTCGACTGCGCGACGAGCTCTGCGTGCTGCTCGAGCGCAATGGCTACGAGGCCACGGCGCTCTCGAGCTTCGAGGACGCGGCCGAGCAGATTGTGGCCGCAGCCCCCGACCTGGTGCTTCTTGACCTCAACCTGCCCGGGGTGGACGGCACCTACGTCTGTCGCGAGGTGCGCCGGCGTTCGAGCGTGCCCATCATCGTGGTGACCTCCCGCGACAACGACATGGACGAGCTGCTCACGCTCTCATTTGGCGCGGACGACTTCGTGCCCAAGCCCTACAACGACCAGGTCCTGCTCGCCCATGTTGCCACCGTGCTCAAGCGCAGCTACGGCGAGGGTGCCACCTCAGCGGAGATCAGCCATGGCGGCGTCACGCTGGACACGGCCCGCTGCAGCGTGAGCGCGGGTGGGCGCACGGCCGAGCTCACCAAGAACGAGCTGCGTATCCTCGCGCTGCTCATGCGCAACGCCGGCGCGGTGGTGAGCCGCCAGCGCATCCAGGAGGAGCTCTGGGCCTCCGACGAGTTCGTGGACGACAACACGCTCACGGTGAACGTGAGCCACCTGCGCTCCACGCTTGCCAAGATCGGCGTGGAGGACTTCGTGCGCACCAAGCGCGGCATGGGCTATCTGGTGGAGTAGGGAGCGAGAAGAACGCGGGTGATGAAAGGGGACTGCCCCTTTTCATCAGGCAGCAGGGGGAGTCCCCTTCCGCGTAAGGAGGAACGTGACGTTTTGGGCCTACATCGCAGACCGGTTGGCCCCGCTCGCCGTGGCAGCGGTGGCGCTCGCGTTCTGCGCGCTCGTCATGACCGTCTACGGGATGGACGTGGCGGCGGTGGCGTTTGTCTGCGTCGTGCTCGTGCTCGCTGCCGTCGCGGCGCTCGTGCTGGACTGGCTGCACCGACGCGCGTTCTACCAGCGGCTCGAGGACGCCATGAGCTCGGTGGACGAGGCCTACCTTGCCACGGAGCTCATAGAGCGTCCCGCTTTTCTCGAGGGCCAGCTCTTCTATGACGCACTCGACCGCGAGTCCAAGGCCATGCGCGACCGCATCGCTGCCGCGCGCCGTCGCCAGCGGGAGTACCGCGAGTACGTGGAGACCTGGGTCCACGAGATCAAGACGCCCATCGCAGCCGCGCGCCTGGTGGCCCGCAACAACCCCTCGCCGGCCACGGAGTCCATGGACGCCGAGCTTGATCAGATCGAGGGCTACGTCGAGCAGGCGCTCTACTACTCGCGTGGCACCTCGCTCGACCGCGACTTCCAGATTCGCCAGGTCAGCCTCGCAGACGTGGTGCGCGACGCGCTGCGCCACAAGGCCCGAACGCTGATCGGCGCTCACGTGGCGCCGGAGCTGGGCGAGCTCGACCTCACGGTGCGCGCCGACCTCAAGTGGCTGTCGTTCGTGATCGGCCAGGTGCTCGTGAACGCCGCCAAGTACCGGGGCGAGAAGGACGGGCCGGGTCGCGTCCGCATCTGGTCCGAGCGCCGCGAGACCGGCCTCGACGCCTGGGAGACGGTGCTCGCGATAGCCGACGATGGCGTCGGCATCCCGGCAGCGGACGTGGGGCGCGTCTTTGACAAGGGCTTCACCGGCGAGAACGGCCGCCGCTTTGCGCGCTCCACCGGCATGGGTCTCTACCTCGTGCGCGAGCTCTGCGACAAGATGAGCGTCGGCGCGTGGCTCGAGTCCGAGGAGGGCGTGGGCACCACGGTCTTTCTCGCCTTCCCCGACAGCGCCGACCGCGCGTGACTCGCGCGAAGTCACGCCTCGCATCAGAACAACACGCACAGTTTGTTTTGATTTCACATATCCGCAGATGAAATTAACTCGCAGTGCAAACCGTGCGTGTTAATTTGTGGGACGTGCCGGTGCCTCGCAGCCCGCGGACTCGCACAAACCTTACGAAAGCATAAGGCACCGATAAGCGCATTCGATGGCACCGCTCTTCTTGCCGGGCGAGTATGGTCGTGTACCAGAAGGGCAAACGAGAGGAACCACAATGGCACCTGCCCACATCCGTTCCAAGCAACCCGAGCAGCCCGTCCTGTCCTGCCGGGACGTCGAGAAGCTCTACGGCACCCGCGACAACGTCACCCGCGCCCTCGACGGCGTCTCGCTCGACGTCGTGGCAGGCGAGTACGTTGCCATCATGGGGCCGTCCGGCTCGGGCAAGACCACGCTCCTGAACTGCATCTCCACGATCGACCGACCCACCTCCGGCCACATCTACGTGGACGGCCAGGACATCACCGCCCTGCGTCCGGGCCAGCTCTCGAAGTTCCGCCGCGAGCGTCTGGGCTTTGTCTTCCAGGACTCAAACCTGCTCGACACCCTCACCGCGCGCGAGAACATCGCGCTCGCGCTCACGATCAACCGCACGCCCGCCCGCGAGGTACCTGCCCGCGTGACCACCGTGGCGCAGCGCCTGGGTGTTGCCGACGTGCTTGACAAGTTCCCGCACGAGATGTCCGGCGGCCAGAAGCAGCGCGTCGCAGCGGCCCGCGCCATCGTGACCGACCCGTCGCTGGTCCTGGCCGACGAGCCCACCGGGGCCCTCGACTCGCGCAACTCGCGCCTGCTCCTGGAGAGCCTCGAGGATCTCAACAACGCTGGAGCCACGATCATCATGGTCACGCACGACTCCTTTGCCGCGAGCTACGCCCGCCGCGCCCTCTTCCTCAAGGACGGCCGCGTCTGGAACGAGCTCGTCCGCGGCACCAAGACGCGCAAGGCCTTCTTCAACGAGATCATGGACGTCGTGTCCTTCCTGGGAGGGGAGGGCGCAGATGTACGCTAGGATCGCGCTCGGCAACGTCCGCAAGTCCTTCCGGGACTTCGCGGTCTTCTTCCTCACGCTGGCCTTTGGCGTCTGCGTGTTCTACGCCTTCGGCTCCATCACCGACCAGGCCGCCGTCATCCAGATGGGCGAGGACCAGCGCCGCATGGTGCAGGCCCTCACGGACATCCTCTCCGGCCTCTCCGTCTTCGTTGTCGTCATCCTCGGGTTTCTCGTGGTCTACGCCAACCGCTTCCTCATCCGGCGGCGCAAGCGCGAGTTTGGCATCTACCTCACGCTCGGCATGGACATCCGCCGCGTCTCGCTGATCGTGGTCATAGAGACGCTCGTCGTGGGTGTGGTCGCGCTCGCGGTGGGCCTGCTGCTGGGCCTTGCGCTCTCGCAGGTCATGATGTACGTCACGGCGGGGCTCTTCGAGGCCACGATCAGGGGCTTCGTCTTCGCGTTCTCGCCGGCGGCGGCACTCTCCACGGTGGCGTGCTTCGCGGGCATCTTCCTCGTGACGCTCGTCTTCAACGTGACCACGGTCAGCCGCTACAAGCTCATCGACCTCATCAACGCGGACAAGGTGAGCGAGAAGGTCCGTCTGCGCAGCCTGCCGCTCTCGGTGGTGCTCTTCCTCGTGTCGCTCGCGCTGATCGGCGTGGCGTACAAGACGCTGCTCGAGCACGGCATGATGGAGGAGGGCCCGTACTTCGCGCTGGCCACGGGCCTGGTTACGGTGGGCACGCTGCTGTTCTTCTTCTCGATCTCCGGCTTTGCGCTGCGTGCGCTCCAGGCGAGCCCGCGCGCCTACCTCTCCGGCCTCAACATGTTCGTGTTGCGCCAGCTCAACAGCCGCATCAACACCGCGTGGCTCTCCATCAGCATGGTGTGCGCGATGCTCTTCCTGGCCATCTGCGGCGTGTGCACGGGCTTCTCGGTGGCAACGGGCATGAACGAGAGCCTGCGCGTGGGCACGGTCTATGACATGTCGCTCATAAGCTACCCGATGGGCATGGCCGTGCAGGATGCCGCGCCTTACGAGCAGGGCGGTCCGGCCGCGGCGGACGATTACGACGCCATCGCCCGCCTGCGCGCCGACATCCCCAACTACGACGAGCTCTTCCGCGACGCCGTGCAGGTCAACCAGTACACCTACGACGCCGAGGGCAACCCGCTCGTGGACACCACCGTGGAGGAGCTCTTTGCCAACACGGACTTCACCGGCAACGCCACCGTTCAGACCATGATGCAGGGCAATACCGCGCAGCGCCTCACCGTGGTACCCGTCTCTGAGTACAACACGCTGGCCCAGATGGCGGGCGAGAAGACCGTGGAGCTCGCGGCGGGGGAGTGCCTGCTCTGGAACGACCTCTCATCCCTCGACGAGCTCTGGGACGCCGTGACTGAGCAGAACCCGGAGGTCGAGGTGGGCGGCCAGACGCTGCGCTTTGCCGCCGAGCCGCTCGTTCACCTGGTCTTCTCGGACACGGCCGCTGGCGGCACGGTTTCCGGCGCCCTCGTGGTCCCGGACGACATGGTGCCCGCAGGCGCCGGCCCCAGCGTCACCGCGGTGAACCTCATGTACGACGGCGGGCGCACCGAGGTGGAGCCGGACGCCGTCGCCGCGATCAACGAGGCGTATGGCGACGTCATGGGCCAGGGCTCCACGCTCGACGCCTGGCCGGCATGGACCTGCACGACCGCCCAGGGGCTGCTCGACCAGTCCTCCGGCACTACCGTCGTGGTCACCTACCTGGCCATCTACATCGGCGTGGTCCTGCTCGTGTGCTGCGCGACGGTGCTCGCCCTCCAGCAGCTCTCCGAGGCGGCGGACAACGTGGGCCGCTACCGCGTGCTCTCTGAGCTCGGCGCCGAGAAGCGCATGGTAGACCACGCGCTTCTCGCCCAGATCGGCGTGTACTTCCTCTTCCCGCTGGTGGTGGCCGTGGCGCACGCGGCGGTGGCGCTCTCCGTGGTGAACGACATCGTGGCGCTGCTCACGGGCTTTCAGATCGGGACGGCGCTCGCGGGGACGGTGGCCTTTGTCGTGGCGCTCTACGGAGGCTACTTCCTTGTGACCTACCTCACCTCGCGCGGCATGCTCTCCCGCGCGTAGCGTGACGGTTCGCGGGGGCGGCAAACCTCCGTCCTCCGTCACGCGCCGCTGGCCGAATGTAAACATTCTTATTGTGCGGCGGGTGGGTATCATTGACGGAAGGAAGGGGGCTTTGCCCGTCCCCGCGGTCAGGAGGAAACATGGGACTGATTGACAAGCTCAAGAGCAAGTTCGTCTCTGCGGACGGCACGTTCAACCCGCCCGACGCCTCGTTCGCCACGCGTCCGGATACCGTCTACGCGCCCGTCTCGGGTGTGATCATCCCGCTCGAGGAGGTCAACGACGAGGTCATCTCCGCCGGGCTCATCGGCAACGGCTACGGCATCCTGCCCACGGGCACGGGGGTCCTCTACGCACCGGTCAACGGCCGCATCGCCGCCACCACGGTGACCAACCACTCCATCGGCATCGCCACGAACGAGGGGATCGACGTCCTCATCCACATCGGCATCGGCACCGTCAACATGAAGGGCAAGGGCTTCAAGCGCTTTGTCGAGGCAAACGACGAGGTCCATGCCGGACAGGTGCTCATGACCTTCGACATCGAGGCCATCAAGGCCGCCGGCTGCGACGAGGTCATCGCCTGCGTCGTCTCCAACCCCGACGACTTCAAGAAGGTCCGCCACGTGGGCGCCTCCGGCACTCTCATCGGCGACCGCCCGCTCGTCAAGGTCGGCGACCCGCTGCTCACCGTCAAGAAGTAGGGGGGCGCGACCTTCTCGTCCTTCTCGCCCGTCGTGGAGGCCGTCGCCCGTTTGGGCGCGGCAGCCGCGGGTACCATAGCGTTGCAGGGCCCCGTCGCGTCTTGCGGCGGGGCCTCATCTTTGGAAGAGAGGAAGCAACATGGCACGCGTCTTCATCAGTCCCAGCAAGTATGTCCAGGGCCCCGGCGAGCTCACCCGCCTCGGCGAGTACGCCAAGGCCTACGGCGCCCACGCGCTCGTGGTCATCTCCGAGGGCGGCCTGCGCCGCTCCGGCGACGTCATCACCGCGAGCCTTGATGCCGCCGGCGTGGCGCACACCTACGACAACTTCAACGGAGAGTGCTCCCAGGCGGAGATCGACCGCCTCGTGGAGGTCTTCCGCACGTCCGGCGCCGACTTCGTCGTGGGCGTGGGCGGCGGCAAGATCTTCGACACCGCCAAGGCCGTCGCGGCCGCCGTCGACGTGCCCGTGGTGATCGTGCCCACGATCGCCGCCACCGACGCCCCGTGCTCGGCGCTCTCCGTCATCTACACCGACGACGGCCAGTTCAAGGAGTACCAGTTCTTCAAACAGAACCCCAACCTCGTCCTCATGGACACCGACGTCATCTCCAAGAGCCCGGTGCGCCTGACGGTCTCCGGCATGGGCGACGCGCTGGCTACCTACTTCGAGGCCCGCGCCTGCAAGCGCTCCGACGCCACCACCTGCGCCGGCGGCCACGTGACCGAGGCTGCCATGACGCTCGCCCAGCTCTGCTACGAGACCCTCATCTCCGACGGCCTCAAGGCCAAGCTCGCGCTGGAGGCCGGCGCCTGCACCGAGTCCGTGGAGAAGATCATCGAGGCCAACACGCTGCTCTCCGGCCTGGGCTTTGAGTCCGCGGGCCTCGCCGGCGCGCACGCCATCCACAACGGCATGACCGCCCTGCCCGAGACCCACGCCTACTACCACGGCGAGAAGGTCGCCTTCGGCACGCTCACGCAGCTCGTCCTGGAGAACGCCGACGAGCTCTACGAGGTGCTCGACTTCTGCGTGGAGGTTGGCCTGCCGGTGACGTTTGCGCAGCTCGGCGTCGAGGACGCAAGCTACGAGCGCGTGCTCGAGGTGGCCAAGCTCGCCTGCGCTCCGAGCGACACCCTCGGAAACATGCCTTTTGAGGTCACACCCGAGAAGGTCGCCTCCGCCATGCTCGCGGCCGACGCCTACGGTCGCGCGGCGCTGGCCGAGTAGAGCGCTCTTCTCGCTACGTTATTCTCGTGCGCCGGATTCGGCCCGACTGCGTATACGGTGCGCCGGATTTGGCCCAACTGCGTATACGGTGCGCCGGATTCGGCCCAACTGCGTATCCGGTGCGCCGGATTCGGCCCGACTGCGTGTCCGGTGCGCCGGATTTGGCCCAACTGCGTATCCGGTGCGCCGGATTCGGCCCAACTGCGTGACTCGTGCGCCAAAATGAGCCCGACTGCGTGGGGACCCTCACGCAGTCGGGCGTTTTTTGGCGCAACCACGGTGCCGCATCACGCAGTTGGGCGTTTTTAGGCGCAGGGTAGTTTGCGTCAAGTATTGCGTCAATGCCCAGTCGCGCGCCGGCCACGAAAAACGGGGCCGGTTCCCAGGCGGAACCGGCCCCGATGCGTTCAGCGAAACAGTTCAGCGCAAACGCGCCGCCTAGTCGTCCTTCTCGCCAGAGAGGGAGGCGTAGAACGTGGCGTGATCGAAGACGTCCTTGATGGTCTGGCCGTTTACGAAGGGCAGCGCCAGGAACTCGTCGACGGTGGGAACGAGCTCGGAGCAGTCAACGAAGTGGTTCTTCTCGTTGCGACGGCTCGTGTCCTGCGCGCGCCAGGACTCATAGTTGCAATCCGTGAGGTAATAGACACTCGATCCGATCTTCATGTAGACGGAGTGGTTGCAGTGCAGGTACTCGACCAGACCTTCGTAGTTGATGTCGAGAGCCTCTGCTGCCTTCTTTCCCATGGCGATCCCCTTTCGTCGGAGGCCAATCGGACGTTAGCAAGACTATAACCCGCCCAGCGGACGGTTATGCGCACGTTTGCGAAATGTTAGGCGAGCGTTGCCCGAGCGGTCAGCGGGCGGTGCCGCGGGAGGTGCCGAGAAGAACGCGCTCCAGCTCGGCGGGGGAGTCCACGAAGGTGGTGGCGCCGGCGGCGAGAAGATCGTCCACGCTGCGGAATCCCCAGGTGCAGCTGATGCACGGGCAGCCGACGCTCGCCGCCGTCTGCACGTCGACCTCGGAGTCGCCGACGTATGCCATGCCTTCGCACGAGGCGCCCATGCGCTTGAGCGCCGCCTCGACCATGTCCGGCGCCGGCTTCTTGCGGATGCCGGCCGCCTCGTTCTCGCCGAGGACGGCGTCGAAGGCGCCGGGGAACTGCCGGGCAACGAGCTCCTGGACGGCAAAGTCGCCCTTGTTGGAGACCACGGCCAGGCGCACGCCGGCGGCCCGCAGGTTGGCAAGGAGCTCGGGGATGCCGGGATAGGGACCGGTGTGGTCCTCGCAGTGGGCGGCATAGTGGGCGCAGAAGTCCTCGTAGACGGCGTCCTGCTCGGCCGCGCTGGTGCCGGCGGGCACGGCTCGCTCGATGAGCTTGCGGATGCCGTTGCCCACGAAACGCCGCACGTCGTCGAGGGAGTGCGGCGGCATGTCATGCGCGGCGAGCGCGGCGTTGGTGGAGATCCAGAGGTCCTCGATGGTGTTGAGCAGGGTTCCGTCGAGGTCAAAGACGGCGGTTGCGTACGCGGGCATGGGCATCCTTCGCTTGGAAATCTGAGCGAGGGTGATTCTCGCACTTTTCGCGTCTCTTCACAGGGTCGCGATGTGACAGTTGGCTACGACCCCTTTGTCACGTCGCGCGCCGCCGCGGCTCACCGGGAGGGCGAGAACCTCTTGCTCCTGTCGTACCAGATCGCGAGCTTGTTTGGGGGAAGCCTGTCCAGGTCGTAGAAGAGGGATGCCAGGGGGACGTCGAGGCTGTCCGCGATCCTGACCAGCATGTCGAGGGAGGCATTCTCCTTGCCGAGGATGAACTGGTTGAGATGGGAGCGGTCGATGGAGGCGATGGCCGCGAGCTGCGACTGGTTGTAGCCGCGTTCGGCGCAGCGCCTGAGGATGGCCTCCCCGACCTGCTTTCTCACAAAGATGCATGTCTCCCTAGTGTCCATAGGGCAATCCTACGGTCCGCCAATTCGATGCCTGTTGGACATAGCCAACGCACAATCCCGGGTTACAGCAGGTAAAGGCCACATCTGCATCAGTGGGAAGGGGGCCCGGGGGAGGAAAATGCCCTCGTTACGTTTCGGGTTATTGTATTCGGCGCGCTTCTCGCTGTCAGCGAGCGTGCCTGTAGTAAAATCTGCCCCGCTGCGCGCCCGCCGTCTACGCGCGACGCAGCCATCCAAACGGCGTCGCCCGTACGGCACGGGGCGACAGGGACGAGAAAGGCTTTGCACATGGACTCCCACACCATGCACACCCACAGCTGCGGCGAGCTGCGCCGCGAGCACATCGGCCAGACGGTCACGCTGACCGGCTGGGTCTGGCACCGTCGCGACCACGGCGGCCTTATCTTCGTTGACCTGCGCGACCGCGAGGGCGTGACGCAGGTCTCCTTTGACCCGGAGCACTCCGGCGGCGAGGCGTTCCATGCGGCCGAGACCATCCGCTCCGAGTGGCCGATCAAGGTCACCGGCGTGGTGCGCGAGCGCCCCGAGGGCATGGAGAACAACAAGATCGCCACGGGCGAGGTCGAGGTCCTCATCGACCAGATCGAGGTCCTCAACTCCTCCAAGACGCCGCCCTTCCAGATCGAGGACCACGTGGACACCTCCGAGGACGTCCGCCTGCGCTACCGCTACCTCGACCTGCGCCGCCCGCGCATGACGGCCAACCTCAAGATGCGCTCCGACTTCACCTTCGCGCTGCGCCAGGCGCTGCACGACCGCGAGTTCCTCGAGGTGGAGACCCCGGCGCTCTTCAAGTCCACGCCTGAGGGCGCGCGCGACTTCCTCGTGCCGTCCCGCACCCAGCCCGGCCACTTCTACGCGCTGCCGCAGTCCCCGCAGCTCCTGAAGCAGCTTCTCATGGTCGGCGGCGTGGAGCGCTACTACCAGGTTGCCAAGTGCTTCCGCGACGAGGACCTGCGCGCCGATCGCCAGCCCGAGTTCACGCAGGTGGACATCGAGATGAGCTTCGTCGAGCAGGACGACGTCATGGGCGCGCTCGAGGACGTGCTGGCAGACGCCTTCGCCAAGATGGGCGTCGAGATGCCCACGCCGCTGCGCCGCCTGGACTACTGGGACGCGATGGACACCTACGGCTCCGACAAGCCCGACACCCGCATCGGCATGGAGCTCCACGACGTGACCTCGATCTTCTCGGCCTCCAAGTTCAAGCTCTTTGCGAGCGCGGCGGCCACCGAGGGACAGTACGTCAAGGCCATCAACGCCAAGGGCGCCGGCGCCTGGCCGCGCGCGCAGATCGACAAGCTGGCGAACGTCGCCGCCGAGTTTGGCGCCAAGGGCCTCGCGTGGATCGCGTTCCGTGAGGACGGCTCCGTGAACAGCCCCATCGTCAAGTTCTTCTCCGACGAGGAGATGGAGGCCCTCAAGGCAGAGATGGGCGTCGAGCTGGGCGACCTCGTGATGTTTGCCGTGGCCGACCGCAAGACGGCGGACGAGATCCTGGGCGGCATGCGCCTGCACATGGCAAACGCGCTGAACGTCCCGCGCGAGGGCCACGACTTCCTCTGGGTGGTCAACTTCCCGCTCTTCCACTGGGACGACGAGGCCAAGCGCTACGAGGCCGAGCACCAGCCCTTCACCCTGCCCACCGAGCTCGACGTCGAGAAGATCAAGGCTGACCCGCTGGCGATCGGCTCCGCCACGTACGACTTCGTCATGGACGGCTGCGAGGCGGGCGGCGGCGGCATGCGTATCCACAACTCCCAGATGCAGCTCGACATGCTCGAGCTCATGGGCTTCTCGGTGGAGCGCGCCCGCGAGCAGTTCGGCTTCCTGATGGACGCCCTCGAGTACGGCGCGCCCCCGATGGGCGGCTTTGCCCTCGGCCTCGACCGCGTGTGCATGCTGCTCGCCGGCGAGGACTCCATCCGCGACGTCATGGCGTTCCCCAAGACGTCGAGCGGCTCCGACCTCATGTCCGAGGCCCCGAGTGAGGTCTCCACGAAGCAGCTCAAGGAGGTCGGCCTGCGCCTGCTCTAGCGTTGGCGACAAGAACGTCCGCTCCGGGCCCGTCTCCGCGTGATCGCGGCGGCGGGCCCGTTCTTCTCGGCACCCCGGGCGCTTCTCCCCACGAGTCCGCGACTTTTGCACGAGCGGTCCAAGCCCCTCTGCGCGAAGTCTGACTTTTGCACGAGCAAACCTCGGTTCGACAAGATTGAAGATTGCATATACGCAGGTAAAAGACTTGCGCTTGGATTGTGGGCAGCCGAAGACCTCTTCTTGCTCGTGCAAAAGTCATGGTTTGTGACGAGGTGAGGGGTCGTGGCGAAGAAGACGCGGGAGTGAGCGGGGCGAGGGGATGACGGGCGGCGAGGGGGCAAGGACCTGGTGAGAAGAACCGGGCGCTCGTGCATAGGTCGGGTTTTGTGCAGCCGGAGGATTTTTCTGTACCGGTCACCTGCGAAAACGCAATCCGCCGCAGCTCGCGGCCATGCGTCGCGCCACATTGCCGTCCGGCCGAACCGCTATCCTAGAGGGCGAGAAAAACGCAAGCCTTCCCGCCCTGCAAAGGATCCCGCATGGCATTCGTCCACCTGCACAACCACTCGGACTTCTCGATCCTCGACGCCGCGACGCGCGTCTCGGACATGGTCAAGCGCGCCGTCGACCTGGGCATGCCGGCCCTGGCCCTCACCGACCACGGCTACATGTTTGGCATCCCTGACTTTGACATGGAGTGCCGCAAGTACAACTCGGCCCAGAAGGACATGGGTCAGTGGCGCCATGACGTGGAGTGCTTCCAGAAGGGCTGGGACCTCGAGGAGCCGGAGCCGGACGCCGAGGACGCCGCCCCGCACGACCGCGTTCACGCTCAGTGGGCCTCCGACGTGCGCATCTGGGAGGAGACCCACGACCTTGACGCCGTGCGCGCCAACCGCCCGAGCCTGCTCATCAAGCCAATCTTTGGCTGCGAGGCCTACTTCATCACGGACGACTGCATCGAGAAGGGCACCAAGCAGTACCGCTACCACCTGATCCTGCTCGCCAAGAACGAGACCGGCTACGTCAACCTCATGAAGATGATGAGCGAGGCGGCCTCCGGCGACATGTTCTACTACTACCCGCGCACCACGCTCGACATGCTGCGCCGCTACCACGAGGGCATCATCTGCACCTCGGCGTGCGTCTCGGGCATCATTCCGCGCATGTACTTCCAGGGTCGCCCGGACGAGGCGCGCCGCTGGGCCCTCACGTACCAGGAGATCTTTGGCGAGGACTTCTACCTCGAGGTCCAGGACCACGGTCTCGCGGACCCCAACTGGGGCGGCTTCACCGACCGCACGCTCTCCGAGCAGATCGTGAAGCTCGGCTACGAGCTGGGCATCAAGGTCATCGCCACCAACGACAACCACTACCTCACGCGCGAGGACGCCCCCACGCAGGACGTGCTCTCGTGCATCGGCACCGCCTCCAAGCTCGACGACGAGAACCGCAAGCGCATGACCGGCACGGAGTTCTACATCAAGAGCGAGGAGGAGATGCGCGAGCTCTTCTCGTGGGCGCCCGAGGTCATAGACAACACGCTCGAGGTGGCCGAGAAGTGCGACTACGAGCTGGACTGGTCGCACATGTACCTCCCCAAGTTCCCGGACCTCGACCCCGGCGAGACCTCGGAGGAGCGCTTCCGCAAGGAGTGCGAGGCGGGTCTGGCCAAGCGCTACGGCGAGGACTGGCGCGAGCTCGAGATCGGCGGCGAGAACGTCAAGGAGCGCTTTGAGTACGAGTACAAGGTCATCTGCGAGAAGGGCTTTGCGGACTACTTCCTGATCGTCCAGGAGTACGTGCGCTGGGCCAAGAGGAACGGCATCGGCGTGGGCCCGGGCCGAGGATCCGCCGCCGGCGCCATCGTTGCCTACGCGATGGACATCACCACCTTCGACCCGCTCGACAACGGCCTCATGTTCGAGCGCTTCCTCTCCCCGCAGCGCTCCGAGATGCCCGATATCGACATGGACTTCGACGATGAGCGTCGCCTCGAGGTCGTGGAGCACGTCCGCCAGCTCTACGGCCCCGAGCGCGTCTGCCACGTCATCACCTACTCCACGATCAAGGCCAAGCAGGCCATCAACGACGCCGCGCGCGTGCTGGACTTCCCGGTCTGGCAGGGCCAGAAGCTCTCCAAGATGCTCAACAACGATCCCAAGCTCACGCTGGGCGCCGCCCTCCACAAGACCGAGAAGCACCCCGACCAGTACTCGCCTGACTTCGAGGCAGCCTACAACGACGACGCCGACATGCGTCGCATCATCGACGCCGCGCTCTCGATCGAGGGCCTGCACCGCGGCGAGGGCGTCCACGCCTGCGCCGTCCTGATCACCCCCACGCCGGTGAACGACCACGTGCCCACCAAGGTGGACACCAAGGGCGGCGTCGAGATCACCCAGTACGAGGGCCACTCCGTGGCGGACATGGGTCTGCTCAAGATGGACTTCCTGGGCCTGCGCACCCTCACGGTCATCTCCAAGGCGCTCGCCAACATCAAGGCCAACTACGGCATAGACATCAACGTCGACGAGATCCCCTTCGACGACCCAGAGATCTACAAGCTCATGCGCGAGGGCCGCACGGCCGGCGTCTTCCAGATCGAGTCCGCCGGCATGACGTCCACGATCAAGAACATGCGTCCCACCGAGTACAAGCAGGTGGTCGCTCTTATCGCCCTCTACCGTCCCGGCCCTCTGGGCGCCGGCATGGTCACGAGCTACATCAACCGCATGAACGGCCGCGAGGAGGCCGTCTCCTACGACCCGCGCCTGGACGACATCCTGGGCGAGACCTACGGCACCATGGTCTACCAGGAGCAGGTCATGAAGATCTCGATGAAGATGTCGGGCTTCTCGGCCGGCGAGTCGGACTCGCGCATCCGCAAGCCCGTGGCCAAGAAGAAGATCAAGCTCCTCACCGACACGGTCTTCCACTGGGACGACGGCAAGGACGAGACCACCTACGACCACTGGATGAACGGCGCCGTCCAGAACGACTACACCAAGGAGACGGCCCAGAAGATCTGGGACGACGTCCTCGAGTTCGCGTCCTACGCGTTCAACAAGTCGCACTCCGCGGGCTACGCCATCCTGGTCATGCAGACGGCCTGGCTCAAGGCCCACTATCCCAAGGAGTACATGGCCTCGGTCCTCACGTCCTACATGGGCAAGACCGACAAGATCGTCCACTACGTCACCTCGTACCGCCACGAGGGCGTGGCCATCCTGCCGCCGGACATCAACGAGTCCGGCCGCGACTTCACGGCCGTTCCCGAGGGCGTGCGCTTTGGCTTTGCCGGCATCCGCGGCGTGGGCGAGGGCGTGGGCGAGGCGATCATGGAGGAGCGCGAGAAGGGCGGCCCCTTCGCCAACCTCCACGACTTCGTTGACCGCATGGACTCCGGCCAGGCAAACCGCCGCGTGGTGGAGGCCCTCATCTGCGCCGGCGCCTTCGACTCCACCGGATACACCCGCATGCAGCTGATGCGTTTCGTGGACAAGAACAACCCCGAGAACATCATCGACGCCGCCACGCGCCGCCAGAAGGAGCGCGCCACGGGCCAGGTCTCGATGTTCGACATGTTTGGCGACGTGGCCGGCTCGGGCTTTGAGAGCAGCGTCCCCGAGCCCGACGGCGTGGAGTGGGACCGCTCGATCAAGCTCGCCCGCGAGCACGAGGTCCTGGGCCTCTACGTCTCCGACCACCCGCTGCGCCCCTACGAGTACGCGCTCGCCAAGAACCGCGACTACACCGTCTCCGACATCGAGGTCGCCGAGGAGTACGTGGACCCCACGGGCGCCGTTCACGAGCGCTACAAGGTTCCCGAGGGCAAGGTCATCCGCCTCGCCGGCATGGTCTCCGCCGTGCAGAAGCGCACGACCAAGAACGGCGACTCCATGGCAATCGTCACGCTCGAGGACATGGAGGGCGAGGTCACGCTCGTCGTCTTCCCCAAGCTCTATAAGAAGTGCGCGAGCACGCTCGCGGGCGAGGTTGACATGGAGACCGGCGAGAGCACGGGCGACGTCTTTGTGAAGGTGGAGGGCAAGCTCGAGCGCTCCGACCGCGGCAACCAGGTCATCTGCATGTCCGTGGAGCCGCTCGTTCTGGACGAGAAGAGCAACCGCCCCAAGGTACTCGAGGTGAACATCCCGGTCTCGCTGCTCACGGGCCCCTACATGGAGAGCCTGAGCGACGTGCTCGGCCGCTATCCCGGTCTCGACCACGTTGAGCTGCGCGTGGAGGCGGCGTCCGGAGACGTCATGCGCATGGAGCTGCCCTGCCGGATCGACGCGCGCAACATGGTTCTTCTCGCCGAGATGACCGACCTCGTGGGGCGCCAGGGCAAGGTGCTCGTGGCGTAGGCTGCCGCGACGTTGCTGTAGGACGTTCTTGCCACGAATCCCGTCGAGTGCGCGCTCACCCGCATACACTCGGCGGGATTTTTGTCCGTCTGGACGAGAAGCGCGTCGACTGCGCGCTCAAACCACCGCCCCAGCGCGCACTCGGCGGGATTTTTTCCGTCTGGACGAGAAACGCGCCGACTGCGCGCTCACCCGCATACACTCGGCGGGATTTTTGTCCGTCTGGACGAGAAGCGCGTCGACTGCGCGCTCAAACCACCGCCCCAGCGCGCACTCGACGGCATTGCTGTCCGCACGGACGAGAAACGCGCCGAATGCGCGCTCAAACCACTGCCCCGGCGCGCACTCGGCGGGAATTTTGTCCGTCTGGACGAGAAACGCGCCGAATGCGCGCTGCCATGAGTCTTCCAGCGCGCAGTCGACGCGATTTGTGGTGGACGCATTCTTCTCGGCATAGATTCCTGAATAAACGGGTACGAGGAGAGAAGCGGGCGCAACGGACGCCTGCACCCCTTAAGAGAGAGGACCCGCCATGGCCGAGGTCAAGTTCTACCGCTGCAACCACTGCGGCAACATCGTGGCTGTCGTGAAGGACGGCGGCGTCACGCCGAGCTGCTGCGGCGAGCCCATGGAGCTGCTCGTTGCCGGCTCCACCGACGCCGCCACCGAGAAGCACGTGCCCGTCGTTGCCAAGGACGGCAACCACATCGTGGTCTCCGTGGGCGAGGTGGCCCATCCCATGATCCCGGAGCACTACATCGAGTGGGTCGCGCTCGTGACGGACGGCAAGCTCTGCCTCAAGCACCTGGCGCCCGGCGACGAGCCCAAGGCCAAGTTCGGCGCCTGCTGCTCCGAGGGCGGCACGGTCTACGCCTACTGCAACCTGCACGGCCTCTGGAAGGCAGACGTCTAGCTCCACGGCTCGCATCCTGCGGCGACTCGGGCCCCGGTCTGACCGGGGCCTTTTTCTGTGGCTCATAGGACAAGACGCGCGCTGTTGAAACGGACGCCTGCGCAGGCAGACAACCGCACTTCGTGCGCCTAGCCCTCATGCCTCGTTCTGCGCCCGGAAAAGCGTGCTGTCCGGAGGGGCGCCCCGAAGGTGAGCGCCCGGACCCCGGACCCCGCTTCAGGAACCGAGAAGGGACGTGTCAACTTGGCGAGGGTTTCTTGGCGCCCCGCGCGCGGCGGGGGAGGGCGCCGGCGGCGGGGTACGTACGGGGCAACGCGTCGGCGCAGAGGGCGCCTCGCCCAAGAGAGAGGACGATCATGGCAGAGACCAAGTTCTATCACTGCGAGCACTGCGGAAACGTCGTTGCCGTCGTGAGTGACGGCGAGAACCCGCCGAGCTGCTGCGGGGAGCCCATGGTGCTGCTCCTTCCCATGACGGAGGGTGCCGGGGAGGAGCGCCACGTCCCCGTCTGCGAGCGCGAGGGCGACCATCTCGCGGTGCGCGTGGGCGAGGTCCGTCACGACATGGTGGCGGAGCACCTCATCGAGTGGATCGCGCTCGAGTGCGACGGTCGCCTGTGCTTCAAGTTCCTCCGCTGGGAGGAGGAGCCGAGGGCGACGTTTGGCGTCACCCACACGCACGGCTGCACGGTCTACGCCTACTGCAACCTGCACGGTCTCTGGAAGCGCGAGCTCCTCTAGGGGCCGCTCCCCGAGTTCGCGGAGACATCGAGTGCCGTGAGAGGGCCCCGGGGACGGGGCCCTTGTCGTGTGGGGCGTTGGCGAGAAGGTCCGCGGGGCCGGCGCGTCGTGTGGCACAATTGGAGCAGCGAAGACGAGGGGAGAGCAGATGAAGATCGGCATCGCGCAGATGACGACGCGCGCGGGAGACCTTGAGAAGACTGTGGAGCGCATGGGCGAGTTCGCGCGGCGTGCCGCCGAGATGGGCGTGGAGCTGCTCGTCTTTCCCATGGCGGCGCTCTGCGGCGTCACGCCGGTCCAGAGCGCGGACCGCGAGGGCTTTCTCCTCGACCTGATGGAGACCCTCGCGCCGGAGCTCGAGGACCTGGCGTGCCCGTGCCTGATCCCGCTGGTCCTGAGCACCGACGGTTCGCCGCTGCCCGAGGCGCTGCTCGTCGAGGGCAAGGACATCAAGCCCGTGCGGCTCTCCGCCCGGCTCTCCTCGATGGGCGCGCGCGATGCCGGCGACCCGGGCACGGACGCCCTTCCCGAGCTCCCGTTCCACGGAGCCCGGCTGGGCATCGCCTTCACCTACGAGGACCTCGACGCCTACGACGACTACGAGTACGACGTCGACGTGATCGTCTTCCTGTCCGGATACGGCTTTGCCGCGGACGACGCCTCGAGCGCCCTGGGCTCGTCGCTTCAGGAGGGGCGCTTCATGGCGGATGCCGAGGCCACGGGTGCCTGGATCGTGGGCGTGGGGTCGCTCGGATGCTATGACGCGCAGGTCTTCTGCGGCTCGAGCTTCGTTCTCGCGCCCTGGGGTGAGCTTGCCGCCCAGGCGCCCTCGTTCGAGGAGGACCTCCTCGTCTATGACGTGGACCCCTCGGCGGAGGGGCCGCTTCCGGAGCCGCTCGACCCGGAGGTGTACGACGCGCCGCTCATGACCTGGGAGGCGCTGAGGGTGGGCCTCTCCGACCTCGTTCGCGGCGCGCATGGCTCGACGGCCTGCGCCGTCGTGGGAGACGGGCTCTCCGACGCCCTTCTCGCGGTTCTCGCCGTTGACGCCCTCGGGCCCGTCAACGTCCGCGTCGTTCTGACCGAGACGGGGGAGCGAGAGGCGGACGAGGCGCGCTCGGCGCTCGTGAGGGCGCTCCGGCTTCCCGAGGAGAACGTCGAGCGGCTGGACGTTCGCACCGCCCCCGACGCTGCGTCCGCCCGCGACCTCGCCGAGCTCTCCCTCGCGGCGCTCGCCCGCCGGGAGGGTTGCGTTGCCCTCGGGGGTGGCGACAAGACCGGCTGGGCGCTCGAGCGAAGCGACGGGCGACTCTCCGCGGCGCAGATCGAGCCCTTTGCCGACCTCTATCGCTCCGACCTCGTAGAGCTCTCCCGCGTGAGGTCGATGATCTCTCCCGTCATCCCGCCCCGTCTGCTCGGGGCCTATCGCGTGCCGGACGTCGCGGGGCTCCGGGACGCCTTTGACTCCGACGAGGCCGCGCTCGAGTTTGCGGACCTCGTCCTCGCGAGCTACGTCGAGTGGGAGCGCCCGGTCTCTGACATCGTCGCCGAGCGGGGGCACGGGGAGGAGGCCATGGCCGTCATCGGACGGATGAGGGACCTCGAGGCCTCGCGTCCTTCTCGCCCCCTTGCCCCGACGCTCTCGTCGAGGACGCTCGGGGAGGCCCGGGCGCCCCTCGGCTTTGCCTGGCGCGACCGCGTGCGCGAGCGGTCGGAGCGGATGGAGGCGTTCCTGGGGAGCGTCATGCCGGGAGGCACGGCCCCCAGCGAGGCTCCGCGCGAGCCGGAGCCGGCCGTCGCGCCGCCGACCAGCGGGGAGATCAGGGACATCATGGGACACCTCCGCGACTTCTCCCTCGGCGGCGCCTTCTCCGCCTTTGGGGCGGGCGGCGAGCAGGGGCATGGGCCGGGCGGCGGGCGCCCCGACGGGCAGGGTCCTCATCACGGCCCGTGGTCGGGGCCCTTCTCCGAGAACTGACGCGTCCCGCGAGCCGTTGTTCCCAGATGGACCGTTTGACGGGTTCTGGTCACCTCGTCCCCCACATGTGCTAGGATAGAACGGACGTTCGTAAGAGGGAGGGACATGATCATCCTTGGCATCGACCCGGGACTGGCCCACACGGGCTGGGGCGTGGTGGAGACGCGGGGCACCGCATGCCGCGCCCGCGCCTACGGCTGCATCGCCACGAAGGCGGGCGAGCCCATCGACGTGCGCCTGGGAAGGATCTGCCGCACCCTCGGCGAGGTCATCGAGAAGTACGGTCCCACCGAGCTCGCCATAGAGAGCATCTACTTCGGCGAGAACACCAAGTCCGCCATCGCCACGGCCCAGGCCCGCGGCGCGGCCATCGTGGCGTGCTCGACGGCGGGCCTCACGGTGGGCGAGTACACGCCCATGCAGATCAAGCAAGCCGTCGTGGGAACTGGCGCCGCGGACAAGCACCAGGTTGCCTACATGGTGAGAAGCATCCTCGGTCTGGATCACGAGCCCCGGCCGGATCACGCCGCCGACGCGCTTGCCGCGGCGGTGTGCCACGCAAACGTGGCCAGGACGACGGCCCTTGGAAAGGCAAGGAGGATTCCCGCGTGATAGTTCAGCTGACCGGTACGCTCCTCGAGGTCACGCCCTCACGCGTGGTCATCGACGTGAGCGGGGTCGCCTTTGAGCTCGGCGTCTCCTCGACGACCGCCGCCTCGCTGCCCCACGCGGGCGAGGCGGGCGTGAGCGTGCTCGTTCGCATGATCGTGCGCGAGGACGCGATGGAGCTCTACGGCTTTGCCACGCGCGAGGAGCGCGCCCTCTTCGACCAGCTGCGCGCCATCTCCGGCGTGGGCCCCAAGCTCGCGCTCTCCGTGCTGTCCACGTTCTCCCCGGCCGCGCTCGCGCAGGTGGTGCTGGCGCAGGACGCCGGGCGCATGGCACAGGTGCCGGGCGTGGGGCGCAAGAAGGCGAGCCGCCTTCTCGTGGAGCTCTCGGACGTCTTCTCCAAGAACGCCGAGCTGCGCGGCCTCGTCGGTCTCACGGAGCCCGATGCCGCGCTGCCGCTCGCAGCCCCGCCCTCCGCGGGGGCCGAGGCCGAGGCGGCCGAGGCGCTGCTCTCGATGGGCTTCACCTCGCAGGAGGCGGAGCTCGCACTGGACGGTCACGCCGAGGCCGGTGCCGTCACCGTGGAGCAGGTGCTCGCCTACGCGCTGCGTCGCCTGGGGAGTGGTAGATGATGTGGGAGGCAAGCGAGAAGGACCTCTTCGCCGGCGCCGCCCCCAAGCGCCCCGCCGGGCGAGACGTCACCGGTGAGCTTACGGTGGACGACCTCGACCAGGATCGCACGCTGCGCCCGCGCTCCCTCGACGAGTACATAGGCCAGGAGCGTGTGCGCGAGAACCTCCGCGTGCTCATCCAGGCGGCGCGCGACCGCGGCGAGACGCTCGACCACGTGATCTTCTCGGGTCCTCCGGGCCTGGGCAAGACCACGCTCGCGGGCATCGTCGCCAACGAGATGGGCGCGAAGATGCACACCACCTCCGGCCCCGCCATCGAGCGCGCCGGCGACCTCGCGGCGATCCTCACCAACCTCGAGGAGGGCGACGTCCTCTTCGTGGACGAGATCCACCGGCTCAACCATCAGATCGAGGAGATCCTCTATCCCGCGATGGAGGACTTCTTCCTGGACATCGTCATCGGCAAGGGCCCGGCGGCGCGCTCCATCAGGATCGACGTGCCGCACTTCACCCTCGTCGGTGCCACCACGCGCACCGGCCTTCTCACCGGCCCCCTGCGCGACCGCTTTGGCATCTCGTACCGCCTTGACTACTACACGCCCGCCGAGCTCTCGATCATCGTGAGCCGCTCGGCGAACATCCTGGGCGTTGGGATCGACGCCCAGGGCGCCGCGGAGATCGCCTCGCGCTCGCGAGGAACGCCGCGTCTGGCCAACCGCCTGCTCAAGCGTGTGCGCGACTACGCTCAGGTCAAGCGCGAGGGCACGATCACCGGCGAGGTGGCCGCCGAGGCGCTCGAGTTCTTTGAGATCGACGCCCTGGGACTGGACACGATGGACGTGCGCATCCTCACGGCGCTCTGCGGCACCTTCCGCGGCCGCCCGGTGGGCCTCACCACCGTGGCGAGCGCCGTCTCAGAGGACCCCGCCACGCTCGAGGACGTCTACGAGCCGTACCTGCTGCAGCGCGGTCTCATCGTGCGCACGCCGCAGGGCCGTCAGGCGACGCTCGCCGCCTTCGACCACCTGGGGATGGAGCCGCCCGCGCACTAGGGCGCTCGGCCGGTCGAGCGCGGGCATCGGACCCCACGCGTGCGGGCGTCGGCCAATTGAATGGGTTCCGTGACCGGGCGCCTCTGACGAACGCTTTACGCGCTCACCGGGTTTCTCGTGGGATAAGATAGGGCCGTATTCGCCCAAGGGGCACTCACTTGAGAGGGAGATCCATGAGCCAGTTTGTCACCGAGTCCGGCGTCTTTGTCAACCAGAGCATCGAGTCGCGCGAGGAGCTCATCCGCTTCGTCTGCGACAAGGCCCTCGAGCTGGGGTGCGTCTCGGACGCAGACGCCGCCTACGACGCCTTCATGGCGCGCGAGGCCATGGGCGAGACGGGCATGACGGATGGCTTTGCGGTTCCCCACGCCAAGTCATCGGCCATCACCGCGCCCGCGGTCCTCGTGGTGAAGAACGACCACCCGGTTGAGTGGCCGAGCTTTGACGGCAGGCCCGTCGACGTTGCCATCGCCCTGCTCGTCCCCGACGACGAGGCGGGCAACACCCACATCAAGCTGCTCTCCAAGACCGCCGTGCTCCTCATGAGGGACGAGTTCAAGAACCTCGTCCGCGGCTCCGAGGACCCCAAGGAGATTGCCGACGCCGTGAACGCCGGCGTCTCGGAGGACTAGCCGCAGGATCTGATCGTTGGGCGGAGCCTCGGGGAGGGGCCGCCGCAAGGGGGGAGTGTCTCATGTTCAAGCAGGCAAGCGACGCGCGCGTTGCCGTCTTCGTTGCTCCGGGCCTCGAGGAGATCGAGGGCCTCACGGTGGTGGACCTGCTCTTTCGCGCCGGCGTGCCGTGCGACACCGTGGCCATCACGCCCGAGCGGCAGGTGACGTCCTCGCACGAGGTGACCATCGTGTGCGATCGCTCCATCGGGGACGCAGGCTTCTCGTTTGACGAGTACGACATGCTCGTGCTGCCGGGTGGCATTCCCGGCACCCCCAACCTGCGCGCCTGCGAGCCGTTGTGCGCCGCCCTGCGCGAGTTTGCCGCGGCGGGACGACCCCTCGCCGCCATCTGCGCGGCGCCGTCCATCCTGGCGGAGCTCGGCCTGCTCGAGGGCAGGCGCGCCACGTCCAACCCCGGCTTCCAGCACGTTCTTTCCGAGCACGGCGCCGAGCTTCTCGCCGACGAGCCCGTGGTGGTCGACGGCAGCCTCATCACGAGCCAGGGCGCGGGCACGGCCATGCTCTTTGGCCTGGAGATCGTGCGACACTTCCTGGGCGACGAGGCCGTCGAGCGCGTCCGTGCGGGCGTGGTCCTGCGCTAGGCCTGCGGACGCGCGCTCTTCTCGGTGCGTCCCGTCTGCGGCGCACGCTCTCTGACACCCCACAAAAGTCGGCCGAGATTCTGCGCCAACTGGGAAAACCCAGAAGCTCGCCCAAGATTTGCGGCCGCAAAGGCGGCGCGGGCGAGAAGGGCGAGAAGGGCCTCGGTTTGCGGCTCCATGTGACAAGCAGGTGACGGCTCCTTGACGGGTGCGCCGCCACGCGCCATTGTCTGTGTGACAAAGACGTCAGGGAGGTTTTCATGGAGCGCGTGCGGGCATGCGTGGTTGGTGCGACGGGCTATGCGGGGATCGAGGTGTGCCGCCTCGTCCTGGGACACCCCGTGCTCGAGCTTGCCATGGCGACCGACCGCAAGCAGGCCGGGACGCGCCTGGACGCCGTGTACCCGTCGTTTGCCGGCTGCTGCGACGTGGTGCTCTCGCTGCCCGAGCCGGACGCCATCGCCGCTGCCGCTGACGTGGCGTTTCTTGCCGTGCCGCACACCGCGAGCCTGGCGCTCACGCCGGAGCTGCTCCCGCGCGGCGTGAGCGTGATCGACCTCTCCGCCGACTACCGCTTGCACGACCCGGCCGTCTACGAGGCCTGGTACGCCACCCCGCACACCTCGCCCGAGCTCCTCGGCCAGACCGTCTACGGCCTGCCGGAGCTCTTCCGCGCCGGCGTGTCCGCGCTCGCCGAGCGTCGCGCCGCCGGGGAGGCCGTGCTCGTGGCCGTGCCGGGCTGCTATCCCACGGCCACGGCCCTCGCCGCCGCTCCGGCGCTGGCATCCGGCGTCGCGACCGGCGACCTTGTCATCGCCGACGCCATCTCCGGCGTCTCCGGCGCGGGCCGCGGCTGCAACGAGCGCACGCACTTCTGCCACGCCAACGAGTCCGTCGAGGCCTACGGCGTGGCCAAGCACCGTCACACGCCGGAGATCGAGCAGACGCTCTCCGAGGTGGCGGGCCGCGAGATGTCCGTGGTCTTCACGCCGCACCTGGCCCCGCTCACGCGCGGTCTTCTCTCCACGGTCTACCTGGAGGCGGCGCCCGGCGTGAGCGCCGAGGACGTGCAGGCCGCCTACGAGCGCGCCTACGCGAACGAGCCGCTGGTCGCGATGCTTCCCGCGGGAAGGATGCCCGCCACCGCCTCCGTTGCCGCAACCGCGCGCGCCCAGGTGGGCGTGGCGCTCGACGACCGACGACGATGCACGATCATCGCGTCCTGCGCGATCGACAACCTCGGGAAGGGTGCGGCCGCTCAGGCCGTCCAGTGCGCCAACGTCGTGCTGGGGCTTCCCGAGACCACGGGGCTTCTCGCCCCGGCGCCCCTCATCTAGCCCCCGGGAGCGTCGCTCCCGGGCTTCCAAGGGAGAAGAACCCATGTCTGACTTTTCACCGCTCGCGGTCCCCGTGGCGCCGGATACGCCCGAGGCCTGCGGCTTTGTCCCCTGCGAGGGCGGCGTCTGCGCCGCCTCTGGCATCAGTGCCGCTGGCGTCTCCGCCGGTTTTCGCAGAAACCCCGAGCGTCTTGACCTCGCGCTCGTGACGGCCGAGGAGCCCTGCGTCGCCGCGGCCACGTTCACGACCAACCGCTTCTGCGCGGCGCCCGTCACGGTGAGCCGCGCCCACGTGGCGGACGGCCGTGCCCGCGCCGTGGTGCTCAACTCCGGCAACGCCAACGCGGCCACCGGCGAGCCGGGCCTGGCCTGCGCCGAGCGCGCCTGCGAGCGCGTGGCCGCCGAGCTGGGCTGTGCCGCCGAGGACGTGCTCGTGTGCTCCACGGGCGTGATCGGCGTGCCGCTGCCGTGGGAGCCCTACGAGGCGGGCGTGCCTGCCGCCGTTGCCGCGCTCGCGCCGAGTGCCGCCGGCGCGCATGACGCCGCCTGCGCCGTCATGACCACGGACACCGTGCCCAAGGAGGTCTCCATCGCGGGCGAGGTCCCGCAGGTGGGTGGCGGCACCGTGACCGTGCACGTGGGCGGCTTCGTCAAGGGGTCGGGCATGATCCAGCCCAACATGGCCACGATGCTCGCCGTGCTCGCCACGGACGCCCCGCTCACGGCTGAGGCCGCACGCGAGGCCCTGCGCGCCGCCGTGGGACAGAGCTTCAACAAGGTGACCGTGGACTCGGACACCTCCACCAACGACACCTGCATCCTGCTCGCCACCGGCGTGGCGGGCGGCGAGAAGATCGACCTCTCGCACCCCGCGTACCCGGTCGTGGCGGCGGCGGTGCGCGCCGCATGCGTGGAGCTGGCCCGCAAGATCGCCGCGGACGGGGAGGGCTCCACGAAGCTCGTCACCGTCACCGTCACGGGTGCCGCCACGGACGAAGACGCGGACACCGTGGCCCGCGCGATCGCCAACTCGCCGCTCGTGAAGACCGCGATCTTTGGCCATGACGCCAACTGGGGTCGCGTGGCGGCCGCCGCCGGCAAGTGCGGCGTGCCCTTCGACCAGTATGCCGTGGACATCGACTTTCTGGGCGTTCCGGTCTGCCGCGCGGGGCTCACCGTTCCCATGGACGAGGAGGACATGCTGCGCCGCTTTGAGGCGCCGGAGATCCCCATCACCGTTAATCTCGGCATGGGCGAGGCGTCAACCCGCGTCTGGACCTGCGACCTCACCCACGACTACGTCACGATCAACGGCGACTACCGCACGTAGCCGGTAGGGCTGCGGAGGGCGCGGGGAATGTCCGCCGCGAGTTCCGCAGCCCGGAGGGGGTTTGCCGACAAGGTCCGACGCTCAAACAGCTTGGCGCAGAGGACGCGCCAAGAACTCGCGGCGGACCTTGTCGGCAAACCCTCGGAGGGCGAGGACTGTCTGAGCGCCGGACATTCCCCGCGCCCTCCGCAGCCCGGACGACCAGATCGCCCTTCTCGCCAGCGTATCTAAGGAGCAACCATGAAGCAGCGTGACAAGCAGCAGCGCGACGCCGCGGCCTCGAAGGTCGACGTCCTGAACGAGGCCCTGCCGTGGATCCACCGCATGACCGGCAAGACCTTCGTCATCAAGTACGGCGGCTCAGCCATGGAGAACCCCGAGCTCTGCCGCCAGGTGGTGGCGGACATCGAGATGCTCAAGCTGCTGGGCATCCGCATCGTGCTCGTGCACGGCGGCGGCAAGGCCATCAGCGCGCACGTCAAGGCGCTGGACCTGCCGGTGCAGTTCAAGGGCGGCCTGCGCGTGACCGACGACGCCACGATGGAGGCCGTGCGCGAGGTGCTCGTGGGCAAGGTCAACCAGGACCTGGTCTGGGCGCTCAACGAGTACGGTCACAACGCCGTGGGCATCTCCGGCGCGGACGGCAAGACCCTCAAGGCCGAGCAGATCGACCCCGAGCTCGGGCGCGTGGGCCGCATCCGCGAGGTGGACCCGAGCCTCATCGAGACCATCCTCGAGGACGGCTACATCCCGGTGGTTGCCACGGTGGGCTGCGCGCCCGACGGCTTCTTCAACATCAACGCCGACGCGGCCGCCAGCAAGATCGCCGAGGCCATGGGCGCCGACAAGCTCATCTACCTCACCGACGTGGACGGCCTCTACGGAGACGTCAACGACGAGAATTCCCTCATCCAGACCCTCACCCGCTCGGAGACCCACATGCTGCTCGAGTCCGGCGAGCTGGACGGCGGCATGCTGCCCAAGATCCGCTCGATCGCGGAGGCCCTCGACGGGGGCGTCTCCGAGGTGGTCATCCTCAACGGAACCTTCCCGCATTCGCTGCTTCTGGAGATCTTCACCGACGCAGGCTGCGGTACCATGTTCACCAGAGACTAGCCGCGCATGCCCGTGCGGCTCGCCCAGGCGAAGGGAGAGAGACCCATGTCCGAAGACGAGAAGAACGACCAGCTCATCGCCGTCAATGCCGAGGAGAGGCGCCTCGACGACACCTTTGTGATGCACACCTATGGACGTATGCCCGTCGAGTTTGTGAGCGGGCATGGCGCCACGCTCGTCGATGCCTCCGGCCGCGAGTACATCGACCTTCTCGGTGGCATCGGCTGCGCGAGCCTGGGGCACGCACACCCCGCCGTGGTCGAGGCCCTGCGCGAGCAGGCCGGCAGGATCTGGCAGACGGGCAACTACTTCTATGCCGAGAACCGCGGCGAGCTTGCCTCCGCGCTCTCGGCCCTGCTCTCCACCACGACCGACGAGGGCGGCCACGAGATGGGTTCCACCGGCACGCGCTGGAAGACCTTCTTTGCCAACTCCGGTGCCGAGGCCAACGAGGGTGCCATCAAGCTGGCGCGCCGCTGGGGCGAGACCAACCTCGATGGTGCCAGCACGATCGTCACCGCGCGCAAGAGCTTCCACGGCCGCACGTTGGCGACGCTCGCCGCCACCGGCCAGGACAAGTTCCACAAGAGCTTCCGCCCGCTGCCCGAGGGCTTTGTCTCGGTGCCGCTGAACGACATCTACACCCTGCGCGAGCGCGTGGAGCGCGGCGGCATCTGCGCCATCATGCTCGAGTGCGTCCAGGGCGAGGGCGGCGTCTGGAACGCCAACTACGACTACCTGCGCGACGTGCGCGATCTCTGCACCGAGAAGGGCCTCCTGCTGATCATCGACGAGGTCCAGACGGGCTTCTACCGCTGCGGCTCGCCGTTCTGCTTCCAGCGCTCCGGCATCGAGCCGGATGTGGTGGCCATGGCCAAGGGCATCGCCGGCGGCTTCCCCATGGGCGCCGTCGCCGCTCGCGCCGAGGTGGCCGACCTGCTGCAGCCCGGAGACCACGGCTCCACCTTCGGCGGCAACGCGCTCGCCTGTGCCGTGGGCCTGGCCTGCGTGAACGCGCTTGCCGAGGGGGAGATGGGCGAGCACGTGCTCTCCGTCGGGCGTCACCTGCGCCACCGCCTCACCGCCATGTCGCACGTGAGCGAGGTCCGCGGCCACGGCCTCATGCGCGGGGCCCAGCTCGACGTGCCCATCGCCACGCAGGTCGTGGAGGAGGGCCTCGCCGACGGCCTGGTCATGAACCACGTCGGCGACTCCATCCTGCGCTTCCTTCCGCCGCTCGTGATCACGCGCGAGGAGGTCGACGAGGCGTGCGACCGCCTCGAGGCGCTCATCGGCCGCCTGGCGTAGGGCGTCGGCCCGTCGTTCTTCTCGGCTGGTCTAGCCAAGAATCCCGCGCGGCGCATGGCGCCCGACCAGGAACCCCGCGCGCCGCATGGCATCCGACCAAGAATCCCCCGCGCCGCATGGCATCCGACCAAGAATCCCCCGCGGCGCATGGTGCCCGACCAAGAATCCCGCGCGGCGCATGCAAAAGGTGAAACCATCGCATGCGCCGCGCGGCTTTTCTGTCCGTTTGGACAAGAATCCCGACCCACGCGTTCTTCTCGGCATGCGTGGGTCGGTTTTTCTGGTCGGGCCAACAGGACCGGCGGGGCCGACAGGGCCGATAGGGCCAACAGGACCGGCGGGGCCGACAGGGCCGATAGAGCCGACGGGCCGACGAGACCGACCGCCTGGAATTATGGAGAATGCGAGATTCCGCGCAGACTCACAAAAGGTTCCCAAACGGATGCCGACGAGGTTTTCATTGTCAATAGCGCAGCTAGGCAATACCGTTGCTCGATCTCTTGGAGATTGGTGCAACCTAACGTGCAACTAGCGTCAGTTTGGGGCAACTAGCGTCAGTTTGCGGGAAGGTGCGCCCGCTATCCTCCTCTCATCTGAGGGGAGGGCACATGTGCGAGAAGAGACTCTGCCTGGCGGGTGAGGACTCGCTGCGGATGCTGAGGTTTGCCCGGAGGAGCGAGGGCCTCATCCTGGCTCCAGCCGAGAAGAGCGTGCTTCGAGACTGCGACGACGCCGTGGACGCGCAGACGCTGGTGAGGGCACTGCCGTCGGAGATCTTCGTCCCCTCACGCCAACAGCCGGTTTGCCTGCGCTTTGACGACGACGCCTCGAGGAGCCAGTCAGCGTTCGTCCACGCCGTGTCGGGACTCGCGCACCTGCCCGATTCGGCCTACCTCGAGGTCCTCACCGTCTCGGGCGACCCACTCGTTTCTCGTGGAGGGGACGTGACGCACGTGCTGGTAGAGAGCGCGGGAATGTCGCTCGTGAGCGCCGCCGACATCATGGGGGGCGTGGAGCGTCGCGGACTGCTGTCGAAGGAGGCCTGCATCATTCGCCTTCTGGGGTTCGCGATGGAGCTCGTCGGCCTGTACGCGCGCGACCCCCTCGAGCCACGCGCGGGGGAGGTGGCGCATGACATCGAAACGATTTCCTCGGTGCGCGACCTGGAGGGGTTTCTCGAGAACGCGTCGCGCGTGAGAGGCCTCGAGCGCGCACGACTCGTCGCCTCATACGCCAACGACGGCTCCAACTCGACAATGGAGACGCTCTGGTACGCGGCGTTCTGCCTTCCGCCGCGCCTGGGAGGGAGCCATCTCGTGCGACCTCTACAGAACGTTCCCCTTGACTGGCCGGACGAGGTGGCGTCGGTCGTGGGTCACGGCACCATGCGGCCCGACTTCTACTGGCCGGGATACGAGACTGCCTGCGAGCATCAGGGCGGAGACCACGCGGACGAGGCCGCGCTCGTCGAAGACAGCGGTCGAGCGCGTGACTACGAGCTCTGCCACATCCATTACCTGCCGCTCACGAAAAAGGACGCGCGCAAGGAGGAGTCGATGAGGGCAGTGCTGGCGCAGCTGTTCTCCATAATAGAGCCGTATGAGAGTGCCGCGTTTCCTCGGAAGGCGCGCAGGATCCTCAACGATCCCGAGGTACGCGCCGCGCGCAGGGTGCTCATCGGACAGCTGATGCCACCGATCGTCAGGTCGGCCGCATAATGAGGGCCAAGGGAGGCGCGGCCGAACCACGAATCCCGCGCGGCGCATGGCATCCGACCAAGAATCCCGCGCGGCGCATGGCGCCCGACCAGGAATCCCGCGCGCCGCATGGCATCCGACCAGGAACCCCGCGCGCCGCATGGCGCCCGACCAGGAACCCCGCGCGCCGAATGGCATCCGACCAAGAATCCCGCGCGGCGCATGGTGCCCGACCAAGAATCCCGCGCGGCGCATGGTGCCCGACCAAGAATCCCGCGCGGCGCATGCAAAAGGTGAAACCATCGCATGCGCCGCACGGCTTTTCTGTCCGTTTGGACAAGAATCCCGACCCACGCGTCCTTCTCGGCATGCGTGGGTCGGGATTCTTGGTAGAGGTGCGACAAGAGCTTGACGACAAGAGCTTGGCGACAAGAGCTTGGCGACAAGAGCTTGGCGACAAGAGCTTGGCGACAAGAGCTTGGCGACAAGAGCCCCTACGCCTCCGCGCGCTCGGGAACCCGCAGCATCGTGGCAAACCCCACGACAAAGAGCACCGCGATCGAGAGCACGCCGAGGCTGGAGTTGCCGGTGAGCGCGGTGAACGTACCCACCAAGAACGTGCCGAGAATGGCGGCGTACTTGCCAAAGATGTCGAAGAAGCCAAAGTACTCGTTGGCGCGCTCCTTGGGGCAGAGCTTGCCAAACTCGCTGCGCGAAAGCGCCTGGATGCCGCCCTGGAACATGCCCACCAGAATGGCCAGGAACCAGAACTCGGCGGCCGAGCGCAGGAAGAACGCGGCAAAGAGCGTGATGCCAAAGTACGCCGCGATCGCGATCAGGAGCATGCGGCGCGTGCCGTACTTGGACGAGAGGCGCCCGTAGATGATGGCGCTCGGGAAGGCCACGAACTGCGTGACGAGAAGCGCGAGCACGAGCTGCGTGGAGTCGATCCCCAGCTCGGTGCCGTAGCTCGTGGAGAGCTTGATGATGGTGTGCACGCCGTCGATGTAGAAGAAGTAGGCGATCATGTAGTAGCGGATCGCGCGGTTGGCCCAGATCTCGCGCAGCGTGCCGGCAAGCCCGCGCACCGCGTTGGCCACGGCGTGCGGCGCACGCGGCTTGTAGTGGAGCTGCCGCACGTTCTTGAGCAGCGGCACCGTGAAGGCCGCCCACCACAGGCCGGTGATCAAGAACGCGATCTGCATGGCGGTCTGCATCGTGATCCCCAGCGTCTCGTAGCCCAGGACCACGCCCAGGCAGGCGATGAACGGCACACAGCTGCCGATGTAGCCCCACGCGTAGCCCGCCGACGAGATCTCGTCCATGCGCTCGTCGGTCGTGGTGTCCACGAGCAGCGCGTCGTAGAAGACCATCGAGGAGTTCAGCGCCACCGAGGAGATCACGTAGATGATCAGGAACGCTAGCGCCGTGGTCACAAAGCCCAGCGCCACCGTGGCGATCACGCCCGTGCCCACGCAGCCCACGATGAACTTCTTCTTCATGCCCTGCATGTCGGCGATCGAACCCAGCACGGGCATGAGCAGCGCGATGATCAGCGACGCCACCGTCTCGGCGTAGCTCCAGGCCACCACGACCTCGCCGTCGGGGGAAAGCGACGAGAAGTAGATGGGAATCACGCTCGTGGCGAGAAGGACGAGCGCGGAGTTGCCCACGTCGTAGACGATCCAGCTCTTCTCGGCCTTGGTCATCTTCTGGTGCGCCATGTGCTTCCTTTCCCAGCGGAGGGACAACGCCCTAATGTTACGCGTCCGTGCGCCTTCCAGCGCGTAAGAAGTGGGTAACGCGGGCGAGAAGCGCCGCGGGCGAGAGGTACGGCGACCCGCCGAATGGGGCATAATCGACTCAGGCGACGACGAAAGGGCTGCCATGCCTGCTATCCTCACGCACGATCTCTTTGGCCGCGGCGTCCTCGAGGACGTGACGAGCCTCCTGGGCATGCGCTCCCTCGACGAGCGCGACGCGTTCCTTCTGGGCAACCAGGGCCCCGACCCGCTGTTCTACATCGTCGTCGACCCCCTCATGCACAAGTGGGCGCCGCTCGGGGGCGCCCTGCACGACGCCTCGGGCGCCACGGTGCTTCTCGCCATGCGAGAGGCGGCGCTTCGCCTGGAGGGTCGCGAGCGCTCCGTCGCCCGGGCATACGTTGCGGGCTTTGCCTGCCACTGGCTGCTCGACTCCGCGGTGCACCCCTTTGTCTACTGGTGGCAGAACGGCCTCGTCTCCGCAGGCGTGCCGGGGCTCGACGACTCGGCGGCGTCGCGGGTCCATGCAGAGATCGAGCGCGACCTCGACGAGATGGTCCTCTACGCGCTCACCGGTCGCACGGTCGAGCGCTGGCGGCCGCACGAGCGCGCGCTCGCGGCCTCGCGCGCGACCCTCGCCGCCATCGACAAGCTCTACTTCTACGCCTCCCTCTGGATCTTCGAGCGCGCCATCGACCCGCGCACCTTCTCCACGGCGGTGCGCGAGTTCCGCCTGGTCCAGAGCGTCTTCGACTCCCCGTCGGGCAGGAAGCGCGCCGCCCTCGGCACCGTCGAGCGGCTGGTGACGAGAAAGCCCTTCTCCCTGGTGCGCTCCATGTCGCATCGCGCCCGCGCGTGCGACACCTCGGACTTCGACAACCGGGACCGCCTCGTGTGGGAGAACCCCTTCACGCACGAGAAGAGCACCGCGAGCTTCTGGGACCTCTACGACGCCGCCCGCGCCCGCGTGCTCCCGACCGTCGCCGAGCTCCTCGCGCCCGAGTTTGACCTCGCCGCCGCCCGCGAGCTCACGGCGGACCTCAACTTCGAGGGCAAGCCGACCCCGTCGGGGGAGAAGGTCGCGTGGTAGCCCGCTCCCGCGTTCCCGAGGCATCTTCCGAGGCGACGCGCCACGTGATGCAGGCAAATCGGTCCAAGAACACGGGGCCGGAGCTCAGGGTGAGGTCTGCGCTCAGGGAGGCGGGCCTCACCGGGTACCGCATCCACTGGAAGAAGGCGCCCGGCAAGCCCGACGTGTGCTTTCCCGGCAGGCGGGTGGCGATACAGATCAACGGCTGCTTCTGGCACCGGTGCCCCCACTGCGCGCCGTCGCGTCCCAAGACCCATCCCGAGTTCTGGGAGGAGAAGTTCGCGCGCAACCGCGCGCGCGACGAGCGAAACGTCCGCCTCCTGATGGAGGAGGGATGGACGGTGCTCGTGGTCTGGGAGTGCCAGCTCAAGCGCGGGCGCTTCGACGCTACGATGACAAGAATCGTGACCGAGGTGCGTGCGGCGGGGGAGGGGCGGCTGCCCGCGCACGTGGTCGACGTCGGCACGTCGCCCGCGTGGCGCCTTCGGAGCGCCAGGGGGCGTCGCCGGCACAGGCGTCGCTAGCGAGGGCGGCCGCTCGACAAGGCCTTACGGGACACGAGCGGCCCGAGGTGCTAGTCTGTTCTGAATGAATGGGCGCCAGGAGCGAGTGAGGAGGTCGAGCCCATGTCCACGTACGTCTTCTCCGACGTTCACGGTCACCGTGCGACGCTCGAGCGCGTGCTCATGCGCGTCTCGCCCTCCGACGAGGACCGTATCATCTGCCTGGGCGACATGATCGACCGCGGGCCGGACCCCGTCGGCGTGCTCCGCCTGGTCCGCTCGCTCCCGGGCGCCGTTGCCCTGATGGGAAACCACGAGGAGCTCATGCTCTCGTGCATCGAGAACAGAGACGATGCCCTCGCCGCCATGAACTGGGGCATCAACGGCGGTGCCGTCACGTCAGCCGGTCTCGAGGAGATCGACGTGGACGAGGCCAACGACCTCCTCAACTGGGTGGCGGAGCTTCCGCGCTCCGCGTTCGCCCTCGTGGGGGACAGGCTGTTCCTCATGGCCCATGCCGGCGTGTGCCTTGGCGTGCCGGCGCCCGACGTCTGGGACGAGTCTGCCGCCGAGGCGTACCTCTCCGCACAGGAGCCCGAGGACCTCACGTGGATTCGCGAGGAGTTCTGGGGCGCCGAGAAGGGCCTCTCCGCGGGCGGCTCCGGCCCCATCGTGGTCGCGGGGCACACCCCCACGCCCTACCTCGAGCGCATGGCGTTCTCCCTCGACCGCTCGCCCGTCAACGAGGACGGCCTCGCGCGCATGGTGCGCGTGGGGGAGGAGCAGGACCGCTGGGACATCGACTGCGGCGCCGCCGGGGGCTGTGGGTACGGCCAGGTCCTCATGCTCAGGCTCGAGGACGGCGAGGAGTTCTACGAGCCCGTGCTCGAGGGGGAGTGAGCCCGTCCCCGGTCAACGGGCGATTGCCCCCGAGGCGTGCGACGGTCCCGCCGCATGTGTGACAATGGGGCGAGGATCGTTTCGTCGAAAGTGAGGTGAGCCATGGTTGCGCTCACAACGGCGCGTGCCGCCGACCTTCTCCACGGCTCCCTCGGAACCGCTCCCGAGGGCGAGGGCTGGGTGCGTCCCCTTCGCTTCACCGCCGCCCAGATGCGCGCGCTCGGCAGCGTTCGCGCCTGGCACCCCGGCCTCTACAAGCAGATGGCCGCCTGCACCGCCGGCGTGCGACTCGAGTTTGAGACCGACGCGTCCCACGTGCGCGTGGAGGTGACGCTGGGCAAGGTCCCGCGCGGCACGGCCGCCGTGCTCGACGACGTCGCCCGTCATGCGGGCTCCGCGCCCGACCCGGGCGTGGTCTCCGTTGAGGTGGACGACCTCCCGCCGGTCGCCATGCGCCCGGACGAGCGCGACGCGATCGAGATCGACCTCGCCGAGTCCGACGACGCCCCCGACGCCCCGGCGACCCTCCCGGGCATGGGGCGGCGCAGGCGCGTCCGCGTCTGGCTTCCCTGCCTCGTGAGCTGCGCGGTCCGCGACGTCTCGTGCGACGGCGGGTACCTCGAGGCCGTTCCCGAGCGCGACGTGCTCCTCGTGCTCGGCGACTCCATATCGCAGGGGTTTGCGTCAGACCAGCCCGCGGACGCCTGGCCCGCGCTCCTCGCGAGGGAGACGGGCATGGAGCTCCTCAACCAGGGCATCGGCGGGCAGGTGTTCCAGCCCGGAACCCTGTGGGGCCTGGAGGCCCTCGACCCCGCCGCCATCGTGGTGGAATTTGGCGAGAACTACCGATACGAGCGCTGCGCCGCGTCGGCGATCGGCCGCGACGTCCGCGCGTACCTCTCGGAGGTTGCCCTCGCCTGGCCGGATACGCCGACGTGGGTGCTCGGCGTGCCCCCTCACACGGAGGACGTCTACCCCACGCACGCGAGGAGCTGCTTCGCCGAGGTCGACGGCCTCATCGCGGACGCGGCGGCCCGTCACGACTCCATGACGCTCGTCGACGCCTCCGCCCTTCTCGACGAGGGGAGGCTCGCGGAGCTTTTGGCCGACGGGTCCGACCATCCCGGCACGCGCGGTCAGGAGATGTTCGCCCGACGCCTGCTGTCGGTCATGGGGCTCGGTGCCGAGAAGGACCAGGAGTCCCCGGCGGACCGCGTGGAGGACGCCGCGGAGAAGGACCCGGAGTCCGAGGGCTCCGCTGCCGAGGGCAAGGCAGAGAGGGGCCTTGGGGAAGAGGGGCCTGCGTCCGCCGCCAAGGCCGCCCCCTCCGACTCCAAGGCCGCCGACGCTGACCCCGTGGTGCCGCAGCTCAGCATCTATGACCTCATCGACGGCGAGGGGCACGCCGAGGCTGCTCCTGCGGAGCCCGAGCCGGAGCCCACCGAGCCTGCGCCTGCGGAGCCCGAACCCGAACCCGAGCCCGCTCCTGCGGAGCCCGAGCCCGAACTCGAACCGGAGCCCGTCGCTCCCTCCCCGGAGCCTCCGCGGCGCCCCTCGGGATCCAAGGGACGCCCGAAGAAGGGCGATCAGCGCAAGAAGCGCGCTTCATCGAAGAATCACAAATCCCGACGTTCTCGGCGGTAACTTTGCCTCTGTGACGGACAAAACGTAAAATCAACTCGTTCTCTGCCGCCTCGCGGCATCAAAACGAATCGAGGAACCCATGAGCAACCTTCACGGTCGCGCGCTCGAGGACGAGTATCTCGGCATCATGCGCGACCTTGGCGGAGACGCGGAGGGTCGAGAGATCGCCGCGTCCTACCTTGCGTCCGCCCACCCCGTCGCCAATAGGGAGGGGACGCCGACCTGGTCCGTTACCCCGAAGATCCTTTGCAGCGCAGAGATGGGAATCCTGCGCGACGCGGCCGAGACGATGGGCCGCATTCTCGAGCGCGTCACGGCGCGCTTCCTGACAGACGCCGACTTCTGCGCCCACTTCCGCCTCCCCGAGGAGGCGGAGGCCCTCTCTCTCGTGCCCACCGGCTACGAGCAGCTCATTCCGTTCGCCCGCGTGGACGTGCTCTTTGACGAGGAGACGGGCGGCTTCTCCGTGGTGGGCGCCGCCACGGACAGCTCGCTCGGCATGACCGCCTCCGTGGAGGTCACGCGCGCGGCACAGCTCACCGAGACCTATCGCCGCTTCGCCGAGCTCCACCCCGAGGTGGAGACCTTCGACGTCACCGGTGGCGTCATCGACGCCCTCCGCGAGACCTACATGTCCTGGGCGAACGCCGACACCGGCACGCGCCACCCGGAGCGCCCCGCCGTGGGCATCGTGGACTATCCCGAGTCCGCCTCCGCGAGCGAGTTCTCCGACATCATCGAGCGCCTTGCCGACGAGGGCGTCTTCGCGCGCTTCGTCGACATCCGCGACCTGCGCATCGAGGAGGCGGGCGGCCACCGTCGCCTCGTCGACTCCCAGGGTCCCATCGGCTGCGTCTACCGTCGCGTGCTCCTCTCCGAGATGCTCGAGAAGCCCTGCGAGGGCGCCGACGCCCTCGTCGAGGCGGCCCGTCGCGGCCTTGCCTGCGTGATCGGCGGCTTCAGGACGTGGCCCGTCTCCACCAACGCCCTTCTCGCCGTGCTCTCCTCCGATGCCGTGGAGGACGTGCTCGACCACGAGGAGCTCGCCTTCGTCCGCGCCCACGTCCCCGAGACGCACCTGCTCACGCGCGGGTGCGACCTCACGCCCTATCTCGCCGAGCCCGAGCGCTGGCTCGCCCGCCCGATGGGGCCCTACCGCGCCAACGAGGCCGTCTCCGGCGCCGCCTACGACGATCGCGACGACTGGTGGCGCGTCCTTCTCGCCTGCGCCGAGGAGGGCGGCGTGATCCAGGAGCGTCCGAGCGCCTATCGCTCGTCCGCGGTGCTGGGCGCCCCGGCGGTCGGCGAGGACGAGAGCCGCGCCGGCGAGACTGTGGAGGTCGAGAACATCCTCGGCCTGCACCTCTTCCGCGGGCAGTTTGGCGGCGTCTACGCGCGCGGTGGCTACGAGGGCAGCCACGGCCCGTGGTCCAACCGCGTCACCATGGGCTGCCTCGTCGTCAGAGACTAGCATGGCGCTTCCCCAGAACAGACTTGCGCCCGGGCTCGACGGGCGCCTCTCCGATCGTGCCGCGGCGCTCGTTGCCGAGCGCCTGGCCTCCGGTCGCCTCTCTCCGTTTGCGTGCCATGACGCCTCGGCGATCCGGCGCGACCCCTGCGAGCGCGACCGCGACACCGCGCTGCGCCCCGCCTTCGTGCGCGACGCGGAGAAGATCATGCACCTGCCGGCCTACAACCGCCTGGCGGGCAAGACGCAGGTCTTCTCGTTTCGCGCCGACGACGACCTCTGTCGTCGCGGTCTGCACGTGCAGCTCGTGGCGCGGGTCGCCCGTGACATCGGCCGCGCGCTCGGCCTCAACCTGGACCTCATCGAGGCCATCGCGCTTGGTCACGACCTCGGTCACACGCCCTTCGGGCACGCCGGCGAGCGCTTCCTCTCCGACGCCTATCACGAGCGCACGGGCCGCTGGTTCTTCCACAACGTCCAGAGCGTGCGCGTCATGGACGAGCTCGCCGGACGCAACGTGAGCCTGCAGGTGCTCGACGGGGCGCTCTGCCACAACGGGGAGTTCGAGCTGCAGCGCTTTGAGACGAGCGGCCTGGCGGAGTTCGACACCTTCGAGCGCGTCGTCTCCTGCTGCTGGGAGCACGGCGCCGAGACGATCTCCCATCTGCGCCCGATGACGCTCGAGGGGTGCGTGGTGCGCGTCTCGGACATCATCGCCTATGTGGGCAAGGACCGTCAGGACGCGATCACGGCCGGTCTCGCCGACGAGGGGACCTTCGACGACGGCCTGGGCGGCGGCTACAACGCCTGGGCGCTCGCGGCCTTCGTGGCGGACGTCGTGGAGAACAGCGCAGGCGAGGACCACATCGCGCTCTCCGAGGAGGGCTTTGCCGAGATGCGCCGCGCCAAGCGCGAGAACTACGAGAAGATCTACGGCGCGGGCGAGGTCAACGGCGACTTCTCCCGCGAGATCACCGAGCTCTTCTCGGCGCTCTACGACCACGAGCTCGCCGCGCTGCGCGCGGGGGACGAGCATGCGGCCGTCTTTGCCCACCACGTGCTCCCGCTCGAGCGCCGTCAGGCGTTCTACGGCCGCAGCTACGACTGGGAGAGCGACCTCGACCGCACGGTGGTGGACTTCATCTCCTCGATGACCGACGACTACTTCATGGCCACGTGCTCGGCGCTCTTCCCGCGCGCGGCGGAGCTCTTCCCGCGTCGCGGCCACTTCGCCGACGGCGTGCGGGCCTAGGGGCGTTGGGGCGAGGGCTCGCATCGCCCGTCTCGATCGGTTGCCCGGGGCCCGTGGCGGTTCTCGCGGCAACCTCAACCCCATTGTGAGCCTTGCCCCAGGGCCAGTGCTAGAATGGCCCCTCGTCAAAGGCTGAAGGGAGTTCCATGGCGCTGGCGAGAAGAACAAGACGGGTCCTCATCGTGGTGGCGGTGCTCATCGTCCTGGCCGCCGTGGCCCTGGGCGCGGCGGGGAACTTCCTCGTGGACTTTGCGCTCAACCCGCACTCCGAGGTCTCGATGGCCAGCACGATGCGCGCCGGTGACGTCGACGGGCTCGACTACGCGGAGGCCCCCAAGCTCGACGAGGCCTACGCGGGGGAGGCCGCCTCCTGGTTTGACGCCGGGAAGAGGAGCGTCTCCCATCAGGCGGACGACGGCACGGTGCTGCTCGGCTGGGAGCTGGGCGGCTCGGAGGACGGCGCCTATGCGGACGGGCACACCTGGGCCGTGGTCTGCCATGGCTATGTTGGCGAGCCCGCCGACATGGCGAAGTACGCCTATCACTTCAGCCAGCTCGGCATGGACGTGCTCATGCCCGCCGCGCGCGGCCACGAGCGCAACGTCGACACCGGCCTCATCCAGATGGGATGGCAGGACGCGAGCGACCTCGTGGGCTGGGTGGACGACATCGTCGATCGCGACCCGGACGCAAAGATCCTGCTCTTTGGCACCTCGATGGGCGGTGCCGAGGTCATGATGGCCTCCGGGCTGGACGGACTCTCCGAGAACGTGCGCCTGATCGTGGAGGACTGCGGCTACACGAGCGTGTGGGACGAGTTCTCGCTCCAGCTGGACAACGTCTTCGGCCTGCCGAGCTTCCCGATCCTGAACGCGGCCGACGCCGCGTGCCTGCTGCGCGCGGGCTACACCTTCGAGGGGGCCTCGGCCGTGGAGAGCCTGCGTCAGGCGCGCGTGCCCATGCTCTTCATCCATGGCGACGCGGACGAGTTCGTGCCCTTCTCGATGCTCGATGAGTGCTACGAGGCCTGCGCGAGCGAGGTGAAGGAGAAGCTCGTCGTGGAGGGCGCCGGTCACGGCCTCTCCGCCAGCACCGACCCCGAGCTCTACTGGAAGACCGTGGACGCCTTCATCTCAGACAATCTGTAGGATTGCCGACGGCGCGGCGCCGCCTGGCGGCTTCCCGCCACACTGGCGTACAATCGTTCCCATGGATACCTTGTTCACACGCGTCGAGACCGCGCGAAAAAACGAGAACGCTCCGCTCGCGGCCCGCATGCGGCCCGCCACGCTCGACGGCTACGTCGGTCAGGAGAAGGCCGTCGGGCCCGGCAGCTGGCTGCGGCGCGCCATCGAGCACGACACGCTCTCCTCGGTCATCCTGTACGGCCCCGCCGGCACGGGCAAGACCACGCTCGCGCGCATCGTCGCCAACACCACGCATGCCGAGTTCGTCGAGGTCAGCGCCATCACCGGCACGGTGAAGGACCTCCGGCGAGAGATCGAGGCGGCAGAGTCCCGCCTGCTCACGCTCGGCCGGCGCACCATCCTCTTCGTGGACGAGATCCACCGCTTCAACCGCAGCCAGCAGGACGCGCTGCTGCACGCGGTGGAGGACCGGATCGTGGTTCTTGTCGGCGCCACGACGGAGAACCCCTACTTCGAGGTCAACTCCGCCCTGATCAGCCGCAGCCGCGTCGTGGAGCTCACCGCCCTCGACGACGACTCGGTCCGCGAGCTCGTCCGTCGCGCGCTCGCCGCCCCAGAGGGCCTGGCAGGGCGCTTTGAGCTCTCGCCCGAGGCGGAGGACGAGGTCGTGATGCTGGCCGGCGGGGACGGTCGGGCGGCCCTCACCTCGCTCGAGCTCGCCTCACAGATGGTGGACGCTCCGGAGGAGGGCGCCGCCGCGGGCGAGAAGGACGGCCCCGCCCCGCTCCTCATCACGCGCGAGCACGTCCTCGAGGCCAACCCCCGCCGCGGCCTGCCCTACGACAAGTCCGGCGACATGCACTACGACATCATCTCGGCCTTCATCAAGTCCATGCGCGGCAGCGACCCCGACGCCGCGCTCTACTGGCTCGCCCGCATGCTCGACGCCGGCGAGGACCCCAAGTTCATCGCCCGGCGTATTATGATCTGCGCCTCGGAGGACATCGGCAACGCGGACCCGCAGGCGCTGCTCGTTGCCCATGCCGCCTTCCGCGCGACCGAGGTCATCGGCATGCCGGAGTGCCGCATCAACCTGGCGCAGGCGGCCACCTACCTGGCGCTCGCCCCCAAGTCAAACGCCGCGGAGGCGGGCATAGACGCCGCGCTCGAGGAGGTCCGCCGCGGCCCGCGTCGCGAGGTTCCCAACCACCTGCGCGACCGCCATCGCCCCGGCTCGGACGAGTACGGACCCTACCTCTACCCGCACAACTACCCAACGGGATGGGTGGAGCAGCGCTACCTGCCCGAGGGACTCGAGCGGGGCTGCTTCTACCACCCGAACGGCCGCGGCTGGGAGGCCTGGCGCGAGGAGGCAATCGGCCGGGACCGCGCGGGGGAGGCCTAGGGTTCGCCGCTCGACCGCCCTCGCGCAAGACGGTGGCGAGGTTGGGTAGAATGGGAGACTAGGGTTCGACTCTCAAGACAAGGCTCCCGAAGGAGGGCGCTAAACCATGGAACTCTTTATTCAGATCGCCCTTGTCGTCCTGGTCGTTGCCGGCGTCTGGGCCGTCGTGGAGATCGCCCTCACCATGCGGACCGCCCGACGCGAGGTGGAGCAGGTCAGCGCGTCCGCCCGCGAGGTCGTCGAGCAGGCGCAGCCCGTGGTCGCCAAGCTCGACGGCATCATGGACGAGCTCGAGCCGGCCGCGAAGCGCGTGACCCCGCTGCTCGAGAAGACCGAGGTCGCGGTGGGGGAGGCCACGGGCTCGCTCGATCGCCTCAATGCCATCCTGGACGACGTTTCCTCCGTGTCCGGCGCCGCCTCGAGCGTGACCGGCGCGGTCAAGGGCGTTGCCGAGAGCGCCGCCGCGGGCGTCGCCGGCGTGGTCTCGCGCCTGAAGGGCGGAGCGCAGGGGGAGGCACCGCGGCTGGACGAGAAGAGCGGCGAGGCCGTCGTCGTGCCCGAGCGCGCGGCGCAGCAGGAGCGCCCCCAGGAGAAGGTCCGCTACGTCGACTATGCCGAGGTGGCGCCCTCGGAGGCCGCCGCTCCCGCCTCGCAGGGCGCTCCCGCCGACGACGAGGGTGCCGTCGATGCCCCGGCCAATACCGATGAGGGGGAGAACTGATGGACCAGAAGCACGCTTCGCTGTGCGTCCCCGCCGAGGCGGCCTTCGCCCGCTCGGTGCGCATGACGGCCGCCACCTTTGCCGTGAGCTGTGACATGAGCGTCGAGGACGTCGAGGACGTCCGCATGATCGCCGAGGAGGGCTTCGTCTACACCTGCGCGACGGCCCCGGAGAGCGTGGAGGTGCGCTTCTCCCTCGAAAGGGGTCGCGTGACCATGGACTTCTCGCTTGGCGACACCGAGCCGTCCGACGAGTCGGTCGACCTGGTCCGGGTGCTTCTCTCCGCCGTGTGCGACGAGTTTGCCTTCGAGGACGACGGGTCGACGCTGCACCTCGTTCGCGCATCGGGCGAGTCCGATGGAGAGTAGGACGAGGGCTCGCGCTGAACAGGCCGTCTCCCACTCCGGCCGCCGCTCTCCCGAGGGGCGCGTCGCATGGGACAAGGACCGCACGCGCGAGCTGTTCAGACGCTACAAGGACAAGGGCGACACCGCTGCGCGCGACCAGCTCGTCATGAACCACCTCAACCTCGTGCGCTTTCTCGCGTCCAAGTTCAAGAACCGCGGCGAGCCCGTAGAGGACCTGGTCCAGGTGGGCACGATCGGCCTCATCAAGGCCATCGACCGCTTTGACCCCGAGCGTGGGCTCGAGTTCACCACCTACGCCACGCCCACCATCATGGGCGAGATCAAGCGCCACTTTCGCGACAAGGGCTGGTCGGTGCGCGTGCCGCGCCGCCTGCAGGAGCTTTCCGCCAAGGTCAACCAGGCGACGGACGAGCTCACCAACCAGCTGCAGCACAGCCCCTCGGTAGAGGAGATCGCCGAGCATCTGGGGGCGTCCGTCGAGGAGGTTCTCGACGCGATGGAGTCTTCGAGCGCCTACAGCTCCGTCCCGCTCGAGGGCGGCGGCTCGTCTGACGACGAGGAGGCGCCGTCGGTCATCGACCACTACGCCACCGAGGATGCCGACCTCGCCGCCTCGGACGACCGCATCGTCCTCGAGCAGGCCATCGCCGACTTCTCCCCGCGCGAGCAGGACGTCATCCGCATGCGCTTCGTCGACGGCCTCACGCAGGTGGAGATCGCCGAGCGCCTGGGCATCTCGCAGGTCCAGGTCTCGAGACTGCTGCGACGCACCCTCCGGCGCCTCCAGGAGAAGATCGATCCCGAGGGAATCATGGGCTTCTAGCCACGCTTCCGCGCGCGGCGCGCGGGCGTCGAGAAGAGCCTCGAAGAGGGGGATAGATGCAAGAGAGGTCCCGTGCAACCGCCTATGAGAAGTGGCGCTTCCGCGCGGTCGTCGTCTGGGCGATCGTGGGCGCCATCGCGCTTCTCGTCCTCGCGGTGCGAGGGTTCATGCTCGTGGGCCAGGCGGTCGAGCTCCTGCTCGTGGGAACGATCGTCGGCTTCATGTGCAGCCCCATCGTCAACTGGCTCGAGGAGCGCCGCGTGCCACGTGGGCTCGCGGCCCTGCTCGCGCTGCTCGTCATCGTCGTTGCGGTCATCGTGGTGGTCGCGCTCTTCCTGGGGCCGTTCCTGCGCGAGCTCATGATCCTGCTGCGCAACGTCCCCACCTACGTGAGCCAGCTCCAGGATGCGATCGGCACGTTCTGGGACACGTTCGGGAGCTCCCGCAACGCCAACGTGCAGTCGGTCGTCAACGCGCTGGTCGAGGTGCTCTCGGACTCCGGGACGCAGATCGCCTCCGAGCTCGCCCGCGGGCTCTCCAGCGGCCTCGTGACCAACGTCGCGGACGCCGCCGGGCACCTCGTGACCGTCTTTCTCGGGCTCGTGCTCGCCTACTGGCTCGCGCTCGACTACCCCAAGATCATGCGCGAGCTCGCCATCGTCGCCGGGCCCGAGTACGACGAGGAGATGATCCTCACGCTCGCGGTCCTCTCTCGCTCGACCGGCGGCTACATGCGCGGCACGCTCATCACGTCGCTGGCCAACGGCCTCATGGTCGCCGCCGGGCTCGCGCTTCTCGGCCACCCGTACGCCGGCCTCGTGGGGATAGCCACCTTCGTGCTCCACTTCGTACCGGTGATCGGCCCGTTCCTCTCCTCGATCTCCGCGGTGCTCCTCGCCCTGTTCGTGAGCCCCGTCCTGGCGTTTTGGACCCTCGTCGTCACCATCGTCGCGCAAAACGTCACGGACAACGTGCTCTCTCCGATCGTCATGCGCTCGGCGGTGAAGATCCACCCGGCGCTCTCCCTCCTGGGAATCATCATCGGAGGCTGTCTCGGCGGGGCGGTGGGCATGGTCCTGGCCGTGCCGCTCACGGCGGCCATTCGAGGCCTCTTCGTCTACTACTTCGAGACGCACACCAACCGCCAACTCGTCTCCGAGGACGGCGCCCTCTTCGGGAGCACGCCGTTCAACGACGAGAGCGGCCGCCCGCGTCCGACCTTCGACGCGCTCGACGACGACACGTTCATCGCGCGCTCGCGCCTTCTCGCCGGCCTCTCGCGCCTCCATGACGACGCCGAGAGATCCGCGGACGCGGCGGAGGCGGCGGAGGCGGCGGACGTGCCGAAGGCGGCGGAGGCGGCAG
This sequence comes from uncultured Olsenella sp., assembly GCA_949287905.1. Classification (GTDB taxonomy): domain Bacteria; phylum Actinomycetota; class Coriobacteriia; order Coriobacteriales; family Atopobiaceae; genus Thermophilibacter. Next base: position 103,557 of record CASEHX010000001.1, read on the forward strand.
ATGCGGAGGGCGTGCCGGAGGCGGCGGATGCGGCGGATGCGGCGGACGCCGAGAAGGACGCGCGGGACGCGCAGGGCGTGCGGGAAGCGTAGCCCTCTTGTGCCTTCCTCCGGTCCCGACCATAAGAACCGACCGGCGCGTTCTTACTGGCCTCGACCATAAAACCCGACCGGCGCGTTCTTATCGGCGTCGACCATAAAACCCGCCCGGTTCGCTCTTATCTGCGTCTACCATAAAAGCCGCCCGGTGCGTTCTTCTCATCATGCGTGGCTCGGGTTTTTTGTCCAAACGGACACGAATCCCGTTCTGCGCATTCGGTAGTTCCATTTTTTGAATGCGTGGCGCGGGATTCTTGGTTTGCTGGCGTGAGGCAGCATGCGTGGGGCGGGATTCTTGGTTTGCTGGCGTGAGGCAGCATGCGTGGCGCGGGATTCTTGGTTCGGCGGCTCGTGGGAGAACGCACCGGGGGGAATTTGTGGTCGCCGAGCGGCAACGCGCCCGCGCAGCGAAGCGTACCGTCGCAGCTCGCGCTATACTAGGACGGTTGATTACGCGAGAAGACCACCCGACTGAGGGAGACACATGAGCACCGCCGACTACAAGACCATGACCACCGCCGAGATTCGTGAGGACTTCCTGCGCTTCTTCGAGGCTAAGGGCTGCAAGCTGTACCCGTCCTCGTCGCTCGTGCCGGACGACCCGTCGCTTCTGCTCACCAACGCGGGCATGAACCAGTTCAAGGAGTACTACCAGGGCAAGAAGACCATGCCCGAGATCGGCGCCTGCTCCTGCCAGAAGTGCCTGCGCACCAATGACATCGACAACATCGGCGACGCCACGCACCTCTCCTTCTTTGAGATGCTCGGCAACTTCTCCTTTGGCGGCTACTCCAAGGCCGACGCCATCGCCTGGGCCTACGATTTCATCACGAACCCCGACCACCTGGGCCTTCCGCCCGAGCGCCTCTATATGACCGTCTTTGAGGACGACGACGAGGCCATCGAGCTCTGGCACGAGCAGGGCGTCCCCTACGACCACATCTCCCGCCTCGGTGCCGACGACAACTTCTGGGCCGCCGGCCCCACCGGCCCCTGCGGCCCGTGCTCGGAGATCTACTTCGACCAGGGCGAGGAGTTCGGCTGCGGCGGCGAGCACTGTGGCCCCGGCTGCGACGACTGCGACCGCTTCCTCGAGTTCTGGAACCTCGTCTTCACGCAGTACGACCGCCAGGAGGACGGCTCGATGCCGGAGCTGCCGCACCGCAACATCGACACCGGCATGGGCCTCGAGCGCATTGCGGCCATCATGCAGCACAAGGGCACCAACTACGACGGTGACCTGCTCCAGGGCCTCATCGGCGTGGGCGAGGGCCTCTCCGGCCACACCTACGGCACCGACGCCGCCCGCGACCGCAGCCTGCGCATCGTGGCCGACCACGCCCGCGCCGTCACGTTCATGATCGGCGACGGCATCCTGCCGGGCAACGAGGGCCGCGGCTACGTCCTGCGCCGCCTGCTGCGCCGCGCCGTCTACCACGGCCGCCTCATGGGCATCGAGGGCGAGTTCCTCGGCTCCTACGTGAAGAAGATCTGCGAGCTCATGGGCCAGAACTACCCGGCCATCACGGAGAACCGCTCGCTCATCGACGGCATCGTCCGCGCCGAGGAGGAGCGCTTCGGCGCCACGCTCGACGCCGGCGAGGAGCTGCTCGCCGCCGAGCTCGACGGCCTTGCCGAGGGCGCCACGCTCTCCGGCGAGGTGGCCTTCAAGCTGCACGACACCTACGGGTTCCCCATCGACCTCACGCGCGAGATCTGCGAGGGCGCCGGTCACGACGTCGACATGGACGCCTTCGACGCCTGCATGACCGAGCAGCGCGAGCGTGCCCGCGCCTCCGCCAACCGTGACGCCTGGGGCACCTTCAACGACGTCTGGACCGCGCTCTCCGACCGCCTGGCGGACACGGAGTTTGTTGGCTACGACCAGGACGAGGCCTCCGCGCACGTGCTCGCCATCGTGGCGGACGGCGCCGAGGCCGAGCGCGCCGAGACGGGCGACGAGGTCGAGGTCGTTCTCGACGTCACCCCGTTCTACGCCGAGATGGGCGGTCAGGTGGGCGACACCGGCGTCCTGACGACGGCTGCCGGCGCGCGTCTGCGCGTGACCGGCACCAAGGTCAAGGACACGCTCTACGTGCACGCGGCAACGGTCGAGGAGGGCACCGTCGCCGTGGGCGACGAGGTCTGCGCCGCGATCGACGCCGGTCGCCGCGAGCTCATCCGCCGCAACCACACCGCCACGCACCTGCTCGACGCCGCGCTCAAGAGGGTCCTGGGCGACCACGTCTCCCAGGCCGGCTCCCTCGTGGCGCCTGACCGCCTGCGCTTTGACTTCACCCACTTCGAGGCTGTGACGGCCGATGAGCTCGCCCGCATCGAGGGCATGGTCAACGCGGAGATCTTTGCCGCCGAGCCCATCGTGACCCGCGTCATGGGAATCGACGAGGCCAAGGCATCCGGCGCCGTCGCCCTCTTCGGCGAGAAGTACGGTGACGTCGTGCGCGTGGTCTCCACCGGCGAGTCCGACGCTCCCTTCTCGCGCGAGCTCTGCGGCGGCACGCACGCCAAGAACACCGCCGACCTCGGCATCTTCAAGATCGTCTCCGAGGGTTCCGTGGGCTCCAACGCCCGCCGCATCGAGGCCGTGACCTCGATGGGCGCCATCGAGTACGTGGACGAGCGCCTGCTCGCCCTCGACGAGGTGGCCCACGAGCTCAAGTGCCGCCCGGACGACGTCTCCGCGCGCGTGGCCGCCCTCCAGGCGGAGCTGCGCGAGACGCGCAAGGCCCTCGAGGCCGCGACGACCGGCGCCGGTGCCGGCAAGGTGGCCGACGCCATCAAGTCCGCGGTCCAGCTCGACGGCTACAAGGTCGTGGTCGCCCGCATCGACGGCCTCTCCGGCAAGGAGATGCGCTCCGCCTGGGACGGCATCCGCGACGCTTCCAACGGCGAGCCCGTGGCCTGCGTGATCGCCTCCGCCACGCCCGACGGCAAGGTCGCCCTTCTCGCCGGTGGCACGGACGCCGCCGTCTCCGCTGGCTTTGCCGCCGGCTCCATCATCAAGGACATCGCCGGCCTCGTGGGCGGTCGCGGCGGCGGAAGGCCCAACATGGCCCAGGCCGGCGGCTCCGACGTCTCCGGCATCGACGCCGCGCTCGACGCGGCGCGCTCGGCGCTCGGGATCTAGTGAGGGTCCTCGCGCTCGACATAGGTGAGGTGCGCGTCGGGGTCGCGGTGAGCGATCCCGACGCTCGCGTATCGTCGCCCGTCTGCGTGCTTCCCGCGGCCGAGGTCCTCGCCCACGCCGTCACCTTCCGGCGCGTCCTCGAGGACTGGGAGCCCGACCTTCTCGTGTGCGGCCTCCCGCGCACGATGGCAGGGGAGGACGGCCCCCAGGCGGAGCGAATTCGCGCCCAAGCACAAAAAATCGCCACATCCTGCGGACTTCCCTTGGAGTTTGCGGACGAGAGGCTGTCTTCGGCCGAGGCCAAGCGTATCCTGAGGGAGCAGGGGCTCAGCGAACGCTCCATGCGCGGCAAGGTCGACATGGTCGCCGCGAGCCTGTTTTTGCAGTCCTGGCTCGACGCCAGGCAGATCTGAAAGGCTACTATGGCCACACCCGACAGCAGGGACCCGAAGCGCGCCGCTCACTTTGGCGCACAGGGCGACGGACGGGGCGCCGATCTGGGAACGGGGGCCATGGCTCCCATTCCGGCTTCCCCGAGCGCAACGGCACCGCACACGGTGCTCAAGGACGGGCAAGTCTCAAAGCGAGCCGCGGCTGCCACCAGGCGCGCCGGCTCACACATGTCAAAGGGCACGCGCGGAGCCTCTCAGGGCAGGCACGTTCCTCTCGCGGTTGTCGCCGTCGTCATCGCGGTGGCGGTGGCCTGCGTCGCGGGCATCTTCTTCGTGCCCGGTCTCTTCTCGAGCAACGAGGATCCCCAGCAGCAGGAGGCAGAGCTCGCCGAGCCCGGAACCGAGGTCACGATCACGATCCCCGAGGGCTCCGGTGCCGCCGCCGTCGCTCAGGTGCTCTACGAGAACGGCCTCATCGCCGACCAGAGCGAGTTTCTCGCCGAGGTCCGTCGGACCGAGGCTGAGTCCGCCATCAAGAGCGGCTCCTACCTGATCGTTGCCGGCTCCGACAACACGCAGATCATCGAGCTGCTCACGGCCGGCCCCAACATCTCCACGGCGCAGATCACCGTTCCCGAGGGGTACACCGTGAAGCAGATCGCGGCGCTCGCCGAGGAGAAGCTCGGAATCTCCGCCGATGACTTCCTGGCGCAGGCGAAGGCCTCCAACTACGTGGCCGACTACTCCTTCCTCGCGGACGTCGACCCGAGCTACGACTCGCTCGAGGGCTATCTCTTCCCCAAGACCTACGACTTCTCCAGCGAGGAGAGCGTCACCGCCGACACCGTCATCCGCGTCATGCTCGACCAGTTCGAGACCGAGGTCGCCTCGCTCGACCTCGTCTCGGCGGCGGCGTCCATCTCTGAGCGCTACGGAATCCAGGTCGACGAGAACGACCTCGTGACCCTCGCCTCGATCATCGAGCGCGAGGCGGGCGGGGACGAGCACCGAGGCGACGTTGCCTCCGTCTTCTACAACCGCCTGAGGGACGGCATGATGCTCCAGAGCGACGCGACGCTCGTCTACTCGCTCGACCGTGAGGTCACGGCCGACGACCTCAAGGTGGACGACCCCTACAACACCTATACGCGGGACGGCCTCACGCCGACTCCGATCTGCTCCCCGGGCCTGCCGTCGATCGAGGCCGCTGCCAACCCCAACGACACCGACTACCTCTACTTCTTCCTCAGCGGCGACTACGCGGCCTTCTCGAGGACCCTCTCTGAGCATGAGCAGGCAATCGCAAACCGGCCGCAGTAGCGCGCGCCGCGGGCCCTTCCGGGCCACTCGATACGTGTCCGCGCTGCCCCTCGTCGACGTGAGCGAGCTCGTCGGCGAGGGGGTGCGCCTCGTGCTTCTCGACCGCGACAACACCTGCGTGCCCCGCGACGCGAAGGTGCCGCCTGCCGCGGTGATGGAGTGGCTCGACCGGGCGCGTGCCGCGGGCCTCACGCTGTGCCTGGTGTCCAACAACTTCCATTCCGACCAGGTGCGCGGGTCGGCCGAGCACATGGGCATGGACGTGGTCGATCACGCCATGAAGCCGCTCCCGATTGCCCTGCGTCGTGCGATGCGCATGGAGGGCTTCTCCCCGCGCGAGACCGTGATGATCGGGGACCAGGTGTTCACCGACGTGGTCGCGGGAAACCTCGCCGGGGTGCGCACGATCCTCGTGCGCCCGCAGTCGCGCAAGGACCTCTGGTACACCCACATCTTCCGCGTCTTCGAGCGCCTCGCCCTGCGCGGGGTCACCTTCGACGGCGAGTAGCCCAACTACGTAGCTGCCGGGCCACACACCATTCCTCCGAGAAGTGCGCTTCGCGAAACTTCTCTCCGGAATGATGTGTGGCCCTACCGATGTCGCGGGCCGCGCCCCCGTGTTCCGGAGGGAGGTTTCGCGAAGCGCACCTCCCGGAGGAACACGGGGGCGCCCCACGGGCACCCGGTATCGAGTAGAATCTCTTCTCGGTATGAGACGCGAGGAGGAAGCTTTGTCGCACGATCCGAGATACGTTGTCCACGAGGGGTGCGACCACCTCTTCTTCGTGGGGTTTCTCGGTGCCGGCAAGTCAACGCTCGCGCGCAACCTCGGCGGGCTCTTCCACAGGCCGCACGTTGACACCGACCGCCTCGTGGAGCGCGCGCTCGGTCGCTCCGTGGCGCAGATCTTTGCCGACGAGGGCGAGGATCGGTTCCGCGAGGAGGAGACCGCCCAGCTGAGACGCCTCAGGGCACGCAAGTCGCTGCTCGTGAGCTGTGGCGGCGGCATCGTGGAGCGTGCCGAGAACTGCGAGCTCATGCACGAGATGGGGGTCGTGGTGTTTCTCGATGGCGACCTCGAGGACTCGCTCCGGCAGATTCGCCGCCCCGACCTCAGGCCCGATCTGGGCACGGCGGAGCACGCCGCCGAGGTGTATCGCCGCCGGCGCCCGCTCTACGAGGGCGTCGCGGACATCACGATCGACATACGCAACAAGTCGTTTGAGCAGGTCGCCCTCGAGTCGGGCAAGCTGCTGTGGGAGAAGGGCCTCTTATGAGCGACGCCAGTGACGCCACCGAGAGAAACGACACCGTGAAGGCGGCCGCCCCGCGGACCGTGCGCCAGTGGGTGGTCATGCGCGGGGGTTCGATGGACCTGCGCGTGGGGGAGGGCATCCTGCCCGAGGCCGCGAGCACCCTCCGGTCCTCCGCCGGGCGCCCGCACTCCTGCCTCCTCGTCCACGAGGAGCGTACGCCCGAGGACGTGGTGCGCACCCTTCACGACAACCTCTGCGCCTCCGGCTTTGCCGTGAGCGCGGCAACCTTCGACGCCGACGGGTGCGACCTGGCCACGGCCTCGAGGTTCTGCTCCCTTCTCGGCGACGCGCGAACCACCAGCGATGACGTGGTGGTCGCGGTCGGCGGCTACGAGACGCTCTCGGTTGCCTCGTTCGCATGCTCCTCGTGGTGCGGCGGCGTTCCGCTCGCCGAGGTCCCGCTCGACCTCGCGAGCGCCGTCGTGGCGGCCACGACGCCGCGCGCCCTCGACGCGTCCGGGCTGCCGCGCATGCTCTCGCAGGACGCCACCGCGCGCTTCACGTTCATCGACCTCGACCTCGTTGCCGCCGACCCCGCGTGCGAGGAGTCGAGGCTCGCCTTCGCGCTCATGGCGCAGACGGCCATGTGCGACTCCGACCGCTCCTTCGGCCAGCTCTGGGACGTGGCCGACCAGCTGGCGGCCGGTGACCGCGAGGCCCTTGCCGAGCAGGTCAAGAACACGCTCAAGAGCCGCGGCAAGGTCTCCTCGGCGACGAGCGCCGCGCTTCGCCAGTCGCTCGAGTTTGGCACGACGTTCGCCGGCGCCCTGCGCTCGATCGCTCCCGAGGTGAGCGCCTCGACGGCGCTCGCCGACGGCATGCGCTTTGCGTCGCGTCTCGCCGTGGTGCTCGAGTCGCTCCCCGTGGACGACATGCTCGCGGTGGACGAGCTGCTTGAGCGTCTCGGCCTCGACACCACGCGGGAGACGGTGGACCCGGCCGAGCTCGTCGCTCGCATTCGAAGCGAGCGCCTCCTTCGCACCAACCGCTTCATGCTCGCCGTCCCGCGCGCCCTCGGTCGCGTTCGCCTCTCCGTTATGTCCGACGAGACGATGACCGAGCACGCCACGGCATGGTGCGCCTCTCGTCCGGCGTGACCCCTGGCCACGGCGTGACATTTGGCTACGACCCCTTTGTCACATAATGTGACACTTGGCTACGACCCCATTGTCACATCGAGAAAGGATACGAACATGGCAGATGCTAAGGCATGCGCCGGGCGCGTGGAGCGCCTGCGCGAACTGATGGCGGAGCGCGGCTACGACGCCGTCATCCTGCGCAACAACCCTGACCTTCGCTGGCTCACCGGCGCCGAGCGCACCTTCGACGACGAGATCGCCCACACCGCGGTGATCACCGCCACCGGGCAGTGGCTCCACACCGACTCCCGCTACTACAACACCTTCGTCGAGCGCCTGGGCGCGGACACCGTGTGGGCGCTGGACATGGACGTCATCGACCCGGCCGCCTGGGCGGCGCGTCGCCTGGCTGCCGAGCGCGTGCGCGTGGCTGCCGTGGAGGATACCTGCGACCTCGCGTTCTACGACGATCTTCTCGTGGAGCTCGGCCGTGCCGGGATCGCCTGCCTCACCCCGCGTCTCCACGGTGACATCTGCGACCTGCGCATGGTCAAGGACGCCGAGGAGGTCTCCCTCATGCACCGCGCGCAGGAGATCACCGACGAGGCCTTCTCGCACATCTGCGAGTTCATCCGCCCTGGCATGACGGAGCAGCAGATCCGCGTTGAGCTGGAGAACTACATGCTCTCGCACGGCGCCGACGCGCTCTCCTTTGGCACGATCCTTGCCTCCGGCCCCAACGGCGCCAACCCGCACGCCCAGCCCGGCGAGCGCCAGGTGCGCGAGGGCGACCTCATCGTCATGGACTACGGCGCCGGCTATCACGACTACCACGCGGACATGACGCGCACCGTCTCGGTGGGCGAGCCGAGCGAGGAGCAGCGCGCCGTCTACGACGTGGTGCGTCGCGCCCACGAGGAGAGTGCCGCGGCCGTGCGCGCCGGCGTGATCGGCCGTGACATCCACGAGATCGCGGCGCGCGTGATCTCCGACGCCGGCTACGGCGACTACTTCGGCCACGGTCTCGGCCACGGAGTGGGCATCCAGATCCACGAGAACCCGAACTTCAACCGTCGCTGGGACCGTCCGGTGCCGGAGGGCTCGGTCGTGACCATCGAGCCGGGCATCTACCTGCCCGGGCGCTTCGGCATCCGTCTCGAGGACTTTGGCCTCGTGACCGCCGACGGCTACGAGCCCTTCACGCGCTCCACGCACGACCTCGTGGTCGTGGGGAAGTAGGCGCCCGCCCGCCCTTCTCGGCATGAGCCACCCTCTGCGTACCAAGAATCCCGAGCTGCGCGTTCTTCTCGTCATGCGCAGCTCGGGTTTTTTGTCCAAACGGACACGTTTTGGCCCGCGCGCATGCGAAGGTTCAATCTTTTGCATGCGCCGCTCGGGATTCGTGGAACGCCGGCGCACCCGCGCTCCCCACATCATGGAATCCCCGCGTAGACCGTCCGCGGGTGCTAAACTAAGCAACCGTATGTGAGCACTACGGGAAAGGCACAACATGGCAACCATCAGCACTGCAGACTTCAAGAACGGCATGGGCCTCAAGATCAACGACAAGTACTACACGATCGTCGAGTTCCAGCATGTCAAGCCCGGCAAGGGCGGTGCCTTCGTCCGCTACAAGATCCGCGACCTCAAGAGCGGCCGCGTGATCGACCAGACCTGCAACGCCGGCACCAAGTTCGAGAACGTGCAGCTCATCACCAAGGAGATGCAGTACCTCTACAACGACGGCGGCACCTTCTACTTCATGGACAACGAGACCTACGAGCAGGTCGAGCTCCCCGCGGACTTCATCGGCGACAACGCCAAGTGGTTCAAGGAGAACGACAACGCCCAGCTCCTCTATGCCGACACCGAGCTTCTCGGCGTGCAGCCCCCGATGTTCATCGAGGTCGAGATCACCGAGACCGACCCCGGCTTCAAGGGCGACACCGTCCAGGGCGGCTCCAAGCCCGCCACCATCGAGACCGGCGCCGTGATCCAGGTTCCGCTCTACCTCAACGTGGGCGAGAAGATCAAGGTCGACACCCGCGACGGCGGAAAGTTCGTCGGCCGCGTCTAGGCGAGCTCCAGAGATCCGTCTCGGCGGGGTCGTTCCGGGTGCCCGGTTCGGCCCCGCCGTCCTTCTCTGCACACAACGGGTATACTGTCAGGATGAACGAACGTATCGAGCAAGGGGGTCCACCAATGGCCGAAAGCGAGCTCTTTGTCTCTGGCATCGGCATCTCCAAGGATGTCGTCTCCACGATCGTCGGCATCGCCGCGCGTCGTGTTGAGGGCGTGGCCTCCGTCGGGGGCAACGACATTGCCTCGAGCCTGATCAGCGTCTTCACGAGCAGGACCGTGGCCCCCGAGAAGGCCGTGGAGTCCTTCGTGGAGGACGACAGCCTGCACGTGACGGTTCATCTCGCCGTCTTCTACGGCTACCCGTTCACCAAGCTCGCCGCCGACGTCCGCAAGGAGGTCGCGCGCGCCATCACCGAGCAGGTCGGCGTCGGCGTGTCCGCCGTTGACGTCTGCATCGACAGCCTCGTCTTCCCCAAGGAGTAACACCCTTGAGCACTCACTTCGGTGGGCGTACGCTCGCCCGCAGCCAGGCCCTCCAACTGCTGTTTCAGGCGGAGGTCAACAATCGTGCCGTCGTTGACGTCCTCGACGGGGAGTATGCGCTCTCGGAGGGGCCGCTCGACGACTACGCTCGCCGTCTCGCCCTCGGCGTCGACGAGCGTCGTCCCGACCTCGACGCGGTTCTCGCCGAGCGCTCCGCGGGGTGGTCGCTCTCCCGCATGAACGACGTCGACCGCAACCTCCTGCGCATCGCGCTCTACGAGATGCTCGACGTGGAGGAGGTCGACATCGCCGTCTCCATCGACGAGTGCGTCGACCTGGCAAAGGCGTACGGCACGGACGAGTCGTCGCGCTTCGTGAACGGCATCCTCGGCCGCGTCGCCGACGACCTCGAGGCGGGCGCCGACGTCGTTGCCGTCGCCCGCGAGCGCCTGCGCGCCAAGGCTGCCGAGGAGGCCGCGAAGGCCGAGGCCGAGGCCGAGAAGGCCGACGAGTCGAATGAGTCCGACGTCGAGGCCATGACCGATTCCGATGCGGGGGAGACCGCATAATGGCCCGCGTCGACGTCTCCGGCTACCAGAGCTTTGGCCAGATCAACGACCGCCTCGGCGAGCTCGTGGGGCAGGTGCGCGACAAGGACGTCTCCCTGGAGCGCTCGCTCGACCTCTTCGAGGAGGCGATCGCGCTCGGGTCCAAGGCCGTGAGCCTCGTCGACACCACGGACTTCTCCCCGGAGGAGGAGGCGCGCCTCGCGGATTCCGAGGCCGACGCCCCTGAGAAGCCCAGCGGCGCGGATGCCGTCGCAGAAGACGGCGGCCCCACGGGCGCCGTCTCCGGGAACTAGACCATGCCATCCCGCCGACGGCTCGACGCCGAGCTCGTCGAGCAGGGATTCTTCTCCACGGCAGACGAGGCGATGCGCGCCGTCATGGCGGGCGACGTCTCCACGACCGACCGACGCCTCACCGCCCCCGGCGAGCAGGTTCGCGCCGGCATCCCCCTGCACGTTCGCGGTCGCGCCGCGTACGTGAGCCGCGGCGGGCTCAAGCTGGAGCGCGGCCTTTCCGCCTTTGGCGTAGACCCGACGGGCCTTGCCTGCCTGGACGTTGGGTGCTCCACCGGGGGGTTCACCGATTGCCTGCTCAAGCACGGGGCCGCGTCCGTCGTCTCGGTGGACGTGGGATACGCCCAGTTCTCCTGGGAGCTGCGAGGCGACCCTCGCGTCCGGCTGCTCGAGCGAACCAACATCGTCGACGTCCCCGCGCTCCTTGGCGCGGACGTCGTGGACCTTGCCGTGTGCGACGTCTCCTTCACCTCGGTGACGACGGTGCTTCCGGCGGTGTGCGAGCTGCTGCGTCCCGGCGGGACCTTCCTCACGTTGGTCAAGCCGCAGTTCGAGGCGGCGCGCGAGGACGTTGGGGAGGGCGGCGTGGTCCGCGACCCGCAGGTGCGCCTCGCCGTGCTCGACCGCGTGCGTGCCTCCTTCGGGGAGGCGGGCCTCACGGTACTGGGGACCTGCGAGAGCCCCATCACCGGTCACAAGGGAAACGTCGAGTTTCTCCTCTGTGCCACCGTCCCCGTATGAGGCGGTGCCGATCCCCCCTCTTGCATGGGTGCGTGAATTGGGGGACATGAGAGGGGCGAAGGTGCCATTTCACGCGGCCGAGCCGTCGAGAGAGCGGTGCGACCGGACGCCGCCGCTTGCGTGCGGGGTATACTGACCACGGAAGGACGCGAGAGAAAGGCCCGGAGTGAAGGTTCTCATCGTTCCCAACTACGCGCGCGAGGACGCCATCGAGAGCGCCCGGCGCCTCGAGGCGTGGCTCGACGACGAGGGCATCGACGTCGCCTGGGCCCATGACAAGCGCCTCCTGCCGAGCGTGACCGCGAGCGCCGATGGCTGCGACCTCGTGATTTCTCTCGGCGGCGACGGAACGCTGCTGCGCGCCGCCCGAATCGTCGGCTACTCGGGAATCCCCGTCCTCGGCATCTCCTACGGCCACCTCGGCTTCCTCACCGCCGCCGGCCCCGACGACCTGCTCGAGACCGTGCGCGACGCCCTGGCGGGCGAGCTGCACGTCTCCCGCCGCGCCACGCTCGACATCGCGTGCGAGTTCGTGGGCGAGGACGGCTCCTCGCAGGTCACACACAGCTTTGCCCTCAACGACTTTGCCCTGTCGCGCGGCGGCGCCGGAGACATGGTGGAGTTTGACGTCTCCGTCTCCGGCAAGCACATCGACCGCCTGCGCGGGGACGGCTTTGTGGTCTCAACGGCAACCGGCTCCACGGGCTACGCCCTCGCGGCCGGCGGTCCCATCGTGACGCCCGAGTTCACAGGCATGGTCTGCGTGCCCATCGCGCCCCATACGATCATGGCCCGCGCCTTCCTCACCTCTCCCTCGGATGTGGTGGAGATCGAGATGAGCCCGGAGCGCCCGGCGATGCGCCACTTCTTCGCGGACGGCCAGCCCGTGCGCGGCGAGAAGGGCAGCGTGGGCGTGCGCGCCGTCGTGAGGCGCGGTCCCGGCGACCTCGTCCTTCTCGACCGGAGCACCCAGAGCTTCTACGACTCCGTCTCCCGCGTGTTCTACGGCCAGGTGGGCAAGTGAGGGCGACGGCAGTGACTGACGGGTGGGATTCGCGATGATCGACGAGCTGCATGTGCGCGACGTCGCGCTCATCCGCGACGCCACGATCGAGCCCGCGACGGGGCTCACCGTTCTCACGGGAGAGACGGGTGCCGGCAAGACGGCGCTGCTCTCCTCGATCAAGCTGCTCGTGGGCGAGCGCTCGGACGCGGGAATGGTCCGCGAGGGCTCGGCGGCGCTCGAGGTCGAGGGCAGGCTCTTCCTTCGTGGGGATGACGAGGACGGCACGGTGGTGCGTCGGCGCGTGAGCACGGACGGCCGCGGCCGCGTTGAGCTGAACGGCCATATGGCGAGCGTTCGCGAGCTCGCGGACCGCGTGGGCTCGACGGTCGACCTCTGCGGCCAGCACGAGCACCAGAGGCTCCTGTCCGTCCAGACTCACGCCGAGATGCTCGACATGTGGGCGGGCGCGCCCGCTGCCGAGGCGCTCGAGGTCTACCGCGACGCGCTCTCCGCCGCCGGGGAGGCGGCTGCCGAGCTGGAGCGCGTGCGCGAGATGGGCCGTGCCACGGGCGAGAAGCTCGACGAGGCGGCCTTCGTCCTCCGCAGAATCGATGAGGTGGATCCGCGCGAGGGCGAGCTCGAGGAGCTGGAGGCACAGCTCCCGCGCGTCGAGCACGGAGAGGCCCTCATGTCGGCGGCCCTCGGTGCGCGCGAGCGTCTTGCCGGAGACGACGGCGCCTGCGACGCGCTCGGTGATGCCGTGCGCTCGCTCGGGGACGCGGCCCGCTTTGACGAGAGGCTCTCCGGCTGGGCGTCCACGCTCGAGAGCGCCCTGCTCGACATCGAGGACGTGGCCTCCGAGCTGCGGGGATATGCGGACGAGGTCGACTTTGACCCCGAGGAGCTCGACCGCGTCCAGACGCGCCTGGCGGCCCTCGAGGGTCTGCGGCGCACGTACGGACCACGCATGGAGGACGTGCTGCGCCGGAGGGAGGAGGCGCGCGAGGTCATTGCCGCCGCGAACGACGGGGGAGAGCTGGAGCGCCGCGCCGCCGAGGAGGTCGAGCGCCGCGAGGCGGCGTTGGCCGAGGCGGCCGACGCCCTCGACGCCGTGCGCCGCGAGGCCGCGCCGCGCCTTGCCGCCGCCGTGAGCGAGCAGATGGCGTTTCTCGAGATGGGGAGCGCCGGCCTCGAGGTCTCCATCGATAGGCGCCCGCGCGCCGAGTGGGGGAGCCGCGGGCCGTCTCGTGTGGAGCTGCTCTATCGCCCCGCCGCCGGGCTCTCCGCCCGCCCCCTGAGAAAGATCGCCTCGGGTGGCGAGGTCAGCCGCGTGATGCTTGCCGTCAAGGTCGTCCTGGGGGAGTCGGACGCCTGTGAGACGCTCGTCTTTGACGAGGTCGATGCCGGCGTGGGCGGTGCCACGGCCGTCGCGCTCGCGAGCGTGCTCGCGCGGCTCGCCAAGACGCACCAGGTCATCGTCGTCACGCACCTCGCGCAGGTGGCGGTTGCGGCCGAGCGTCACTATCTCGTCGAGAAGCGCACGGGGGAGGGCGAGGTCCCCGAGACCACGCTCACCGTGATATCCGGCGAGGAGCGCGTGACCGAGGTGGCGCGCATGCTCTCGGGAGACACCGGGGCGGCGAGCCGTGACCTCGCTCGGGAGATGCTCTCCGGGCGCGCCTCGTAGGGATCGTTTGGCGGGCCCTGCTGCCCCTCCGTCTCTGCGCGCTGTTTCGGGACGCTGCTCTTGTCGCCAGGCTGCCGAGAAGCCGGTAATCCGGAGCGTACGACCGTCGAGTTTGCCCAATTGCAAGAATTCCAGAGCTGCCTAAGGGACGGTTTGCCGAATAGCGGCAAATCTCGAAGCATAATTGCCGATTAGCAAGAAGTCTAAAGCAAATTCGAAAAATAGAATATCAAAGAGAATAGAATTGATGCAATAATATGGGGCATGCGCCGAACAAGGCAAATATCTGTGCCGAAGTCCTACAAAAATGCAGCTAAACATCTATAGCCTGAGAACTCCCGTCTCCCTAAATCGTCACTAAACTCAGCGAAACGTCTCTTGACAAGCAAGATAAGATGCTAGAATCAACGAACCAAAATTGATGATTGGCATGCTGAGTCGGAGGGAGGGCGCGTGTGTTTGGAATTGCCGGCTGCTCAGACGTGGGTGCGCGAAAGACCGTCAATCAGGATGCCTGGTGCGCCCTGTCGGCGGAGACGAGCGTGGGTGACGTTGCGATGGCCGTCGTGTGCGACGGCGTCGGCGGCCTCACGAGCGGCGAGCTTGCCAGCTCGACGGTCGTCCATGAGTTCGATCGCTGGTTTCGGAGGGACCTCGCGCCCCTTGCCCTCGCATCCGTGACGAGGGAGGGGGAGATCAGCCTCTCGGACGTCGCTGATGCCTGGGGGCACCTGCTCGATGACCTCAATCGCCGCATCGGCGAGTACGGGCGTCGACGGGGAGCCCTCATGGGCACCACCTTCTCCGGCCTGCTCGTCTGTCAGGGTCGCTTCGTCGTCGGTCATGTGGGGGACAGCCGCGTCTACCGCATCGCCTCAGGGCGTATTGAGCGCCTCACCAACGACCAGACCCTTGCCGCGAGCGCGGTTGCCAGGGGCATCGTCAGCGCGGAGGATGCGCCGCTCATGCCCCATGGTTCGGCGCTGATCCAGTCCGTGGGCACCCAGGTGGGCCTGCGTCCCGAGTTCACCTATGGGGAGGCTCGTGCGGGTGACCTCTTTGTCGCCTGCTCCGACGGCTTCTATCGGCGGCTCGGGGACGAGGGCCTGCGCGACGCCTACGCTCGGGTCAACATCACCAGCGAGGATGACCTGCTCGCCGTCACCGAGCGCCTCATCGAGCAGGGCGTCGCCGATGGCGAGAGGGACAACCTCACCGCCGTCTGCCTCTCTGTGACGGAAGCCCGCCCGGTTGCCCCACCCGGAGCTCGAGAAGGAGGCGCCGGATGACGCGCGTGGGAGATCGGGTCGACGGAAAGTACGAGATCCTGAGCCTCATCGGCGAGGGCGGCATGTCTCGCGTGTGGCTCGCCCGCGACCAGCGCCTCAACAAGCTCTGGGCGGTCAAGGAGATAGACCGCGTCGCACGCGACGCCAACAACGCCGTGGTGGTGCAGGGCCTCATCGCCGAGGCCAACCTCATGAAGCGGCTCGACCACCCGGCGCTTCCCCGCATCGTGGACATCGTCGAGGACGAAAAGACCGTCTACGTCGTCATGGACTACGTCGAGGGCAAGTCCCTCAAGGGGGTCATGCGCGATCTCGGACGTCCCATGGACGAGAAGGACGTCATCTCGTGGGGGACGCAGCTCTGTGACGTCCTCGAGTACCTGCACACGAGGACCCCACCGGTCATCTACCGCGACATGAAGCCCTCCAACGTCATGCTGCGCGACGACGGCTCGGTGAAGCTTGTCGACTTCGGCATCGCACGCGAGTACAAGGAAGATCGAAGCTCCGACACACAGATCCTCGGGACCAGGGGGTATGCCGCCCCCGAGCAGCTCAGTCGCGTCCGCCAGTCCGACGTTCGCACGGACGTCTATGCCCTCGGGGTCACGCTGTGGTCGCTCGTGACGGGGCTCGCCCCCTCCGAGGTCGACGTGCTCCGACCCATCAGACAGGTTGACCCGGGGCTCTCGGAGGGGCTCGAGCACATCATCAACCGGGCGACGCGCCAGGACCCCGCCGAGCGCTACCAGTCCTGCGCGGAGATGCGCCATGACCTCATGCGCCACGACCGTCTGACCGAGGGGTACCGGAGCGCCCAGCGAGCGAAGATCCGTCGCTTCAACGTCGCGCGCGGCCTTGCGATGGGGCTGGCCGCGCTCGGCGTGGCATGCATCGCCCTGGGCGTCCTTCTCAGGGACAGGACCTACGAGAGCCTTCTCGATGCGGCGCGCACCGCGAGCGCGAGGGAGCTCGGTGGCGCACCGTCGGCCGCGGAACGGGGCTACGTGCTGGCGGCCTCCGTGGACCCGGGCAACGTCACCGCCTATCTCGAGCTCGTGGACAACGTCTACAAGGCGGACCAGAACTTCTCGATGGAAGAGGCGGAGCGCCTGGGCTCCCTCATGGGCGAGCGCCTGCGGGACGTCCAGGGCTCCGAGGGCTACGCCAGGCTCTGCTATGAGATCGGCATTCTCTACTACGTCTACTACGAGCAGGACGAGGGGGAAGAGGAGGGGCGCACCTATGCGATGAGCGCGGGCGTGCAGGCGGCGCAGTGGTTCCAGCGTGCCGCGGACCGCTGCGACGAGCTCCTCGCCTCGGGGAGGGACTGCGAGCTCACCCCGGCGGAGCGTTCGGCGACGACCGCCTACGTGACCATCGGCCAGTTCTACCGGAGGCTCTCCCAGGCAACGCTCGAGGGCTCCGAGGGCAGCGTCTACGAGGGCTACTGGGACTCGCTCGTCTCTGCGTTCGAGTCCGTGGAAGACGATGGCCCGATCATGGTGCGCCTCCGTCTCTTTCGGCTCATCTACGAGGCGATCTCCTCACCCACGTATCTCAGCGGATTCCGTCGCGCGGGAGTGACGGAGCGTCAGGCGCTCGAGCTTCTGGAGGGCGTCCTCGCCTCCACCGCGGAGCTCTCGGGTGACGTTGGGGCTAGCGAGCGATCCCAGGCGATGCACGACGAGATTCTCTCCGGCGTCACCTCGCCGAGCGGGGTCGCCGGGGACGTCTCCGAGTCGCCGGCGTACCAGAACATCGAGGCGGTCTTCGGTGGAGCGGGGACGAGGGCGGAGTCGGCCCGTGCGACCCGCCCCTCGGGTCCCGAGGGCTAGGAGGGTCGGATGGAGGCTCACGAGGTCCTGCTCGCTGTTGGCGGCGCGCTCATCGCGGCGTCCCTTGTCCTCGCGGGTGTCGCTGCCTGGCTGTATCGCGCCCTCGACATCAGGGGCGTGCGTGACGATCTCTCGGGACTTGTCCGGGTGCGCGAGATCGCGTCCGCCAGGCGGGAGGACGACCAAGGGTCCGCGGCGCGCGCCCCTTCGGGGGCGTCGCGGGGCCGTGTCACGCGTGGGGAGCCGCCGCCTGATGCGGCGGGGGACCCAGGTGGTCCCACCACGCAATGGGGCGCGGGAGAGGGCGCTTCGGGCGGGCTGCGGCGGGGTGCCGGAGACGACGAGGAGACCCTGTTCGATGGCGGGCTCGCCGACGCCTGGCCGTGTGCGCCGCTCGGGTTTCATGTGACGAGAGGGGACATGGGGGTCGGGAGCCCCCGGGGGATAGAGGAGTAGAGCATGAGCTGGACAGGACGAGGCAGCTGCGCCAAGAACACCCCAAGAGGAAACGGCGGAAAGCGAGGGCTGGCGCTGCTCGCCGGCGTGCTGGCGGCGCTCGTCGCCGCGCTCGCCGCGACCCCCGCTCCCGTCGCACACGCCTCGGAGCGGCCCACGGTCACCTTTGTGGCCCTGGGCATCCCCGACGCCACCCTGATCGACGGCGAGGACGTCTGGGGCTCTATGGCCAGCTACTGCGTCACGGTGTCGATGGATGCCGACTACGCCTTGGTCGAGGAGCGCTCGACGATCTTCGACTCGGCGGGGGCCTTGACCCTCGACGAGCATAGGGGATGGGACTCCGCCCCAGGTCAAGACGGTGGGACCATGCTCTACCAACGGAGCTTCACCATGGGTGCAAGCTATCACAACGAGCTTGGGGTGACCGTCGCCTATCAGCGGAGGGGCGAGGACGGTTCCCCCGTCGGCGAGGTCCTGACGACCACGCATGCCTATCAAAGGCGCGTCACCGTGGAAACCCGCTCACCCGAGGTGAGTCTCACGACGAACGGAGGACGGCCCCAGGGGCACTGCCACCTCAGCGTTGACTCCGTGACCGTCGTGGCGGTCGTCAGCATGCCGTTCTACGAGGACGGCGGGGTGAGCCTGGACGAGACCTGGAAGGAGCTGAGCCGGGAAGAGGACGAGACGGGAATCGAGACGCGCGCGTTCGCCAAGACCTTCTCGGAAGAAGGTGCCCATGACGTGAGGGTGAGCGCCCGGACCCGCTTTGGAAAGGAGGGTGGGGACAGCCTGGGCTTTACCCTCGATCGCACTGCCCCTGAGGTGAGCGTTGCCCTTGGCAACGACGACGCTCTCAACGGTGCGTACTATGTCGGCTCGCGTGCCGTGACCATCAGGATTGAGGAGGCGTTGGGCTTCGACCCGGAGAGGGTGAGCGTCCTGGTCAACGACGAGCCCGTGAGCCTCGACTGGTCCGGCGAGGGGGCCGAGCACACGGCTGAGGTCGTCTTCGAGAAGGACGGCACCCACAGGCTCAGGGTCTTTTGCTCAGACCTTGCGGGCAACCTGGGCGAAGGCGAGGACCCGTACGAGCTCGTCGTCGACACCACGGACCCGACTCTTATCGTGACCTGCGACAACAATGACGCGGGGCGCGAGTCCCACTACAGGGACGGCCGTGCGTTCGCGATCGTCGCGAAGGACGTCAACCTGGATCGAGACTCGCTCTCCGTCGTCAAGGACGGTGAGGTCCTCGAAGGCGTTGGCTGGGAGCGGGGAGACGACGGCTCGTACGAGGCGACCGTGGCGTTCGAGACGGACGGCGTCCATTCGCTCTTGGTGACGTGCGGGGACCTTGCCGGGAACTTCGCCGCGTATGAGTCCGGCGAGTTCGTCATAGACAGGGTCGCACCCGTCATCGGCGTTTCCTGGGACAGCGGGGGCGCAGCGGGAGAGGGTGCGTTCTTCAATGCTCCCCGCGTGGCCACGATCGACGTCAGGGATGAGAACTTCGACCCCGACCTCATCACGGTTGACACCAACGGGACGGTGGGCGAATGGAGCGACGAGGACCAGAGCCTGAGCGTCGCGTTCGACACGGACGGCGAGTGCCGTCTCGTCGTCTGTGGCAGGGATCCCGCGGGCAACGAAGCCGACGTCTATGACTCCGGATCCTTTTTCGTCGACATGACGCCACCGGTCCTGAGCGTTGCCTTCTCTGACGGTGACGCGCATGCCAACAGGGTCGACGGCATTGCCTACTACGCCGACGAGCGCTTCGCAACGATCACGGTGGTCGAGAAGAACTTCGACCCCGGTCGCGTTACCGTTTCCGGCGGGGGAAGAAGGGGCGAGTGGCAGGACGGCGAGAACGACGCCCACACGCTCGAGGTCACGTTCCCGGAGGCCGTCGCTGCTCATGAGCTGCGGGCCTCCGTTGCCGACCGCGCCGGCAACGGCGGCGTCGATGCCGAGGGCGCGCCCTTCGAGTACGAGTCCGGTGTCTTCGTCGTGGACGCCACGAGGCCCGAGGTCACGATCGAGCTCGACAAGCCGCCCGTCCAGACCTTCGACGGCGCCGACTTCTTCGCCGAGGCGCCTGCGGCCACCGTCACGGTGAGGGACGCGCACTTCGACCCCGAGTCCTCCCTCATCGAGGCCGAGGGCGCGACCTTCGGAGGCTGGGTCGAGGGCGGGTCCGAGGACGGCGTTACCACCTGGACCTCCACGGCCACGTTCGTCGAGGGGGTCGGGCGCACCCTCGAGGTGACCGCGAGGGACCGGTCAGCCAACCGCACGACCAGGGCATACCAGAACAACGCCGTGACCGGTGGGGCAACGCTCGTCTCGCCCACGTTCTCCGTGGACCTCACGGCCCCTGTGGTGACGGGCGCCTCCATGAGCAGGCCCCCTTCGAACAGTTACGGCGGAAACCACCTCTTCTTCGACTCCGACGCCATGATGAGCGTGACGGTCATGGACAACATCGGCCTCGAGTCCTTCCAGGTCGTGAAGGGAGGGGACACGAGCGGCTGCTATGTTGCCGCCCACCCCGAGACCTCGGTAAACGTCGAAGGGGGCGTCCAGTACAACGTCCTTATCGGCCTCGTCGAGGGTCGCGCCTTCGACAGCGCCATCCGCGTCTGCGCGAAAGACCATGCGGGCAACAGGCGCTACTGGGACCTCACGCCCCATGGCGAGGAGGTTTACGTGTCTCACGTCGAGGGCGTCTCCAACCCGTCGGTCTTTGACGGCGTCTATCCCGACTCCCTGCTGCAGGACACGGTCTTCCCCAGGCTCACGCTCACCGGTCCCGCCGCGGGCAGCTACAGCAGCGCGCCCCAGACCGTCTCCCTGAGCGTCGAGGAGCTGAACGTCCCGATTCTCCAGACCTACGAGCCGGACCAGGCAGTGCTCACGGTGAGGCGGGTGGCAGGCGACGCCTCCTCCGCTGCCACCACCTGGAGCCGTTCGGTGAGCCAGCTCGTCCATGCGGACGACATTACCCACATGCTCTCCGAGGTCCTCTCCGCCGACGGACGCTACACCGTCTCGGCCCAGGTGAGAGATCCCGCCGGTAACCTTGCCACGGCCGAGCTCCCCGAGTTCACGGTCGATCGGACGGCGCCCGTCGTGGAGGTCGTCTTTGACAACGACGACGTGCGCAACGGCAAGTACTACAAGGCCGCGCGCACCGCCACCATCACCGTGACCGAGCGCAACTTCGACCCGGCCCTCGTGGCCATCGAGACAAGCGGCAGCGTGGGCGACTGGTCCACGAGCGGTGACGTTCACACCGTCACCGTCTCCTTCTCCACCGACGGCGCGTACGACCTCTCCGTGAGCGGCACCGACATGGCAGGAAACGTCATGGAAGCGTACCGTGCGGACGAGTTCGTCATCGATCTCCAGGCGCCCGAGATCGCCTTCGACGGCGTCGAGGGCCAGAGCGCCTACAACGACTCCGTCCGGCCGGTCATCGTCTTCACCGACGAGGCCAACTTCGATGCCGGCGGCATCTCCTACACGATCGAGGGCACCAAGAACGGCGAGGTCGTCTACGAGACCTTCGTCTCCGATCAGGAGCGGGGCCAGACCGTCACCTATGCCGACTTCGCGCGAGAGCCCGATGTCGACGACATCTACACGATCAGCGCCCGCGTGGTCGACCTCGCAGGCAACGAGGCCGAGGAATCGGTCACCTTCTCGGTCAACCGGTTTGGGTCCACCTTCCGTGTGGTGGACGCCGATTCGTATGCCAGAAACGACGGCTACCTGCTCGAAGGGCGCGAGGTCGTCGTCGAGGAGGTCAACGTGAGCGGCGTCGAGTCCGAGAGGCACGCCGTGACCGTCACCGAGGGTGCGAGCGTCTTCCAGCTCGCCCTCAACGAGGCCCCACAGCCCACCGGCTACACCATCGAGACCGGTGTGTCCGAGGACTCCGAGTCCAGCGGCTGGTCCGTCTACACCTATCGCATCCCTGCGGGAAACTTCGTGCGCGACGGACGCTATCACGTCTCCGTCAGGTCCGAGGACCTGGCGGCCAACATCAACACCAGCTCCAACTACTACGAGCGCGAGGCGGGCGGGACCGCTGCCGCCGAGGTCGACTTCATCCTCGACACCACCGATCCCGTGGTGACGAGCCTGAACATCGAGGACGGTGCCGTCTATGAGACCGGTGCCTACGAGGGCGCCTTCACGGTCGTCGAGAACATCGGCGTGCGCGAGGTCGAGGTTCTCGTTGACGGCGAGGCCGTCGAGGTCATCGACGACGGCTACGGAAACTACCGCTTCAGGATCGAGGCCGCCCCCTTCACGTCGCGCAGCCTCTCCATCACGGCCACCGACCTCGCCGGCCGCACCGGCAGCGCCGGCGCCGACGACTTCCGCGTCACTGCCGACATCTTCGAGCTGCGGCTGCCGTGGGCCATCGCCGGCATCGTCGCCGCTGTGGCCGCCTTCGGATGCCTGGCCTGCCTCTTCGCCATCAGGCGCAAGCGCGACGAGAGGGGTGCCCGTTCGTGAGAGCTTGGTTGGGACCGGGGGGACAAACAGAGGGCGCCTCGTCGGCCGTGTTGTGCGAGAATTGCATGAGGTCGAGGAAAGGGGCACACATGGCCGAGAGGAACACGAGGGGCGAGAGGCGCGGACCGAGCCGCGCCGAGCAGGCCAAGCGTCACATCGCCGAGACGGACCGGCGTCATGCCGGGGAGATCTCGCGTGCGGTCGAGGAGACGCGTGTCTACGAGGGACTGCCCAAGGCCTCCGTCGAGGGCTGCGTGCCAACGGTGAGCGTGGTGGACGAGGACTCCGTCGCCGCCGTGCTCGCGCGCGGACGCGGACTTGCGTCTGCCTGCGACCTCGCGCTTCTCGACTTTGCGTCCTTCACCAACCCCGGTGGCGGCTACGATCGCGGCGCCTGGGCCCAGGAGGAGGCGCTCTGTGCCGAGAGCTTCCTGTTCAACGTGCTGCGCGAGAAGCGCGACTGGTACGGGGAGAACCGCCGCAAGTTCATCAACTGCAACCTCTATCGCAATCGCGCCCTCGTGGTGCCGAAGGTGCGCTTTGAGCGCGACGGCTACCACTCCTACGCCGACGTGATCGTTGCGGCGGCGCCCAACGCCCGCCGTGCCCGCGAGGAGTACCACGTGAGCGAGGAGGCCCTTGCCACCGCGCTGCGCGACCGCATCCGGCTGGTCATGGCGATCGCTGACGACCTGGGGCACGAGAAGCTGATCCTGGGCGCCTTTGGCTGCGGCGCCTTTGGCTGGGACGCGGCGACGGTGGCCGAGGCCTTCCGCGTCGAGCTCGCGAGCGGTGCGCACGCCGCGCGCGAGGTGATCTTTGCGATCCCGCGCGGGCGCTTCGACGAGAACCTCGAGGTCTTCTCGCATGCGCTCTCCACGTTCCCCGAGGCGAACGATGCCCCGTACGTGAGCCGTGCCGAGCTGGCGGCTCGTGCTGCCGAGTCCGTCGCTGCTGTGGAGGATGACGACGAGGACGAAGACGACTGGCGCAAGTACCTCTAGGCAGAGCCTTGCTCAACTTGGCGTCATCGAATCGCCGCTCGCCTCGACAGGGGCGGGCGGCCTCTTTGTGCGCTCGTCGCCCGTCCTCAAGCTGGCGCCAAGCTCTGTGTCCGCCGCGTGTCGCAGTGTTTCGCGCGTGCGTCGGCTTGCGGCGACGGGCCCATCGTCCCTCTCGCCGCGTACTACTATGAAGTCCCGTGGAAACGAAAGCGGATTCTGCGGGAGGTCCCCATGGCAAAACACATCTTTGTTACCGGCGGCGTGGTCTCGTCTCTGGGCAAGGGCATCACGGCGGCGTCTCTGGGTCGGCTGCTCAAGTCGCGCGGGTACCGCGTCATGATGCAGAAGGCTGATCCGTACCTGAACGTGGACCCGGGAACGATGAGCCCGTTCCAGCATGGCGAGGTCTTCGTCACCGAGGACGGCTACGAGTCGGACCTCGACCTCGGCCACTACGAGCGCTTCATCGACGAGAACCTCACGCGTGCCTCAAACTTCACCACCGGTGCCATCTATCAGGACCTCATCTCGCGCGAGCGCGCGGGCGACTTCCTCGGGGGCACCGTCCAGGTGGTTCCCCACGTGACGGACGCCATCAAGGAGCGCTTTCGCCGCGTCGAGGACGAGACCGGCGCCGACGTGGTGATCACCGAGCTCGGCGGCACCGTCGGTGACATCGAGGGCCAGGCCTTCGTGGAGGCCATCCGGCAGTTCAGGAACGAGAAGGGCGCGGCCGACTGCTGCCTCATCCATGTGAGCCTGGTGCCCTACATCGCCGCCGCGCACGAGCTCAAGTCAAAGCCCACGCAGCACAGCGTGCGCGAGCTGCGCTCGATGGGCGTCCAGCCGGACTTCATCGTCTGTCGCTCCGACCGCGAGGTGGGTGCCGACCTGCGTGCCAAGATCGCGAGCTTCTGCGACGTGCCGGCGGACCACGTCTTTGAGAACGGGGACTGCCCCTCCATCTACGACGTGCCGAGGCATCTGGCCGACCAGGGATTTGACGAGAAGGTCTGCGAGCGCCTTGGCCTTGCCCCGCACGAGCGCCACATGGAGGGCTGGTACGCCTTCACGGACGCCCTCCACACGGCGGACGCGGGCGAGGACGTCACGCGCATCTGCGTGGTGGGCAAGTACACGCAGCTGCCCGACGCGTATCTCTCCGTCATAGAGGCGCTCCACCACTCGGGCGCGCTCTTCGGGCGCCATGTGGACGTTCGTCTGGTGGACGGGGAGGCGCTGGACGAGACGAACGTGGACGCGGTGCTCGGCGGCGCCGACGGCATCCTCGTGCCCGGCGGCTTTGGCCTCCGCGGCATCGAGGGCAAGGTCTGCGCCGTCCGCCGCGCCCGCGAGCAGCTCGTGCCCTACCTCGGCGTCTGCCTCGGGCTGCAGGTCGCCGTCTGCGAGTTCGCGCGCGACGTCTGCGGGCTCGAGGGCGCAAGCTCGACGGAGTTCGACCCGGCGGCGCCGCATCCCGTGATTCACATCATGCCCGACCAGGCGAGCGTGACCGACAAGGGCGCCACCATGCGTCTCGGGGCCTACCCGTGCAAGGTTGCGCCGGGCACCCTCGCGGAGGAGGCCTACGGCGAGCCGCTCGTCTACGAGCGCCATCGTCACCGCTACGAGGTCAACAACGCGTATCGCGAGCGCCTCGTGGCCGCCGGCCTGCGAATCTCCGGCCTCTCGCCCGACGACCGGCTCGTGGAGATGATCGAGCTGCCCGAGGACGTGCACCCCTGGTTCGTGGCGAGCCAGGCCCACCCCGAGTTCAAGAGTCGCCCGGACCGTCCCGCGCCGCTCTTCCGGGAGTTCGTGCGCGCGGCGATCGCCCATCACGAGGGGCGCGACCGTCACGAGGTGACGCCGTTTGCCGCCCGACGTCCCTAACGACGATAATGTCTGGCATCTAGCCGGGAGGTCGGGTCCGGGGCCCGGCCGGGAGGGTCTTGCCGAGAGGGGCGGGTTCTGTGGACCTCAAGCGGGCACGCGAGGAGTACCTGAGCTACCTTGCCGTGGAGCGGGGCAGCTCGCCCAACACCATCGCCGCCTATGGGCGCGACCTCGAGCGCTACGTTGCCTGGCTTGCCGAGCGCGGCGTGACCCAGCCGGACGGGGTCTCGCTCTCCCTGGTGGAGGGCTATGTCGCCGAGCTCAGCGGGAGCGGGCTCGCCGCCTCGTCGGTCGAGCGCGCGGCATCCTCCGTGAAGGGCTTCCATCGCTTCATGCTCTCCGACGAGATCGCGCGGACGCTGCCCACGGCCGACCTGCCCCTGCCGGCAAAGCCGCAGCGTCTTCCCGACGTCATCTCGCGCGAGGACGCCGCGCGCCTGCTGGACCAGCCGTTCCCGGGCACGCCCGCCGGCCTGCGCGACCATGCGATCCTCGAGGTCCTCTACGGCTGCGGCCTGAGGGCGAGCGAGCTCGTGGGCCTCGACGAGCGCGCGGTCCTTCTCGACGAGGGGCTCCTGCGCGTCTTTGGCAAGGGCTCCAAGGAGCGGGTGGTCCCGATCATGGGGGCGGCGGCGGACGCGCTGGAGCGCTACCTGGAACGGGGGCGCGGCGCGCTCGCGGGGCGCAGGCCATGTGCCGCCGTGTTTCTCAACGCCAGGGGAGGGCGCATCTCCCGACAGTCGGTTCACTCGATCGTCGAGAAGTACGGGCGGGTTGCGGGCCTGCGCGGCCTGCACCCGCACACGCTGCGTCACAGCTTTGCCACGCACCTGCTCGAGGGAGGGGCCGACCTGCGCGTGGTGCAGGAGCTGCTGGGGCACGCGAACATCGCCACGACCCAGCTCTACACGCACCTCGACCGCAGCCACATCCGCCGGGTCTACCTCTCGGCCCATCCCCGCGCGGGGGTGTGACGCACCGCCCGCTCCGGGGCGCGAAGACGCGCTCGCGCCGGAGCGTGAGGCCCCGCTCGCCCCAAGACCGCGGCAAGGTGCGTGGGGCCCGGGGCGCCCGTGGCCGCATGGCCTTGAGGCGAAATCCCACGAACACGCGTCCGCATTTTCACCACAGCGACACAAACGAGGTCCGTCGTTGTGCCTCGTTTCGGCAGCGCCCGCTACATCTGGGGGTCCAGATTGGCGTGAGGCCGCCCGCACCCAGTTTTCAACCGCAAGGTGTAGGAAAGTGTTTTTCTGTGTAGCAAAGTGTGGCGCATGGCGTATAGTAGTCACACGCTCCGTTCGGGGGTGAGGTTTTCGTCTCTCGAGGGGAGGGTGACATGCTTGCCGGATCGTATCCGATGCTCGTGGATGCCAAGGCGCGCGTCACGCTTCCCGCAGTCTTCCGCAAGCAACTCGTGGACGGCGACAAGAAGACGATATACCTTGTTCCGCTCAACGGCTGCGTGAACGGCTTCACTCCCGAGGGTTTCGAGGCGTACGTCGACGGCCTCTTCGAGTACGGCGACAACCACTTCGACCCTCGCAGCCGTGACGACGTTCGCCTGAAGACCGGTCTTTGGGCTCGTGCGGTGGAGGTCGACATTGACTCCGCCGGCCGCGTTGCCCTTGGCAAGCTCGACGCCAGCAAGGCTGGCACGCGCGAGAAGCTCGGTCTCACGGCAGACGTCACGGTGGTGGGCGCCGGGGATCACTTCGAGGTGTGGAACACCGAGAGGTGGAACGCGACGCAGGAGAGCCTCGAGGACAACCTCGACGCGCTTCTCTTCCACGACTAACGGCAGGGGGTGAGGGTCTTGACAGCAGAATATCGGCACGTACCCGTGATGCTCGCCGAGGTTCTCTCCGAGCTCGACCCCCAGGTGGGGGACGTGGTGTGCGACTGCACCCTCGGAGGTGCGGGCCACACCGTGGAGCTGGCGAAGCGCGTGGCGCCGGACGGCCTGTCGATCGGAATCGACCAGGACGACATGGCGCTTGCGGCGGCGACCGAGCGCCTCGCGCGCGAGGTCCCCGAGGCGAGCACGCTTCTCCTCAAGGGCAACTTCGGCGACCTCGACGACCTTCTCGTCGAGGCGGAGGTCCCCGGGGTCGACTGCTTTCTCTTCGACCTCGGCGTCTCCTCGCCACAGCTCGATATCCCGGAGCGCGGCTTCTCGTACCACGAGGACGCTCCGCTCGATATGCGCATGAATTCGGGTAACCACACCCTTACCGCAGCTGAGGTCGTGAACACCTACAACGAAGCAGACCTCGCCCGAATCCTTCGCGTCTATGGTGACGAGCGCTTTGCCTCCCGCATCGCCAAGAGAATCGTGGCAAGGCGGGCAAAGGAGCCCATCGAGACCACGCTCCAGCTCGTGGACGTGATCAAGGAGGCGATTCCCGCGGCGGCGAGAAGGACGGGCGGACATCCGGCAAGGCGCACCTTCCAGGCGCTGCGCATCGAGGTCAACCACGAGCTCGACGTCCTGGACCAGGGCCTCAGGGCGGCCATTCGCTGGGCCAACCCGGGTGGGAGGATCTGCGTGATCTCCTACCACTCGCTCGAGGACCGGATCGTGAAGCACGTCTTCTCGGAGCTCTCGCAGGGGTGCACCTGCCCACCGGACCTTCCGGTGTGCGTGTGCGGTCACGTGCCGATAGTCGACGTCAGGACGAGGAAGCCCCTCGTTGCGTCTGACGAGGAGGTGGCGGCCAACCCGAGGTCGCGAAGCGCCCTCATGCGCGTGGCGGTCAAGCTCGACGTCGCGTAGCGGGGGACGGCAAGGAGTAGCCGGCGAGAGCCGTCTACATAGGAAGAAACGAAGCAGCAACGCAGAACATCGCAGCTCAAACGCACTACCAACGAAGACTAAACGCAGTGTCAACCAACACTGGACCAACCATCAGCCACGCTGGGGACAAAGCGTCGACCAACCCGCAAGTTTCCAGCGCAGCGCAGGCAAGAATCAGAAACGGCGGCAGCCGGTGAAGCGAGGACGTGTCATGAGGTACCAGGGATCTGAGGCATACAAGCTGGATGGGGCCGAGAGGAGGCGCGAGCGCCGCCAGGCGAAGAGCGCGCCCTCCTTTGAGGTCGTTTCCGGCGGCGGGCTTGACGCCCGCGCCCGTGCCGGCGTCTCTCCTGAGTTCGTGGCGCGCGTTCGCACCGTCCTCATCGTCGCTGCCGCGCTCATCGCCCTCGGCATGGCCCGCGTCGCCCTCTCATCTGCCACGGTGACGCTCCTGAGCGCCAACTCCGAGCTTTCCGCGCAGGTCGAGGAGACGGAGTCTCTTAACGAGCAGTTGAGGATTCAGCGCTCCGCCCTCCTGAGCAACTCGCGCATCTCTCGCATCGCGACGCAGAACTACGGCATGATCCTCACGAACGACTACGTGACGGTCGACCTCGACGCCGACCCCGCCGAGGAGGCCGCCCAGCCGTCCGATGGTGATGCTGCGCAGACGACGGATGTCGCCGCCCCTCAGGCTGACCTGTCGTAGACTTCTGTCCCGTGAGACACAGGGACCAACAGAGCCGCGCCAAACGGCGCAACCAGTCGGAGGCCTCGTATGACGAGGCCTCTCGTGCGCGTTATCGCGTGAGGGCGTCTCGCCCCGGCGGTTCGGGCGAGGGCGGCTCCGACCGCGGCCTCACCCTCACGCGCCGCGTCTTCCTGGGCATCATGGGCGCCCTTGCGGCCCGTCTCGCCTGGCTCCAGGTGATCGACGCCCCCAACCTCGCCGCGGGGGCGCGCGCCCAGACCTCCAACAAGGTGACGCTCCAGGCAAAGCGCGGGACCATCTACGACCGCAACGGCAACGCGCTCGCCGTGAGCGTGGAGTGCAAGACGATCTACGCAAACCCCCGGGAGATCTCCGACCCCTCCGGCGTCTCGAACGTCCTCGTCGACGTCCTCGGCGGCGAGAAGTCCGACTACATGGACCTCCTCACGCAGGACACGACCTTCATCTACATCTCCCGCCAGGTGGACCAGGAGGTCGCCGACGAGCTCTCCGACCGTCTCTCCGCTGGCGAGCTCACGGGCGTCTACTTCCTCCCCGACATGAAGCGCGTCTACCCCTACGGCAATGTCGGCGCCCAGATTATCGGCTTCGTGGGCGTTGACGGCGCCGGCCTCTCCGGCCTGGAGCTCTACTACGACGACGTCCTCACCGGCGTCGACGGCGAGATGCTCTTCGAGACGGGCCGCGACGGCACCCCGGTCGCCGGCGGCGCCTCCGAGGTCACCGAGGCCGTCGACGGCACCGACCTCGTCCTCGGGCTCGACGTCGACCTCCAGGAGAGCGCGGAGCGCATCATCGAGGAGGCCGTCGAGACCTACTCCGCCACCTCGGGCTCGATCATGCTCACCGACCCCCGCACCGGCGAGATCATCGCCGCGTGCTCCACGCCCCTCGCGGACCTCTCGAACCTCACGGACTACGAGGCGCTCAACCTCAAGCTCGTCTCGAGCACGCGCGAGCCCGGCTCGATCTTCAAGGTCATCACGACCTCCATCGGCATCGAGAACGGCCTCTTCGACAAGGACACCGTCTACTACGTGCCCGCGCGCGTCCTGGTGGGCAGCGACTACGTCACCGACGTCGACTACCGAAGCTACGACATGGAGATGACCGTCACCGAGATGATGCGTCGCTCGTCCAACACCGCCATGGCGATGCTCGCTCAGGACGTCATCGGAGCCGACGCCTTCTCGGAGGGCATCGCCCGCTTCGGAATCGGCAAGAAGACCGGGATCGACTTCCCCGGCGAGGTCGAGGGACTCGTGCGCCAGCCCGAGGACTACGACGGGGCGACCCTCGGCTCGATGGGCTTTGGCCAGGGCCTCGCGTTCCCGATGGTCCAGATCGTGCGCGCCTACGGCGCCGTGGCCAACGGCGGGACGCTGCTCACGCCGCACTTCGTGACGCACCGCGGCGAGGAGAAGGTCACGTGGCCCGAGGGAGACACGATCATCTCGGAGGACACCCGCGCGCAGGAGATCGAGATGATGCGCGTCGTCATGACCGAGGGTACGGGCACCAACGCGCAGGTCGAGGGTTACGATTTCGCGGGCAAGACCGGCACGGGCGAGCAGGCCGCCGAGACGGGCGGCTACCTCGCCAACTCCTTCGTCTCGTCCGTGTGCGGATTCGCCAACGCCGACGACCCGCAGATCCTCGTCTACGTGGGTCTCGACGGCACCCCCTATCACTCGTCTGAGTCGACTGCGCACGCCTTCCACGACATAGCGCAGCAGGCATGTACCGTCCTGGGCATTCAGCCCGTATCGTGAGCGGAGATCAGAGCATGTTCTCACTGAGTATCGAGAAGATCGCGGAGGTCACGGGAGCGCAGCTGCTCGTCAGGGGCTCGCGCGAGGTATGCGGCGAGGTCGTCACCGACTCTCGCGCCGCGGGAGAGGGCGGCGTCTTCGTCGCCTTCCGGGGGGAGCGCGTCGACGGCAACGTCTACCTCGCCTCCGCCGCGAGGCTCGGTGCCGCCGTGGTGGTGGCGTCGAGCGAGGTCTCGGACGAGGCGCTCGCCGAGGCACGCGAGCTCGGCTGCACGGTCATGCGCGCCGAGGGCAACGACTGCGAGGAGTTTCTCCTCAGGCTCGCCCACTACTGGTGCGGGGCCCATCCCGACTGGCTCGTGCTCGCGGTGACGGGCTCGGTGGGGAAGACCACCACCAAGGAGATGCTCGCCGCCGCCGTGGGCGCCACGAGGCGCTGCCACGCCACGAGGGGCAACCTCAACAGCCTGATCGGCATGCCGCTCACCGTGCTCTCCGCCCCCGAGGACAGCGAGGTCCTCGTCCTGGAGCTCGGCATGAACCACGCCGAGGAGATCGCGCGCATGTCCGCCTCCTGCGAGCCGACGCTCGCCGCGATCACCAACGTGGGCACGAGCCACATCGGCATCCTCGGCAGCCGCGAGAACATAGCCCGCGCCAAGGCGGAGATCGTGACCGGCATGCGCGCCCACGGGGAGGTGTCCCCGGCGCTCGCGCTCGCGAGCTCGGGGGACTTCACGGGCTTCATCGCGGACGGCTTCGCCCGCCCGGCGGGCGTGGACGTGGTGAGCGTGGGCTCCGCCGCCGACGACCCCGTCCGCGCCGTCGACGTGACCCTTGACGAGGGCGGCCGCGCCCGCTTCCGCGCGTGCTGCGCCGACGGTTGGGCGCGCGACGTGACGCTCTCGCTGCCCGGCGCCAAGCTCGTCGACGACTTCCTCCTGGCCCTCGCGCTCGTCTGGCGCGCCGGCCTCGACCGCGACGCCGCCGTGGACGCGATCGAGCGCATGGAGGCCACGAGCATGCGCCTCAACGTCCTCGAGGCGCCGTCCGGCGCCCGCGTGATCGATGACTCCTACAACGCCGCCCCGGCCTCGATGGCCTCGTCGCTGGACGTGCTCTCCACGATGACCTGCACCGGCAGGCGCATCGCCGTGCTCGGCGAGATGGGCGAGCTCGGCGACGAGGCGGAGCGCCTTCACGGCTACGTTGGCGCCTACGCCGCCGCGAAGGGCGTCGATCTTCTCGTTATCATAGGGGGCGAGCTTGCCGACGCGATGGCGGAGGCCGCGCGTACCATGGGGCTCTCCGAGGACGCCATCGAGCGTCTGGACAGCGTGGAGCGCGCCGTGGACGTGATCGGTCCCGTGCTCGCCGAGGGTGACCTCGTCCTGGTCAAGGCGTCGAGAGCCTCGGGGCTCGACCAATTCGTGAGGGGAGTGCTCGCTCGATGATCGGAAATCCCGCTTATCCAACCTACCAGGTGTTTCTCGCCGTCGGCATCGCCGCGCTCGTGACGGGTCTCCTGATGCCCTTCTTCATCAAGCTGATGCGCCACGAGGGCGTCGGCCAGCAGATCCGCGCCGACGGCCCCCAGCGCCATCTCATCAAGCAGGGTACGCCCACGATGGGAGGCGTCATCATCCTGGTGGGCGTGCTCGCCTCGTGCGGGCTCGTCGCGCAGTGGACGCCGGCCCTCGTCCTCGCGGTCCTCGTCATGCTCGTCACCGGCTCGCTGGGCCTTCTCGACGACATCGAGAGCGTGGCCCACGGGCGCTCTCTCGGGCTCACGCCGCCCCAGAAGATGGCGGGCCTCATCCTCATCTCCGTGGCGTTCTGCCTCGTGACGGTCAACGTCTGCGGCATCTCCCCCCAGATTCTCTTCCCCGGCGGCCTTGCCATCGACCTCGGCGTCCTCACCTCGACCTTTGCCATCGGTGGCGCGCAGGTGAGCGTTCCGTGGCTCTACCTCTTCTTCGTCTTCCTGCTCATGGCCGGCCTCTCCAACGCCGTCAACCTCACCGACGGCCTCGACGGCCTCGCCGGCGGCTGCACGACGGTCGTGATGCTGTTCATGGCGATGGTGGCCTTCATCTACAACGAGCTCGAGCTCGCGGTCTTTGCCGCGGCCATCGCCGGTGCCTGCATCGGTTTTCTCTGGCACAACTGCTACCCCGCCTCGATCTTCATGGGTGACACCGGGTCGCTCGCCCTGGGCGCCGCCTTCGCGGCGCTCGCCGTCCTCACCAAGACCGAGGTCACCTCGCTCATCATGGGCGGCCTGTTCATCGTCGAGGCGCTCTCCGTCATGATCCAGGTCGTGAGCTTCAAGCTCACCGGCAAGCGCGTCTTCCTCATGGCGCCGATCCACCACCACTTCGAGAAGCTCGGGTGGAAGGAGAACAAGGTCGTCGTGAGGTTCTGGATCGTCTCGGCCGCCTTCGCCGCCCTCGGCTTCGCCCTCTACTTCCAGCTCGGATAGGGGTGGGACATGACGGAAACCTCCCAGCGGCGTCTCGGTGACGTCGCGGTTCTCGGTCTCGGCCGCACCGGAGAGTCGGTCGCTCGCTTCTTCCTCGCGCAGATGCCCGAGCGCGTGAGCTCGGTCACCGTCTTCGGCGGGTCCGCGTCTGCCCCCGGCGAGAAGACCCAGGCCCTCGAGGAGGCGGGCGCGATGGTGGTCTGCGGCACCGACGAGGTCCTCGGCAGCTTTGACCTCGCCGTGGCCTCGCCCGGCATCCCCGAGGACTCCGACTTCTTCGCCTCCGCCCGCGCCCATGCGGCCGAGGTCATCGGCGAGCCGGAGCTCGCGTGGCGCGAGAGCCCCGAGCGTTGGGTCGCCATCACCGGCACCAACGGCAAGACCACCACGACGTCGCTCGCCACGCACCTTCTGCAGGCCTCCGGCCTCGCGGCGGAGTCGGTCGGCAACATCGGCACCCCGCCGACCGAGGCCATCGCGTCGCGCGGGGACGACACGTGGTTCGTGGCGGAGCTCTCGAGCTTCCAGCTCGCGACGACGAGGCTGTTCCACCCCCGCGTGGCGGTCCTGCTCAACGTGACCCCCGACCACCTCGAGTGGCACCACACGATGGAGGCGTACGCCGCCGCCAAGGAGCGCGTCTTCGTCAACCTGGGCGCGGGCGACCTCGCCGTCGTCTCGGTCGACGACGACTGGTGCCGCGCCGCCGCGGAGCGCCTCGAGGGGCGCGGCCTGCGCGTCTGCCGCCTCTCCGTCCATGGCGAGCCCGATGCCCCCTGTGCGGCCTTCCTGCGCGACGGGGTGCTCGTGGTGCGTCTCGACGGCGTCGAGCACGCGCTCGTCGCCGCCTCCGAGCTCAAGATCTTCGGGCTCCACAACGCCGAGAACGCGCTCGCCGCGTCCGCCGTCGCGCTCGAGCTCGCCGCCTCGGAGGCTGACGTGCGCGCCGGCCTCGTGTCCTTCTCGCCGATCGAGCACCGCATCGAGCCCGCCGGCGAGGTCGGAGGGGTCCGCTTCGTCAACGACTCCAAGGCGACCAACACCGACTCCGTGGAGAAGGCGCTCACCGCCTTTGACCCCGGTTCGATCGTCGTGCTGCTCGGCGGATACGACAAGGGGACCGACCTCTCCTCGCTCGCCCGTGCCGTGCGCGAGCGCTGCCGCGCGGCGGTCTGCTACGGCGCCGCAGGCGAGAGAATCGCGTGCTCCCTTGAGGACGAGCCCTCCGAGCTCGCCGTCATCCGCGCGCCGCATCTGCGCGAGGCCTTTGATGCCGCCGTCGCCCTTGCCAGGCCCGGCGAGACGGTCCTGCTCTCGCCGGCGTGCTCGTCCTTCGACGAGTTCAACAACATGGGCGAGCGCGGGCGTCTCTTCAAGGCCCTTGTCGCGGAGCTCGCCGCGGGGGAGAGGTGAGCGCCTTGACCGCTGGAACGGCAGCCCTGCGCGCCGCCGCCCGTCCCACGAGGCGCGGCCGCAAGAAGAGCAAGCCTCGTGACGAGAAGCGCGACGGCGTCGAGCGCACCCTCTTCGGCGTGCCCGAGCGCTTCATGCGCCCGAGGCTCATCCTGCTCGCCACCGTTGCCATCCTGGTTGGCTTTGGCGTGCTCATGGTCTACTCCGCGTCCTCGGTGACGGCGCTCAACGACACGGGCGACTCGGCCTATTACCTCAAGCGCCAGCTCGGCTTCGTGGCGATCGGCACGATCGCCGCCGTGGTGCTCGCCAAGGTCGACTACCGGCTCTGGGTGAAGCGCCTCATGCTCCCCATCTGGGTGTTCACGGTCCTGCTCCTGATACTGGTCCTGGTCGTGGGCACAGACAACGACATGGGCGCAAACAGATGGATCAACCTCGGGTTCTTTGACCTCCAGCCCTCGGAGTTCGCAAAGATAACCGTGATCTTCACGGCCGCCAACCTCGCGCAGCGCTACTTCGAGGAGGGCTCGCTCGACTGGGCGACCTTCCTCAAGCTGCTCATCGTGGGCGTTGCCGCCCCGCTGTTCCTCATCGTCGCCCAGCCCGACAAGGGCACGACGATGGTCATCGCGCTCACGCTGCTCGTGATGGGCTACCTCGCCGGGATGCCCAAGCTCCTGCTCCTCGGCCTGTTCGTCGCGGGGGCCGTGGCGTTCGTGTTCCTCTCGGTGAGCGACGCGTACTCCTTCCAGCGCCTCAAGACGATGCTCGACCCGTGGTCCGACCGCTACGACACGGGCTGGCAGCTCGTCCAGGGCTTCTATGCCTTTGGAACGGGCGGCCTGTTTGGCGTGGGTGTGGGCTTCTCGCGTCAGAAGTACGCCTATCTCCCGATGGCGCACAACGACTTCATCTTTGCGGTGATCGGCGAGGAGTGCGGTCTCGTGGGCACGCTCGGCGTTCTCGCGGGCTTTGCCGTCCTCCTCTGGGCGGGCTATCAGATCGCCCGGCACGCGCCCGACCTCTCCGGCCGGCTCCTCGCGGCGGGATGCACCTCGATCGTGCTCATCCAGCTGCTCCTCAACGTCTCGGGCGTGCTCGGCGTCTTCCCGCTCTCCGGCAAGCCGATTCCGTTCTTGAGCTACGGCGGCTCGTCGATTCTCGCGAGCCTCATGCTCGTGGGGCTCATCGCCTCGGTCTCGATACACTCCAAGCTTCCCGAGACGGTTCATGACGGGGCGCGCAAGTCCCTGCGCAGCGTCGACGGGGGAACCGGGGGACGCGGGGGCCTCTCCTTCGTGGGCGAGGTCGTCCCGCGCTCCGAGGGAGGCCGTACGGGAGACCTGGCGCGCGAGGGCTCGGGCGGCCTTCACGTCGTCGAGGGTGGCGGAAAGACGAGAAAGAACACCCGCGGCCGGGGCGGGAGGCGCGGCAAGGCGCCGGCCTCCTCGAGCGGGTCGAGAAGAAGGGTCGACCTCGGTCCCAATGCGACGGAGCGTCTTCGCGGGCGCAACGGCTCCGGGTCGAGGGGAAGGCGATAGGGGGAATCATGGCGAAGGGTCATCTCGAGGTCGCTATTGCCGCGGGCGGCACCGCGGGCCACATCAACCCGGCACTCGCGCTCGCCGAGGAGCTGCGCGACCGCGGGCACCACGTGAGGTTCTTCGGGCAGACCGCCAAGCTCGAGGGCCGTCTCGTTCCCGAGGCGGGCTTTGAGCTGGTTCCCGTGGTTGTCTCGGGCTTCGATCGCGCCCGTCCCTGGACGCTCGTCTCCTCGCTCGTGCGCATGCGCAAGGCGCAGTCGCAGATCGCTCGCACCTTCTCCTCCGGCGCCACCCCCGACGTGGCGGTGGGCTTTGGCGCCTACGTGGAGATGCCGCTGCTCAACTGCTGCCGAAGGCTTGGCGTGCCCTACGTGCTTCACGAGCAGAACTCCGTGGCGGGCCTTGCCAACAAGACGCTCGCGCCGCATGCGAGCACGGTGTGCATCTCGGTGCCCGCCGCGCGCGAGGTCTTTGAGCACGAGGGGAGGGCGACCCCCAAGGTGGTCCTCACCGGCAATCCCGTGCGCCGCAGCGTCGTGAACGCCAGCCGCGAGGAGGGCCGCGCCGCCTTTGGCGTGGAGCCGGGGGAGACGATGCTGCTCGTCTTTGGCGGCTCGCTCGGTGCCGCGCACATCAACGAGGGGGTCTGCCGCCTCAAGGGCGAGCTGCTCTCGCGTAAGGGGCTCGTCGTCGTGCACTCCACGGGTGCCGATGGCTTTGACGAGACGGTCTCCGCTCTGGCGCTCACCCCCGAGGAGCAGATCCGCTGGCGCGTGATGCCCTACATCTCCAACATGGGCCAGGCGCTCGCGGCGTCCGACCTCGTGCTCTCCCGTGCCGGCGCCTCCTCGATCGCGGAAATCGCGGCCGTGGGCGTGCCGAGCCTGCTCGTGCCGTACCCGCACGCCACGGCCGACCACCAGACGGTCAACGCGCGCTTCCTCGTGGACGCTGGCGCCGCCTCGCTGGTCGCGGACGCGGCCATTGACACCCCGGAGTTCTCCGACGAGCTGCTCGGGCTTCTCGACGATCCGTCGCGGCGGGAGGGGATGCGCAAGGCAGCGCTCGCTCTTGGCCAGTCCCGTGCGGCGGCTGCGCTGGCAGACCAGGTCGAGGCAGCGGCGAGGGCGTAGGCCGCGGCGTCTTGGCTTGACGAAAGCGGGCTCGTCTCAGCCCGTCGGGCTTCTCGCTTGACGAAAGCGGGCTCGTCTCAGCCCGTCGGGCTTCTCGCTTGACGAAAGCGGGCTTGTCTCAGCCCGATGTGCTTCTCGCTTGACGAAAGCGGGCTCGTCTCAGCCAGAATCACGGCTTATCCTGAGACGAGGCCCGGATCGTCAAGCCCCGCGCGCCCGCACCCTGAGACGAGGCCCGGATCGTCAAGCCCCGCGCGCCCGCACCCTGAGACGAGGCCCGGATCGTCAAGCCCCGCGCGCCCGCACCCTGAGACGAGGCCCGGATCGTCAAGCCCCGCGCACCCGCGCACCCGCACGCCCCATCCGCCCACCCGTTGAGTACGCTCTGCTGTCTCGTGAGGTATAACGGTGTGAGGCAGACGCGACGAGAGGGGGCAGGGTTGGACGGGGTCCGTCTCATGGCCCGCTTCATGGGCCCCCGCCATCGGCGCGAGTTTCTGCTCGCCGTGCTCTGCGTGGCTCTCGAGACGAGCCTGGAGCTTGCCATCCCCGTGCTCATGGCGCAGGTCGTGGACAGGGGGATCATGGCGGCCGACCTCCGCGTGGTCCTTGTCAACGGCGGTCTCATGCTGCTGTGCGCGGCGGTGGCGCTCTGCCTGGGACTGGCCTACGCGCGCTTCTCCGCGCGCGCCGCGATGGGCCTCGGCGCCAACCTGCGCGCCGCGGAGTACGCGCACCTCCAGGACTTCTCGTTTGCGAACCTCGACGACTTTGAGACGTCCTCCCTCGTGACGCGCCTCACAACGGACGTCACCGTCATCCAGAACGCACTCGTCACGGGAACGCGCCCGCTCATGCGAGGACCGTCGGCGCTCGTGGCGGGGCTCGTCTACGCCTTCGTGATGTCGCCGCGGCTCGCCCTTGTCTTCCTCGTGGTCGCGCCGCTGCTCGCGGTTGCCATGTTTCTCGTCGTGAGGCACGTCTCGCCGCTCTATCGCGTGCTCCAGGGCGCCATGGACCAGCTGAACGACGCCCTCCAGGAGAACCTGGCTGCCATCCGCGTCATCAAGGCGTACGTGCGCGAGGGTCACGTCGCCGCGCGGTTCCATGCCGTGAACGAGCACCTGGCGAGCACGGCCACCCGGACCTTCCGCACCGCCGTGCTCAACACGCCCCTGCTCCAGGCCTCGATGTACGTGACGAGCGTGGGCATCCTGCTCTTTGGCGGGCAGATGATCCTGGAGGGCACGCTCACCGTGGGCGCCTTCACGGGGTTCATGAGCTACGTGCTGCAGATCCTCAACTCGTTCATGATGATCTCCAACGTGTTCCTGCTCCTCGCCCGCGCCGTCACGAGCGTCGACCGCGTGAGCGAGGTGCTGGACGAGGAGCCCACGATCGTCTCGCCGCCTGGTGCGATCGAGCTTGTGCCGGACGGCTCGGTGGTCTTTGACCACGTCTGCTTCAAGTACGCGGCGGATGCCGAGAAGGACGTGCTCTCGGACGTCTGCCTGGACATCCCGGCGGGCTCCACCGTGGGCGTGCTCGGCGGCACCGGCTCGGGCAAGACCACGCTCGTGCAGCTGGTGGCGCGCCTCTACGACGTCACCTCGGGCGCGGTGCGCGTGGGAGGGCGCGACGTCCGCGAGTACGACCTCACGGCGCTGCGCGACGCCGTTGCCGTCGTGCTTCAGAAGAACGTGCTCTTCTCCGGCACGGTGCGCGAGAACCTGGCATGGGGGGACGCTGACGCCGCGGACGGACAGATGCTCGAGGCGTGCCGGCTCGCCCGCGCCGACGAGTTCCTGGACCGCATCGGCGGGCTCGCCGGCGAGCTCGGCCAGGGTGGCGCCGGCGTCTCGGGCGGTCAGCGGCAGCGCCTCTGCATCGCCCGCGCCCTGCTCAAGCATCCGCGCGTGCTCATCCTGGACGACTCCACGAGCGCCGTCGACATGGCCACCGACGCCGCCATCCGCGAGAACCTGGCGAGCCTCGCCGACGTGACCAAGATCGTGATCGCGCAGCGCGTGGCGTCCGTGATGGACGCCGACAAGATCGTGGTGCTCGACGACGGACGCGTCCACGCCTGCGGCACGCACGAGGAGCTTCTCGCCGCCGACCCCATCTACCAAGAGATCTACGAGTCCCAGGTTGGCTCCGGGATCAGTGGGGAGGTGGCCTAGATGCCCGCGCGTGGGACCGCCGCGCCCTCGCGGCCGCATGACCTTCTCGCAACGCTGCGTCGTCTGCTCGCGTACATGAGCCACGCCCGCTGGCTCATGCTTGCCGTTGCCGTGCTGGTCACGCTTGCGGGCCTGGCGAGCCTCCTTGGCACGTACATGATCAAGCCCGTGGTCAACGCCGTGGGGGAGGGCGACACCGAGGCGTTTCTCCGCGGGGTGGCGCTCACCGCCGTCATCTACGCCGTGGGCGTGGCGTCTGCGGCCGGCTACACGCAGACGATGGTGCGCGCGGCGCAGCGCGTGGTCTTTGACATCAGGCGCGACCTCTTCGCGCACGTCGAGCGGCTCCCGCTCTCCTTCTTCGACCGGGCGCGCCACGGCGACGTGATGAGCTACTTCACCAACGACGTGGACACGGTCTCCGAGGCCCTCAACAACAGCTTTGCCAACCTCGTGCAGGCGGCGGTGCAGATCGTGGGCACGCTCGCGCTGCTGCTCGTGCTGGACTGGCGCCTCACGCTGGTCACGATCGCGTGCGACGCTGCCATCGCGCTCTACGTGCGCTTCTCGGGCGGTCGCAGCGGCCGGTTCTTCTCGCGGCAGCAGGCGGAGCTCGCCGCGCTCGACGGCTACGTGGAGGAGATGATCGCCGGGCAGAAGGTCGTGAAGGTCTTCAACCACGAGGCTGCCAACCTCGCGAGCTTTGGCGAGCACAACGAGCGGCTGCGGGCGGCGGGTGCCACGGCGCAGGCCTACGCCTCCACGATGGTGCCGGTCACGGTGTGCGTGGGCTACGTCAACTATGCGATCGTGACCGTGATGGGGGCGCTGCTCGCGATGGGCGGGGCGATGGACGTGGGCTCGCTCGCGAGCTACCTCGTCTTCGTGCGGCAGGCCGCAGCTCCCCTCAACCAGTTCACGCAGCAGGGAAACTTCCTGCTCACGGCGCTTGCGGGCGCGGAGCGGATCTTCTCGGTGATGGAGCTTGCACCCGAGGTGGACGAGGGCGAGGTTCGTCTCGTGCGCGCGGACGACGTGGAGGCGGCCCGCGCGGCGTCCGGTGCCGCGGGCTGGGCGTGGGAGATCTGTGGAGAGCACGTGCCGCTCCAGGGAGACGTGCAGTTCTATCACGTGGACTTTGGGTATGAGGAGGGGCAGACCGTGCTCGCGGACCTCTCGCTCTACGCCAAGCCGGGTCAGAAGATCGCTTTCGTGGGTTCCACGGGCGCGGGCAAGACCACGATCACCAACCTCATCAACCGCTTCTACGAGGTGCGCTCCGGCGTGATCACCTACGACGGCATAGACGTGCGCGACATCGAGAAGGCGAGCCTGCGCCGCTCGCTCGGCATCGTGCTGCAGGACACGCACCTCTTTGCCGGCACGATCGCGGACAACATCCGCTTTGGCAAGCTCGACGCCACCGACGAGGAGGTGCGTGCCGCGGCCCGCCTGGCCTGCGCGGACGGCTTCATCTCGCGCCTGCCGCGCGGCTACGACACGCCGGTGGTGGCAGACGGGGCGAACCTCTCCCAGGGGCAGCGGCAGCTCCTGGCCATCGCGCGTGCGGCGGTGGCGGACCCGCCGGTGCTGATCCTCGACGAGGCCACCTCGAGCATCGACACGCGCACCGAGGCGCTCATCCAGCGCGGCATGGACGCGCTCATGGCGGGGCGCACGGTCTTCGTGATCGCGCACCGGCTGAGCACGGTTCGCAACGCCGACGCGATCATGGTGCTGGAGCACGGACGGATCGTTGAGCGCGGCACGCACGAGGAGCTTCTCGCCCAGCGCGGCGAGTACTGGCAGCTCTGGACCGGTGCCAGGGAGCTGGACTAGCGCGAGAGAGCGAGACAAAGCACTCCTGCCGTAGAATCGAGGCTTGAGTGGCGCGAGAGGGGAGTGCGAATGACGAGCGTTCTTGCCGTTGCTGCCGGCGGCGCGATCGGCAGCGTGGGACGATGGGGCCTGGGCCTGCTGCTCTCCTCCTGTCTGCCGGGCCTGCCCGCGGGGACCTTTGTCGCCAACGTCCTTGCCGGCCTGGTCATCGGCGTCGTTTCCGGGGCGGGGTCGGTGACGCCGCTTCCCGAGGAGACGCGCCTGCTCCTTGCGGTCGGGCTCTGCGGCGGCCTCTCCACGTTCTCCACGTTCTCAAACGAGACCCTTGGGATGATAGAGTCGGGCAATGTCGTTGCAGCAGGGGCAAATATCGCGCTTAACGTCTGCGTTTGCCTTCTGGCGGTATGGGTGGGAACTCGGCTTGGGACGATGCTCGCGGCATGACGGCGCCTGCGAGCAGAGCGGTCGTATCACCTTGGAGACGGGGCTCGTCTCAGCTCGGCGGGCTTCTCGCTTGACGAAACGGGGCTCGTCTCAGCTCGGCGGGCTTCTCGCTTGACGAAACGGGGCTCGTCTCAGCCTTTTGCGCTTCTCGCTTGACGAAACGGGGCTCGTCTCAGCCCAAACCCTGAGACGAGCCCCGAATCGTCAAGCTCCGCGTCCCCGCGCTCTCCGTCGGGTGCGCGGCGTCGCTCCGGATGGCACAATGGGTGCCGGCACAGGAAGCGCATCGTGGGAGGGCGTTCATGGCAAAGCAGACGTGGCGTGGCGGCAACATGCTCTACCCGCTGCCCGCGGTGATGGTGAGCTGCACAAACGCGGCTGGCGAGAAGGACATCGTCACGGTGGCGTGGGCCGGCACCGTGTGCACCAACCCTCCGATGCTCTCGATCTCCCTGCGGCCGGAGCGCCACAGCTACCACATCGTCCGCGAGTCGGGCGAGTTTGTGGTGAACCTCGTGACGGCACGGCTCCAGCGCGCCTGCGACTGGTGCGGCGTGCGCTCCGGGCGCGACTACGACAAGTGGGCGGAGTGCCGCCTCACGGCCGCGCCGTCGGCAAAGCTCGAGCTTGCGCCGGTGATCGAGGAGAGTCCCGTGAACATCGAGTGCCGCGTGCGCGACGTGCTCGAGTTGGGCAGCCATCACATGTTCCTGGCCGACGTGCTTGCCGTGCAGGTGGAGGAGGGGCTCCTCGACGCGCGCGGCAAGCTCGACCTGGCCCGCGCCGACCTCACGGCATACAGCCACGGCGAGTACTTCGAGCTGGGCCGCCGTCTGGGCTCGTTTGGCTACTCCGTGCGCAAGCGCAAGCCCGGCCCTCGCCGGCGCCGCTAGTACCCTCGGCTGATGCGGCGGCGGATGCCAAAGTACTCCATCACCAGCAGCACCAGCAGGATCGCCATGGAGACGAGCGAGCCCACCACGGCGCCCGCCAGTCCCGCGAAGTTGACGAGCAGCATCGCCACCGGCACGGAGAACGCGAACGCGATGAGGTAGAGCTTGGAGACGTCTCCCTGCGCGCGCAGCACCGTGACGATCTGGTAGAGGAAGTCTATGCACGCACAGACGCCTCCCGTGGCGACCATCACCAGGCAGAGGCCGCGGAACTTCTCGAAGTCCAGGCCGTACATGAAGCTCATGAGCGGGATGCCCACGGTGCCCATGATGAGCGCCATGACGCCCGTGACCAGCGCGATCACGCCGATCATGGCGAGCACCAGAAGGTCGAAGCGCCGGTGCTTCTCGGGGTCGTCCCAGATGCGGGCGAGACGGACGAGCTGCGGCTTGTAGATGAAGCCGGCCATCATGAGGATGGAGTGGGCGGGGAAGTACATGGCGTTGTAGTAGAGCTGGTTGTCGTAGGAGAGGACGCCCTCCATCGCGAACTTGGGCACCGAGTCTATGAGGTTGTAGAGGAAGAGCGCAACAAAGAGCGGGAAGCACTCGACGAAGAGCTCCCTCACGCCCCGCAGCGTTGCGGGCATGCTGCGCTCGGTCTCGAAGTGGGCCAGCGGCACGGTGAGGAGGACGAGCGAGGCCACGGCGCCGACGGCCATGGCAAAGCTCGCGATGGCGAGGTCGCGCGTCACGAGCAGCACGAGCGCAAACGCCACGAGGCCGAGCAGGCAGCGCGCCGCCTGGGAGAGGCCCGCCAGGTAGAGCTTGTCCTTCTGCTGGAGGCGACCCTCGTAGACGTCCGCGAGGCCGTCCACCGCGCGAAACACCAGCACGCCCATGCAGATGGAGAACATGTACGAGTCGTAGCCGCGGAACCGGCACCACAGCCACCCCACGACGAGCATGGCAGCGCACGTGACGAACCGGTTGATCTGGTAGTCGAGGAAGGAGCGCATGTCATCGAGGTCGGACACCTGATAGGTCCGCACGCCGTAGTTGGCGAGAAACAGCAGCAGCGTGCCCACGGTGAAGGCCATGGAGAACAGGCCCGCCTGCTCGGCTCCCACGAACCACGTGGCGACCATCGTGAGGGCGGGGAAGAGCATGCCCCACGCCGC
Source organism: uncultured Olsenella sp. (assembly GCA_949287905.1). GTDB lineage: Bacteria > Actinomycetota > Coriobacteriia > Coriobacteriales > Atopobiaceae > Thermophilibacter. The sequence continues at coordinate 147,204 of CASEHX010000001.1, forward strand.
CTGGCCGATGGTGTTGCAGACGTAGTCGCGCTTGGTCTGGTGCGCGAGGTACTGCTCCGTCTGCTCAGAGAGCTTTCCGCCAAAGACGGCAGAGATGAGGCGGTTCCACCAGTCGTTGACAATGCGGGAGAGGGGGCTGGGATCGCGACTGGGATCGCTCTTCCGGGGCTCCTTGCCCCGCTTCTTCGTTATCACGCCGTAGCGCGGCGCACGGGTCCCCGACTGGGTTCCCGCAACGGTCCTGACCGGCGTGGCTTCGCTGCGCTTCGTCCGTCTGAAGGGGTTGCCTGGCATGGTCCCAAAAGCTCCTCTCGCGTTGGTGCCCCCTGATTGTACCGTCTGCCCGTGACGGGAATGTAAAGGTGTCCAGGCATGGGCTGGCATGCACGTCGAGGCCGGGCGCTCTCCCCAGGAGGCGGCTGGCCCGACCGGAGGGTCGCGACGCTCCGGGCGCGGCGGACGCCGTCTGTCCCTCCCGGGGGCCAGGCGCCGACTTTGGTGAACAATGGGTTTCTCGCGTGGGTCTTTCTTGAGGGCTCTTCTGCGTGGGCGCCCACTCGGGGTATTGTGTCTTGTGACCGTACGACGGACAAAGGAGCATCGTTGGCCGAGAAGAACGTGCAGGCTTCCGTTTCGCCCGCTACCATGACGCACCTTAACGTTCCGGAGAGCATCGCCGAGAACATGGACCTCTTCCTGCGCCTGGTCCGCAAGGTGCTCGAGGAGTTTGACTCCGGGCTCCTTGAGACCTTTGACGTCCTGCTCTCTGACGCGTTTCGCGCCAATGCCGACGAGTCGGCCGAGACCGACGACGAGCGCGCCGCCTTTTCCGAGCTCGAGCGCACCATCGACGGCTTGGACGAGCGTCGCGCGACGCTGCTGATGCGCGCCTTCGTTGCCTACTTCCATCTCGCCAACATCTGCGAGGAGCACTACCGCGTGACCTCGCTGCGCGAGCGCGAGAGCTCCGTGGACCCCTCGGAGGGCGCCGACCCGATCAACGACCTCACGGTGGCCTATCGCCGGCTCGTGGACGAGTGCGGGCGCGGCAAGGCCGTCGCCCTCCTGCAGCGGCTGGAGTTCAGGCCGGTCTTCACGGCGCACCCCACCGAGGCTCGCCGCAAGGCGGTGGAGGGCAAGATCCGACGCATCTCCGGCCTGCTGGAGGAGCACTCCCAGCTGGGCGGCGCCGCGCTCGCCGAGAACGAGCGGCGCCTCCTCCAGGAGATCGACGCCCTGCTGCGCACCTCGCCGATCGCGCACAAGAAGCCGACGCCCGTCGAGGAGGCCGACACCATCGTCGACATCTTCGACAACACCCTCTTTGACATGGTGCCGGACGTCTATCGCCGATTCGACGACTGGGAGCTCGGGGAGCGCGCCGGCACCGTGCCGCCCGTCTGCCCGGCCTTCTTCCATCCCGGGAGCTGGATCGGCTCGGACCGAGACGGCAACCCCAACGTCACGGCCCGCGTGAGCCGTCAGGTTGCCGAGAAGTTCCGCACCCACGTGCTCGAGCGCCTGGCGGACGCCACGCAGGCCTGCGGGCGCAACCTCACGCTCGACGCCGTCTCGACGCCCCCCTCCGATCGCCTGGTGAACCTCTGGAGCCACCAGGTGGAGATGAGCGAGGAGCTGACCGCCCGTGCGCTCGGCATCTCGGCGAGCGAGCTCCACCGTGCCGCGATGCTCGTGATCGCGGAGCGCCTGCGTGCCACGATCGCCCGGACCTCGGACGTCATGTACGCGTGCGCCGACGATTACGTCGCCGACCTTCGCGTCGTGCAGAGCTCCCTGGCCCGCGCCGGTGCCGTCCGCGCGGCGTACGGGCCCGTGCAGCGCCTCATCTGGCAGGCGCAGACCTTTGGCTTCCACCTCGTCGAGATGGAGTTCCGCCAGCACTCGCTCGTCCACGCCCGCGCCCTCGAGGACATCCGCGAGCACGGTCGCTGGGGCGAGCGGGGAGAGCTCGCCCCGATGACGCGCGAGGTTCTGGACACCTTCCGTGCCATTTCGCAGATCCAGCGCAAGAACGGCGTCGACGCCGCGCGCCGCTACATCATCTCGTTCACGCAGTCCGCCGAGGACGTGTCCAACGTCTACGAGCTCGCCCACCTCGCCTTCGCGCACGAGGTCGACGTGCCCAAGCTGGACGTGATCCCGCTCTTCGAGCAGGCCGCGGACCTCGAGCGTGCCGTCGATACCCTCGACCGGATCATTCGCCTTCCCGAGGTCCAGCGCCGTCTCGCCGAGACGGGCCGCCGCCTGGAGGTCATGCTCGGCTACTCCGACTCCTCCAAGGACGTGGGCCCCACGGCGGCAACGCTCGTGCTCCACGCCGCCCAGGCTAACATCGCCCGGTGGGCGGAGGAGAACGACATCGACCTCGTCCTCATGCACGGCCGCGGCGGCGCGGTCGGCCGCGGCGGCGGACCCGCCAACCGTGCGGTGCTCTCCCAGCCCGCCGGTTCGGTGAACGGTTGCTTCAAGCTCACCGAGCAGGGCGAGGTCATCTTTGCCCGCTACGGCAACCCCACGCTGGCGCGTCGTCACGTGGAGTCGGTCGCGGGCGCCACGCTCCTCTCGTCCGCGCCCTCCATCGAGCTGCACAACTCCGAGGCCACCGAGAAGTACGCGGGCCTTGCCGCCGAGCTCGACTCGGCGAGCCGCGAGCGCTACCTCGACCTCCTGCACACCGAGGGGTTCGCCGCGTGGTTCTCTACCGTGACGCCGCTCGCCGAGGTCGGCCTCATGCCCATCGGCTCTCGTCCGGCAAAGCGTGGCCTCGGCGCCACCTCCCTCGATGACCTGCGCGCCATCCCGTGGATCTTCTCGTGGTCCCAGGCGCGCGTCAACCTGGCCGCCTGGTACGGCCTGGGCACCGCCTGCGAGCGCGTGGGGGACCTCGGGCGCCTGCGCGCCGCCTACGCCGAGTGGCCGCTCTTCCAGACGTTCGTCGACAACGCGGAGATGTCCCTCTCCAAGGTGGACGAGCGCATCGCGCGGCTCTACCTCGCGCTCGGCGACCGTGACGACCTCGCGCGGAAGGTCCTCGAGGAGATGGAGCTCACGCGCCGCTGGGTGCTCGCGATCGCGGGCGACGAGTGGCCGCTGCAGCATCGTCGCGTGCTGGGGCCTGTCATCCGCATGCGCCTTCCGTTCGTGAACGTGCTCTCCGTGACGCAGGCCCTCGCGCTGCGCCGCCTGCGCGCGGGCGACCTCGAGCCCGAGGAGCGCGACGCCCTCACGTACCTCATCCTCTGCACCGTCTCCGGCGTCGCCGCCGGCCTCCAGAACACCGGGTGATTCAAAAGGGGACAGACCCCTTTTGAATCATTCCGCTCGCATCATCAGCGTGCCGTCGGCCTCTCTCGTCGGCGGCACGCTCCTTTGTGCGGACCGAGGCTGCATGCGGAAAAGTTACCGGTTTATAACTCAATCGGCGAGCGGCACTTGCAATGCTGTGAGTTAGTCATATATTACTTCCTTGAGTTCGTATTGGTTAACTCAGGGAGGCAGTAATGGCAGCGCAGCTTCCGCTGGCGATGGCGGGCGCGGGTGAGGTCGTTCGCGTGACGGGGATTCGCGGCACCGGCGACCTGCGACAGCACTTGGCCGAGCTCGGGTTTGTTGATGGTGCCGCGGTCAGGGTGGTCTCGCGTGCCGCCGGCGACGTCATCGTGAGCGTTAAGGGGGCGCGCCTGGCGCTCAACCGCTCGATGGCGGGTCACATCACGGTGTCTATCTAAATGATCCAAAAGGGGTCTGTCCCCTTTTGGATCATCGGGAAGAAGGGAAGGCTATGGCAACACTCAGGGACGTGAAGGTGGGGGAGAGCTGCACGGTGGCCAGGCTCACGGGCACGGGCGCGCTCAAGCGCCGGATCATGGACATGGGTCTCACCAAGGGGACGCGCGTCCACGTGCGCAAGGTGGCGCCGCTCGGCGACCCGCTCGAGCTCACGGTGCGCGGCTACGAGCTCTCGATCCGCAAGGACGAGGCGGCCTCGATCGAGGTCGCAGACGTGGCGAGGGGCGAGTAGCGCGGGACGAGAAGAGCGGCGCGAGAAGGACCTCGCGCTGCGGGTCCGGCCGGGAGCGGCCGTTTTTCTCGCCGCATGAGTTAACCCTATCTAACAATTGTTACCACACAAGTAGCAATTAGCTAACTTGAGAAAGGCAGGGACATGGCAGCAACCACCATTGGTCTCGCAGGCAACCCAAACTGCGGCAAGACCACGCTGTTCAACGAGCTCACGGGCTCAAACGGGTACGTGGGCAACTGGCCCGGCGTCACCGTGGAGAAGAAGCAGGCGACCTGGCGCGCGGACCGCGACGTCACCTTCGTCGACCTTCCCGGCATCTACTCGCTCTCGCCGTACACGCCCGAGGAGGTCGTCTCGCGCGACTACGTCGTGGGCGAGCGTCCCGATGCCGTGATCAACCTCGTGGACGTAACCAACCTGGAGCGAAACCTCTACCTCACGACGCAGCTCTTGGAGGCCGGGCGTCCCGTGATCGTGGGCCTCAACATGTGTGACCTGCTCAAGGACCGCGGCGACGTCATCGACACGGCCGCGCTCTCCGAGCGCCTGGGCGTGCCGGTGGTGGAGGTCTCCGCGCTGCGCAACACCAACCTCGACACGCTGGTCAACAAGGCCGTGGCCGCCGGCCAGGCGGGCAAGGTGGCGGCGGGTGCGCGGTGCTTCTCGCCCGAGGTGGAGGACGCGCTCGGCAAGATTGCGGAGATCGTTTCCGGCAGCTGCGACGCCAACCTCGTGCGCTGGTACTCCATCAAGGTCTTCGAGCGCGACGCCGAGGCCGTGAAGGCCCTGCACCTCTCCTCCGCCCAGCTCAACCAGGCCGAGAAGATCGTGCGTGCCGTAGAGACGTCCCGCGACGACGACGCCGAGTCCATCATCACCTCCGACCGCTACGACTGGATCGCCTCCGTCATGGACGCCTGCGTGCGTCGCGCGCCCAAGAAGCTCAGCATGTCCGAGAGGATCGACCGCATCGTGACCAACCGCGTGCTCGGCCTGCCGATCTTTGTGGCGGTCATGTTCGTCGTGTACTACATCGCGGTCTCCACGGTGGGCGACTGGGGAACCGTCTGGGCCAACGACGAGGTCTTCGGCGAGGGCTGGGAGCTCTTCGGCATGGCGATCCCGTCCATCCCCGCGGTGGTCGAGGGCTGGCTCACCGCGGCGGGCGCCTCTGACATGGTGAGCTCGCTCGTGCTCGACGGCATCGTGGGCGGCGTGGGCTCGGTGCTCGGCTTCATCCCGCAGATGCTCGTGCTGTTCATGATGCTCGCGTTCCTCGAGGACTGCGGCTACATGAGCCGCGTGGCCTTCGTCATGGATCGCCTGTTCCGCCGCTTTGGCCTCTCGGGCAAGAGCTTTATCCCGTTCCTCATCTCGTCCGGCTGTGGCGTTCCCGGCGTCATGGCCACCAAGACCATCGAGAACGAGAAGGACCGTCGCATGACGGCCATGCTCACCACCATGATCCCGTGCGGCGCCAAGACCCCGATCATCGCGCTGGTGATGGGCGTGCTCGTGGGCGGCGCGGACGCCTGGTGGGTGGCCCCGATGTTCTACTTCCTCGGCCTCGCAGCGATCGTGGTCTCCGCGCTCATGCTCAAGAAGACGCGCATGTTTGCCGGCGAGCCCGCACCCTTTGTGATGGAGCTGCCCGACTACCACCTGCCCGCGCTCAAGAGCTGGTGGCTGCACGTGTGGGAGCGCATCTCCGCATACCTCAAGAAGGCCGCGACGATCATCTTTGCCGCGTGCGTGATCGTGTGGTTCCTCTCCAACTTTGGCTTTGCCTCGTGGGAGGGCGGCGACGGCTCCTTCGGCTTCCTCGCCTCGCTGCCGGGTGCGCCCGAGTACAGCGCCGACTACTCGCTGCTCGCCATCGTGGCCGGCGCCATCGCGTGGATCTTCGCGCCGCTCGGCGCCGACAGCTGGCAGGCGACCGCCGCTTCCATCAACGCCCTCATCGCCAAGGAGAACCTGGTCTCCACCTTTGGCACGATCTTCGGCCTGGGCGAGGCCACCGAGGGCGACCCGGTCATGTGGCAGGCCTTCGCGGCCATGTTCACCGACGGCGCGGGCGTCATGCACGCAGGCGCGATGTGCGCGTTCGTGGCGTTCAACATGCTCGATGCGCCGTGCTTCGCCGCCATCGGCACCATCCGCAGGCAGATGGACTCTCCCAAGTGGTTCTGGTTCGCGATTGCCTATCAGTGCGTCTTTGCCTGGTGCGTGGGTCTCATCATCAACCAGCTCTGGGAGCTCTTCGTGCTGGGGAACTTCGGCGCGTGGACCGTGGTGGCGTTCGTGCTGCTCGCGGGCATGATCTTCCAGATCGCGCGTCCGATGCCCAAGACCGAGCAGGTCGACGAGAAGGTCCTCGCCCAGCTCGCCTAGCGCGACTGGAATCGCGATGCGTGGGCGCGCCGCCGGAGTCCCGACGGCGCGCCCTTCTTGTGGGGGACGGTCTGGGAAAGGTTGGGTACTTTTTTGGCATCACCTAAGGTATTTCGGGTATGAGGGCACGAGTAATTGCTGGTAGAGAATTGCTACATATTGGGTAGTACTTAGACGTTCGCCAGAAAAGTACCCAACCTTTGCGAAGGAGCCCCATGACCGACAACATTTCGCAAGCGCTCGCATGGGCCGCGCTCGGCTGCGGCTTTACGTGGCTCATGACCACGGCGGGCTCGGCGGTGGTGTTCTTCTTCCGGTCCGAGCGCAGGCTCATGCATCACATCACCCTTGGGTTTGCCGCGGGCGTGATGGTTGCCGCCAGCGTGTGGTCCCTGCTCAACCCCGCCATCGAGCAGGCCGAGGACATGGGCCTCCACGGCTGGATTCCCGCCGCGAGCGGATTTCTTGTGGGCGTGGGCTTTCTCCTCGCGCTCGACACGCTGCTCCCGCACCTCCACGCCGGCTCCGACGAACCCGAGGGCATCCGCTCGACCTGGAAGCGCACCACGCTGCTTGTCTCGGCGGTGACGCTGCACAACATCCCCGAGGGCATGTCGGTCGGCCTGCTCTTTGCCATGGCGGCGCAGTCGGCCGGCGCGGCGGGGGAGGCGTACCTCGGCATGGCCGTGGCGCTCGCCGTGGGCATTGGCCTGCAGAACTTTCCCGAGGGGGCCGCGATCTCCCTCCCTCTCGCCCGTGAGGGGATGAGCAGGGGAAAGGCCTTTGTGATGGGAAGCCTCTCGGGCATCGTGGAGCCCCTGTTCGGCGTGATCGTGGTGCTCATGAGCGGTTGGATCTCCCCGTTCATGCCGTGGCTGCTCTCGTTTGCGGCGGGAGCGATGATCTACGTCGTGGTCGAGGAGCTCATCCCCGAGGCCCATCTCGGCGAGCACTCCAACGTTGGCACGCTGGGCTTCATCGCGGGCTTTGTGGTGATGATGATTCTCGACGTGGCGCTGGGGTAGGGCTTTAGTAAGCTTAGGCTAACTTATGGAGAACCTGTGAATCCCATCCAGAAGGTGGGAGTTGCGACAAGTTAACTTATACTAACAAACGTGCCGAGAAGAACAGCGACTCTAAAGGCACGACCCGTTTAACCCTGCCCGAGCGACGGCCCCTCTCCCCGCCGCGAACGGCGAACCCCAGCGCCACCTGCCACCCCCTCACGGCAGGTGGCGCGATCTTTTCGTCGCCGCGTTCTTGTCGCAGGGTGGGTGTCCGTGCCACAACTCCCGACTTTTGCACGAGCACACCGTACTTCTCGCTTGGCGAGAAACTCGATGCAGCCGCATTACCAGCAGATATGCAATCAGAAACTAATTGCCGGACACAATTGCTCGTGCAAAAGTCAGAGTTTCGGTGGGGGATGGGGGCAGAGTTGCGACGGGGGCGTGCGGCACCGCGGCGGGGGACAGGGAGCAGGGCGGGCGTCCGTGCCACAAGGTCCTCGGACAAGAAAAGGCCCCCGGTCTTCCCGGGGGCCTCGTCATCGCGCTTTGAGCGAGCGTGTTGGCTACTTGGCCTTGCCCTGGTTGGCGACGGCGTTGATCTTGGCCTCGATGGTGGCGGGGTCGCCGATGTAGTGCTTGTCGACGACGTTCCAGTCCTTGTCGAAGGTGTAGGCGCACGGCACGCCGGTCGGGATGTTGACCTCGAGGATCTCCTCGGGGGTCAGCTTCTCGAACTGCATGACGAGGGCGCGCAGGCTGTTGCCGTGGGCGGCGATCAGGACGCGCTTGCCGGCCTCCATCTGCGGCTTGATCTCCTGCTCAAAGTACGGCCAGGCGCGGGCGATGGTGTCCTTGAGGCACTCGGTGTAGGGGAGGTCCTCCTTGGGCACGTCGCGGAACATCTCCTGGACGTGGGGGTCGCGCTCGTCGCCGGGCTCGAGGGCGGGCGGCTGGACGTCGAAGGAGCGACGCCAGATCTTGACCTGGTCCTCGCCGTGCTCGGCGGCGGCGTCGGCCTTGTTCAGGCCCTGGAGGGCGCCGTAGTGACGCTCGTTGAGCTGCCAGGCCTTGTGGACGGGCAGCCAGTTGCGGTCGAGCTCGTCGAGGACGCAGTTGAGCGTGTGGATGGCGCGCTTGAGCAGAGAGGTGTAGCAGACGTCGAAGTCAAAGCCGGCCTCCTTGAGGGCCTTGCCGCCCGCGTGGGCCTCCTCGCGGCCGGTGTCGGTGAGGTCGACGTCGGTCCAGCCGGTGAAGAGGTTGAGCTTGTTCCACTCGGACTCGCCGTGGCGGACGATGACGAGCTGCATGGTCTGATCGTCGTTCATTGGAGACACGTCCCTTCTCGATGCGGAGTTTGTGCGGCGGGCGCCGCGCTACGTATATAGTAGCTTCTACGGGTATAGTTGACCTTGGTTAACACAAAAGTTTCCCCCGCGGTGGAGCGTGACCATGAACCCAGTCGATCTTCTCGTCATAGCGGTCGTTGCCGTCCTGCTCGTGCTTGCCGTGCGCAGGATCGTGCGCTCCGGAGCCGACGGCTGCTCCGACTGCGGCAGTCGCGGCAGCTGCTCCGCCCACGAGACGGGGGGACCGTGCCCCGCCGCCCAGAGGATGCTCAGGGACGTCGAGAAGAACCTCAAGCCGTGACGGCGGGGCGGCGCCGTGACAAAGGGCTACGACCCCTCTGTCACACAACGGGTAACAGCGGCGAAACACTCATGTGAGAACCTAGCTCGGACTATGACCTTCGCTGGCGTTCGAGAGGAATCCGCATGAGCAGCGAGAAAGACATCGACTTCGTCCTGCGCACCGTCGAGAAGCGCGACATCCGCTTCGTGCAGCTGTGGTTCACGGACGTCCTGGGCAACCTCAAGTGCTTTGCCATCTCCCCGGAGGAGCTCGAGGAGGCCTTCGAGGAGGGCATCGGCTTCGACGGCTCGGCCGTCGACGGCTTTGCCTCGCTCGAGGAGTCGGACATGCTGGCGTTCCCGGACCCCGCGACCTTCGCCCTCCTGCCGTGGCGCCCCAAGGAGTCCGGCGTGGCGCGCGTCTTCTGCGACGTTTACACCCCGTCGCGCGAGCCCTTTGACGGCGATCCCCGCCGCTGCCTGCGCAAGGTCTTCGCCCGCGCCGACGAGCAGGGCCTCGTTCCCAACGTGGGCCCCAAGATCGAGTACTTCTACTTCGACAACGACCTCGACCCCGTGCCGCTGGACACCGCCGGCTACTTTGACCTCACGCCGATGGACCGCGCCAACGACCTGCGCCGCCAGACCACGCTCACGCTCGAGAAGATGTCCATCCCGGTGCAGTACTCCTATCACGCCGCCGGCCCGTCCCAGAACGGCGTGGAGCTGCGCTTCACCGAGGCCGTGAGCTGTGCGGACAACATCATGACCGCGCGCCTCGTCATCAAGCAGGAGGCCGCCGGCCAGGGCATGTTCGCCTCGTTCATGCCCAAGCCCATCGCGAGCGCCCCGGGCTCGGCCATGTACCTCTACCAGTCTCTTCTCGACCATGACGGCGAGAACCTCTTCTGGGGCCCCAAGGAGCACCACCCCGCGCACCTCTCGGACCTCGCGCAGCACTACGTTGCCGGCATCCTCAAGTACGCGCCCGAGTTCACGCTGGTCACCAACCCCACGGTCAACTCCTACAAGCGCTTCGTCTCCACCGGCGAGGTGCCCACGCACGCCACGTGGGGCCGCAAGAACCGCTCCGCGCTCGTGCGCATCCCCACGCACAAGCCGGGCAAGCACATCGCCACGCGCATCGAGCTGCGCAGCCCCGACCCCACGGCCAACCCCTACCTGGCGCTCGCCGTGACCATCGCCGCCGGCCTCAAGGGCATCGAGGAGGAGCTCCCGATGCCGGAGGAGTCCACGTGCGACACGTTCGCCGCGCCCGACCGCGAGCTCGAGGCCAAGGGCATCCGTCGCCTGCCGCGCACCCTCGGCGAGGCCATCGATCGCTTCGAGGAGTCCGACCTCATGCGCGACGTCCTCGGCGACCACATCTTCACCTACTTCGTGCGCGAGAAGCGCCGCGAGTGGGAGGAGTTCTGCACGTCCGTGACCGACTGGGAGCGCGAGCACTACTACGGCGGCGTGTAGGTGCCCATTCTCTAACGCGTAGGCCGGCCCCGGTTTTCCTGCGAGAGGTGCCCTGTGGGAAGCCTCTCTCCGGAAAGCCGGGGTCGGCATCTCTCGAGTGTCCGCCTGTCTGACGAGGGCGGGGAGGAGGTCCTTCTCGCCGTGCGGTTGTGCGCACGGGCGTCGGTTATGCACGGTCGTTGCGGTTATGCGCACTCCTGACGGTTGTGCGCACTGGGATCGTTTGCAAAGCCCCAGCTAGATGACTTGCCGAGAAAAACGACGGCCCGCGGGGGGTGCGCACAACCGAAGCAAGTGCGCACAACCGGCGGCAGTGCGCATAACCGTCGCCCGTAGAAATGGGCGCGCACGCAGCGTTTTGCAGCTCGGACTCGTGTCCATCTTGTTAAGAAAACCGATGTGGTTGAAATTCCCGCGAGACAAGGCCCAAACTGGTCTTTTGGCGACGGGCGGGGCGCGAGCCCTGACACGGGAAGACCCGTGCCTCCGTCGGGAAAGGGCGTGACCACGCGCCAAAGCATTGGGGGAAGGAACCCAGACATGAAGAGCATGACCAGAAGGAACTTTCTGACCGTCGCGGGTGCGGTTGCGGGTACCGCCGCGCTTGCCGGCTGCGGTGGCGAGCAGGCCGAGAACACCGACCAGCCCGCCGACGACACCGCGGAGGAGACCGAGGACGGCGGTCTCGGCCTGTTGACCGAGGGTTCCCTCACCTTTGCCGTCTCGCCCGACTACCCGCCCTTCGAGAACCTCGAGGACGGCGAGTACGTGGGCCTGGACATGGACCTCGGCCGCGCCATCGCCGAGAAGCTGGGTCTTGAGTGCGTCTACACCAACCTCGACTTCGACGGCATCGTCCCGGCCATCGCCGCGGGCGGCCAGGCGGACGCCGGCCTCTCCGGCATCTCCATCACGCCCGATCGTGAGGAGCAGGTCAACTTCTCCGAGCCGTACTACATCGACAACCAGGCCGTTGCCGTGCCCTCCTCCAGCACCGACGTCACCGAGGACAACGCCGCCGAGGTTCTCAACACCGCCGAGATGACCATCGCCGTCCAGAGCGGCTCCACCGGCGCCGACTTTGCCGCCGAGAACTTCCCCAACGCCGAGCAGCTCGCGTTCCCGCTGTTCACGGATGCCTTCGCCGCCGTGGCAGCCGGTCAGGCCAACGCCGTCTGCGGCAACCTCGCCGTGGTCGAGCAGATGCTCGCCGGCGCCTACACCGACCTTCACGTCGTGCTCACCTCCGCCACCGGCGAGAAGTACGCCATCGCGGTCAACAAGGACAACGCCGAGCTTCTCAACGCCATCAACGACGCCATCGCTGCGCTCAAGGAGGACGGCACGATCGACGAGCTGATCTCCGCCAACATGGGCTAAGCCGCGCGTCAGCATCACGGACATGGTTCGCGGCCCCTTCTTGCCTTCGCGCGAGGAGGGGCCGCCAGCGCATGAGAAGCGAGGAAAACACGTGAAAGCACCCACATTCTGCGAATCCGGGCGCCGCCGCGGGGAGGCTGTCCTTCTCGCCGTCCTGGCCTTTGTCGTTGCCCTTGTCGGCGTCCTTGCCGTCCCGGCGGAGCGCGCCGAGGCCATGGAGGCGGTGAAGTGCACCGGACGCCCCAACTCCGAGGACGACCCCACGGTCATCATGGGCGCCACGGAGTCCCGCATCACCTTTGAGGCGTCGATCGCCGAGGGCGAGGGCGTCTCGAGCCTCACGCTGCACATTCCCGACGGCACGACCTTCGGGACGGACGACCTCGCGGTCACGCTGCTCACGGGCGACGACCTCATGACGAGAAACGAGGTCGACTACACCGAGACCGTGGACGGCCAGGACCTCACGCTCGAGTTTGCCGAGCCCATCACCCAGGAGGGCCACCTCAACATCCTCGTCTACGACGTGTTCTTCCCCACGGACGGCGGAGAGATGCAGGTCGAGGCAACCTACGAGCTGGCGGACGGCACCGAGGAGTCCATCGAGGGCATCCCGGCCATCCCGGTGGAGGGCATCTCGCTCACCGAGTCCATCTCGCAGTGGCTCGAGGAGCAGCCGTGGGTGCAGGCGTGGAACTCCAACCGGTTCCTGCACCTGTTCTTTGACCCGTCGCTTCTGGTCACGAGCTTCCCGGTCGTCCTCACCGGCTTCTTCATGTCCATCTCCATCGTGGCGGTGGCCTTCCCGCTGGCCATCCCGATGGGCCTGCTGCTGGCGCTCATGCGCATCTCCAAGCTGCGCCTTCTGCGCGGCATCGCCACCACGTACGTGAACATCGTGCGCGGCACGCCGCTCTTCCTCCAGATCTACGTGGCCTTCTTCGGCCTGCCGCTCGCCGGCATCCAGATCCCCAACTTCATCCTGGGCGTCACGGTCATGTGCATGAACTCAGGCGCCTACATGTGCGAGATCTTCCGCGCCGGCATCCTCTCCATCAGCAAGGGCCAGACCGAGGCGGCCCGCTCGCTCGGCATGAACGGCGCCCAGACCATGTTCTACGTCATCCTTCCGCAGATGTTCCGCATCGTGATCCCCAACCTCACGAGCGAGTTCATCGTGCTCTACAAGGACACGTCGCTGCTCGCCGCCGTGGGCATCATGGAGCTCGTCATGTATGCGCGCACGATCGTTGCCTCCACCGGCTCGATCACGCCCTACATCGTTGCGGCCCTCTTCTACCTGGTGATCACGCTGCCGCTCTCCAAGGTGACGCGTCACCTGGAGGACCGCGTCCGCGGGCACCACACCCGCAAGCACGCCATCGAGCCCGAGCCCGCCTCCGAGAAGGGAGCCACCAATGAGTGACGCCGTTGTGAACGAGGCCGAGAAGAACGACGCCGCCGCGGCCACGGGTGACGAGCCCATCCTGCGCATCGTCGACCTCCACAAGAGCTTTGGCCAGACCGTGGTCCTGCGGGGCATCGACATCGACATCCACCGCGGCGAGGTCGTGGTCGTGCTCGGCCCCTCGGGTTCGGGCAAGTCCACGATGCTGCGCTGCCTGAATCGCCTCGAGGAGCCTACGAGCGGCAAGATCTTCTTCGAGGGCCAGGACATCACCGACCCCAAGACCGACGTCAACGACGTCCGCAAGCGCATGGGCATGGTGTTCCAGCAGTTCAACCTGTTTCCGCACCTGGACGCGCTGCACAACGTCATGCTCGCGCAGCAGAAGGTGCTGGGCCGCTCCGCCGAGGAGGCCGAGCGCGTGGCCCGGGAGCAGCTCGCCCGCGTGGGCCTCGCCGAGCGCGCGGACTACTATCCCGACGAGCTCTCCGGCGGCCAGCAGCAGCGCGTGGCGATCGCGCGCGCCCTTGCCATGGAGCCGCACGTCATGCTCTTCGACGAGGCCACGAGCGCCCTTGACCCGGAGCTGGTGCGCGGCGTCCTCGACGTCATGCGCGAGCTCGCCGAGCAGGGCATGACGATGGTCGTGGTCACGCACGAGATGGGGTTCGCCCGTGACGTCGCCGACCGCGTCGTCTTCATGGAGGGCGGCTACGTGGTGGAGGAGGGCGCCCCCGAGCAGCTCTTCACCAACCCCAAGAGCCCCCGCACCGCGGAGTTTCTCGGCAGCATCAACTAGCTGGCGCTCGATTGAAACATACCATTTCAGACGTGTTAACCGGCGTTTCGAAGACGTCACTGAGCTGCGCCTTGTTTACGAAGATCTGACAACGCCCCCGTATAGTTCGGGGGCGTTGTGCTAATCTTTTACAAACATGTGCGCTTTTTCGGGAGGCCTTGGATGCACCACAAGAACATCCTGCTCGTTTCCGCGACGACCCGTCTGCACGATCGCATGCGCGAGCTGTCCCATGCGATCGACGTCTCCATCGCGCTTGCGAACGAGGACACGTTCCCTCAGGCGGTCTCCTCCGGTCACGAGTTTGACCTCGTCATCCTCGATGGCGAGGGCATGGGCCAGGACCTTCTCAACGCCGTCGACTCCTTCGTGGCCGAGAACGGCTTCACCCCGCGCCTCCTCGTTCAGGACCCTGACAAGCTGGCAACTCTTCACATGCCCACGCAGGGAACCAACGACTTCATCCTCTCCACGGCGAGCACCGCCGAGTTCGAGCTGCGCTGCACGCTGCTGCTCTGGCCGGGGGAGGAGAGCGCCCCGGCGGACATCGTCACGATCGACAACATGACGATCAACCTCGCCACTTATCAGGTGACGATCGACGAGCGTCCCGTGGACCTCACGCTCATGGAGTACTCGCTGCTCTCCTTCCTGGCCACGCACCCCTCGCGCGCCTACTCGCGCGAGACGCTCCTGCACCGCGTCTGGGGCTTCGAGTACTGCGGCGGAACCCGCACCGTCGACGTTCACATCCGTCGCGTGCGCTCCAAGGTGGGTCCGCAGGTTGCCTCCCACATCGTCACCATCCGCGGCGTCGGCTACCTCTTCCGCATCTAGGGTGCCGGGAGCGACAAGGACGCCGTTCCGTGCACTGCCCTGCGAGGGGCCTCTCCGATGGGGGGGAGGTCCCTCGTCTTGACGTGGCTTGACTTGACCTCAGACGAGATGAACTCATCTTTTCAGATAGCGGAAAGCAACGTGTCAGTGCGGTGTTGACCTTAGAATCACCTGAGTCGTGGATTTTGCGATGGGTACATTCGACCACGAAGCAGGAATCGTCGCAGGGCGACGTTTCGAGAAAAGAGGAAGCATGAGCGACACCATCTTTGGCTCACCTCAGCCGCATGAACCCGACGACCGGCCCGAGTCGTCCCGAGAGGTGAACCAGGGCTCCGGGCAGGCCCAGGGGACCCAGGGGTCCGGGCAGACCCAGGAGGCTCAGGGCTCCGGGCAGACCCAGCGTCCCATGACCACGAGTCACCCGGGAGCCACTCACGCGGCGCCCCAGGGGTCGCCCGTTTCCGGCGGCACGGTGCCCTCCGCAAGCCATCAGGCCACCGTGCCCGGCTCTCATGCCCAGTCCTACGGCCAGTCGGCTGCCTCGCAGACCCAGACGCCGGCCTATGGCAAGACGGGTGCCTCCCAGGGCCAGGCGGCGGCGTCCCAGGGCCAGACGTCCGCCCAGGGCCAGGCGTCGGCCTCCGGCCACCCCTGGTCGCAGACGCCCGCGGGGACGGCCGGCCAGGCGCAGGGGGGCGCCTATGGCCAGACGACGCGCCGACCTCCGATTCCCGGCCAGTACGGTGCCCCGGGCGGCGCGCATGCCGCGGGCGGTCCCTCCGCGGATGGCTCCCGCGGCTTCTCGTCCACCGGCACCCCGGTTCCCCCCGGCACTGACGACAAGCCCAAGAAGAAGGAGGGCCACGGCACGCTCAAGTCGCTGGTCTTCGGCGTTATCGGTGGCCTCGTGGGCGCCGGCGCGCTCATCGGGTCCCTCGTTCTTGCTGGGGTCATCGGCCCGGCCACCTCGACCCAGATCGTGAGCACCGACGGCGTGCAGGAGATCACGATCGACCCCAACGACGAGGACATCAGCGTCGCCAACGCCGTCGCGGCCAAGGCGCTGCCCTCGGTGTGCACGGTCTACTGCTCCTTCCCCGAGGGAGAGGGCATGGGCTCGGGCGTCATCTACGACAACGACGGCAACATCATCACCAACAACCACGTCATCGAGGACGCTGAGAGCATCTCCGTCACCTATAACGGCAAGAGCTACGACGCGACCCTCGTGGGCACCGATCCCTCGAGCGACGTGGCCGTCATCCACGCCGACTTCGGCGGGGACTCCGTCACGCCCATGGAGATCGGCGACTCCTCCGCCCTGCAGGTCGGTGACTGGGTCATGTCCGTCGGCAGCCCCTTCGGCCTCGAGAACTCCGTGTCCCAGGGCATCGTCTCCGCGCTCTCGCGCAGCACGCTGCTCGAGAACTCCAGCGGCAACACCCTCTATACCAACCTGATTCAGACCGACGCCACGATTAACCCCGGCAACTCCGGAGGCGCGCTCGTGAACGACGAGGGCAAGCTCGTGGGCATCTGCACGCTCTTCTCGTCCGACACGGAGAGCTTCGCCGGCATCGGCTACGCGATCCCGGGCAACTACGCGACTCAGGTTGCCGACAAGATCATCTCCGGCGAGACCGTCACCCACGCCTACATCGGCCTGACCATGCAGACCGTCAACGCCCAGAACGCGTCGCGCAACGGCCTCTCGGTTGACTCCGGCGCCTACGTGATCGAGGTTGCCGAGGGCGGGCCCGCCGAGGCCGCGGGCATCCAGCCCGGCGACGTCATCACCGGCATCGGCGGAGAGCAGATCGACTCCGCCGACGCGGCGATTCTCGCTGTTCGCTCTCACAAGATTGGAGACACCGTCGAGGTCACGGTCGTGAGGGGCGAGGAGGAGATGAGCTTTGAGGTGACGCTGAGCTCCGACGAGGCCCTCCAGGAGGAGCAGGAGCAGCAGCGTCAGGAGACCGTTGACATCAACGGCCAGGACGTCTCCCTCGAGGACCTGATCAAGCTCTACGAGCAGTACCAGAACATGGGCATGCCCATGCGCTAGTCGCACGCGCTCCACAGATGCGTCAGTCGAGGGGCTCCGCCTGCGCGGGGTCCCTCGTTCCTTGTGGCGCGGGGTGGTTTTGTTGCGGGCGCTCAGTTCTTCTCGCCATTGGAGGGCGTGCGCGGGGGTGCTTAATTTACGGCGCCGTTGGAGGGCACCCGCGGGGCGGCGCTTAGGATTTGGCGCCGTTGGAGGGCGCACGCGTGACGGCGCTTAGGATTTGGCGCCGCTGGAGGGCATGGACGTGATCACGCTTAGAATCCGGCGCCGTTGGAGGGAACATCTCGCCCGGTTCCTCTTTTGCGGAGAAAAAGTAAGCGCTTTCACGTGGTTTGCCCTCCAAGGGGACGATTGTTTAAGCGTTGAATGACATCTTCCCTCCAATGGCGCCATACTCTAAGCGGCAAACGGCGTTAGCCCTCCAACGGCGAGAAAAGCTAAGCACCGTGCAGCGATAACCCTCCAACGGCGGCTAACTCTAAGCGCCCCCGCGCGCCCGCCCTCCAACGGCGAGAAAAGCTAAGCGTCGCAACCACGCTCAGGTCCCACGACGGTGAGAAGGACCAAGCGGCCCGCGTGCCCGCCCTCCAACGGCGAGAAAAGCTAAGCGCCGCCTCGCGCAGACCTTCCGGCAACGTCATACCCTGGGCGTCGCGGGACGGCTGCTCCATGGCTGCCCTCCAATGACCCCCGACCCTAAGCAGGGTGCTCTCCCTTCCGGCACCCGGGCCGCGCGGCCCTTCTCGCCAGTTGTTGTACGGCAGGACGAGTAAGCTTGTGCAAACGAGAAACGGAGGATCCATGGCAGAGATCAGGTGCCCGCACTGCGGCGAGGTGTTCCAGGTCGACGAGACGGAGTACGCGGAGATCGTGCGCCAGGTTCGCGACGCCGAGTTCCAGCGCGAGCTCGCCGCGCGCGAGCAGCTCGCGGAGCGCGAGCGCAGGAGCGCCGTGGAGGCGGCCGTCGCCAAGGCGCGCCAGGAGGCGCAGGACAGCGCCGCGCGCGAACGGGAGGAGCTCCAGGCGCAGCTCGCGGAGGCGCGGGAGCGGGCGCAGCGGGTCGCTGCCGAGAAGGACGGCGAGCTCGCGCGGCTGCGCGCCGAGGTCGAGCGCGGGTCTGATGCCGCGAAGATCGCCGCAGCGGACGTGGAGCGCAAGCTCGCCCAGCAGCTCTCCGAGCGAGAGCGTCAGCTGGCCGAGAAGGACCAGGCGCTCGCGGGCGCGGCGGCCGAGAAGGACCGCGCCCTCGCCGCTGCCGACGCCGAGCGCCAGCGCGCCCTCGCGGACGCGGCAACGAGAAGCGCCGAGGAGCTCGCCGAGCGCGATCGTCGCATCGCGGAGCTCCAGGCGCAGATGAGCGCGCGGGAGAGCTCGTTTGCCACCGAGAAGGCGCTCGCCGTCACGGAGGCGACCGGAGAGCAGGGGCGTCGCATCGCCGAGCTCGAGGGGGACCTGCGCAGCGCGCAGCTCGAGCGGGACCAGGTTGAGGCGTCGCTCAAGCAGCAGATGGCGGAGCAGGCGGCCTTCAAGGACCAGACCATCAGGGACCGCGAGGACGAGATAGAGCGCCTGCGCAACCAGCGCGCCCGCCTCTCGACCAAGCTCATCGGCGAGACGCTCGAGCAGCACTGCGAGACGGAGTTCAATCGCTGGCGACCCACGGCCTTCAGGAACGCCGAGTTCCACAAGGACAACGACGTCGTGGGCGGCTCGAAGGGAGACTACGTCTTCCGCGAGGTCGACGAGGACGGCGTCGAGGTGGTCTCCATCATGTTTGAGATGAAGAACGAGGACGACGCCTCCGCCGCCTCCAGCCGCCACAAGAACGCCGACTTCTTCAAGAAGCTCGACCAGGACCGGCGCAACAAGGGCTGCGAGTACGCCGTGCTCGTCTCGATGCTCGAGCCGGAGAGCGAGCTCTACAACTCGGGCATCGTCGACGTCTCCTACGAGTACGAGAAGATGTACGTCATCCGCCCGCAGTTCTTCATCCCCATGATCACGCTGCTGAGAAACGCCGCGGAGAACGCGCATGCCTCTCGTCGCGAGCTCGCCCAGATTCGCCAGCAGAACATCGACATCACGCACTTCGAGGACGCACTCGAGGACTTCAAGGAGCGCTTTGGCAAGAACTACGAGACGGCGAGCCGCAAGTTCCAGACGGCCATAGACGAGATCGACAAGACCATCTCGCACCTCCAGAAGGTGAAGGAGAGCCTCACCTCGTCGGAGAACCAGCTGCGTCTTGCCAACAAGAAGGCCGACGAGCTCACCATCCGCAAGCTCACGTGGAAGAACCCCACGATGCGCGAGAAGTTCGAGGAGGCTCGCGCGGCGCGGCAGCTCTCAGGTGACGTCAAGGATGCTGTAGAGCCTGACGAGGTGGAGTAGAGATTGGGTGCATGCCCCTCGGGCACGGCCGCTTGTCCTAGAATCAAGCGTTGGTCATGGCGGCCCCCGCACCCGGGTGGCCACTGCCCGCGCGTCAAGAGGAAGGAAAGCGCGCACACATGGTCTTCTCGAGCCTGATCTTCGTCTTCGTCTTCTTCGTCATCTATCTCGTTGCCTACCGCCTGGTGAGCGACCGGCACAAGAACGCGGTGCTCCTCGTCGTCTCCCTCGTCTTCTATGCGTGGGGAGGCCCCGAGTTTCTCCTGCTGCTGGTAGGGGAGACATTCGTGAGCTGGCTCTGTGCCGTGGGCATAGGGCGGGCGGAGTCCCCCGGCAGGCGAAGGGCCTGGCTCATCGCCGACCTCGCGATCATGCTCGGGCTTCTCGCCTACTTCAAGTACGCGATGTGGATCGCCGGAACGCTCCAGGGACTCTTTGGCGTGCCGGAGTCCATCCCCAACATCGTGCTTCCCATCGGCATCTCGTTCTACACCTTCCAGCTCATCTCCTACACGGCCGACGTCTACATGGGCAAGGTCGAGTACCAGCCCGCCTATTGGAAGCTCCTGCTGTACTCCTCGCTCTTCTTCCAGTGCATAGCCGGCCCGATCGTTCGCTATGAGACCGTCGCGGACGACATCGACAACCGGCGCGTGACCCAGACCGACGTCTACGCCGGCACGCGGCGCTTCTGCATCGGCCTCGCCAAGAAGGCGGTTCTCGCCAACGCGTGCGCGAGCGTTGCCGACACCCTCCTGCCCGTGGGCACCGACGGAATCTACACGCAGGTCACCACCGGTCTGTGGGTCGGCATGCTCTTCTACATGCTCCAGATCTACTTCGACTTCTCCGCCTACTCCGACATGGCCATCGGCATGGGCCGCATGGTGGGCTTCAGGTTCCTCGAGAACTTCGACTACCCCTATCTCTGCACCTCGGTGAAGGACTTCTGGAGGCGCTGGCACATCTCGCTCTCCACGTTCTTCCGCGACTACGTCTACATCCCGCTCGGCGGAAGCCGCTGCTCCACGCTCAAGTGGGTCCGCAACATGTTCGTGGTGTGGTTCCTCACGGGACTGTGGCACGGCGCCAGCTGGAACTACATCCTCTGGGGCCTCTACTTCTTCGTGTTCCTGCTGCTCGAGCGCTTTGTGATCAGGGACCGCATGCCGCGCGCCCTCTCGCACGTCTATGCGCTCGTGGTCGTGTTCTTCGGCTGGGTGCTCTTCAAGTTTGAGAACTTCGCCGAGCTCGGCTCCGTCGTCGCGGGCCTGCTTGGCTTCTCCGTGGGGGGCTTCTCGAGCATGGAGGTGGAGACGATCCTCCTCCAGAACGTCTTCCTCCTCGTCTTCTGCGTGATCGCCTGCACCGACCTCGGCCGGCGGGTACGCTTTGCCCTGCACGACATGGCGCGCACCTCAAACGGCGCCCTTGCCGTGTACCAGCTCACCGAGTTCCTGGTGCCCATCGTGCTCCTGGCGGTCTCCGTGATCGCGCTCACGGGCGCGAGCTACAACCCGTTCATCTACTTCCAGTTCTAAGGGGGTGTCGAGAATGACCGAGACCAGGAACGGCAGGGGAGAGAGCAGGGTCGCCCACTACGAGAGGGCCCGTCGCTCCCGCTCGCTCGCAAGGTGGCGTCAGGCCTCCGTGGACGCCTTCAACATCGTGCTCGCCGTCGGCTTTGTGATAGGGCTCGCCTTCTTCGCCAGGCCGAGCGCCTCTGGCGTTGAGATGCGCGAGCTCACGAAGTTCCCGTCCTTCTCCGTCGAAGGCTTCCTCGACGGCTCGTTTACAAATGACCTCTCGCTCTGGTATGCCGACACCTACCCGCTGCGCGAGCCGCTCGTCTCCGCCGACCAGTGGCTGGAGTCGCTCTATGGCATCGACACCGGGACAAAGATGATCGGCGGCAACGTGGTCGCCGACGAGCTGCCTCCCGTCGAGGGGGAGGACCAGGAGTCCTCGAAGCCCGAGGGGGACGAGCAGACGGGGGATGCCGAGAAGACCGAGGAGCCCGCCGAGTGCGAGAAGGTCGAGGTGCCCACCGAGGACGCCATGGCGGCCGACATCCAGAACAAGATCATGGAGGGTCTCTACGTAGACAACGGCGCCGCCTACAGCATCTACTACTTCAGCGACGAGGCCGTGAAGGGCTATACGAGCGCGATCAACGCCTGCGCGAAGGCCCTTGGCGACGACGCCAAGGTGTACTCGGTGCTCGCGCCGAACAACTCGGCGGTCCTGGACGACGCGACGCTCGAGAAGCTCGGCGGCACGGACCAGGAGCAGGCAATCGCCTACTTCAACAGCCTCTATGACCCCTCGGTGGGGACGGTGGACTCCTGGGCCGCCATCCGGGACCACAAGGACGAGTACGTCTACTTCAGGACCGACCACCACTGGACGCAGCTCGGCGCCTACTACGTGTACCTCGAGCTCTGCAAGGAGATGGACATCGAGCCCATCGACCTCGACGAGCAGGAGAGCGTGCGCTTCGACGGCTTCCTCGGCACGTACTACTCGCAGATCCGCGACGCCGCAATGGCAGCCAGCCCCGACTACGTGGAGGCGCACATCCCCAACGGCACGAACGACATGACCTATTGGGACAAGGACGGCAGCGAGATCCAGGCAAGCGTCATCACGGACGTGACGGGCTGGAACCAGGCCTCGCTCTACAGCACCTTCATCGCCGGCGACGAGCCGCTCGAGCACATCCACAACCCCGAGAAGGACGACGGAAGCTCCGTCCTGGTAATCAAGGACTCCTATGGGTGCGCCTTCACGCCGCTGCTCGTTGACAACTTCGAGGACGTCTGGGTGATCGACTTCCGCTACTCCGACGAGAATATCCCGGAGTTCGTGCGCGAGCACAAGATCCAGAACGTCGTCTTCGTGAACAACATCTCGCTCGCCGGCACGCTCACGGTTGGCGACAAGCTCGCGAGCATGATGTAGGGGCTTTCCCCGCCCTCATGCGAGAGAGGCGCCGCCCCCTTCCCGTCAGAGCGGACTGCCTCCCATCTCTTGGACAACGAGAAATGGGAGGCAGCTCTTCAGTCGGAAGGGGGCGGCTTTCGTTCGTCCTGATTGGGGGGTGCGGACGCGCTGTCCCGGATGCGGGCCGAGGGGCCCTGGGTCCTTAGCGTCCCAGCGTCCCCAGCACGTCAGCCGTGATCTTCTCGACCGTGATTCCGCAGCTGGCGAGAAGCTCGCGCGGGTCGTAGCGGTCCACGAAGGCGCGCTCCAGCCCGTAGCAGAGCGTGCGGACGTCACCACGGGCGGCGAGGGTGCGGGCGCAGCGCTCGCCGAAGCCGCCGTCGAGGATGCCGTCCTCGAGCGTCACGACCACGCGGTGCTTCTCGGCAAGTCCGGCGAGAAGGGCCTCGTCGGGAGAGGTCGCCAGGCGGGGGTTCACGAGCGTGGCTTCCACGCCGTGCGCCGCGAGCTCGTCCGCCGTGCACTCCCCGAGGGAGAGGAAGTCGCCGAGGGCGAGGATCGCCACGTCGGAGCCCTCGCGCAGGGTCTCCCAGCCATGGGTGTAGTCCTCTGCCTGGGCGAAGTCCGGTCGCGAGGCGACGTCGGCAACGGGGACGCGGATGGCCACCGGGCCGCCCTCGTGCTCGATCGACCAGGAGAGCATGTCGAGGTACTCCTCGATGCAGGTGGGGGCGAGGTAGGTGAGCCCGGGCATGGCCCCGAGCATCGGGATGTCGAAGAAGCCGAGGTGGGTGGCATCGGTCGTGCCAAAGGCCGAGGCGCCGAACACGAGGATCGTCGCGTTTGCGCCGTTGAGGCAGAGGTCGTGCCAGAGCTGGTCGTAGGCCCGCTGGAGGAAGGTCGCGTAGATGCCGAGGACCGGGCGGGCGCCGGCGCGGGCGAGGCCGGTCACGAAGCTCACGGCGTGCTCCTCGGCGATGCCCACGTCGACGAAGCGGTCTCCCGCCAGCTCGCGCAGCTCGGGCGTGAAGCCCATGATGTAGGGCGTGGCGGCGTTCACGGCAACGACGCGCGGGTCGGTGCGAATCCAGTCCAGCAGGAGGGCGCCGGTCACGTTGGCGTAGTTCTCGTCCGCGGGGTGCGCGGTCGCGCCGGGGCGGACCACGCCCGTGGAGGCGTCGAAGGGCACCGCGTGATGCCAGCCCTCCGGGTTGCTGCGAGCGGGCTCGTAGCCATGGCCCTTCTCGGTGTGGATGTGGAGGACCACCGGGTGGTCCGTCCCTCGCAGCTCGCGCAGTGCCCCCTCGAGCGCGGCGATGTCATGCCCATCCTCGAGGTAGCGGTAGTCCAGCCCGAGGGCGCGGAAGACATTGTGCTCCGAGGCGCCACACGTGGCGCGCAGCTCGGCAAGGTTGCGGTAGATGCCGCCGCGGTTGGGGGCGATCGACCACTCGTTGTCGTTCACGATGACGATGAGGCCGGAGGCGAGCTCCGCCGCGTTGTCGAGGCCCTCGAAGGCGAGCCCGCCGGAGAGCGCCCCGTCACCGATGACGGCCACCACGTCGTGGCTCTCGCCGGCGATGTCGCGTGCGTGGGCGAGGCCGCAGGCGAGGCTCACGGACGTGGAGGTGTGACCCATGGAGAAGAGGTCGTGCGGGGACTCGCCGGGGCTGGCGAAGCCGGAGACCTCGCCGTAGCGCGACGGGTCGAAGAACGCGGGGGCACGGCCGGTGAGCATCTTGTGCGCGTAGGTCTGGTGCGAGACGTCAAAGACGATCTTGTCGTCCGGCGTCCTGAAGACGCGGTGAAGGGCGATCGCGAGCTCGACGGTCGCAAGGTTGGAGGCGGTGTGGCCTCCGACCTCGGCGGTCTCCCCGATGATGGAGGAGCGAATCTCGTCCGCGAGCTGCGGCAACGCGTCTGCGGGGAGGGCGCGCACGTCCTCAGGCGATGTGATGTGCTCGAGGTACACAGACCCTCCTCTCGTTCTCTTCGGTCTTATAGCTTCTCATATTTGAGCGCGCCAGTTGTGTCACGTCTGCGGAAACGGCGAGCGGCGCGGTGAGCGGGAGAGGGGCGGCGTGCCAGGGAGGCGCGGCGAGCGGGGAGGCGCAGCGAGCCGGGGAGGTGCGGCGAGTCGCGACGACCTTTGCCCCGGCGCGCCCTCTCGCGGCGGCGCGGACCCTAGATCCTGACGAGGTTGCGGGGCTCCTCCCCGGCGGCGAGGCGCCGCAGGTTCTCCGCCGAGATGTCCACGATGTTGTCGAGCGTGACGGCCAGGTGGTACCAGCCGGCGACGTGCGGGGTCACGAGCGCCCCGGGAGCGTCCCAGAGCGGGTGGTCGGCGGGGAGCGGCTCCGGGTCGGTCACGTCGAGCGCGGCGCCGGCGAGCCGGCCAGACTCGAGCGCGGCGACGAGGTCTTCCGTGACCACGAGGTCCCCGCGACCGCCGTTGGCAAAGTACGCGCCGCGCCTCATGGCCGAGAAGAACCTCCCGTTTGCGAGGCCGCGCGTCTCGGGCGTGCTCGGCAGGAACGACACGACCACGTCCGCCCCGGCGAGCTCCGAGAAGAGGCCGTCCATCGAGACCACTGCCTCGAACGGCGGCCGGGGGCCGTGGGCGGAGCGGCGGATGCCGCGCACGCGGGCCCCGAGGGCGGCTGCGAGCGTCGCGAAGTGGGTGCCGATGTCACCGGCGCCGAGAACGAGCACCTTCGCGCCGCGGAGCGTCGTGACCTCGCCCTCGTCCGTCCACGCGTGGGCGCGCTGGGCGTCACGGTAGGCGGGGAGGCGTTTCATCATCGAGAGGACCATGGCGAGCATGTGCTCGGAGACCGCCTGCCCATAGGCGCCCGTGGCGCAGGCCAGGCCGGCCTGCGCGGGAAGCGTGCCCGCCGCGACGTAGTTGTCGTAGCCGGCGGAGTTGAGCTGCAGGAGGCGCAGGCGTCGCGCCCGCGGCAGCCGCTCGGGGTCGAGGTTTCCGATGATGACCTCGGCAGCCTCGATCTGCTCGTCGGTGACGCTCTGGGCGCTTGCGTAGGTGAGGCGTGCCCCCGGCACGGCTCTCTCGAGTTGGGTGCGGTGGCGGGCTTGGACGGGCAGCAGCACGAGCACGTTCATGGGGCCTCCTTCGGTGTCGACCACATTCTAGCGCCGACCCCGCCTGGGCCCCGCGCTCTTCTCGCCGCGTTCGAGCGGGTCGTGACGTGTCCCGTCGTGCTGGGAGAGGCTACAATTGCCTCCGAACAAAGGCGCAAGGAGGCATGCATGAACCTGGACGAGCTGGAGATTGGCAAGGACGCGATCGTTGCGTCGGTTGACTGCGACGAGCCGTCGCTGCGCCAGCACATCCTCGACATGGGCCTCACGCCGGGCGTGGAGGTCACGCTCATGAAGCGCGCCCCCATGGGCGACCCGCTGGAGATCCGCCTGCGCGGCTACGAGCTCACGCTGCGCCGGGACGACGCCGCGCACATCGCGCTCACGCAGGTCCACGACATGCACGACCTCCCGCAGGGACGCGAGCGCCTGGAGGCCGCAGAGCACCCCGCCATCGGCGAGAAGTACGCGCCGCGCGCGGCCGGCAAGGCCATCCCGGAGGGGCGGCCGCTGAGCCTTGCGCTGGCGGGCAACCAGAACTGCGGCAAGACCACGCTCTTCAACGCGCTCACGGGCGCGAACCAGCACGTGGGCAACTTCCCGGGCGTCACCGTGGACCGAAAGGACGGCCAGATCAAGGGGCATCCCGAGGTCACGGTCACGGACCTGCCGGGCATCTACTCGCTCTCCCCGTACACGAGCGAGGAGGTGGTGAGCCGCCGCTTCATCCTCGAGGACGACCCGGACGCGATCATCGACATCGTGGACGCCACCAACATCGAGCGCAACCTCTACCTCACGCTCCAGCTCATGGAGCTCGACCGACCGATGGTGCTCGCCCTCAACATGATGGACGAGCTCACGGCCAACGGCGGCACGGTGAGCGTGAACCGCCTGGAGGCCGCCCTCGGCATCCCCGTGGTGCCCATCTCCGCGGCGCGCGAGGAGGGCATCTCCGAGCTCGTGGAGCACGTGCTGCACGTGGCGCGCTTCCGCGAGCACCCGGGTCGCGTGGACTTCTGCGCGGCGGACGGCCCCGACCACGGCGCCCTGCACCGCTGCATCCACGGCATCTGCCACATCATCGAGGACCACGCCGCCGCGGCGAACCTGCCGGTGCGCTTTGCGGCGACCAAGCTCATCGAGGGCGACGCCCTCGTGATGGACGCCCTCGGGCTGGACCAGAACGAGCTCGACGCCGTGGAGCACATCATCTGCCAGATGGAGGGGGAGAGCGGCCGCGACCGCATGGCGGCCCTCGCGGACATGCGCTTCTCGTTCATCGAGGGCGTCTGCGCGGAGTGCGTGGTCAAGCCGCATGAGAGCCGCGAGCACGCGCGCTCGGTGGCGGCCGACCGCATCCTCACGGGCAAGTACACCGCCATCCCGGTGTTCATCGGCATCATGGCGCTCGTCTTCTGGCTCACCTTCGACGTGGTGGGCCAGCGGCTCTCAGACCTTCTCGCCCTGGGCATCGAGTGGGTGACGGCGCAGGCGGACGCTGCGCTCACGGCCTTTGGGCTCAACCCCGTGGTGCACAGCCTGGTCATAGACGGCGTCTTTGCCGGGGTGGGCAGCGTCCTCTCCTTCCTGCCGATCATCGTGGTGCTCTTCATCCTGCTCTCGATCCTCGAGGACTCCGGCTACATGGCGCGCGTGGCCTTTGTGATGGACAAGCTGCTGCGGCGTCTCGGCCTCTCCGGCCGCAGCTTCGTGCCCATGCTCATCGGCTTTGGCTGCTCGGTCCCCGCGATCATGGCCACGCGCACCCTGCCCTCCGAGCACGACCGCAAGATGACGGTCATGCTCACGCCGTTCATGAGCTGTTCGGCAAAGGTGCCGGTCTACGCGCTCTTCTCGGCTGCGTTCTTCCCGGAGTGCGCGCCGCTCGTGATGATCGGGCTCTACCTCATGGGCATCGTGGTGGGCATTCTCGTGGCGCTCGTGCTCAAGGGGACGGCCTTCAAGGGAGACCCGGTGCCGTTCGTTATGGAGCTTCCCAACTACCGCATGCCCGCGCCGCGCACCGTGGCGCGCCTGGCCTGGGACAAGGCCAAGGGCTTTGCCACCAAGGCGTTCACGATCATCTTTGTGGCGAGCGTGGTGATCTGGTTCCTGCAGACCTTTGACGTGCGCCTCAACGTGGTGTCCGACCAGTCCGCGAGCATGCTCGCCGCGCTCGGCGCCCTGCTGGCGCCGCTCTTTGCCCCGCTCGGCTTTGGCAACTGGCGTGCGGCGGCTGCCCTGGCGGCGGGCTTCGGCGCCAAGGAGAACGTCGTGGCCACGCTCACGGTCCTCATGGGCGGGTCCACGGCGGGGCTGCCCGAGCTCTTCTCGCCGCTCACGGCCTTTGCGTTCCTCACGTTCACGCTGCTGTACACGCCGTGCGTGGCCGCCGTCTCCGCGGTGAAGGCCGAGCTGGGGACGCGCATGATGTGGGCCGTGGTCGCCATGCAGTGCGGCGTTGCGTGGGTCGTGGCGCTGGTGGTGCGCCTGGCGGGCATGGCGCTCGGCCTGGGGTAGGGTGCGGGTCGCATCCGGGTAGGGCCGGGGCCGCACGTTCTTCTCGCCTGCGCCTCGGGGCGCGCTTCTGGCTGAGACGAGGCGCATCCGGGGCGCTTGCCCAACGATAAGAAACGACGTCCAAACGGGTACACAACCACCATGGGACGCTTACGCGTCGCTGACCGTGGCGACGTAACGTTGTTCTCCGGATCGGAGGAGAGGGCATGGCGGACGACAGCAACGAGAAGAACGTGAGGGACGAGGAATTGGGCACCACCTATCACCGCGGTCCCGTGCTTCTGCGCGGACCGATGATTCCCTCGAGCACCACGACCGGCAACCTGCTCGCCCCGGAGGACTCCACCGACTGGCTGCACATGGACCCATGGCGCGTCCTGCGTATCCAGGCGGAGTTCGTGGACGGCTTTGGCGCGCTTGCCGAGCTGGGGCCTGCCGTGAGCGTCTTTGGGTCGGCGCGCACGCCGCGCACGGACCCGATGTACCGCGTCGCGCGACACGTGGGGCGCAAGCTGGCGGAGGCGGGCGTGGCCGTGATCACCGGAGGCGGCCCGGGCATCATGGAGGCCGCGAACTGCGGGGCGGCCCGCGTGGGCGGCAAGTCCGTGGGCCTGGGGATCGAGCTCCCGCACGAGCAGGAGATCAACAAGTGGGTCAACCTTGGCATGACGTTCCGGTACTTCTTTGTGCGCAAGACGATGTTCGTGAAGTACTCGGGCGGTGCGATCGTGTTCCCGGGCGGCTTTGGCACGCTCGACGAGGCGTTTGAGCTGCTCACCCTGGTGCAGACGCACAAGGTGGCGCGCGTGCCCGTGGTGCTCTTTGGCTCCGAGTACTGGGGCGGCCTCATGGAATGGCTCGAGGACACGGTGCTGGGGGCGGGCAACATCTCGCCGCTCGACCCGGAGCTCGTCGTGGTGACCGACGACGAGGACGAGGCCGTTCGCGTGGCGCTCTCGGAGATCCGGCGGTAGGTCCCAGCGGGCGCTTTGCGCCGACGTCGCGCCCGGACTGAGCGCTAGAACGACGCCATGATCTTGCGGATGGCCTCCGCGGCGGTGGCCTCGTCCGGGCCCTGAACGCGCACGACCACGTGCTCGCCCGAGCGCACCCCGAGCATCATCATCTCGAGCGGCTGGGAGGCGTCGACGACGCGCCCGGCATGCTCGAGGGTCACGTGACTGCGCCAGCGCTGGACCTCGCTTGCGAGCAGCACGGCGAGCTGGACGTGAAGGCCGATGGGATCGGTGATGTCGCACGGAATCTCGAGCATGGGTTCCTCTCGGGGGTCGAGGCGTCTTCCCACTAGCATAAGCTAAGCTCAAGCGTGCCGTCTTGGTAAATTCGCATCGCCAAACGCCGTGACGTCTCCGGTGGGCGGCGGCTGGGCTACCATGAGCGGTATGGCAGACTACCAGCACATATCCCATGGGTTCGACCCCGTCTTCGACGAGCGCAGCCGCGTGCTCGTGCTGGGGTCGTTTCCCTCGGTGCTCTCGCGTGAGAACCGCTTCTACTACGGCAACCCGCGCAACCGCTTCTGGCGGGTCATGGCGGACGTGCTGGGGGAGCCGGAGCCCGCGACCGATGACATCGGGGCCAAGCGCGCGATGCTGCTGCGCCACGGGGTCGCGCTCTGGGACGTGGTCGAGAGCTGCGACGTGCGAGGCTCGTCCGACGCCTCAATCCGGGGCGTGGTCCCTGCGGACGTGGCGAGAATAACGGGCGTGGCGCCGGTGCGTGCCGTGCTCTGCAACGGCGGGACAGCGGGGCGCCTGTATCACCGCTGGCTGGAGC
The DNA here is from genome assembly GCA_949287905.1 of uncultured Olsenella sp. Taxonomy (GTDB): domain Bacteria; phylum Actinomycetota; class Coriobacteriia; order Coriobacteriales; family Atopobiaceae; genus Thermophilibacter. The sequence goes on from CASEHX010000001.1 coordinate 177,008, forward strand.
CCGTGACGGGGCTGCCGGCGGTTACGCTGCCGTCCACGAGCCCCGCGAACGCGGCGTGGTCCGCGGAGCGGCTGACGGAGCGCTGGCGGGAGGTTCTTCTCGCCGTGCTCGATGCGTAAGGGGCGGCACGCGCTTCCAGGAGGTGATCCCGCTGCGCGCAGGGATCGCGCCTCCAGGAGACGCCTCCAATGCGCCCGGGCGGCACGCCGCCAAGAATCGCGCCCAATGCGCGCGGGAAACGCTCCCGGGGCGCGCACTGGGCGAGAAAAACGTCCGTTTGGACACAAATCGCGTCCAATGCGCCCTGGCCGGCGCGCATTGGACGCGATGTTTCGCAGGGTCTGGCCCGGCGGCGTTAGGAGAGAAGCGCCTCCACCTCGGAGCGCGTGGGCATCGCGGGGATGGCGCCGCGCTTGCGGACGCAGAGGGACGCGACGGCGTTGCCCAGGCGCGCGAAGCTTGCCGCGTCCTCGACCGTCACCTCGCTCGCGGACTTGCCGCTCTCGCAGAAGCCCGCGAGGAAGCCGCCCCAGAAGGAATCGCCCGCGCCCGTGGCGTCGACGGCGTCGGCGGGGAAGCCCGGCACCGTGGCGCCGCCGTCGGCCGTGCGCACGTAGGCGCCCGAGCCGCCGAGCGTCACGGCAACGACCTTGGGGCCCTGCGCCAGGAGCGCCGCGGCCGCGGCCTCCGGGTCGGCCTCGCCCGTGAGCAGTGCGCACTCCTCGTCGGAGAGCTTCATGAGGTCCATCTGCGGCACCACGGCGCGCATCTGCTCCACGGCGGCGTCGACGGACGGCCAGAGGTTCGCGCGGTAGTTGGGATCGTAGGAGAGGGTGCAGCCGGCCTCCCGCGCGCAGGCGAGCGCGGCGAGCGTGGCGGAGCGGGCGGGCTCGTCGGTGAGGGAGAGCGAGCCCACGTGGAAGACCTTCGACGCCGCGATCACGTCCCGTGCCAGCTCGCCCTCGGTGATGCGGGTGTCCGCGCCGGGCTTGCGCGCGAAGGAGAACTCGCGCTCGCCATCTGCCGAGAGGGCAACAAAGGCCAGCGTCGTGAACGCGTCCGGGTCGCTGATCAGGCCCGTGGTGTCGATGCCCTGCTCGTCCAGGGTGGCACGCAGGAACTCGCCGTGCATGTCGCAGCCAACCTTGCCCAGGAAGGCGGTCCTGTGGCCGAGCTTCTCCAGCGCCACGAGCACGTTTGCCGGCGCGCCGCCGGCGTTGCGCTCGAAGAGGCGCTGGCCGCCCGCCGAGGTGCCGGCGTCGGTGAAGTCGATGAGGAGCTCGCCCAGTGCGGAGACGGAGAACATGGGACTTCCTTTCAGTTAGGATGCGAAATCGATTCCACACACATTATGCCGCGCGGGTGACAAACGCGATGCGCTTCTCGGCAAGCGGTCCGTGCGACTACTCGTACGTGCCCGCCATGCCGTCGCCCATCTCCCAAACGTGACAAAGGGACAGTCCCTTTGTCACAACGCGCAGGGCGGGGGAGCGGGGGAACCAACGGGTGGCAAAGGCCAGCTCGCCGTCGTTGGCAAAGGCCTCGACGGCCGAGCTGTCCACAAGCACGCGCAGGTCGCGAAGGTCGTCGCATGCCACGGCCCGCCCGGTGCGCCCGCACCCGACGGCGTCGTCCTCAAAGCGCAGCGAGAGCGTCGCGCCGTCCCAGGCAATCGCGAGCGCGCCGTCCAGCCACAGCTCGAACGGCCCCTCGGCATTGGCGAGAAGGACGTCCGCCCGGTGCTCGCCCAGCGTGAGCGTCCCTCCGCCCGCGAGCTCGTGCCGCCCCCCGCGCAGCCCCTCGAGCTCCGCGACCGGCCGCTGCAGGACGCGCCCGTCGGCGCCGGGGCGCAGCTCGCGCGGCACCGTGAGGCAGTGGCACCAGGCCATATCGTCCGGCGCGCTCTGGTAGGGCGCCTCCGGCATGCCCATCCAGCCGATCAAGATCGTGCGACCGGACTCGTCGACAAAGCTCTGCGGCGCGTAGAAGTCAAAGCCGTGGTCCCAGAGGCGGAAGGTGCCGTTGCGCAGGACGAGCCCGCCCTTCGCGCCGATCCTCTCGCCGACGGGCACGGGCAGGTAGCCGGCCACGTCGCGCAGACCACCCGACCAGGGACGGTCCTGCATGCCCTGCGGGCAGATGGAGAGCCACTCGCGCCCGCAGAGCGCCACGCGGTCGGGACACTCCCACATGAACCCAAACGGCTCGTCCGTGCGCACGGTGCCGGCGTTCTCCCAGGCAAAGCCGTCGTCCGAGCGCAGCACGAGCACCAGTCCCTCGTCGCTCAGGTCGCGCGCGCCCAGGATCATCCACCAGGCGTCGTCCCCGCGCCAGACCTTGGGGTCGCGCACGTGGCACGAGCAGAACGCGGGGTAGTCGGCGTTTCTCAGCAGCACGCTCTTCTCGCCGAGCGAAAGGCCGCCGGGGGCGTCGGCGTCCGCTGCGGCCTCGATGAGGATCTGCGCCGCGCGGCGACCGCTGCGCACGTAGTCGTGGTCTCCCGGCTCCTTGACGTTGCCGGTGTAGTAGAGACGCGCGCCGCCCGGGACGGGAACGGCGCAGCCCGAGTAGGAGCCGCTCGCCTCGTCGGAGGTGTCCGGCGCGATGGAAAACGCGCGGCCGCCGGACCTCCAGTGGACGAGGTCGTCGCTCGCGAAGTGCCCCCAGCCGCGCGGGGCGTCGGGCGCGGGCCAGTCGGGGCTGTACTGGTGGAACACGTGATAGGTGCCGCCCAGCTGGCAGAGGCCGTTGGGGTCGTTGAGCCAGCCGACGGGCGGCATGAGGTGAAAGCCCATTCTCCAGGGGTCGTGTGACATGGGGTCTCCCAAGCGTAGGGGGGGCGGTCCCTCGGCAGGACCGCCCCGGGGAAGGAGGGACGGTTAGGGGCCGCCGGCTACGCCAGCTCGACGAGCGGGTCTCCGGGGCGCACGGCGTCGTCCACGTGGGGCGTGACCTTAGTGTAGGCGTCCGAGTTGGTGACGATGACGGCGGTCACGGGATCGAGGCCCGCGGCGCGGATGGCGTCGAGGTCGATGTCCATGAGGAGCTGGCCGGCCTCGACGTGCTCGCCCACGGTGACGTGCGCGGTGAACGGCTTGCCCTCGAGGGTCACGGTGTCCACGCCGATGTGCATGAGGACCTCGGCGCCCGCGCTGGTGGTCATGCCGAGGGCGTGACCGGTCTCCGTGAGCACGGTGACGGTGCCCGCTGCGGGGGCGTAGAGCTTGCCCACGGTGGGGCGGACGGCGGCGCCGGTACCCATGGCCTCGCTCGCAAAGACGGGGTCGGGGACCTCGGTCATCTTGATCGCGGTGCCGGCGAGCGGGGCGAGAAGGACCTCGGGCCTGGCGGTCTTCTCGGCGCCGTCGGCCTCAGCGGGCGCGGGCGCGGCGGCGAGCTCGGGGGAGGCGGTGCTGACGGGCTCCGATGCGGGCGCGGGCTGGGCGCTCTTCTCGCCGGGCGTCTCCGGGTCCTTGTAGAGCGCGTAGGAGATGGCGAAGGCCACGATGCCGGAGATGGCGAACATGATCACGTACTGCACGGGCTGGTTGAGGCAGAGCAGGATGCCGAAGATGCCGGTGACGCCGGTTCCCGCCGCGGCGAGCCCCACGACGGAGGCGAACATGGCGCCCAGGCCGCCGCCGATGCACCCGGCCACGAAGGGCTTGAAGAAGCGCAGGTTGACGCCGAAGATAGCGGGTTCGGTGATGCCCATGAACGCGGAGAGCGAGGAGGGGAGGGCGAGCGAGCGGATCTTGACGTCGCGCGACTTGAGGGCCACGGCGAGCGCGGCGCCGGCCTGGCCGATGTTGGCGGCGGAGGCGAGCGGCAGCCAGTAGGTCACGCCGTACGTGGCGATCTGGCCGAGGTCGATGGTGGTGTACATCTGGTGGATGCCGGTGACCACGGTGGGGGCGTAGAGGGCGCCCATGATGAGCGAGCCCAGGCCGAGCGGCAGCGTGAGCAGGAACTGGATGCCGCCGAGGATGGCGTTCTCGGCCCAGACGAAGACGGGTCCGACGGCGAGCATGGTGACGTAGGCCGTGACGGCAACCGAGACGAGCGGCGTCACGAAGAGGTCGAAGGCCTCGGGGACCACCTTGTGCAGGCGCTTCTCGATGAAGGCGAGGATGCCGCAGGCGATGACGATGGGGATGACGTGGCCCTGGTAGCCGGTCCACTCGATGGAGTAGAGGCCGGGGATGACGGGGTAGGTCTGGAGCACGCCCTCGGTTGCCACGGTGTTGGCGTTCTGCAGGCCCGGGTTGATGAGCAGCATGCCCACGACCGCGCCGAGGTAGGGGTTGGCGCCGAAGGCCTTGGCGGCGGAGAAGCCGATGAGGATCTGCAGGAACGTGAACGCCGTGTTGGAGACGAGGTTCAGGATCTGGTACCAGGCGTTGTTGGTGTCGAGCGTGATGAAGCCGTTGGAATCCATGAAGGAGAGGGCGCTCATGATGCCCAGGAGCAGGCCGGAGGCCACGATCGCCGGGATGATGGGCACGAAGACGTCTCCGAGGAGCTTGATGGCGCGCATGAAGGGGTTGGTCTGCTGCTGCGCGGCGGCCTCCTTCACCTCCGCCTTGGTGGCGGCAGTTATGTTGCCGAGGGCGATGAACTCGTCGTAGACCTTGTTCACCGTGCCGGTGCCGTAGATGACCTGCAGCTGGCCGGACGCCTTGAAGTTGCCCTTGGCGCCGGTCGCGTTGTCCACGGCTGCCTGGTCGACCTTGGAGTCGTCCGCGAGCACGAGGCGCAGGCGCGTTGCGCAGTGCGCGGCAGAGACCACGTTGCCGGTTCCGCCTATGGCGTCCAATACCTCTTGAGCCGCTTGCCTGTAGTCGAGTGCCATTGCTTCTCCTCTCCACGTCTTACCTGATTCTAGCATATGTAATCGTTCCCATATGAAATCGTTCTCACCTTACAACTGAAAACAGGTTGCGTCAAGGGAGATTGCGAGCGGCGGGTTCTTCTCGCCCAGCGGTCCCTCCCGTCACGCCCCGGCGCAGAAGGCCTACTTCCCGGGCCCTCCCGTCACGCCCCGGCGTGGGAAAGTCGACTTTTGCACGAGCAACCGGACCCATTACGTGAGTGTGGCTGCAGCTGTAAGTCGTCTACCTGCGTACATGTGAATAGAAAGCATCTGGGCACAACGGGCGCTCGTGCAAAAGTCGGGAGAAGCGAGGCTACGGTTTCTACGGGCGCTCGTGCAAAAGTCAGGTTTCCACTACGGGCAGGGGCGCGGGCGGGACAGGGGAGCGCGTCGCTAGCGCGTGGAGTTTCTCGCCACGACCTCGTAGCTCATCTTGACCTTGCGGGGCACGCTCTCCTCGCCGGTCATGAAGCCCACCAGCATCCGTGCCGTCTCCGCGCCGGAGGTCTTGTAGTGGAGATGGACCGTGGTCAGCGTGGGCGTGACGATCTGGGAGATCTCCGAGTCGTCCATGCCCGTCACCGCGACCTCCTCGGGGACGGAGTGCCCGTACTCGCGCAGGCAGGTGAGGGCGCCGTAGGCGATGGAGTCGGTTGCGCAGACGATGAGGTCGAGTTCGGGATAGCTCTCGAGGAGCGCCTCTGCCTGCTCATAGCCGGAGTCCACGGTGAAGTCCGCGATGCGCAGGGCGCGCTCGGGAACCGTGACGCCCGCCTTGGCGCAGGCGGCGAGAAAACCCTTGCGTCGCATCTGGCCAACGGCGACGTCCTCCTCGAAGACGCCGATGTAGGCGGGGTGACGCGCGTCGCGCAGCGCAACCGTGGTGACGTCGCGCATGGCCTCGTAGTCGTTCTGGTAGACGCATGAGCAGAAGTCCACGTCCTGGTCGAGCACCACGATGGGGACGGGCAGGGCGGAGATGGCCTCGCGGTGCTCGGGCGTGATGACGGTGGCGATGAGGATGACGCCGTCCACCTGGCTCTTCTCGGCAAACAGGCGGAGGAACTCGACCTCGCGCGAGGCGTCGTTGTCGGTGTTGGCGAGAAGGACCTGGTAGCCCGCCTCGTTCAGGATGAGCGTGATGCCCGCGACCATCCGGCTCACCGAGGCGGAGTTGATCTTGGGGATGATGACGCCCACGACGTTGGTCTTGCCGGTGCGCAGGGACTTTGCCTGGCGGGAGGGGACGTAGCCGGTCTTCTCGATCACCCTTCTGATGGCGGCCCGCTTCTCCTGGCTGACATAGCCGTCGTTGAGATAGCGTGAGACCGTGGCGCGCGAGACACCTGCCATCTGGGCGATCTGATTTATGTCCATGTTAACGTTAACCTCCTCAGCCACCTTGAGTTTAGCGCATGGCGGGGCGCATTTGCGCGACAAACGCCCGTTAAGCGCGGATGTGACAGTGGGCTACGACCCCTTTGTCACGTAGAATCGGGTCAGCAGCATCGAAGGGAGAATTGCATGGCAGCACCAGCAAAGGCAGGGCGCGTGATCGCGGGCGTCCTCGTTGTGGCCGTGATCGCGATCGGCGTCATCTTGGGGTTCAACCCGTTTGGGAGCAACGTTCCCGAGGGCGTGGACACCGACGCCACCGAGGTCCGCTCCGTCACGATGAGCGGGGACGACTACGAGGTCGTTGACTACAACGACGTCCTCTACGAGCTCGTTCCCGAGAACACCGAGGTCTTCGTCCTCGACGGGGACGTCACCCGTCAGTTCATCTCGCGGGACCGCAACACCATCTGGATCACCGAGGAGACCGCCGAGAGGATCGGGGTGGACGTCGCGGCGGAGTAGCCCCTCGGTGCGCGCCCCTGCGGTGCCCCTGCTCAGCCGCTTGCCGAGTGACAGGCCCCGCATAACCTGACCAGCCCTTCTCCCGCGCTCCTGATATCTAGAATCACATCAAGCGAGGGGGAGGGAGCTTCATGGTCTCACGAGACGATCTTGCCGTGCGTCTGTTCCACGCAACGATGGGCGTCATCACCTCAGAGGAGGAGCTGATCCAGGCCGACGCCGTGGGCGGTCGAGCCATGACGGAGGTCGCCTCCGCGGTCAGCGCCGCCGTCGCCGCGTCCGACGGCTCCATCAGGAGGCTCTTCGAGGACGCGTCGCTCTCCGTGTCCCGGGTCGGGGGAGACGACCCCGGCGTCTCGTTCTGGGTGGCATGGCTCGACGGCCTCGCCGCCGGAGCGCCCGACGAGGAGGAGATCGACCTCGAGGGGATCAAGGCCCTCTTCGACAAGGCCCTCGACGACGTGACGCGCGCGCTCGCCGCGGGGCTGTGCGACGTTGCCCCGACGGACGTCCTTGCCGTCGTGTCCGTGGCGGTCTCCTCCTGCGATGACGAGCTCGACGCCTTCGACGAGGCGGCGGATGCCGCCGAGGAGGCGACCGCGGGCACGGGAGACCCCGTCTCGCTCTCCGTCGCGCGCTTCCTGCGCGGCCTGGCCCAGGCATAGCGCCTGGCTCCGGCGTACAAGGACGCCAGACGGACGAGAAAGATATGACGAGAAGGGCGGGCTCGCCAGCACGCTGCCGCCGACGAGCCCGCCTTCATGCGAACGGCAAGCGTCAGGCGAGCCACCACCGGTAGTCCCAGGCGGCGAGCTCGAACTTCTCGAGCTCCTCGGTCTCCCCGGTCACGAGGTTGACGTACCTGCCACGCTCGGGCATCCAGGCCGTTCGCGCCTCGTCGCTGAAGTTGAAGACCGCGTGGAGCGTCTCCCCGTCGAGGGCCCTCCTGATCCAGAGGATCGCCGGGTCGCTGTAGCCCACGATCTCGACCGCGGCGTCCGCGCCGAACACCGCCTCGTCGCGACGGATGCCCTCGAGGGTCTGCAGCGCGTCGTAGAGGCGCTGCTGGACGCTGCCGGGCTCCTCGATGCGGTCCACGAGCGCCCAGTCGAAGCGACCGCGGTGGATGTAGCGCGAGTCCTCGGCCTTCTCGGGGTCGTCCTTGTAGGTGTAGTCGTTCACCTGGCCGACCTCGTCGCCGCTGTAGATGATGGGCAGGCCGGACTGGGTGAGCAGGTAGGCGTGGAGCATGACGTCCTTGCGGATGGCCACGTCCATGGCGTCGGCGTCGCCGGCAAAGCCCGCCGCCTCGATGCCGCACATGGAGGCCGTGGTGGCGCAGAAGCGCGCGTCTCCGGTCACGGGGTCGGCGTTGTAGAGCTCGCCGCGAGAGACGCTGCCCTCGGTGTGCCCCTGGAAGTACGCGTTGAGGTAGTGCTTGTGCGGCACCTCCTCCATGCCCCAGTCCGAGAGCGTCGCGTAGTCCAGGCCCCAGCCGATGTCGTCGTGACAGCGGAGGTAGTTGAGGAAGGTGTACTCGCGCGGCAGGCCGCAGACGGCCTCCAGCTGGCGGCGCAGCAGGCGGGTGTCGCGGCAGGCCACGCTGTTCCAGGTGGTCGCCATCGTCGTGACGTTGTAGAGCATGTGGCACTCGGGCTTCTCCACGGTGCCGAAGTAGGGCACGACCTCCACCGGCGCCATGACGACCTCGCCGAGAAGCACGATGCCCGGGCAGACGATCTCTCCGATCATGCGCATCATGCGCACGATGGTGTGGACCTGCGGCAGGTTGCGGCAGTTGGTGCCCAGCTGCTTCCAGATGTAGGGCACGGCGTCGATGCGGATGATGTCCATGCCCTGGTTGGCCAGGTAGAGGAAGTTGTACATCATCTCGTTGAAGACGCGCGGGTTGCGATAGTTGAGGTCCCACTGGTAGGGATAGAACTGCGTCATCACGGACTGTCCGAGCTCCGGCAGGTAGGTGAAGTGGCCGGGGGCGGTGGTGGGGAAGACCTGGGGCACGTCACGCGTGTAGCGCTCGATGAGGCCCTGGTCGCCGGTGAAGAAGTAGCGGCTCATGTACTCGCCCTCGCCGGCACGGGCGCGGCGCGCCCACTCGTGCTCGTCGGAGGTGTGGTTCATCACAAAGTCCATGCAGAGGCTGATGTTCTTCTCGTGGCACCTCTCGGCGAGACGGGCGAGGTCGTCCATCGTGCCCAGCTCGGGCTTGACGCGGCGGAAGTCGGAGACCGCGTAGCCGCCGTCCGAGCGGCTGCGGTCCGCGGGCGTGTCCAGGAAGGGCATGAGGTGGAGGTAGTTGACCCCGGTCTGCTCGAGGTAGTCCAGGCGGTCCTCCACGCCGCGGATGTTGCCGGCAAAGTTGTCGATGTACATCTGCATGCCAAGAAGGTCGCGGTCTCGGTACCACGCGTGTCCCTCGCGGCGGGCGTCGAGGGCCTTGAGGGACTCCGAGCGCGCGTCATAGAAGGCCTTCATCTGGTCGCAGAGCTCGGCGAACATGTCGCCGTTGTCGTAGAGCTCCATGTAGAGCCAGCGCAGCTCGTCATGGTGGCGGTGCAGGCGATGGAGAAACGCGGCGTCGGACCTCGCCTTTGCGGCGGAGCGGGCGAGCGGCTGACTCTTGCTCGCGGCGCCCCGGCCTCCCGCCTGCGGGGCGGGCGCCGATGCGAGCTCGTCGCGCTTCTCGGCGTCCGCGGGACGCTCGGGGGTCTTCTCGACGGAAGGGCACTTCTTTGCGGGGGACTTCCTGCCTGCCTTCTTGTCTGCCATGGGCCAGCTCCTTTGGGTGGAAACGTTCTCACACGGTGATTATTCTACGGCGCGCAGGACAGGTGGGTGCCGAATCCGCGAGCGTTCGATTGGGCGTCCCCAGCGGGGTGCGCACCGCTCAACTCAGCGTTTAACGGTGGGGGTCACGGAAGGCACGTTCGCGGAGCTGTGTAAAGATAGAAAGGCTGATTGAGGAATGAACAGCCTCGGGAGGGCCATGAATATCAAGCAGGTGAGGTACGTCTGCGCGATTGTCGACCTGGGCAGCTTCTCTGCTGCCGCGGCGCACGAAGGCGTTTCCGTTCAGGCCGTGTCCAAGGCCATGGCGGAGCTCGAGTCCGCTCTCGGCGAGCCTCTCTTTGAGCGAAGGAGCGCCGGCGTCACTCCCACTCCCACCGGTCGGGCGTTTGCTTCGTACGCGCGCCGCATCCTCGAGGACTGGGACGCCCTGGAGCGCTTTGTCGCTGCCCCTCACGCCGAGAGGGCAGCTTCCTCGCCCTTTCGCATGGGCTTCTGCTGCCTCGAGTACCCGGGCGTGGAGCGCCTCGTCCACCTCATCTCAACGGTCACGGGCAAGATTCTCGGTCGCAAGGTCGAGGTCGAGCTCCTGGGCTGCTCGGATGGCATCGAGGCTCTGAGGAGCCACCACTCGGATGCCGTCATCTCCGTGAGCCCCCTCTTGGCGGATGACGTGAACTGCGGACCCATCGGAACGCTCTCCTCGGGCGTTCTTCTCGCCTCCAGTCATCCCCTCGCGGCGAAGAGCCAGGTTACCCTGGCCGACCTGAACGACTATCCCGTGTTCTATCCCACCCCCTTCGAGCACTTCTGCGAGTCAGTCGTTGACGCGTACCGCGCCAACGGGCTGTCCTCCCCGGTGTTCGATGCCTCGTCCGAGACCATGTCCGCGGACTTCTTCACCAGCCAGAACGCGTTCTCCTTCATCGTCGCGGGCAACGTCACGGGCGCCATGGACGGGTTCGTCATCCGCCCGATCGAGGCGGGTGACATGCAGCCGGTCCCCATCTGCCTCTCTTCCCTGCGTGGGCCCGGCTCGCTCGACATCGTCGCCTTCCGCAAGGCGCTCTCCCGCTTCAGCCTCTTCGCGTAGGGCGGCGTCCCCGCGATCTTCTCGACGCGGTGCGCCCGCGCCCTGCCCGATGGGGTATAACAACCTCAGGCAGTCGAGGCGAAAGGGGAGACCATGAGTGACGTCATCAATGCCATGAGGGAGCGTCGCAGCGTCCGCGCCTATACGGACGAGATGCCGGAGCGCGAGATGATCGAGCAGGTCGTGGAGGCAGGCCTCTGGGCCGCGAGCGGCATGAACCGTCAGGGACCCATCATCGTGGCCGTGACCAACCGCGAGCTGCGCGACCGCCTCTCCGCCATGAACGCCGACATCATGGGCCGCCCCGGAACCGACCCGTTCTACGGCGCGCCGGTGGTGCTCGTGGTGCTCGCGCCACGCGACCAGCCCAACCGCGTCTACGACGGCAGCCTCGTGATGGGCAACCTCATGCTCGCGGCGCATGCGCTCGGCCTGGGCAGCTGCTGGATCCACCGGGCGCGCGAGGAGTTCGACACGCCCGAGGGCAGGGCCATCCTCGCCGAGCTGGGCATCGAGGGCGACTACGAGGGCATCGGCCACTGCATCCTGGGCTATGCCGCCGAGGAGCCCGAGGCAAAGCCGAGAAACGACGGTCGCGTGTTTTACGCCGAGTAGGACGGGGCGTCCCGCGCGTTCTGCTAGCCTAGAGGGTCGTCGGGCATCTTCCGGCGACCCTCTCCTCGGATTGAGAAAGTGAGCGGACGTGGATCTGAGCCAAGCAATCGAGTGCGCGAGCGCTCTCGTGTTCCCCGGGTTTCTCGTTGACGACGCGGCGCTCTCCGCGGAGCGCGCGAGAAACGAGGACGCGCTCTCCACGCTGATCGCTGCCTGGAAGGACGCGCCGGCGGGCAAGGAGCCGTGCTCGTTTGAGCTGATCCGGTCGCTCGCGGACCGCAACCGTGACGTCTGCGACCGCTACGGGATCGAGAAGCTCCGCGACGTCAGCGCCTCGACGCTCGCCCGCGGGCTCTCGAACGCCGAGCTCATCCACGCCGTCGCCGTCCTGCAGCACAAGACCGATGCCCAGGTGACGGCGCTCGCCGGGCCTGACGCGCGCGACCTCAACGTTGCATGGGTGGACGCACCGGTCTCCGGCATGGTCGTGGGCATCGACATCGAGACCACCGATCGCGATCCCTCGCGCGGCTACATCATCAACGTGGGCCTGGAGTTCATGACCGTGGGCCCTGACGCCAAGCCCCACGACCCGTTCGCCGCCTACTTCGGTCTTCCGCAGCTCTATGCCGAGAAGGGCGTGCCGCTCGCGGACATCCACAAGATCAAGTGGTCCGACCTCGAGGGGAAGACCCCCTTCCGCGAGGACAGGCAGGCCCAGGTGGCGATTCTCGCCGCGCTCTCGGCCTACCCGTTCATGGCGCACAACGCCGCCTTCGAGGACTCGTGGTTCATGCTGCACATCGACGGCTACGCCGAGGCGCGCAAGGCGGGGCGCGTGGTGCCCATCGACACGCGCGACATCTGCCGCCGCGTGGACCCCGAGACGCGCATCCTGCCGCACGAGCAGCGCCCGGCGTCGCTCGAGAGCTGGGCGCGCCGCCGCGGCACGCTCAAGGCGGGGGAGTCCGAGCGTCATCTCGGCCTCGACGACGTGGAGCTCATGCTGGCCACGGTCCAGGCGGAGTTCACGGCACGCAACATGCTGGGCTAGCCGCAGGCGAGAAGTACTTCTCGCCGTATGGCGGCGCGCCGAGCTTCGCTGCGCCGAAATCGCTGCATCTGCGTAACCGCTGCGCCGGAACCGGTGTATCTGCGTAACCGCTGCGCCGGAACCGGTGCTTCTGTGTGCTCCGTCCACGCAGAAGCTCGGATTTCGGCGGCGCTCTCACGCAGAAGCCCGGATTTCGGCGGCACCCTCACGCAGAAGCGCCAAAACCCGCGCCAAACTCCTCGGCTACACGGCGGCGATTGTCGGGAAACCCGCTCCAGTTCACGCCGTCGATGCGCTCAAGCTCCGCGTGCAGCTTCTTGCGTGCCCGGCGCTCTTTCGCGGCGCGCGCCCGGCTCAGCTTGCGTGGGGTCAGTCCAAGGTCACGGCGCGCCCGCTCCATGATCGAGTCCATGTAGTCGAGATTGTCATAGTCCTTCTTCCAGAGGACGTAGGACTTGATTCCGCTTGCCAGCAGCTCGTTTCCCCGCTTGGTGTCACGTTTGACCTGCTCTGGGTCAGTGTGCCACTCGCCGTGGTAGTCAAAGGCGACGCCGCGGAAGGGTATGTGATCTCGCGTTGGACCGCCGGGAGCGAGCAGAATGAGGTCAGGTTTTCTCACGCGGAACTCTGGGATGCCCGACGAGAGACGCCTGACCTCGACGGGGTCGTTGAGGACGACATTCCCAAAGTGGTACCCACCCTTGGAGAAGCCGCGGGTGCTGCGAATGTAGAGCTTTGCCTCCATGGGGGAGGCCGCTCCCACGGGCGCCTCGTCAAGGGCCGCACGCACCATTGCGGTGCCGCGCGCGGCACCGAGCTCGTCAAGAAACGCTCGCAGCTGATCCGGGGAGATGAGCGGGCGAGCGCGCTGCACGAGCCCCTTGCCTGCAGAAGGATTGACGACATAGACGCCGAGAAGCTCGGCCAGCAGAAGGACCAGCTCATTGTGCGTGAGATGGGGGGCCATCAAAACGGGCAGCAACAGCGGGGAGACGCAGCGGATTCCCGGAGCGAGGCTCACGAACGACCCGGAGGGCGGCGTGGCGCTGAAGACGTGCGGGCAGACGAGCTTTGTCCTGTTTCGCGGGCAGTTGGGGCCCACGAGCACGTGCAGAGGAAGAGTTGCATTCTTGAGCTGCGGGTTTGCGGAGACCGACTCGATGATCTCTGATTTTCTCGGCATGTGGTCGGGCAGGCTTGTGGGGCAAGATGCCGAGTTTGCCAGGCGCTTGGGAAAGTAGGGCTGCCGAATCAGCTCGAGCGCGGTGATATGTGAGAGTGTGATGTCCATGCTCTGACGATACCGCCCAGATCACGCGGGGGCTCGAGATTCTGAGAAAGTCGCTCGCGAGTCTGACGCTAACGTGCGCCAATCTTTCCGCGGCGAGTATCGCTGCAGGTAAACGGCGTGCTTGGTGAAGCTATGGAGCAGATGAGCCTTTGTCCAGATGCCGGTGGAATGCTGCGAGCGGTTGCTTTTGGGCGGCGGGCGCGCCGATGATCAACCGACGCCCAAAGAGCGCGCGCAAATCGTTGCGCGTGGGTACGAGGGCGCACTTCCTGCCGCCGGAACCGGTGCATCTGCGTGGCTGTGCCGCCGGAATCGGCGTATCTGAGTGAAAACGATGCCAAAAAAGCGGCTTCTGCGTGATTGGAGCACGCAGAAGCCGCAAATCAGGCGCCGCGAAACGGCCGAGAAGAACGCCTACTCGTCACCGAAGCTGATGCCGAGCGCCTTGGCCTCGCGCACGAGGTCGCCCTCGGGGTCGACGTACTTGAGCTTGCCGGCGACCTCCTTGAGCGGCACGCGGGTCATCTTGCCCTTCTTCTGGGCGACCATGAAGCCGAACTCGCCCTCGAGGCAGCCGAGCGCGGCCTCGGCGCCGCACTGCGTGGCGAAGATGCGGTCCTGGGCGTCGGGGGTGCCGCCGCGCTGGGTGTGCCCGGGCACGGCGATGCGGATCTCGCGACCGGTGCGCTTGTCGATCTCCGCGGCGATGTCGTAGGCCACCGACGGCGTGGTGCGCGCGGCCACGAGCTTCTTGTACTCCTTCTTGGAGAGGGCGGCCTCCTCCTTGGAGATGGCGCCCTCGGCCACCACGACGATCGTGAAGCGCGAGCCGGCCTTGTCGCGCTCCTCGATCACGCGGACGACGTTGTCCATGTCGTAGGGGATCTCGGGGATGAGGATGACGTCGGCGCCACCGGCCACGCCCGCGTACAGCGGGATCCAGCCGACCTTGTGGCCCATGATCTCGATCACGAAGACGCGGCCGTGGGAGCTGGCGGTGGTGTGGATCTCGTCGATGCAGCGGGTGGCCACCTCGACGGAGCTGGTGAAGCCGAAGGTGAGGTCGGTGCCGTAGGTGTCGTTGTCGATGGTCTTGGGCAGCGCGATGACGTTCAGGCCCTCCTCGGAGAGGCGGTTGGCCGTCTTGGTGGAGCCGTTGCCGCCGAGCATGAACAGGCAGTCGAGCTTGAGCTTGCGATAGGTGTGCTTCATCGCCTCGACCTTGTTGATGCCGTCAGCCTCGGGGGTGTCGAGCAGCTTGAACGGGGTGCGGCTCGTGCCGAGCACGGTGCCGCCGCGCGTGAGCAGGCCGGAGAAGTCGCGATTGTCCATCATGCGGTAGTGCTCGTAGATGAGACCCTGGTAGCCGTCCTCGAAGCCGTAGACCTCGACGGGCTCCTTGGACTGGCGATAGAGCGTCTTGACGATGCCGCGCATGGTGGCGTTGAGCGCCTGGCAGTCGCCGCCGCTCGTGAGAAGACCAACTCGAAGCATGGACATTCCTTCCCTCAAGGACCGCAGTTGGCAAAAGTATGCGCTTCGTTCGGTAAGATGTGGGGCATTCTCCGCCAGCGGTATCGTTCTCAGTGTGACAGGGGGACGGAGGTTTTGTCACCGCTGCGTCCCCCTGTCACCACTGCTACCATGGCGAGAAGGACCTCGACGGTGGGAGGCATGCATGACAGCTGACGAGCGACGCGAGGTGGCGGAGGCAATCGCGGCGGGCCGTCGCGCGCTTACGAGCCTCGAGGAGGCGGCAGACGCCCTCGACAGCGCGGGCAACTGGGGGCTCTTCGATCTTGTCGCTGGCGGTCTGATCACGAGTGTCTTCAAGCGCTGGCGCATCGGGGATGCCGAGGAGGCGCTCGAGCGCGCCCGTGCTGACCTCTACGTTTTCACGCGTGAGATGAACGATGTTCGCGCAATCGAGGAGCTGCGCGTAGACGTTGGCGCCCTCGCATCGACGCTTGACATTCTGCTGGACAACCCCTTCGTTGACCTCTATGTCCAGAAGAAGATCCAGGACGCAGACGAGAACGTCCAGGCTGCGATCGGCGCCACCAAGACCGTGCTCGCCCGCCTGGAGTCGTTGCGCTAGCGACCGCTGCGTTTCCGTTTGCGAACGCGCCCGCGCGCGCACGTCCTTCTCGCCATAAAATCTCCCCATCTGTGGTTTGGGTTCCGGAAAGGGTAGGGCAGATGCAGGAGATTCTCCACACGCCCCACGAGCAGATCGAGCAGATCCAGCTCGAGGGCATCAAGAAGACCGTGATCGCGTGCTACGAGAACGTGCCGTTCTACAAGAAGAGCTTCGACGACGCCGGCTTTGACCCGTACGCGGTCAAGAGCTTCGACGACCTGCAGAAGGCGCCGTTCGTCACCAAGCAGGACCTGCGCGACAACTACCCCTACGGGATGTTTGCCACGCCGCTCTCCGAGGTGAAGGAGATCCACATGTCCTCCGGCACCACGGGCGTGGCGACGGTGGGCGGCTACACCCAGCACGACCTCGACATCTGGGGCGAGTGCTTCGCGCGCGGCATCGAGTACGCCAACGGCGGCAAGGACGACGTCGTCCACGTCTGCTACGGCTACGGCCTGTTCACCGGCGGCCTGGGCGCGCACTACGGCGGCCTCTACTCCGGCGCCACCACGATCCCCATGTCCGCGGGCAACACCGAGCGCCAGATCCGCGTGCTCAAGGAGATGGGCTCCACGATCATCTGCTGCACGCCGAGCTACGCCATGCACATCGCCGACACCGCCCTCGAGATGGGCATCGACCCGGCGCGCGACTTCCACCTGCGCGCGGGCATCCACGGCGCCGAGCCCTTCTCGGACAACTTCCGCCGCGACCTGGAGCGCAAGCTCAACTACCACGTGCTCGACGTCTACGGCCTCACCGAGACCATGGGCCCGGGCGTGGCCATCGAGTGCTGGGAGCAGAACGGCCTGCACCTGGCCGAGGACCACTTCTACGCGGAGATCATCGACCCCAACACCGGCGAGGTCCTGCCCGACGGCGAGTGGGGCGAGCTCGTGCTCACCACGATCGACCGCGAGGCGTCTCCGGTCGTGCGCTACCGCACGCGCGACATCACGCGCATCCTGCCGGGCGAGTGCGCCTGCGGCTGCACGCACCGTCGCATCGACCGCATCCACGGCCGCACCGACGACATGCTCATCATCCGCGGCGTCAACGTCTTCCCGAGCCAGATCGAGGACGTCATGAAGACCTTCGACCAGGTCTCCTCCTGGTACCAGATCGAGGTCGACACCGACCACCGCTCGCTCGACATGGTCACGCTCAAGGCCGAGGTCAACCCCGACTTTGCCTTCGACTCCGTCGCCGCGGTCGAGCGCCTGCAGAAGGAGATCTCTGCGCGCCTCAAGACGGCGCTGTCCGTGGGCGTCAAGGTCAAGCTCGTTGAGCCCAAGACCATCGCGCGCAGCGAGGGCAAGGCCAAGCGCATCGTCGACCTGCGAAAGGGGATCAAGTAATGATCGATCAGATTACGGTTTTCCTCGAGAACAAGCGCGGCCGCATCGCGTCTCTGTGCCGCACCCTCGGTGACGCCAACATCAACATGGCGGCGCTCTCCGTGGCCGACACCACCGAGTACGGCATCGTGCGCATCATCTGCAGCGACACGGCAGCGGCCCTCGCGGCTCTGGATGCCGGCGGGTACCGCGCGATCAAGACCAAGGTCATGGCCATCGCCGTCCCGCACCACCCGGGCGGCGCCGCGGACCTGCTCGAGAAGCTCGACGACCTCGACGTGGACATCGAGTACTTCTACTGCTTCTCCACCACCGACGACATGGCGGTGCTGGCGCTCAAGATCGCAGACCCGGCGAGCGCGGCGGAGGCGAGCTGGGCCATCGAGAAGGCCGGCTTCCACGTCTTCGAGCAGAGCGAGATCGAGTAGGGGGTCGCGCCGCGGGCGCAGGCTCTTCTCGCCCGAGGGGTTGCCATACAATCGATGTATGGCAACCCCCTTTCATATGTATTTTCCCGTAGAGCTTTGCCGTCGTATCATGGGACGAGAAGAACTCGCGTCCCGGGAGGTGTCCCTATGATTCTTGGTCTTGGCGTTCCTGAGCTTGCCGTCATCCTGCTTGTGGTGCTCGTGATCTTTGGGCCCAAGAACCTGCCCAAGATGGGCGCCGCCATCGGCAAGACGGTCAAGAACGTGCGTCAGGGCATGGAGGACGACGAGCCGGATCCCATTGAGGAGCCCTCCGTCTCCCACGCCGAGTCCAGCAAGGACGACGCCGACGCCTAGTGCCTGACGCCCAGCATCCGGCGCCCAGGGTCCAGCTCCCGGCGGCGGCACCTGGCGCCCAGTGCTCGGCGCCAAATGCCGAGCGCCTGACGTTCGGCGCCCCGCGCTTTTCTCGCCGCTCTTCTCCCTTTAGAAAGCCTTCCTCCTCCGCCCCCGGACCCTTTCCCGCCGGGGGCGCTCTGTGTTGGGGCGTGCGCTTCGTCAGAACAGCTCGCCGAGAAGGGCGACGGCGCGCTCGGCGAGCGGGGAGAGGGAGCGGTCGGCCTTCCAGATGACGGCGGCGCGCGACTCGAGGCTCTTCTCGGAGAGCGTCTTTATGTAGCAGGGGCCGGTGTCGCAGACGGTGAGCAGGGAGCGCGGCACGAGGCCCACGCCCAGGCCGGCCGCGGCGCAGGAGCAGACGCTGCGGGCGTCATCGGTGACGCAGAAGGGCGCGCGGCTCTTTCCTGGGTCCAGCGCTGCCGCCGTTCGGGAGTCGCAGACGATCGGCACGTCATCGAGCTGGGAGAGAAGCACCGTGAGCTCGTCGCCGCGTTCGAGCGCGGGCGGCATCACGGCCACGAGCGGCTCGGCTGGGGCGTAGCGGGTGCGCAGGCCCTGGGTGGGAAAGGGCGTGCGCACGACGCCGACCTCGGCGATGCCGCTGGTCACGAGCTCGAGCACCTCGGGGACGCTTCCATCGCGCAGCTCGAGGGTGACGTCTGGGGCGAGCGGGGCGAGCTCCGCGAGCCGCGTCCCCGGCGCGAGCCCCGAGGCGGAGTCGCAGACGGCGAGGCAGAGGGCGCCGGTGAGGCCCTTTCCCACGCTCGAGACCTCGCGGGCCGTTGCCGTTGCCATGGCGAGGATGCGCGTCGCGCGCTCGTGCAGGAGCCGTCCCGCCTCGGTGAGCGTGACGCCGCGCGGGCCGCGGCGCACGAGCTGGGTGTCCAGCTCGCGCTCGAGCTGGGCGAGCTCGTAGGAGAGCGGCGGCTGAGATATGTGCAGGCGCCGAGCGGCAGCCGTGATCTGCCCCTCCTCGGCGATGGCGACGAAGTACTCGAGCTGCTTGAGATTCACCGATGCTCCTTTGGGATGGTTGGTTATAGGAAGATTGTATAGCTCCCGGCTTATGGAGTGGGCCACATAACGTGTTGCGAACTACTGTGTGACGTGGCGCTGAACTTGAAGAAACGAAATCGAATGCATTTGTGGAGCATTCGCGTAGGATAAATCATAGTTTTGTCAACCCACTTTCCATGAACGGTAGAAATGGGTATAACGAGCGTGTCGCAACACGAAAGGAGGGAAGGCATGACCAAGATCAAGGACATGAGCAAGCGCGAGCGCAAGGTGCTCGACGCGTGCCACAACGGCTGGTTCATGAGCGGCGAGTACCGCGCCATCATGGACGGTCACGAGCGCAGCTTCAACGCTGACAGCAAGCGGCTTCTGTTCAAGGACGTTGACGAGTGGTTCTCCTCCCACGAGCAGAACCACGCGGACTCGCCGCTGCTCGTCAAGTGCGTGTGCGCGGCGTAAGCGTCACCACATCCCAAACGGGAGGAGGAGCCTGCGGGCTCCTTTTTCTTTAGATTGGTGCGCCGATTCCGTTTCTAGGTGTTTTTTCGGCTTAGGCCTAAGTATCACTTGATGAGTAACATTTCTCTATCAGCGGATCTACTGAGGGGGGAGCCATCGCTACTTAGTCCCCTCGAGAAAAAACACCTAGAAGTGGAAACTAGGGCACCAGTTTCGTGGCGTGGTCCAGCATGAGGGCGAGAATGACGGCGAGCCCGCGGCGCAGGCTCTCCTTCTCGATCCACTCCTCGCGCGTGTGCAGCAGGTCGCCCTCGACGGTCCCCACGGTGTGGGCGGGGATGCCCAGCGAGAGCGGGATGTTGGCGTCCGTCGAGGACTCCTGGTGGTGGATCTGCTCCACCCCGCCCAGCTCGCGCAGCACTTCGTCGGCGCGCTCGATGAGCGCGGATTGGCCCTCGGGCACGTGCTCGCCGGAGGCGGGGCGTCGTCCGATGAGCCGCACGTCGATGCGGGTTCCCGCCTTGAGGTGCTCCTCCACGAGCACCACGAACTTCCCGTACATCTCCTCGAGGCACTCCTCGGAGGCCGAGCGGTACTCCACGAGCACGCTCGCGTCCTCGGCGATGGAGTTCACCGTGGTGCCGCCCTCGAAGCGCCCCACGTTGATCGTGGTCTTGGCGCGCGTGGGCAGCTCGAGAGCGTAGAGGTCCTCGATGAAGCTGCAGAGCGCCTCGATCGCGTTGTCGCGCCCGAAGTTCTCCCAGGAGTGACCACCCTCGGTGTGGCACTTCACGCGCCAGCGGTGGCTGCCCACGGCGGAGACCACGTGCATGCCAAGGTAGAGGTCAAAGCTCGTGAACTCGCGCACCTTGCCGTCGTAGTGGCGGAAGAGCTCGCGCGTGCCGGCGAGGTTGCCGAGGCCCTCCTCGCAGGAGTTTGCCACCACGATCACGCGCCGGTCGAGCGGAACGTTGTGGCGCAGCAGGTAGCGTGCCGCGAGGAGCAGCCCCACGAGGTTGGCGGTGTCGTCACCGACGCCCGGGGCCAGGAGGCGCGTCTTGCTCTCGGCGAGCGGGAGCGGCTCGGTGTCGGGGAAGACAACGTCGGTGTGGGCGGCAAAGACCGCGATGCCGTCGTCGCCGTCGGCGGGTCCGGGCAGGCTGAGAATGACGTTCTTGGCGTCGTCGACGCGCACGGAACCCACGGGAGCGCCCTGAACGAGCAGCCAGTCGCGGATGAACGCCGCCCGCTGCTCCTCGTGGCCGGACGGGGCGGGGATCTGCGCGAGCGTGCGCAGGAGCTCGAGCTCCTCCTCGTAGCACTCCTCGGCGTAAGCCTGCGCGACGCGCCTGATCTTCTCGTCCACCGGTCCTCCCTTCGTACAGGTGCCTTTAGGGTAGCGTAGCCGCCCGCCTGCGGGCGCGGGTTTTAGGCGTTCGGGGGCGGGTGGAATGCCGCACGACTTTTGCGGCCGCAAATCTCAGAGTTCTTCTCGGCTAATTCTAAAACCGCTGGTAAAGACGGCGTGGTTTTTTGTCAATCGTGGAACTTTGTCATTTGCGGCCGCAAAAGTCTGGGTTTGAGAATGGGGAGGGTCGCGGGCGAGAAGGACGGGCGGACCGCGGGCGAGAAGGACGGGCGGACCGCGGGCGAGAGGGCCGGGAGGGTCGCGGGCGAGAAGGCCGGGAGGGTCGCGGGCGAGAAGGACGGGAGGGTCGCGGGCGAGAAGGGCCTGAGGCTGGCGATGTTTCAGGTTTGTTTTTCTCCCTGTGCGCCGCGCTCGCGCCGTGCTAGGCTACCAACATCGATAGAGGAGCGGACACGAAGATCCGTGGGGGAGCCGGCAGGCACAGATCCCCGGGGAGGCGAGGTCCGCCGAACTGGCGCGTCGGGCGCGGCGCGACGGTGGGCCCGCGGGGAAAGACCCCCGGGACTGTCTGCGAGAAGAACTCGCAGGGGCGCTATCCTTGTCCGGACGCACGTCCGCCCTGGGGCCGCGCACCTGCACGGCGATCGAGGGGTGTCATGCAGAAGCGTCCGTTTGTCACCAAAGAGCAGCTCGAGGCCATAGCGGCCGAGTACCCGACTCCGTTCCACCTCTATGACGAGGCGGAGATTCGCCGTCGCGCGGCGGAGCTCAACGCCGCCTTTGCGTGGAACCCCGGCTTCAAGGAGTACTTTGCCGTCAAGGCCACGCCCAACCCCGCCATCCTGCGGATCCTCGCGGAGTGCGGCTGCGGCTGCGACTGCGCCACGGGCGTGGAGCTCCTGCTCGCCGACCGCGCGGGCGTGACCGGCCGCGACATCATGCTCTCGTCCAACGACACGCCCGACGAGGACTTCCGCGCGGCGGACGAGCGCGGCGCGATCATCAACCTCGACGCCTACGACATGGTGGCCTGCCTCCAGCGCGCCCTCGACGGCCGCGTCCCGCGCACGGTGTGCTGCCGCGTGAACCCGGGCGGCGCCTTCGAGAGCGAGAACGGCATCATCGGCTCCCCGGAGGACTCCAAGTTCGGCATGACTCCGGCACAGCTCGAGCAGGCATTCCGCGAGCTTGCCGCCCTGGGCGTGGAGGAGTTTGGCATCCACGCGTTTCTCGCCAGCAACACGCAGGTGAACGACTACTACCCGCGCCTCGCGCGTCAGCTCTTTGAGATGGCGGCGGACCTCTCCGCGCGCCTGGGCGTGCACATTGGCTTCATCGACCTCTCCGGTGGCATCGGCGTTGCCTACCACCCGAACGACACCCCCTGCGACCTGGCCGTCATTGGCGAGGGCGTGCGTCAGGCGTACGAGGACGTGCTCGTGCCCGCGGGGATGGGCGACGTGGCGATCTTCTCGGAGCTTGGCCGCTGGATGCTCGCGCCGGCCGGCGCGCTCGTGACCCGCGTCATTCACGAGAAGGTCACCTATCGCGACTACCTGGGCGTGGACGCCTGCGCGGCCAACCTTATGCGCCCGGCGTTCTACGACGCGTACCACCACATCTCTGTGATGGGCGCCGAGGACGCCCCGTGCACGCACCGCTACAACGTGGTCGGTCGGCTCTGCGAGAACAACGACCAGTTCGCCCGCGACCGCCTCATGCCCGAGTGCCACGTCGGCGACCTGCTGTTCATTCACGACACGGGCGCCCACGGGCACTCCATGGGCTACAACTACAACGGCGCGCTGCGCTCCGCGGAGCTGCTGCTTCGCTGCGACGGTTCGGTCGAGCTCATCCGCCGCGCGGAGACCCCCGCCGACTACCTCGCCACCCTGGATATCGGTGATTCAATTGGGGACAGACCCCTTTTGAATCATGAGCAGCTTTGATTCAAAAGGGGTCTGTCCCCATTTGAATCACCCATCGAGAAAGGTAGCGCTATGGACATGACCAACCTGACCGGATCGATCGTCGCCCTCGTCACGCCGTTTGCCGAGGACGGCTCCGTCGACTATCCCGCGCTCGAGCGCCTCGTGGACTTCCACCTGGAGAACGGCACGGACGGCATCCTCGTGCTCGGCACCACCGGCGAGTCCTCCACGATGACCGACGACGAGGACTTTGAGGTCGCCCGCTGCGTCGTCGAGCGCGTGGCCGGTCGCGTTCCCGTGATCGGCGGCGCCGGCTCCAACGCCACCTTCGAGTCCGAGCGCAAGGCCGCCGGCCTCGTCAAGCTCGGCGTCGACGGCCTGCTGCTCATCACGCCGTACTACAACAAGTCCAACGAGGAGGGCATCTACCGCCACTTCACCGCGGTCATGGACAAGGTCGACGTGCCCTGCATCCTCTACAACATCCCCGGCCGCACCGGCTGCTCCATCAGCGAGAAGAACCTCGCTCGCCTGGCGCAGCACCCCAACGCGTGGGGCCTCAAGGAGGCCTCGGGCTCCATCAGCTACGCAACCATGGCCGCCCGGTACCTCTCCGACGACTTCCGCATGTTCTCCGGCAACGACGACATCGTGGTGCCGCTCATGAGCCTTGGAGCCAAGGGCGTCATCTCCGTGTGGGCCGACGTCGCGCCCGCCACGGTGCACCAGATGTGCGCGGACTTCCTCGCCGGCGACCTCGAGGCCGCCCGCCGCACGCAGCTCGAGAACCTCGAGCTCATTCACGCCCTTTTCTGCGAGGTCAACCCGATTCCGGTCAAGTGCGCCCTGGCCGAGATGGGCATGATCGGCGAGCACTACCGCCAGCCGCTCTGGCAGATCTCCGACGCCGGTCGTGAGCGCGTGGTCTCCGCGATGAGGGGGGTTGGTCTCCTTGGCTAGCGCGATCGTCATCGGCGGCAACGGCCGCATGGGGCGCCTCGTGCGCGAGGAGCTTCTCGCCAAGGGCTTTGACGTGGTGGGCTCCTACGACGTGGACAACATCGACGAGCTGGACGGGTCGGCGCCGGCGGCGGACGTGGCCGTGGACTTCTCCGCGCCCGCCTCGCTGTCGCACACGCTGGCCTACGCGCGCCGCACGGGTGCCGCGGTGGTCTCCGGCACCACGGGTCTCTCGCCGGAACAGCTGGACGAGCTTCGTGCGCTGGGCGAGAAGAACCGTGTGATCTGGGCGTCCAACTACTCGCTCGGCGTCGCGGCCCTGCGTCGCGCCACGGCGCTGGTGGCCCGTACGCTCGCCGGCTGGGACGTTGAGATCGTGGAGACGCACCACAACCAGAAGGTCGACGCGCCGAGCGGCACGGCCAAGGCCCTCCTCGCTGCCGTCGACCCGACGGGGGAGCGACCCGTCGTGGGCGGGCGCGAGGGCATCGTGGGCGCACGCGTGCCCGGCGAGATCGGCATGCACGCCGTCCGAGGCGGCACCGTTGCGGGCACGCACGAGGTCCACTTCTTCGGCACCGACGAGGAGGTCTGCCTCACGCATCGCGCCACGAGCCGGCAGATCTTCGTCACCGGAGCCGTGGCCGCCGCAGCGCGCCTGCTTGCGCGCGAGCCCGGCTTCTACGACTTTGATACCCTGATGTTTGGCTAGGCCAAACGGATTGAGAGGAGCGGGTTTGGACGCTCAGGAGATTATCGACTTCATTGCAAACGCGCCGAAGAAGACGCCGGTCAAGGTGTATGTGCGCGAGAAGTGCGGGATGCGCCTGGACTGGGGTGGCGCCCACGTCTACGGCGGGCGCGACGGCAAGGTCATCTTTGGCGAGTGGGGGGAGATCGAGCCCGTCCTTCTCGCCAACGCGGACTCCATCGAGTACGCGGACGTGGAGTGCGACCGTCGCAACTCCGCGGTGCCGCTGCTGGACCTGCGCGGCGTGAACGCGCGCATCGAGCCGGGCGCCATCATCCGCGATCGCGTTGAGATCGGCGACAACGCCGTCATCATGATGGGTGCCGTCATCAACATCGGCGCCGTGGTGGGCGAGGGCACCATGATCGACATGGGCGCCGTGCTCGGCGGGCGCGCCATCGTGGGCGCGCACTGCCACGTGGGCGCGGGCGCCGTGCTCGCCGGCGTGGTGGAGCCCGCCAGCGCCACGCCCGTCGTCATCGAGGACGACGTCATGATCGGCGCCAACGCCGTGGTCATCGAGGGCGTGCGCGTGGGCAGGGGTGCCGTCGTCGCGGCCGGGGCCGTCTGCGTGGAGGACGTGCCCGCCGGTGCCGTGGTTGCCGGCTGCCCGGCGCGCGTGATCAAGATGAAGGACGAGAAGACTGCCGACAAGACCGCGCTCGTGGACGCCCTGCGAGCGCTGTGACAAACGTGACAATGGGGTCGTAGCCAAGTGTCACATGTGACAGTAGGCTACGACCCCATTGTCACATGCGGGAGTCGGTCGGGGCCCCGCACCTTGGTTCGCCCGCCGACGCCTCCTGCCGTTCGCGGAGAAGTTAGCCTGTCAACAACTGCCAAGGGGAATACTACGCAGCGGACCGCCGGCATTCCGGCACGCAGCAACCCGAGGGGGAACACATGGCAGTCAACCGCTTCGTCCTGAACAACATCTCCTACCACGGCTCCGGTGCGATCAAGGAGATCCCCGGCGAGCTTACGCGCCGCGGCTACAAGAAGGCCTTCGTCTGCTCCGACCCCGACCTCGTGAAGTTTGGCGTCGTTGCCAAGGTGACCGACCTTCTCGACGAGGCGGGTATCGCCTGGGAGCTCTACTCCGAGATCAAGCCCAACCCCACGATCAAGAACGTCCAGGACGGCGTCGAGGCGTACAAGGCCTCCGGCGCTGACTGCATCGTCACTATCGGCGGCGGCTCCTCGATGGACACCGCCAAGGGCATCGGCATCATCGTCGCCAACCCCGAGTTCGCCGACGTCGTCTCCCTCGAGGGCGTGGCCCCCACCAAGAAGCACGCCGTCTTCACCATCGCCGTGCCCACCACCGCCGGCACCGCGGCCGAGGTCACGATCAACTACGTGATCACCGACCCCGAGAAGGTCCGCAAGTTCGTGTGCGTTGACGTCAACGACATCCCCGACGTCGCGGTCGTCGATCCCGACATGATGGCCTCCATGCCCGCCGGCCTCACTGCCGCCACCGGCATGGACGCGCTCACCCACGCCATCGAGGGCTACACCACCCAGGGCGCCTGGGAGCTCTCCGACATGTTCCACTACAAGGCCATCCAGCTCATCTCCAAGCACCTGCGCGACGCCGTGGCCGAGGCCAAGAGCGGCGTCCCGGGCTCCGGCCGCGAGGGAATGGCGCTTGCCCAGTACATCGCCGGCATGGGCTTCTCCAACGTGGGCCTCGGCATCGATCACGCCATGGCGCACACGCTTTCCGCGCACTACGACACCCCGCACGGCGTGGCCTGCGCGATGCTGCTGCCGGTTGCGATGGAGTACAACAAGCCCGTCGTGACCAAGCGCCTTGCCGAGGTGGCCGTGGCCATGGGCGTCGACACCACCGGCATGACCGACGACGAGGCCGCCGACGCCGCGATCGCCGCCGTTCGCCAGCTCTCCGCCGACGTCAACATCAAGCCCACCTGCGACGGCCTGGTGGAGGCCGACCTCGACCAGCTGGCCGACGACGCCATCGCCGACGCCTGCTTCCCGGGCAACCCGCGCGAGGCCGATCACGCCGCCGTTGTGGAGCTGTTCCGCAAGGTGATGGCGTAGCGTCCTAGCCAACGTAAAGGGGCCCGGCACCTCGCACGCAAACTGCTTCGCGCCTTGCGCTCGGAAAGTTTGCCTGGCGAGGTGCCGGGCCCCGTTGTCTTGGGGCTCCTTTACCGAGAAAACAATGATGCTTCGCGCGCGGCGCACAGGAAGCATGCCTTGCAAAGGGCGGGGCGCCGTCATGTCGGGGCTCGTCTCAGCCTGTGGTCCTTCTCGCTTGACGAAAGCGGTCTCGTCTCAGCCTGTGCTCCTTCTCGCTTGACGAAAGAGGGCTCGTCTCAGTGTGTTTGCGTGTTTGGGCTGAGACGAGCCCGGTTTCGTCAAGCGAGAGGCCCTTCGATCCTGAGACGAGCCCCATATCGTCAAGCGCAGCGACATCACAGGCTGAGACGAGCCCCGATTCGTCAAGCGCGGCGACGTCACAGGCTGAGACGAGCCACGATCCGTCAAGCGCGGCGGCGCGCACGGCTGAGACGAGCCCCATATCATCAAGCGCGGGACATCCAAGTCTGAGACGAGGCCCAGGTCCGGAGAGGAAGCGACCGGCGCTTCTGGGCATGCGCCACTTTGGCGAGAAAAACGTGCCGCAGCGGGCCCTACGCGCCCCGCGCCTAAGCGCGCCGCGCGGCAAGGATGGCGTCGATGAGCCGGGCGACGCCGCGGTCGTTGTTGGAGGGGATGCGGAAGTCCGCGAAGCGCTCCATGCGCTTCTCGGCGTTGGCGACGAGATAGCCGTGACCCGCGCGGGAGAGCATCTCGGCGTCGTTGTCCGTGTCTCCGCACGCCGCGACATCGGAGACGGATATCCCCAGGTGGTCGCAGAGGCGCGCCACGCCCGCGCCCTTGTCAACCCCGCGGTTCATGATGTCGATCCACACCGCCCCGCCGCAGGTCACGGAGAGGCGCTCGCCAAACTCCGGCCCGTAGACGGCGTCGCGCATGGCAACGGCGTTTGCGCCGGGGAAGTAGACCGTGAACTTGTTGAGCTCGACGCCCAGGCGCTCGCCCAGGTGGTCGAGGGAGTCGACGTACTCGATGTTGTGATAGAAGACGCGGAACACGCCGTCGTAGGCGCGGTCGCACTCGCGGATGTAGCAGGCGTCCAGTCCGCAGACCGTGGGGATGCCGTAGGCGTTTCCGAGCGTGAACTCGGTGAGTTCCTGGATCGTGTCCGGGTCCACCACGCTCTTGTAGACCACCTCTCCGCGGCACACCACGCCCGCGCCGTTGTCCGAGATGAGGGCCATGTGGTCGAGAAGGTCGCCGAACATGTCGCGCAGCGTGTAGAGCGGCCGCCCGCTGGCGGCGGCAAAGAGCGCCCCCGCGTCCTCGAGCGCGCGGATCCTCTCGGCCATGAGCGGCGGCATGGAGCCGTCATCGGCGAGAAGGGTCAGGTCCATGTCACTTGCCACCAGGCGAATGCCGGAGAGGTCGTCCTCCTCGTAGGTCCTCATGTCCCTCCCTCGTTTCGTGAACGACCCGTCAATTCTAGCGCGGCTCTGGCGCGGGTGCGCTTTATTGAGGTAAAGTGTGTTGCCGGAGAAACGGCGAGGGCCTAGCGAAGCGCTGCCGGGAAGCATGCGAAGTGCTGCCGGGAAGCGCGCGAAGCGCTGTCGGGAAGCGCGCGAAGCGCTGTCGGAAAGCGCGCGAAGCACTGTCGAGAAGAGCGTGAGGCCGAGAGGGGAGAAGCGCATGGAGAGGTTCGAGGGCATAGGCGAGGCCGAGGTCGAGCGGCTGCTCGAGGCGCTCTGCTCCCTCGAGTCCGCGGACGAGGCCCGTGCGCTTCTCTCCGACCTGTGCACCCCGCGAGAGATCGAGGACCTCTCCCAGCGGCTCGAGGTTGCCACGATGCTCGCGGGCGGATCTTCCTACCTCGACGTCTCCCATGCCACCGGCGCCTCCTCGACCACGGTGAGCCGCGTGTCCAAGTGTCTCAACAAGGGAACGGGCGGCTATCGCATGGTGCTCGCGCGCCTCGACGGCCCGCGCGCCTAGCCCCGGCTCCCTCGACGGCCCGCGGACCAGCCCCGGGTCCCTGACGGCTCACGTCCCGGTCCCGGCTCCTTGACGGCTCACGTCCCGGACCCGGCTCCTTGACGGCTCACGTCCCGGACCCCGGGTCCTTAGGAACTCTCGCGTTTTGGCCGTGCGGGGCGACGGTTGTGCGCAGTCGCTCCGGATGTGCGCAGCCTCGCGATGAGTGAGTTCCTCTCGGCACACT
This sequence comes from uncultured Olsenella sp., assembly GCA_949287905.1. Classification (GTDB taxonomy): domain Bacteria; phylum Actinomycetota; class Coriobacteriia; order Coriobacteriales; family Atopobiaceae; genus Thermophilibacter. The sequence continues at coordinate 205,705 of CASEHX010000001.1, forward strand.
ATTCACCTGCGGAAATGCAAATCGAGCTACTGCGCACAGCCGCCGCAGGTGCGCACAGCCGCCACGGGTGCGCACAGCCGCCGCAGGTGCGCACAGCCGCCACAGGTGCGCGCAACCGTCACGGCCCCTTGCGTCTCGTCCCGGCGAAATGGCGAGTCGCCGCTCTGGGACGAAGTTCCTGTCCGGTGCCCGCGGTAGGGTAGGATGGTCGAGAAGAACGCCGGCTCGGGAGGTGCCATGCCGCTGAGTGTCCATACCGCCACAGACGAGAGGCTCGCTTCGCCCGAGCTCGTCGCTTTCGTGCACGGGGCCCTGGAGGGCTGCGGCCGCGCGGTCGTCCTCGTCCCGAGCTTCTCTCAGGCGCTCGTCGTCCAGCGGGACCTCGCCGATGCGGGGGTCTCGCTGGGGGTGACCGTGAGCACACCCGCCGCCTGGGCGTCAGAGCGCTGGGAGGTCTGGGGAGACGGCCGCCGCGTGGCGGATGGCGTCTCGCGCTCCCTGCTCGCTGCCCGCGTGCTCTCGCGGGCGGTCGCGGCGGGCGGCCTCCCGCTCGAGGACACGCCGGGCACCGCCGCCCTTCTCGCCGAGCTCTCGCGCGTGGGCCTTCCGTGGTTCGTGCGCGCCGGCGCGGCCCCCGAGGGGGCCAGCGAGGCGGAGCGCGCCCTGGTGCGCCTGCTTCCCGAGCTCGAGGAGAGCTTGCGCAGCTGTGGTCTCGTGGAGTGCTGCGAGGTCATGGCCGACCTCCCGGGCGTGCTCGCCGCCGCCTCAGCGGTCGTTCCCCCCGTCGCGTTCGCGGGCTTCCCGTGGATGAGCCGCGCCGAGAGCGAGCTCGCCAAGGGGCTCGGTGGCCTGTGCGAGGTCGCCGCAATCTCGCCCTCGGGCGAGACGGGCGACCCCTCGAGACGCGCCGCGGAGCTCGACGGGCTCCTCGGTGCGCTCTTTGAGCCCGTGGAGCACCCGCTCGAGGCCACGGGGGCCGTTCGGTTCCTGCTACCGGCGGGACCCTCAGCCGAGGCGGAGCTCGTCGCGCGCGAGGTCGCGGACCTCGCCGGCGCCGGCTGCGGGGACGTCGTGGTCGCGTGCGCGGACGTGCCGCGGGCCTGGGCGGAGCTCGCGCCCAAGCTCCTCGCGCGCGGGGTCTCCGTGCGCGCGCAGATGAGCCGCCCCGTTGCGACCCTCGAGCCCGGCCGTGCGTTTCTCGAGTATGCCAGGGGCGTCGCCCAGCTCGCCGACCTTGCAGAGACGTGGCCCGGGACGACCCCGTGCCCGGACGCGCCCCGCGCGGGGACGGTCAGGATCGCCCTCGCGGACATGTCCTGGTGGCCCCCGCGCGGGCTCTCGGACTTCCTGCTCTCGGAGATATCTCACATGGACGCTGGCCGGGCGCGCGCCCTCGATGCCGAGTGGCGCTCAAATCGCCTGCTCACACCGCCCGTGCTTCTCGGCCAGCTGAGCTCGGGACGCGTGGTGTCACCCGAGGTGGCGGCCGCCACGACGGAGCTCCTGCGCGGGCGTCTGGGCTCGGCGGCGTCCAAGCTGCTCGCGCCGTTCGTCCAGGGTGACGACGCGCCCGGCGGCTCCGCGGAGGCGACGTCTGCCCTCGCCGCGGTTCTCGACGCGGCCCGCACCCTGAAGGAGCTCGGCATATCCGCCGATCCTGAGCGAGAGGACGCCGTCTCGCTCTCTGAGCTCGTCTCATTGGCCGAGGGGGCGCTCTCCCGGGGCGGGGTGGTGCTCCGGCCGGAGCTCCGCGCGCCGGACGAGCGCGCCCGCGCGCTCCTGCTCGACGCGACGGCCGCCTCTCGTCTTGCCCCCGCATCGGTGGACGCCCTGCTCCTGCTCGGGCAGACGTCTGCCGAGTCCGGGGTCTCCGAGCGCGACGACGCCCGGGAGCACATCCTGCGCGCCTGGAGGGTGGAGCAGGCGCCGAGCGCGATGGAGGCGGAGCGCACGCGCTTCTCGGCGATTGCGCGCGTGCCGCGCCGCGCGCTCGTTCTCGAGCGCACCCTCTTCGGCGCGGACGGGCGCGAGTGCTACCCCTCCGTCATGCTGTCCGAGGTCATGGCCTGCTACGGCCTCTCGGCGGAGGCGGGACCGCACGAGATTGCCGCCGCGCTCGGCGCCGCGGGGGTCAGGGGCCTCTCCGAGCAGGGCGTGAGCGAGAACCTCGCGCCCGGGGGCGTGGCCCCGCGCGTCATCTCCCGCGAGGTCCCGGCACCGGCCGGTCGCATCTCCGAGCGCGAGCGAGAGCTCGTCTCGCCCCCTCCCGAGGGCATGATGCCCGAGGACGCCCGGCCGATCCTCTCCGCGTCCCAGATCGAGAGCTACCTCGAGTGCCCCTACAAGTGGTTCAGCCTGCGACGCCTTCGCCTGCGCGACGCGGACGCGGGCTTCACGGGCGCCGAGATGGGAACCTTCGCCCATCGCGTGCTCGAGGTGAGCCGCCGCGAGATGCTCGCGCGGGCGCAGGAGCGCCTCGAGGGGGGACACAGCCTCTCCGACCTGCGAACGGAGCGCCCGGACGCCATGCAGCTGGCGCCCTATCGCGAGCTCGTGGAGCAGACCGTCGCACGTGCGCAGCAGGACCCCGCCGCGCGGGTTCCCGGCTCGGCCGCCCTCGACGAGGCGGCGCTCGAGGAGGCCCGCGCGATTCTCGCCGAGGAGTTCGACGCCCACCTCTCCCACCAGTACCAGCTCGTGGGCGGCAGGCGCCCGCTTCCCCAGGCGCTCGTGCCGCACCTCGCGAGCGACCGCGGGCAGCTCGCCGGCCTCAGGCGCGACCTGGGGACGCTGCTCGACTTTGAGCGGGGCGTGCTCTCCGGCTTTGAGCCGCGCCTCTTCGAGTGGGGCTTCGGGCGCGGGGGAGCGCCGCACGTGGAGTATGCCGGCGTCCTGCTCACGGGCACCGTCGACCGCGTGGACGTTGACGCTCACGGCCAGGCCGCGGTCATCGACTACAAACACAAGTCCCCGCTGGGCTTTGACAAGGAGTACGACCTCTTCCCCAACGGGTGCGAGCCGGGCTCCTTCTCGCTGCCGCGGCGCGTGCAGTCGCTCATCTACGCGCAGGTCATCAGACGCGCCTTCCCCGAGCTCAGGGTGCGCGCGGCGCTCTACCTCTGCACGAAGGGCTCCCACGTCCTCGCCGGCGCGGCAGACGAGAACCTCGTAGACCTCGTGTTTGGCGAGAAGGTCCACGCGTCCAAGCGCTGCGCGAACGTCTCGATCCCGCGCGGCGAGCGCTTTGGCGGCGAGGGGGAGGGCGGCATGGAGGCGCTTCTCGACGCCTGCGAGGACGCGATTGCCGGGAAGATGCGCCGCCTCCTTGCGGGCGACATCGAGGCCGAGCCCCTCGACGCCCACGCCTGCGAGTACTGTCCGGTTCTCAACTGCGAGAGGAGGCTGCGCACATGAGGGCGGAGCAGACAAAGGCCGCGCAGACGAATGCCGAGCCGGAGAAGGTCGTGCGGACGAAGGCCTCTCAGGAGAAGGCCGCGCAGACGAAGGTCGCGCTCGATCTCTCGGGCCTGAACGAGCGCCAGCGCACCATCGCCACGTCGCTCGACGCCCCGCTCTTCGTGGAGGCGGGCGCCGGCTCCGGCAAGACCTTCACGCTGACCCAGCGCATCGCCTGGGCGCTCTCGCCCGGGTCGGGGGAGGGCGGCGCGCCGTTTCTGGACAGCCTCGACCAGGTGCTCGTCATCACCTTCACCAAGGCCGCCGCGCGCGAGATCAAGGAGCGGGTGAGAAGGACGCTGCGCTCCTGCGGCCTCGCCGACCAGGCCCTCGCCGTGGACGACGCCTGGATCTCCACGATCCACAACATGTGCTCGCGCATCCTGCACCGCCACGCCCTCGACCTCGGTCTCGACCCCTCCTTCACGGTGGTGAGCGACTCGGCAGAGCGGGCCCTCTTCGACCAGGCGATGGACGACGTCATGCGCTCCGTTGCCGGAGACGAGCGCTTCTCCGCGCTCCTCGCCGAGTATGAGCTGGGAACGCGCGGGAGGAGCGGCTACACCCGGACGATGGGCATCGTGGAGAGGCTCCTGGGCGCCGGCTCCGCCCTTGTCGGCGGCGTGGGCTCGCTCGCGCCCGCCGAGGCGTCGCGCGAGCTGCTCGATGACGCGCTTGCCTCCCTCGTCGCCCGCGTCGAGGAGCTCGCCGCGCTGAGGCTGACCCCCGCGGCGCTCAAGTGCGTGACGCCCTCGCTCGAGGCCCTGCGCGACCTCATGGCGCGCCCCCGCTCCGAGCGCACCCCGGAGGCGACGGCCGAGGCGCTCGCCGCCGTGTCGCTGCCCGCGGCGCGCGGGGCCATCAAGGACGAGGTGAGGGCGGCGAAGTCGGCGCTCTCGCTCGCGATCGCCGAGACGAGGTTCCTCTCGGTCGCCCCGCTCGCGGCGGACGTGCGCGAGCTCGCCCTGCGCGTTGAGCGCCGCTATCGCGAGCTCAAGGACGAGCGCCACTGCCTCGACAACAACGACCTCGTCCGTGAGGCGCTTCTCGCCGTGCGAGACCATCCCAGCGTGAGGCGAGACTACGAGGGGCGCTTCAGGCTCGTCATGGTGGACGAGTTCCAGGACACCGACGAGATGCAGCTCGAGCTCATCGGGCTTCTCGCCGGCAGGGGTCTCGAGCACCTGTGCACCGTCGGGGACGCCCAGCAGTCGATCTACCGCTTCCGCGGGGCGGACGTGGGCGTGTTCCGCCGCCACGGCGAGCGGGTCCGCGACGAGGGAACGGTGCGGCTGGACACCAACTACCGCAGCCACGGGGACATCCTCGCCCTGGTGGAGCGCGTCTGCACCGGAGGGGAGGGCGCGGCCCCCGGCACGCTCGAGGGCTTCATGCACCTCGACGACTGCCCCACGAGAAAAGACGGGCTCAGGGCACGGGACCTGCCACGCGTGGATATCGAGGTCTGTGCGGGGACGGGCGTCTCCGGCGGGCCCACCAGGCATCAGAGCGCCACGATGGCGGCGCAGGTCGCAGACGCCCTCGCGCGCTACCGCGCCGCGGGGGAGCGCGCGGGCGACATGGCCCTGCTCCTGGGCGTGACCACAAACGCCGAGCTCTACATAGACGCCATACGGGCACGCGGGATGGAGTGCGTGGTCACGGGAGGGTCCACCTTCACCTCCACCGAGGAGGTGGGGGTCATGTGCGCCCTCCTCCACACGCTCGCCAACCCCCGGGATACCCAGTCCGGCCTCTTCCCGCTGCTGGCGAGCGAGATGTTTGGCCTGGACGCCAACGACTTCTGCGAGCTTGGGACGAGAAACCAGGAGAAGCTCGACGCCCCCGCCAAGCGGGGGATCGACCGCGGGCTCGCCACCATGGAGTTCTACGGCTCCCACGAGCCCTCGGAGCGGCTCGTGCGCGCCCACGAGGTCCTTTCCCGCGCGCTCGAGCAGGTGCGCTGGCGCCCCGTTGCCGACGTCTGCGCTGACGTGGCGCGCGACTCGGGGTGGCTCGCGCGGCTGGAGGCGGCGGGTGCCGAGGGGCGCGCCCGCGCCGCGAACGTCCTCGCGGCCGTTCGCTACGTCCGGGACCTCACCGAGGGCCTCGGGCTGGGCGCCGCCCGCGCGGCCAGGGAGTTCGACGCCTGGCTCGAGGTGGCGAAGGTTCCCCCCGCCTCGCTCGCCGGCGGCGACGGGGAGTCCGGAGACGGAACCGTGCGCGTCATGACCATCCACGCCTCAAAGGGGCTGGAGTTCGGCGTCTGCGCCGTGGCGGAGTGCTGGTCTCGCCCCAAGTCCGAGGCGACGGTCGTCCTCGGGCCGGCGAGGGAGGGGACGAGGGAGTTCGTGCTGCGTCCCTCGAGCGAGGACAAGCGGCTCTCCAAGGCCCTGGACGAGCTCGATCCCGAGGAGCTGGAGGACGGCCTCAAGGGCTCGTCCGCCCCGCTCGCCGCGCGCTATGCGAGGCATCGCGCCCAGGACCTCGCGGCGGACGCCGGCGAGCGGGCACGCCTTCTCTACGTTGCCCTCACGCGCGCCCGCGAGGTTCTGGTCCTCGGCATCTCGGCTGCGGGCGGGCTCGGCGGGGTGCCGGGCTCCCCGCTCGCGGCGGCGACGCTCGAGGCGCTTCTCGGCAGACCCGAGGCCCCGGCGGCAGGGGAGCGGACCGTCGGCTACGGGGGCTCCGCGCCGGCCCTGATGCGCTGCGTCGTGGTCGAGGGCGAGGGAAGGGGAGACGACAGGCGCTTCTCCGCGGCCTCCGAGGGGACGCTCGAGGGATTTGACGGACCCCTGCCGGACCGTCCCGCCGACGTGGTGCGCGTGGGTGCCGAGCCCGCGCCCGAGCGCGAGGGCGTCGCGGGGGAGCCCGTGACGTTCGACCTCTACGAGGCGCCCGCGACAGAGACGTCCGCCCCGGGCGCCTGGCGCGCCCGCGAGGGGGTCTTCAGCTACTCGAGCGTGCACGCCGCCCTCGCGCCGGCTCCCTCGTCAACCCGGGAGTCCCGACTCGCGGATGCCGAGGGAGCCCCCGATGCCGATGACGCCGATCGCGCGACCAACCTCGGGTCCGCCTTCCACGAGCTTGCCCAGGCCATGGTCGAGTGCGGGGGCGCCGTCGACGGGGTCCGCGTGGCGGCGCAGGTGCTTCGCTGGCACCTGTCTGCGCGAGCGGAGGCGCGTCTGAGGGCGGCGCTTTCGCGCTGGGGGCGCTCGTCCGTGCGCGCAGAGGCGCTCGCCTGGCCGCTCGTTCGCGCCGAGGTGCCGTTCTTCCAGCCGCAGGCGGACTCTCCGCACGGCGACTACCTCGAGGGGGCGATGGACCTGCTCTGCACGGATGCCGCCGGAGGGCGTGCGCTCGTGGTGGACTACAAGACCGGTGACGCGGGGCTCTCGCCCGAGGAGGTGCGCGAGCGCCATGCGATGCAGGCGGAGTTCTACGCGGGCGTCCTTCTTGCCGAGGGGTTCGAGCACGTGGACTGCGCCTTCGTGTGCGTGGAGCGCGACGACCCGTCCGCACCCGGCGAGCCGCTCGTGGCCCGCTACGCCTTTGACGCGTGAGCGGGTCGCGGCGCCGCGCGGGCCGTCGAGTCGACGGCGTGGCGCACGGGCGACGGATGCGCGCACCCAGACGTCTTCGGCCTTGGCCAGCTGGCTGGTCCGGTTGTGCGCACCCGTGGCGGTTATGCGCACCCGTGGCAGTTATGCGCAGTCGCTCCGGTTGTGCGCAGTCCCGCGATGGGAGGGTTCTTCTCGGCAAGCAATCTACCTGCGGATATGGAAATCGCAACGGTGCGCACATCCGCCGCGAGTGCGCACAACCGTCAGAGGTGCGCATAACCGAAGCGAGTGCGCATGGACGGCGCGCATAACCGAAGCGGTTGCGCATGGCCTCTGTGAGTGCGCATAACTGACGACGGCGGGCGCAACCTCCACGAAGGCGCGCTGCTCTGACCATATAATGGTATTATTCTTACAGAATTATGCCTCTGGAAGGATATGCCATGGTCATCAAGTCCTCGACGGCGCTGCGCAACGACTACGGCGCGATCTCTGCCCTTGCGCATGAGACACGCGAGCCCGTCTACATCACCAAGAACGGCGAGGGCGACCTCGTGGTCATGGGCATCGAGGTGTTCGAGGACATGAAGCGGCAGCTCGACCAGCGCGCACAGGTCCTCGAGGCCGAGGCGAGGCGCCTTAGCGGCGAGAAGGACTATGGCGTTGAGGACGTTCGCGCCCTTCTCAAGGCGAGGTACGACCATGCCCGCGCCTAGGATCCTCTCCTCGGCGGTGGAGGACATATCGCAGATCGCCGACCATCACCTTCGCCGCGTTGGCCCAAACTCCGCCGAGGCCGTCACGGACAGGCTGCTCGATGCGATCGCGCTCCTCGGCGGCGCCCCCTTCCTGGGAGCCCTCCACCATGACCCGGTGCTCCAGTCAATGGGTTACCGCAAGCTCGTCTGTGGCCAGTACGTCTGCGTGTATCGCATCGTCGACGACGTTCCCACAGTGTATCGCGTCTTTCACGAGTCGCAGAACTATCCGACGCTGCTTGCCGAGGGGGAGTGAGGCATCTGCGCGGGCGTTGCCCTCGCGAGGGAGACGGATGGGCGGGCGCCTCGGTTCTGGCCCGGTGCACCGGCGCCGGGCATGCACGCTCCTTACGGTTGTGCGCACCCCTGACGGCTGTGCGCACCCCTGACGGTTATGCGCAGTCCCTCGACGGGAGGGTTCTTCTCGGCAAGCAATCTACCTGCGGATATGGAAATCGCAACGGTGCGCACATCCGCCGCGAGTGCGCACAACCGTCAGGGGTGCGCACAGCCGCCGCGAGTGCGCACAACCGTCAGAGGTGCGCATAACCGAAGCGAGTGCGCACAACCGGCGCGCACAGCCGTCGCAAACGCGCACAGCCGTCGCAAACGCGCACCACCGCCGCGAGCGCGCACGGCCGTCGCTGCCGCGCACAACCTCATGGCCCACGTGGTCGCGGCGCCGCGCGGGCCGTCGAGCCGACGGCGTGGCATACGGGCTCGCCCCCATACAACGGGATTTTGTGCATCCGTTCCGGAGCCGCCGTCTGACCGCCCGGATTAGGCTAGAGTAAAGACGGTATGCGCCGCGACCCTGCGGCTGTCAGCGAGAAGGACGGAGGGCAGAGCCCATGCCCCAGATCGACAACGTTACGAGCGCGCACTTCATCGGCATCGGCGGCGCCGGCATGAGCGGCATCGCCCTCGTGCTCCACGAGCGCGGCTGCCGCGTGACCGGCTCCGACCTCAAGAGCTCCCACTACGTGCGCGAGCTCGAGGCCGCTGGCATCGACGTGCGCGTCGGTCATGACGCCGCGACCATCGACGAGGTCGCCCCGCAGGTCATCGTCACCTCAACGGCCATCCCCGAGACCAACCCCGAGGTCGTTCGCGCTCACGAGCTGGGCATTCCCATCTGGCCCCGCGCCAAGATGCTCTCGTATCTCTCCGGCTCGCAGCGCACCGTCGCCGTTGCCGGCACGCACGGCAAGACCACCACGTCCTCGATGGTGGCCACGATGCTCGACAAGATGGGCCTCGACCCCTCCTTCCTCATCGGCGGCGTCGTCGAGGGCTACGGAACCAACGGCCGCAACGGGTCCGGCGAGCACTTCGTCTGCGAGGCCGACGAGTCCGACGGCTCCTTCCTCTACCTGCACCCCAGCGTCGTCGTGGTGACCAACATCGAGGCGGACCACCTCGACCACTACGGCACGCTCGAGAACATCGAGAAGACCTTCTGCACGTTCATGGGCCTCGTCGGCGACGAGGGCACGGTCATCGTCAACGGCGACGTGCCCCGCTACGTCGAGCTCGCCCGCTCGACCGGTCGCAACGTGGTCACCTACGGCTTTGACCCCTCGTGCGACTACGTCTGCCTCCCCGAGCCCGCCAGCCACGCGCTCGCCAGCAGCTTCTCCGTGCGCCTCCCGGGCGGCGAGAAGAGCGTCCACGTGACCATCTCCTCCAACCCGGGCAGGCACAACATGGCAAACGCCACGGCCGCCGTTGCCGTCGCGGGCGTCCTGGGCCTCGACCCCGAGGAGGCCGCGGCCGCGCTCTCGCAGTTCAAGGGAGCCCGTCGCCGCTTCACGCACGTCGGTGACGTTGCGGGCGTGACCGTCGTCGACGACTACGGGCACCACCCCACCGAGATCACCGCCACGCTCGGCGCCGCCTCCGACCTCCCGTTCGAGCGCATCGTGTGCGTCTTCCAGCCGCACCGCTACAGCCGCACGCAGGCGCTCGCCGAGGAGTTTGGCTCCGCCTTCGACAAGGCGGACGTCGTGCGCGTCATGGACGTCTTCAGCGCCGGAGAGATGCCGATTCCGGGCGTCTCCGGCAAGACGATCGTCTCCTCCATGCGCGAGCACGGCTTTGAGGGCGACGTCGCCTTCGTGCCCAACCGCCACGCCCTCATCGAGGACCTCTGCGAGACCTGCCGTTCCGGCGACCTCCTCATCACCCAGGGCGCCGGCGACGTGACCACCGTCGGCCCGGCCTTCATCAAGGCCATGCTCGAGCGTCGGGGGGCACGCGGTTGAGCGTCTCCAACGCATATCTGAGCCTTTCCGGCAACATCAACGGCACGGTCCTGCTCGACGAGCCGCTCTCGCGGCACACGAGCTATCGCATCGGCGGGCCCGCGGCCCTCTTCGTGCGCGCGAACGACTACGCCGCCCTCGTGAGGACCCTCGAGGTCCTCAGGGCGGAGGGCGTGCGCTGGGTCCTGCTCGGCAAGGGGTCCAACATCCTCGCCGACGACGCCGGGTACCAGGGCTGCGTCATCTGCCTCGGCGACCAGTTCGCCCGCATCAACGTCTCCGCGGAGGAGGGGCTGATCACCGCCGGCGCCGGCGCCGCCCTCTCGCGCGTGGTCAGCGAGGCCATGAGGGCGTCGCTCTCCGGCCTTGAGCCCTGTGCGGGCATTCCGGGCACCTTTGGCGGCGCCCTCTCGATGGACGCGGGGACCAGGCGCGAGTGGATCGGTCAGCGCGTCCGCGACCTCGTCGTCCTGAGGCCCGGCAAGGGCATGTTCCGCTATGCCGGCAGCGAGATCGACTGGGGCTATCGCACGACCTCCCTCCCGGGGTCGGAGATCATCCTCGAGGCAACGCTTGCCCTCGAGCACTCCGAGAAGGACCTCATCGCCGCCGAGATGGACGAGCGCCTCCGCCGCCGCGGAGACACGCAGCCCCTCTCGCTCCCGAGCTGCGGGTCCGTCTTCAAGAACCCGCCCGACTACTCTGTGGGGAAGCTGATCGAGGAGTGCGGCCTCGCGGGGCTCTCGCAGGGCGGCGCGCAGATCTCCACCGTGCACGCCAACTTCATCGTCAACACGGGCGGGGCCTCGGCCGCCGACGTGCTCGGCCTCATCTCTCACGTCCACGACGCCGTGCTCGAGCGCCATGGCGTCGACCTCTCCTGTGAGGTCAAGTTTCTCGGCTTTGGGGGATAGCGCGTGGCGGAGACCAGCAAGAAGCGTCCCACCCCGCGCAAGCCAACCAAGCGCAAGGACGCGAAGGAGCCAAAACAGCCCAAGCAGCCCAAGCTGCCCAAGCAGGAGCGCAAGGCCGTCGTCAAGAAGGCGACGGCCCGGTCCGCCGCCACCAAGAAGGTCGCTACCGCCCGGGCGTCGGGTGACGGCGCCTCCAAGCCCAAGCTCTCCATCCCGCACCCCTCGGCCTCTGCCCTCAACCCCAAGAAGGCCCTCGAGAGAAGAAAGGCCGAGAAGGACAAGAAGGGTGCCGTCAGCCAGCCTCGCGAGCGTCGCGAGCGCCATCAGCGCGAGAAGACCGTCCGTCTCGTCATCTCCATTGCGCTGGGGATCTTCGCGCTGCTCATCGTGGGCATCGTCGCCTACTTCGCGCTGAGGAACTCTCCCGCCTTCGAGATCACGAAGGTGGAGTTCGAGCCCACCGAGCACGTCGCGCCCGAGGACGTGGAGAACCTCGCCCAGGTCAGCGCCGGCTCCACGCTCCTCAACGTGGACACGGTCGCCATCGAGGAGTCCCTGAAGAAGAACCCCTGGGTCGCCTCGGCGTCCTTCGAGTTCGAGTTCCCCAACACGCTGAGGATCATCATCGAGGAGCAGAAGCTCGACGCGCTCGTCCTCATGAGCTCCGGGACCGTGGCGTGGTACCTGGGCGAGGACGGCGCCTGGATCGAGCCCGTCATGATCGAGGCGGCCGAGGGCCAGTCCGTGAACGACGCGGCGCTCGAGATCGCGAAGAAGGACGGCTGCCTCCTCATAACCGACGTTCCCGCGACGATCGAGCCCGAGGCGGGCTCCGTCGCGACGGACGCCTCGATCGAGGCGGTCCAGAAGTTCCGCGAGGAGTTCTCCGACGGGTTTGCCTCGAGGATCGTCTGCTTCCGGGCTCCCTCGGAGGAGAACGTCTCCTGCGTCCTGGACAGCGGCGTCGAGGTCTCTCTCGGCGAGCCCGAGGAGATCTCCCAGAAGGAGAAGATCGTCGAGGCCTTCCTCGAGCAGCACAAGGGCTCCGTCGTCCTCATCAACGTTCGCATGCCCTCGAACCCAACGTTCAGGGAGATCGCCTCCGAGAACGTTCAGGGTGGAGACGAGTCCTCTAGTGAGCAAACTGATGCCGCGACGGAATGATTTGTAGCCAATAACCTGCTGTCTTCACACTTTGCACAAACTGTTTGACGAGCAAGCCTCAAGTGTGCCAATATACATCGCTTTATCCCAAGCGTCGGGCTTAACTTGACCTTTAGGGTTTTGCCAACGTCGGGATGTCAGAAACGAGTGCAGCTCGAATCGATGCACGAAGGCAGAGGAGAACACACATGATCAAGGACACCGACACTCTGAGCAACTATCTCGCCGTGATCAAGGTCGTTGGCGTGGGCGGCGGCGGAACCAACGCGGTGAACCGCATGATCGAGGAGGGCATCCGCGGCGTCGAGTTCGTCGCCGTCAACACGGACGCCCAGGCGCTCGCCATCTCCGACGCCGACATCAAGGTCCACATCGGCACCGACATCACCAAGGGCCTTGGCGCGGGCGCCAACCCCGAGGTCGGCAAGGAGGCCGCCGAGGACACCCGCGACGAGCTCAAGCAGGCGCTCGCGGGCTCCGACATGGTCTTCATCACCGCCGGCGAGGGCGGCGGCACCGGCACCGGCGCCGCCCCGGTCGTGGCCGACATCGCCAAGAACGACGTGGGCGCCCTCACCGTGGGCGTCGTGACCAAGCCCTTCTCCTTCGAGGGCCGCAAGCGCTTCACGTCCGCCCTCGAGGGCATCAAGACCCTCTCCGAGTACGTCGACACGCTCATCGTGATCCCCAACGACCGCCTGCTCGACCTCTCCGAGAAGAAGACCACCATGCTCGAGGCCTTCCGCATGGCCGACGACGTCCTGTGCCAGGGCACCCAGGGCATCACGGACCTCATCACCGTCCCGGGCCTGATCAACCTCGACTTCGCCGACGTCTGCACCATCATGAAGAACTCCGGCACCGCGATGATGGGCATCGGCACCGCCTCCGGCGACAACCGCGCCGTCGACGCCGCCGAGGAGGCCATCTCCAGCCGCCTGCTCGAGGGCTCCATCGAGGGCGCCACGCGCGTGCTCCTCTCCATCGCCGGCAACAAGGACCTCGGCATCCAGGAGATCAACGACGCCGCCGACCTCGTCGCCAAGAACGTCGACCCCGAGGCCACGATCATCTTCGGCACCGTCGTCGACGAGTCCCTCGGCGACCAGGTCCGCGTGACCGTCATCGCCACCGGCTTTGGTGACGTCAACGCCCAGCAGGCGCTTCCGACGATCACCCCGGTCAGCCGCCCGGCCACCCGCGAGCGCAAGAGCGCCCCGGCTCGCTCCGCTTCCAAGCAGCCGGGCTCCATGCCCATCAACGTGAGCCGTCCGGCCTCGGCCTCCTCGTCCTCCAGCAACGACAAGGAGTTCGACATCCCCGACTTCCTCAAGCGCAGCCGTCTCTAGCGATGGCCGCTCTCTCGAGACAGGTCTCGAGCGGCGTGGCCCTGCTCACGGACGAATCCGTCCCGGGCGGGGTCACGCTTGCGTTCACGGAGCGCGCCGGGGGAGTCTCGAGCGGGGAGTATGCCTCGCTCAACCTCGGTGACGCCTGTGGCGACGACGCCTCGTGCGTCGCCGAGAACCGCAGGCGCGCCCTCTCCGCCATCGGCGCGGGGGACCTTCTCGACAACCTCGTGAACCCTCGGCAGGTTCACGGCGACCACGTGGTGGTCGTCCGCTCCGTCGAGCCCTCCGAGCTCGCCTCGGCACGTGCCGAGGCCCGCGCGGGGGCAGACGCCGTCGTGTGCACGGCGGAGCGGGTGCCGGTGCTTCTGTGCTTTGCCGACTGCGTCCCGGTCGTCCTCGTGGCGCCGGGGGGCTTTGCGGTGGTCCATTCCGGTTGGCGGGGGACGATCGCCCGCATCTCGCGTCGCGCCTCCGAGGTCCTCTGCGAGGAGGCCGGCTGCGAGCCGAGCGATCTTCTCGCCTATGTGGGACCCCACATCGGCGCCGACGACTACGAGGTCTCGGCTGAGCTCGCGGCGCGCTTTGCGCAGGAGTTTGGCCCCGGCGTCATCCGGGGCGAGAGGAACCTCGACCTCTCCGCCGCGCTCTCCGTCACGCTCTCGGAGGCGGGCGTCCCCGCCGGCAACGTGGCATGGGTCGAGGAGTCCACGGCACGCGCCACGGACAGGTTCTTCTCGTATCGTGCCGAGGACGGCGCGTGCGGCAGGCACGGCGCCCTCGCGGTTCTGTTGGGTCCCAGTGGAGGGGAGGCGGTTCTCGGATGATCGATGACGTGCGGTCCTATGAGGCGTTTCTCCGCTTCCGCAGGGCCGAGATACTCGAGAGGGTCGCGGCCGCGGCCGGCCGCTCCGGGCGCGACGCGTCCGAGGTCGAGGTTATCGCGGTCTCCAAGACCGTCGGCGCGGACGAGGTCGTGGACGCCATCCATGCGGGGTGGACGCGCTTTGGCGAGAACCGCCCGCAGGAGCTCGGAAGAAAGCTCGAGGCCCTGAGTCGTGTTCCCGAGGGCGCCGACGTCACCTTCGACATGATCGGCAACCTCCAGAAGAACAAGATCAACCAGGTGATAGGGCGGGTGAGGCTCATCCACTCCGTCTCCTCGGCCCACCTCGCCGAGGCGATCTCCAAGCGCTCCGAGGCGCGGGGGATCGCGAGCGACGTCCTGCTCGAGGTCAACGTCTCGGGCGAGGCCTCCAAGTCCGGCTTCTCCCCGGACGACGCCCGCTCGTGCGCCGAGGCCGTCGTCGGCCTGCCCGGCCTGAGCGTCCGCGGCCTCATGACGATGGCTCCCGCCGGAGACCCGGATGCGGCGAGAAGGACCTTCTCGGGCCTGCGCGAGCTCGCGGACGAGCTCCGCGCCCGCACCGGCCTTGCCCTCGAGACGCTCTCGTGCGGCATGAGCGACGACTTTGAGATCGCGGTGGAGGAGGGCTCGACCCTCGTCCGCCTCGGTAGATACGTGTTTGACCAGGGATTTGTGCGATAGGAGACAGGAGCGTCCCGCGGGGCGCGTGACGAAGGGGGATTCATGAGCTTCCTCGATACGATCAGGGACCGCCTGAGGGGCGGCGGCAACGACTACTACGACGACGAGGAGTACTACGACGAGGGCTACGAGGACGACCCCCGTTCCGACGACCGTCCCCGCCGCCGCGAGGGCTCCTCTAACCGCCTGCTGGGCACGACCCCGCGCCCCGAGGCCGAGAGCGTCTCCGTCTACACCCGCTCCGGCAAGCCCGTCTCCACGCGCCCCCAGGGCCGCCCGGGCTCCGACCCCGCCTCCGGCTCGATGTCCGGCTACGACCTCGGCTCCCAGCCCACGGCCGACATCTCCGTCGCGGGCTCGGGCCGCTACTCGAGCGCGCAGCTCCCCGCGTACGTGCTCCGTCCCGTGTCCTACGATGACGTCCAGACGGTCGTCCAGCGCGTCCGCACCAACCAGCCCGTCGTGATCTCGTTCCGCGGCACCAACACGGACACCGCCAAGCGCATCCTCGACTTCTGCTTCGGGTTCTCCTGCGGTGTCGGGGGCAGCGTCGTCGAGGTGGGGGACCGTTCCTTCGCGGTCCTTCCGTCCGGCGTGAAGCTCTCGCCGGCCGAGCTCGACAAGCTCGCCGCCGACGGCGACCTCGTCCGCTAGGGGGCGCCCGATGGGTGAGTGCGTGTCCCAGCGCGTCGGCGTCATCGGCGCGGGCGCCATGGGGGGCTCCATCGCGCGCGGCCTCGTCGAGGCGGGCGTGGTGGGCGTCTCCCAGCTGCTCGTCGCCGACAGCGACGAGAGCCGCCTCGCGGCGTTCTCCGAGCTCGGCGCACGCGTGTTCTCAGACGGCGCCGACCTTCTCGCCGAAGGTCCCGACGTCGTGATCCTTGCCGTCAAGCCTCAGGTGCTCGGCTCGGTCATGGCCGAGCTCGCCCCCGCAATGGGGGAGCGGCTCGTGGTCTCGATCGCGGCCGGCGTCCCCGTCTGCGCGATCGAGGCGGCGCTTCCCGCCGCCCGCGTGGTTCGCGTGATGCCCAACCTGCCCGTTCAGGTGCGCTCCGGCGCCACGGCGGTGTGCGCGGGGTCGCGCGCGGGCACCGACGACGTCTCCCTCGTGCGGACGCTCTTCTCGGCGCTGGGCGCCGTCGCGGTCATGCGCGAGGACCAGCTGGACGTTGCGGGTGCCGTCTCCGGCTGCGCCCCGGCGTTCTTCTCGCTGTTCGTTGACGCGCTCACGCGCGCGGGCGTCATGGCGGGCCTTCCCGCCGCCTGTGCGCGCGAGATGGTGGAGTCCACGATGCGCGGGTGCGCCGAGCAGCTTCTGACTGAGGGAGTTCATCCCAGGGAATATATGGAGCGCGTGACGTCGCCGGGCGGAACCACCGCGGCGGCCCTCTACGAGTTGGAGGGGCCGCTCACGGAGGGGACCTACGCGGCGATCGACGCCGCCCTCGCGCGCACGCGCGAGCTCGCGAACGGTTAGGCTCCCGAAAGGCTCTTGATGGAACTTCTTCAGCTCGTCTCGCTCATTCAACGGCTCTTTGACATCTATGGGTGGCTCATCGTCATCTGGTGCCTGCTCACGTGGGTCCCGATGAGGCCGGGCGGCTTTGCCGACGACCTGCGCGGCGCCCTTGGAATGCTGGTTGAACCCTATCTCAACCTCTTCAGGCGGTTCATACCGCCGCTCGGCGGCGTGGATGTGTCGCCGATTGTGGCCATATTGGTGCTAACCGCCATTGAAAGGCTCGTCTACACAATCATTTTGTAGAATGATGGATGCGATGCAGGCGCACGGGAGTGACCGTGCGGCGACGAAGCGAAAGGGAACAAGAATGGCAATCACACCAGCAGACATCGAACAGCAGACCTTCTCTCCCTCCAAGCACGGCTATGACACCGAGGAGGTCGACGCCTTCCTCGAGCAGCTTGCCAGCGAGGTCGACGCGATGCTCCAGAAGATCGCCGACCTGAAGGGTCGCCTGACCTCCACCGAGCAGCAGCTCGACGCCGCCCAGGCGCAGATCGCCACCCTCGAGGAGCGCGGTCCCGTCACCGTTGCCGCCCCGGTGGCCCCCGTCCAGCAGGAGAACGCCTACGGCGCGTCCGAGCGTCAGATCTCCCAGGTCCTCATCGTCGCTCAGCAGTCCGCCGACAAGCTCGTCGCCGAGGCTCGCGACAACGCCGACCGCATCCGCAACGAGGCCGACGCCAAGGCCCGCGAGGTCATCCGCCAGGCACTTGCCGAGAAGCAGAACGAGCTCGACGAGATCGACCGCCTGAAGGTCTCCCGCGAGGAGTTCCGCAGCGAGTACAAGAAGCTCCTCCAGCACTTCATGGACGATGCCGAGGCGATGTTCCCCACGCAGTCCAGCCTCACCGGCTCCGCTGCCGCCTCCACCGGCTCCGTGCGCACCGACTCCGCGCCCACGCCGGTTGCCTCGCCCGTCCCGACGCCCGCTCCCGCCGCGAGCGCGGCCGACTTCGGCGACCTGGACTAGTTCCATCAGATAGGCAAAGCGCGACCCCGGGCCCTTCTCGACCCGGGGTCGTTTTTCTTTGGCGCGCGGCCGAGTCTGGCGTGGAAGGTGCGAGGTGGGCCTGTAAGCCGGGTTCTGTCGTGGGCGGCCATTTATCTACTGCGGACGTCACCGTCCGCCTCTAGCGCGCAACCCGAGCGCAGTGCGGGCCACACCATGGCGCTCCTATTTGCGTTTGCTCCGGATGGGGCTTGCCAAGCCGCCGTGTTGCCACGACGCTGGTGGTCTCTTACACCACCGTTTCAGCTTTTCCCTTTGCGCGGCCCGAGGGCCGGCCAGTTGGAGTCTTCTTTTCTGCGGCGCTTTCCGTCGGGTTACCCCGCCCGGCCGTTAGCCGGCATCCTGCCCTGTGGAGCCCGGACTTTCCTCATGACGCGCAAGCGCGTCCCGCGGTCGCCTGGCCCACCTCGCGTGGTCGATTCTACCATGAGGCCCCTACCGGGCCAGATGGTTTTCCCGTGTCGATGCTCTACAATGGCTGCGTTTGACGGACGGCCCGGCGGGGCCCGGCGCGGAGGTGCGACATGGGACTGCTCGACAAGATCGGCGGGCTGAGGCGCGCCGTGCCGGCGGTCTCGGTCGACGAGGCGCCCGGGCGGGCCTACGCGCCGGTGACGGGCGAGGTGGTTCCGCTCGCGCAGGTAAGCGACCCCGTTTTCTCCCAGGGGATGCTCGGGGTCGGCCTGGGGATCCTGCCCGAGGGGGACGTCGCCTACGCCCCGGTCTCGGGCGTGGTGACCGCGGACGTGAAGACGCGCCACGCGCTTCTCATCCGTGCCGACGACGGCGCCGAGGTTCTTCTCCACGTGGGGATCGACTCGGTCGCGCTCAGGGGCGAGGGCTTCAGGTACCTTGCCGAGAAGGGCGACGAGGTCCGTGCCGGGCAGCCCCTGATCTCCTTCGACCGCGCACTCATGGCGGGGCGCGGCCTTGACCAGACGGTCGTGGTGACCGTCTCGAACTCCGACGCCTTCGAGCCGGTTGAGGTCGCGGCGGGGGAGAAGCGCGTCGTGGCGGGCGAGGCGGTGCTCAGATGGGGGGCCTGACGGCAACGGGCGCGTCGGGTGCCGCCGGGTACCGCACGCTCCGCGTGGGGGCCGAGGCAGTGGGCGAGTTCGAGGACCGGCGGAGCCGCTTCATCGCGCAGCTCAGGCGCGTGGGGAGCGAGGCGGAGGCCGACGCCTTCATCGCCGAGGTCCGCGCGCGGCACCACGACGCGCGCCACAACGTGCCGGCCTGGATACTGGCGGACGGGCGCGAGCGCTGCTCGGACGACGGCGAGCCCAGCCGCACGAGCGGCATGCCCACGCTCGAGGTGCTGCGCGGCGCGGGCCTGGCGGACGTGTGCTGCGTGGTGACGCGCTACTTCGGCGGGACGCTGCTGGGGCCGGGTGGGCTCGTGCGCGCCTATACGGCCGCCACGCAGGCGGCGGTGGCGCAGGCCGAGAGGGACGGCGCCGTCTGCGAGATGACGCTCGTGTGCCCGGTGACGGTGCAGCTGCCCTATGCGCTCTACGACCGCGTGGCACGGATGTGCGCGGATGTCGGCGGACGTGTGACGGACCAGCTCTTCACCGATGACGTGCAGCTCACGTGCGTGTTCCGTGCGGGCGACGAGGAGGGGTTCTGCTCGGCCGTGTACGAGCTCGCCGGGGGCGAGGAGCTGGCCCGCGCCGGCGAGCCCCGCTTCGCGGAGTTCTGATGTTACGAGGGGACAGTCCCTTCGTAACATGCGGGTCTCGGCGGTGACGTCTAGGGTGAGATGGTTCTCGCTGCCGCCCACGAATCCAAAGGTAGCTTTCAGCTGTTTTGACGTTTGCCGATGCTGTTGGCTCCTCCACAATCAAGAGAATGCGGTTCACTGTGGACTTTGTCGGAGGAGATGCTATGCAGAAGCTAAGGCACCTGAAGCGGCGCACGCTGCTGGCGGGCGGAGCGGCACTTGCCCTCGTGCTCGTCACGTTCATGGCGATCGTCGCGCCGCGCACGGCCGTGGCCGAGGACACCAACCTCGTCAGCGGCGCCACCGTGGTGGCTCAGTCGTCGTACAAGGACGGCTACCCGGCGTCCAACGTCGTCGACGGGGATCCCGAGACCTGGTGGATCTCTGAGGACATGAAGACCGCCGTGGGCGACGAGGACCAGACGCCCCAGTGGATCGTCATCGACCTCGGCGAGGACTTCTCCTCTGCCACGGTCTCGAGCATTCAGATCACGTGGCGCCCCAACAAGGTGTGGGGCCAGGTCTACCGCGTCGAGACCGCTGCGAGCTTCGACTCGTCCAACCCCGGCGAGGGCTGGTCGCCCCTGGCGGTCGTGAGCCGCGTTGCGGTGGACGCCGTCGGCCCGCAGAACGCCACGGGTCAGGACATCGCGTCCGGCAACGTAGACACCATCACCACGGATTCCACGCCCAAGCTCGTGGGTGACGCCACGGTGCAGCGCTACGTGCGCCTGTACATCGACAAGGTCAACACCCTCGCGCCCGGCAACGACACGAATGTCTGCGACATCAGCATCATGGGCACCGTGAACGCCGAGGAGCCCGAGGAGCCCGTCGTCGACCCGTGGAACGTGGCGCAGGGTCGCCCGGCCACGGCGTCGAGCGAGGCCGAGGGCACGACGGCCGCCAACGCCGTCGACGGCGGCACCTCCACCTCGTGGAACTCCGACCCGATGAAGAGCTCCGCGCACTCCAACACCTCTGGTGACACCGACGCGCAGACCGAGCAGTGGCTCTGCGTCGACCTCGGGACGAGCGGGACCAAGCTCTCGAGCATCCAGGTCGTCTACAAGAACAACAAGGTCTGGGCGCAGGCCTACCGCGTCGAGACCACCGACGACGATCCCAAGGCCGAAGACGCCGAGTGGACCGTCGTGGCGGACGTCGAGCGCGCCTCTGCCAACGCCTTCCTCACGCAGGGCGCCGGCCAGAACATCGCCGACCCCAACTCCTACACCGACACCATCACCGCGGACTCCACCCCCGCGCTGCAGGAGACCACGCTCGGCCGCTACGTGCGCCTCTACATCGAGAGGACCAACTGGCAGGCGCCGGGCAACAACATCAACATCGCCGAGTTCATCGTCAACGGCGTGAACGACCTGCGCCCGCTCTCCGTGGAGCTTGACGCGCTCACCGCCGACACCGTCTACGTCGAGGGCGACGAGGTCGTCTTCCCCGAGGCCTCCGACAGCGTCGAGTACAGCGTCTACGGCAGCGAGCTCGAGAACGTCATCACCAACGACGGCGTCGTGACCGGCCAGAACATGGGCTCGCGCGACGTCACGATCATCGTGCGCGCCTCTCGCACCGGCGACCCGGACGACTACGCCCAGAAGAACCTCGTCGTGACCGTGCCCGACAACAGCGGCTCCGCGGCCTATGCGAGCATGATTCCCTCCGGCTCCAACGAGAAGCCCGAGGTCGTTCCGACCATCCAGGAGTGGGCGGGCGGCAGCGGCTCGTTCGTCCTCGCCGACGGCGCCCAGATCGTGCTGAACGACGCCGCGGGCGTCGGCCTCTCCGGCGTTGCCGACAACATGATCGCCGACGTGGCGGAGATCTCCGGCATCGAGCTCACCTCGACGAAGGGCTCCGCTCCCGTCTCCGGCGGCGTCTACATCGAGACGCTCGCGGACGGGTCCGACCCCTACGCCCTGGGCGACGAGGGCTACCTCCTCAAGGTCACCGAGGACGGCATCCAGATCTACGCCAACACCTACACCGGCGCCATCTACGGCGCCATCACCGTCGAGCAGATCCTCTGGCAGGCCGAGGACCACGCCTCCGTGCCGTGCGGCCTGGCGCGCGACTACCCGGCCTACGAGGTCCGCGGCGTCAAGCTGGACATCGCCCGCACGCCGTACCGCTACGAGCAGCTCGAGGACTACGCCAAGATCATGCTCTGGTACAAGATGAGCGAGTACGACCTGCACATCAACGACAACGACAACGCCAACGTCAACGGCGCAACGTTCGACACGCACTCCGGCTTCCACCGCATCGAGAGCGACACCTACCCGAGCCTCGCCAAGATGTCCGGCACCAAGCACGCCGGCATCCCGCAGGACCTGGTGAACGCCGACTACTACAACAACAACGAGGACTACCAGGGCAACCCCACCTACACCAAGGACCAGTGGCGCGCCCTCACCGAGCTCTCCGAGAGCTACGGCATGAACCTCCTCACCGAGATCGATCTCCCCGGCCACTCCCTGCTCTACAACAAGTACGCCGAGGAGAACCCTGACAACATCAGCTGGCTCGAGGGCGGCACCATGCTCTCCTCCAGCGCCACGGGCAACTCCGGCTACCTCGAGCTTCTCGACCTCACCGGCGAGAACAAGGACCGCGCGCTGCAGTTTGCCAAGACGCTCTGGGACGAGTACACCGACCCCGCCGACCCCACGATCTACGGCGACGTGATCGGCATCGGCTCGGACGAGTACTGGGTCCACAACAACGACACCTACAACGCCTTCGCCAACTTCGCCAACGAGATGCGCAAGGTCATCCAGGGCAACCTCGGCGAGGACGTCAAGGTCCGCATGTGGGGCGCCGGCACCGCGTCCTTCTCGACCGCCGAGACCGCGCTCGGCATGACGAGCGAGGAGCTCGCCGAGCACTTCCAGCTCGACATCTGGTACCCCGGCTACGACAACGCCAAGCAGCGCGTTGCCGAGGGCTATGACGTCGTGAACTGCCGCGACGCCTACCTCTACGGCAACCCGGGTCGCACCTTCCGCGACGTGCCCGCCGCCGAGTACCTCTTCAACGAGTGGAACCCCGCGATCTTTGACTCCGGCCAGCCCGGCGAGAACACCAACACCCTCGTGGGCGACCCGCACCTGCTGGGCGCCAAGGCCGTCATCTGGGGCGACCAGAGCCAGGAAGGCATGACCGAGCGCGACGTCCACCAGCGCGTGCTCCGCGCCATCGCCATCGTGAGCGAGAAGAGCTGGGGCGGTACCGAGGAGAGCGACACCTTCGACGCCTACGAGCTCCGCGCGAGCCGCCTGGCCGAGGGCCCCGGCACGAGCATCGCCATGGACGTGGAGAGCGAGAGCTCGCTCGTCGCCAGCTACGACTTTGACAACGTGACCGCCGAGGGCACCGCGGTTCTCGACGCCTCCGGCAACGGCTACACGGCCGCGCTCGACGGCGTGACCGTGAAGGACGGCTGGGCCTCCTTCGACGGCAATGGCCTCATGACCACCGAGGTCAAGACCGTCTCCTATCCGTACACGGTGAGCTTTGACCTGCGCCTCTCCGCGGATGACGGCACGGCCAACACCGAGGAGAGCTCGCTCTTCTCGGGCTACGACGGCCGCATCCAGGTTGCCGGCCACAACGGCAACATGAGCGCTGACGTCAACTACTTCACGCGCGACTTTGGCTACAAGGTCCCCACGGACGGCTCCGAGCACACGGTGACCATCGTGGGCACGATGCAGGCCACGCGCCTCTACGTTGACGGCGAGCTGGTGACCTTCCTCTCCCAGAAGTCCGACCAGGACGGCCTGGGTAGCGGCGCCATCTCCACGCTGTACTCCTCCGTGCTCCTGCCGCTCGAGAAGATCGGCCAGGACTTCAGCGGCGACATCGCTAACATCGACGTCTACAACAAGGCGCTCTCCGCCGAGGAGGTCGCCGCGATGGCGGCCGGCGCCGAGGACGACGGCATGGTCAACGTGGCCCAGAACGCCTACGCCGGCGGCATGTCCCGCCACACGGGCGACGGCTTTGACAACGCCGACTCCCGCGTCCGCGTTGCCTTCAAGGCCATCGACGGCGAGGCGTTCCCGGTCTCCGAGAACACCACCACGGCCCCGGACGAGTCCGGCTCCGAGATCTACTCCTACTGGCGCGGCAACCACCCCGACAGCACGCTGACGATCGACCTCGGCGAGGAGCGCACGTTCTCCGAGATCCAGATCCAGTGGCGCAACGGCGGCAAGGGTCGCGACTTCAAGATCCTGGCGTCCGATGATGGCGCGTCCTGGACCGAGGCGAAGAGCGTTTCCGGCAACCAGGACTTCTTCGAGACCATCGCCCTCGACGAGCCCGTGACCGCGCGCTTCGTCAAGTTCCAGGGCATTGCCTCCAACTCTGGCTCCGGCACCTACTTCATCCAGGAGTTCAAGGTCATGGAGTCCGTCGACAAGGACGCCCTGGCCGAGCAGGTCGAGGCCGCCGAGGCACTGGCTGCCGAGAAGGGCATCACGGTGGCGAGCACCGGCGACGCCGAGTCCGCGTTCTGGACGGCCCTCATCGAGGCGCGCGCCCAGCTCGAGAGCCCGCTGGCGCTGAACGACGACGTCGCCCGCGTGAGCGACGCGCTCAAGGCCGCGACCGAGGGGCTGAGCGGCGAGGAGCCCGAGCCCGTGCCCGACACCTTCGTCATCACCGCCACCGCCGGCGAGGGCGGCACCATCACGCCGTCCGGCGAGGTCGAGGTGACAGAGGGGGAGAGCCAGTCCTTCGCGATCGAGGCCGACGAGGGCTACGAGATCGCCGACGTCAGGGTCGACGGCGAGTCCGTCGGGGCGGTCGAGAGCTACGAGTTCGAGGGCGTCGACGCCGACCACGCGATCGAGGCCTCCTTCGAGAAGGTCGAGGAGCCCGGCCCCGGCCCCGAGCCCGAGATCGACTTCGTGGCCATCAAGAGCTTCCCGACCAAGACCAGCTACAAGGTGGGCGAGAGCCTCGACCCGGCCGGCCTGGTCCTGGAGGTCACCTACGACAACGGCGAGACCGAGGACGTCGCCTACAACGCCGACGACTTCGCCTTCGACGTCACGAAGTTCAGCTCCGCCGGCAAGAAGACCGTCACCGTGACCTACAGGGGCATGCACAACGCCACGTTCAGGGTCACCGTCACCGCCGACGAGAGGCCCGAGCCGCAGCCCGGGACCCACACCGTGACCGTGGTCCTCGGCAACGGCGAGGAGGACCTCGTCGTCGAGGTCGAGGACGGGAGGGCCGTCCCCGAGCCCGCCGCCCCCAAGCGCGACGGCTTCGAGTTCGCCGGCTGGTTCACGACCGTCGACCCGGAGACCGGCGAGCTCTCCGACGAGTACGACTTCTCGAAGCCCGTCACCGGCGACCTCACGATCTACGCCGGCTGGCTGCCCGAGGCGACGGGCGAGGAGCCCGGCGGCGACGAGCCCGTCACCGGCGAGCAGCCCGGCGACGACCAGAAGCCGAGCGACGAGAAGCCCGGCCAGCCCACCACGCCCGACCCGGGCAGGCCCGGCTCCGGCACCACCGGCGGCGACCTGGCCCAGACCGGCGACGTCGCGCTCGTCTACCCACTCGTCGCGAGTGCCTTCGCCGGCCTCGTCTCCCTCGGCACCGGTGCGCTGGTCCTGCGCCGTCGCGGCGAGTAGCGCCTCTCGCATAGAGGGCCCTTTCCAGGCGGGGCGGTTCGAGCCAAGGCTCGGGCCGCCCCGTTCTTGTCGCCGTTCCCCGCGCGAGCCCGACTTCCGCACGGGCTCCCGGCCCTTCTCGCCACCGCCCTCCTCGTTGGCCCTCCCCGCGCTAACCCCGACTTTTGCACGAGCGGCCACGCCCAACAAATGGTCAAAGAATGCATATGCGCAGCTAGAGGGCTCGCGCGAACCTGCGCATCGATCCCGGCGGCCCTTCCGCTCGTGCAAAAGTCAGACTTTCGGCGGAGAAGCCCCCCCTGTGACACTCGGCTACGACCCCTTTGTCACATGTGACACTCGGCTACGACCCCTTTGTCACGGGGTGGTGGTGTCTCCGTAGCGCCTACCTGCGCGTTCCCTGCTAGAATTTGTCGGGAAGGAACAGGCCGAGGGGGTGCGCGTGACCACGGACATCGAGAGGCGCTTGGCGCGCGAGCTGCCCGACTACGCTCGGGTCGTTCTCGACTCACTCGAGGCGGCGGGCTATGAGGCGTGGGTCGTGGGCGGCTGGGTGCGCGACGCCCTTCTCGGCAGACCTGGGCACGATGTTGACGTAACCACCTCGGCCCCCTGGCAGGACACGGCGCGTGTGCTGCGCGCCTGCGGCATAGAGGTGCACGAGACCGGTACGGCTCACGGAACCGTGACGGCGGTCGTGGACGGTCGCCCGGTGGAGACGACCACCTATCGCGTGGAGGGCGCCTATTCCGACCGTCGCCACCCGGACGAGGTGCGCTTTGTCACGGACGTGCGCGAGGACCTCGCCCGGCGCGACTTCACCGTCAACGCGATGGCCTTCCACCCCATGCGCGGCCTGCTCGACCCGTTTGGCGGCGAGAAGGACCTCGCGTCGCGCGTCATCCGTGCGGTGGGGGAGCCTCGGCGCCGCTTTGAGGAGGATGCCCTGCGCGTGCTGCGGGCGGTGCGCTTTGCGTGCCGCCTTGACGCGACGATCGAGCCGGCAACGCAGGATGCCCTCGTGGCGTGCGCTCCGGAGCTCTCCGCCATTGCCCAGGAGCGCATCGGCCAGGAGATGGACGGGATTCTCGCCACCGGTCGCGCGGCGTGGGCGCTGAGGCGCGAGTTCTCCGTGCTCGCGGCTGCCGTGCCGGAGCTCGCCGAGATGGAGGGCTTTGATCAGAAGAGTCCCTATCACGCCCATGACGTGCTCGAGCACACGGCGCGCGTCTGCGCGGGCGTGGAGGAGTTCACCGGAGGCGACGCACTGCCCGCCCTGCGCTGGGCCGCGCTTCTGCACGACGTGGCGAAGCCGACGTGCTGGAGCGAGGACGTGTCTGGTCGCGGGCACTTCTTCGGGCATCCGGAGGAGGGCGCGCGCGTGGCGCGTCGCGTAATGGGACGCCTGGCGATTCCCGGAGACGTGACGTGCGCGTCCTCGGCGCTCGTGCTGCTCCATGACTTTGAGATTCGTGCGACGGCGCCGTCCATGCGGCGGATGCTCTCGGAGCTCGAGGCGGCGGCCCCGGGGCAGGCGCGGCCGCTGGCCTTTGCGCTTCTCGACCTCAAGCGCGCCGATGCCGTGGCAAAGGCGCCCGCGTGCATGGGGTATGCCGTGGAGCTCGACGCCATGAGCGGGGCGCTGCGGCGCGAGCTTGCCGCCGGGGCGGTCTGGCGGGTCCGCGACCTTGCCGTTCGCGGGGCGGACGTGATCCGCGAGCGGGGCATCGAGCCCGGACCCGGCGTGGGCATGGTGCTCGCCCAGCTGCTCGAGGCCGTCAAGGCGGGGGAGGTCCCCAACGACCGCGAGGCTCTTCTCGCCTGGCTGCGCTGGTAGGGGATATCATGGACCGGCTCGAATACCTCGTTAAGACCCTGTCGAGAACGCGTCGCAAGGACTACGAGAACTACGTGGTCAATGCGGTTTGGAACCGTCTTGGAGACAGCGAGCTGAGGCCCGTCTCGCAACAGTTTGTCACGGGGCCGGATGGCGAGCGCTACTTCATTGACCTTTACTTTCCCCAGCTCAATATTGGCGTTGAGTGTGACGAGGCCTACCACCTCGGGCGGGCGGCGCACGATCGGCTTCGTGAGCGAACGCTCATAGACGTCTTGAGCCACTTCGAGCTTGATGAGAGCTACGTGCCCCTGCACGTTGACGTCTCGGGCGGCTTCGAGAAGACCGAGAAGCAGATTGACCTGGTTGTGAGGAAGATTCAAGACGCTGCCTTAGCCGCGCGAAAGAGTGGGCGCTTCGTCGCTTGGGAGCCCGACCGCACGGTCGAGGAGCGCCTCGGCGACCTCGCCGAGATTAGAGTCGGCGACGATTTGGGCTTTCCCAGCATTATCGAGACGTGTAACGCAATCTTCCACACGGGGTATCGGGGTGAGGGGAGGCGATTCCGTGCGTTCTTTCACCCTCGCCGCGGACCATACGCGCATTTGTTCTCTGAGAAGTACGTGCTCTGGTTTGCCCCCGTCCATGTGGCGGGTCAAGATGGGAAAATCTGGGAGAACTACGTGTCAGAAGATGGCCGGACGATCTATGAGGTGAACACCAAGCGCCCGCTCAAGGAGCTAGACAGCACCGAGAGCTATGAGCGCG
Source organism: uncultured Olsenella sp. (assembly GCA_949287905.1). Classification (GTDB taxonomy): domain Bacteria; phylum Actinomycetota; class Coriobacteriia; order Coriobacteriales; family Atopobiaceae; genus Thermophilibacter. The sequence continues at coordinate 233,253 of CASEHX010000001.1, forward strand.
TGGTCTTTGTCAAGGCATGCGATCCTATTTCGGGGAAGGAAGAATATAGGTTCCTTGGCGTGTTTGCCTTGGCGGGCTATGACACGTATCGAGGTGCGGACTGTCGCCGCTATGACCGGACGAGCGATCATTTTGACTTGCGACAGGAAGTTTCGGCATAACTTCTCCAGAATTTCTAGTTGCAAGAGTGAGGATATTCCCGTATAGTGTTTCTTCGCGCTGAGAGGCGCACGAAGTGGCAAATTGGGACTTCGTCTAGTGGTAGGACAGCGGATTCTGGTTCCGTCAACGGGAGTTCGACTCTCTCAGTCCCAGCCATTTGCCGCTTGCCTCACAATCGCATATGTGGCCCGTTCGTCTAGCGGTTCAGGACGCCGCCCTCTCAAGGCGGAGATCACCAGTTCGAATCTGGTACGGGCTACCAAATGGCCCGTTCGTCTAGCGGTTCAGGACGCCGCCCTCTCAAGGCGGAGATCACCAGTTCGAATCTGGTACGGGCTACCAAACGTTCAGGGTCGGTGCCTTCGGGTGCCGACCCTTTTTCGTTGGCAAGGCGCTAGACTCCCTGCCGTCATGCCTCCGTCTCCGCCGCTGGCGATCCTGTCTTCAGGCCCTGCCCATTACTGGCTCGCCCTCTTCCCGCAGAAACCCTGTGCCAGCCCTCGTCTCCGCCGCTGGTTTGCCCTCTTTTCGCAGAAACCTGTGCCAGCCCTCGTCTCCGCCGCTGGTTTGCCCTCTTCTCGCAAGGAACCCTGACTTTTGCACGAGCGGACGTGACTTCTCGCGGTAGGAGAGAAGGCGAGCAACGCGTCTAGCTGCAGATATGCATTATCGAAGCAGCGGCGCATCCGGTCTGCTCGTGCAAAAGTCAGGGTTCCGGCACCGTGGCGCCGAGAAGGCGAGAAGAACGGGCCCTTGCCGCTCGCTACGCGCAGCCGCCGCAGCCGGCGCACGCCGCGCGGGCCGTGGGCGTGGCCGCAAGCCCGCCGAGGGCCGTCTCGCGCAGGCGCGACGGCAGGGAGTGGCCAACCTCGGCCATCGCGCGCACGACCTCGTCAAACGGGACGAGCCAGCGCATGCCGGAGAGCGCGAGCTGCGCGCTCGAGAACGCTGCCGCAACGCCGATGGCGTTTCTCGCCTGGCAGGGGACCTCTACGAGCCCGCCCACCGGGTCGCACGCCAGTCCCAGCAGGTTAGAGATCGCAAGCGATGCGGCAACGAGCGCCTGCTCGGGCGTGCCGCCGAGAAGCTCCACGAGGGCCGCCGCGGCCATCGCGGCCGCGCTGCCCACCTCGGCCTGGCAGCCGCCCTCAGCGCCGGCCACGCACGCGTGCGTCTGGATGAGGCCACCCACCGCGGCCGCGCACCAGAGCGCCGAGGCCACGTCCTTCTTGGCGGACCCCGTGGCGTCGGCAACGGCGAGCACGCATCCCGGGACCACGCCCGCAGATCCCGCCGTCGGCGCAGCAACGATCACGCCCATCGCGGCGGAGCGCTCGAGCACGGCCATCGCGCGGGCCACGGCGTCGGTCTGAACGCCGCCCATGAGCGACGCGGCCCAGTGCCCGGCCCCGGCGTCCACAAGCCGCGCCTCGCCGCCGATGAAGCCGCCGAGCGAGCGGCGAGGATCGGCGATGGGCTCGCTCGTCTCCGCCCGCATGACCTCGATCACGCGTGCCATGGCGGCCGCGGCGTCCCGGGCGCCGATGAGCCCGCGCTCGCGCAGCTCCATGACGCCGCCGATGGTGAGGCCGCGCTCGGCACAGGCCTCCAGCAGCTGAGCGCCGTTGTCGAAGAACTCGTCCGCGCTCACCCCGGGCGCCACCACGGCCCCGGGAACGCTCACGAACGTGGCGTAGTCCACGTCGCGCAGGCTCCGCACCATGGGCAGGACGCCGTCAGCGGGGGCACCGTCCGTCTCGAAGACGGAGTACGCGCGGCCACCCTGCTCGGTGCGGTAGGTGCGGCAGAAGGCGATGTTCACGTCGGCCATGGCGAGCAGGTGCGTGAGGGCCGCCAGGATGCCCGGCACGTCACGGTGCGAGACGAAGAGGGTGGCGTAGGTGCCGGAGATGTCCACGCCCACGCCGTTCACGCGGCTGATGCGCACGCGTCCGCCGCCCAGGCTCTCGCCGCGGACCTCGCAGACGGAGCCGCCCGCGCACTCCATGTGCACGTCCACGGTGTTGGGATGGACCGAGGGGTCGTCCCCGGCGATCTCGAAGTCCACCGCAAGGCCGGCCTCACGCGCCAGGTCAAAGGCATCGCGGATGCGCTCGTCGTCCGTGTCCAGGCCAAGGACGCCCGCCACGAGCGCGCGGTCGGTACCGTGGCCGCGATAGGTGTGGGCGAAGCTGTTCCACAGCGAGAAGCGCACGCGCTCGATGGGGCCCGCCGCGAGCGAGGCCGCCACGCGGGCGCAGCGCAGGGCGCCCGCGGTGTGCGAGGAGGAGGGACCCACCATCACGGGCCCCAGCACCTCAAATGCTGAGGTGGTGGCAAGGGTCTGCGGCTTTGCTGCCATGGGGCTCCTTCCGGGTGCTCCTGGTCTTCTCGCCTTCTCGGCGGTGGTCGTCGACAAACTCTGACTTTTGCACGAGCGGAGGGCCGAAGCCTCGTCAAAGCTCTCACGTGATTCGGCGTCTACCAGCGGAGATAGATAGTCGAATCAGCGGGTCTCCCTGGCCGCTCGTGCAAAAGTCGGGGCTTCAGTGTCGTGGTCGCGCTACAGCGCCATCGCGCGGGCGTGGTCGATGCGGGCGAGGCAGTCCTCGCGGCCCACGAGCGCCATCGTCTCGCCGAGCGGAGGGCTCACCATGTTGCCGCACACGGCAACGCGCACGGCCTGGAAGACCAGGCGCTTCTTCAGGTCGAGCGCCTCGGGCAGCGGCTCCAGCGCGGCGTCGATCGCGGCCGGCTCCCAGGCGGCGAGCCCCGCCAGTGCCTCGCGCGCGGCGTCCAGCACCGCGCCCATGCCCTCCTTCGCCAGGCCCTTCTCCACGCTCTTCTCGTCGTAGGCCAGGGTCTCCGCCGTGGCGAAGACCGGCGCGGCCACGGTGACCACGTCCGCGGGGAACTTCGTGCGCGGCTTCACGATGGCGGCCAGGGCGTCAATCCACGCCTCGTCGTACTCCACGCCGCCCTCGATAAGGCCGGCCTCGTGGAGCTCGGGAATCATGACCTCGTCCGCAAACTCCTGGTCGCTCATCGAGCGGATGTACTCCGCCTGGATCCAGTCGAGCTTCTTGGGGTCAAAGGTCGCCGGGTTCTTGGACACGTGGTCAAGCGAGAACTCGCGCGCCAGCACGTCGCGCGGGATGATCGTGGTCTCGCCGTCGAGCGACCAGCCGAGAAGCGCCAGGTAGTTCACGAAGGCGTCGGAGAGGTAGCCCGCGTCGCGGTACTCCTCCACGTTGGTCGCGCCGTGGCGCTTGGAGAGCTTCTTGCCGTCCGCGCCCAGGATCATGGAGATGTGCGCGAAGGTGGGCACCGGCGCGCCCAGGGCCTCGTAGACGATGACCTGGCGCGGCGTGTTGGAGAGGTGGTCGTCGCCGCGGATGACGTGGGTGATGCCCATGGCGGCGTCGTCCACCACGGTGGCAAAGTTGTAGGTGGGCGTGCCGTCGGTGCGCTGGATGACAAAGTCGTCGAGCTCGCGGGCCGCAAAGGTCACGTCGCCGTGGACCGCGTCGCGCACGATCACGTCTCCGCGGTCCTCGGGCACCTTGATGCGCAGGACGTACGGCTCGCCGGCGGCGATGCGCGCGCGGGCCTCCTCGGGGTCGAGGTCGCGGCAGCGGCGCTGGTAGCCCTGGAAGGGGTCCTTGCGGGCCTGGGCCTCGGCGCGGTCGGCGGCCAGCTGCTCGGGCGTGCAGAAGCACGGGTAGGCCTTCCCCTCGTCCCACAGGCGCTGGGCTGCGGCGCGATACATCTCCGCGCGCTCGGTCTGGAAGTAGGGGCCAAAGTCGCCGCCCACCTCCGGGCCCTCGTCCCAGTCCAGCCCCAGCCAGCGCATGGCGCGCAGGATGATCTGGGTGTTCTCCTCGGTGGAGCGCTCGGGGTCCGTGTCGTCGATGCGCAGGATGAAGGTGCCGTGGTTGGCGCGGGCAAAGGCCCAGTTGTAGATCGCGGTGCGCGCGCCGCCCACGTGGAGCTTGCCGGTGGGGGAGGGCGCAAAGCGCACGCGAACGGGGGTCTCGGACATGAGGTTCCTCTCGCCATTTCTTTTCACATACGCATCAAGTATAGCGCGGTGGCGAGAACGGCGAGGGCCTGCGGATGGTGCGAGAAGGACGACCCGGGCGGGGCGCTGCGCGGAGGACGGCCCCGGAGGAGCCGACGCGTGGGGAGGCGGGGCTGACGGGGCGAGAAGGACGACTCGGGCGGCCACAGGGCGCCGCGCGCCGGACTTCCCGGGCCGTCCTCCGCGTCCCGTGCCTCACATGAGGCGCGTGGCCTCGAGCCTCCGCTCGAACCAGGCACCGAGCCGGGCCGTGGGGCGGCGCAGCGCCAGGGCCAGCACCAGCGCCGGCACCAGATACGCGAGAAGAACGCACAGCTCGCGCCAGTAGTCGCCGCCGTAGGTCCCAAACATCGCGGCGCGCAGGGCAGCCTCGCTGTGGACGAACGGCAGCCAGCGGTAGATCTCCTGGAACACGGGCGGCAGCATCTGCGACGGGAAGGTCCCGCCGGAGCCCGCCACCTGCACCACCATGAGCACCACGGCCACGGCCTTGCCCACGTCGCCAAAGCAGGCGGAGAGCGCGTAGATCAGGCTCACGTACACGAGCGAGCTCGCGCAGCACGCGAGTAGGAAGAGCCACGGATGCGCGCACTGAACGCCCAGGTAGAGCAGGTCTCCGCCGGCGATGAGCGCGGCCTGGACAAGGCCCACGCCCGCAAAGAGCGCCCAGCGGGCGAGAAGCGCCTGCACCGGCGAGCAGCCCGTCTCGGCGAGCGCCCGCGCAGACGGCGTTGCCGCCACGAGCGCGGCGAGCACCACGCCGCCGATCCAGATGGCGAGCGTCGTGTAGAACGGCGTCATGGCCGACCCGTTGTTCTCCACGGGAAAGACCGCCGTGCGCTCCACGGTCACGGGCTGCGCCACAAAGCTCGCCAGGCTCTCGGGCCCGGCGGAGAGGATCGCGCGCACCTGCGCCAGGTCCGCGGAGTCCAGCGCCGTGCGCAGCCTGCCCTCCAGCCCCGAGAGCCGGGCCGCCGCGTCGTCCAGGCGCGTGGCCGCATCGTCGAGCGAGCCCTGCGCGACGGCGAGCGTTCGCTGCGCGCTCCCG
>CASEHX010000002.1 GCA_949287905.1 uncultured Olsenella sp.
AGGGAGCGCCGCTCGGCAGACGAGCGCTTTCGCGAGCAGCTCGCCGCGCTCAGCCACGACATCCGCACGCCGCTCGCCGGCGCCCAGGGCTACCTGCAGCTTGCGGAGCGGGCACCGGACCCGGCGGACGCCGCGCGCTACCTGGCGGGGGCGGCCGAGCGCCTGGCTGCTATGCGCGTGCTCGTGGACGACCTCTTCACGTACGCACGGGCCTCGGACCCGTCGTGGGAGCCGGAGCTCTTGCCGTGCGACCTTGCCGCCGCGGTGACGGATGCCCTCGCCGTGCGCTACGAGGAGTTTGCGACGCGTGGCTGGGAGCCCCGGGTGCGCCTTGCGGGCGGTCTGGTGCTCGCCTCGCCCGACGCGCTCGCCCGGGTGATAGGCAACCTGTTGGAGAACGCCCTCGCCCATGGGGCCGGGGCGCCGGGCGTGCGCGTGGCGGGCACGTCCCTCACGGTGGAGAACCCCGTGGACCCCGCCGTCGCGGCCCGTCTCGATCAGGCGCGCCTCACCGAGCGCTTCTACCAGGGGGATCCGTCGCGCGGCGGGCGAGGGACGGGCCTCGGGCTCGCCGTCGCACGCTCGCTCGCCGAGGCGATGGGCGGCGAGCTGACCGTGCGTGTGGAGGGAGCGAGGTTCTCGGCTCGGCTCCAGCTGAGAGGGGCGCCGGGGGAGGTCGAAGGCCAGCCGCCCGATCTGTGCGGACGTGGTCCCGAGTGACCCGTACTTCGCCGGGTTTGCGTGGTCGATGAGAGCACTCTCGAAAGAAAAGGGCCCGACCCGGACGTCCGGATCGGGCCGCGAAAAGCGGGAAGGGTGCGGGAGAGCCTACGCCACGCGCTCCACGCTCGTGCTGGCGCGCAGCTCGTCGGCCACGGCCATGTCGAAGTGGCCGGTGCTTGCGGAGAGGCAGTTGGCGCTCGCGCAGCTCATCGCGTAGGCGAGCTGCTCCTCAACGCTCATGCCGCGGGCGATGGCCACGGCAAAGGCGCCCACCATCGTGTCGCCGGAGCCCACGGGGTTCACCACGTCGATCTTGGGTGCGCGGCCGCGGAAGACGCCCTCCTCGCAGGCCATGACGGAACCCTCGCCGCCAAGGGAGACCACGACCTTCTCGATGCCGCACTTCTCGTGGACCTCGCGTGCGGCGGCGATGATCTCGTCGATGGACTCGGGCTTGCGGCCCAGGATGGCCTGGATCTCGTCCGTGTTGGGCTTGATCATCGTGGGGCGAGCCTCGAGGCTGTTCACGAGCAGCGTGCCCGAGGTGTCGAGAATCGCGGGCTTGCCCGCGGCGCGAACCACGGAGACGAGCTCGCGGTAGATGTCCATGCCCGCGCCCGCCGGCACGCTGCCGTTGAAGGTGACCACGTCGGCGCGAGCGGCGATCTCGGTGACCTTCTCGCGCATGCGGGCGACCTCCTCGCTGCCCACGGGGCGGCCGGGCTCGAGGAACTCGGTGGAGCGCCCGTCGGGCTCGAGGACGTTCACACAGCAGCGGGTCTCGCTCTCGATGTGGACAAAGTCGTGCTCGATGCCGTCGGCGTCGAGCAGCTCGCACAGGAGACGGCCGTTGTTGCCGCCCACAAAGCCCGTCGCAAGCACCTGCTCGCCGCAGGTGGCAACCGCGCGTGCGGCGTTGAGGCCCTTGCCGCCGGCGTTGTCGATGCAGGTCTCAACACGCATGACGGTGCCGTCGACGAGCGGGCACCCAAGCTGATACGCCTTGTCGATGGACGTGTTGAGCGTGACGGTAGAGATCATGGGACGTCTCCTTACTCGATGATCAGAGGGGCCTTCTGGCCAAGTAGAATTTTATCCTGCCGCGACGTTTGTGCGCCGACGCGTTTTGGGGAGCGCGAGAAGGACGCTCGCGGACGGCGGCGCAGGCCGTAGAGGTACGGTAAAAGAGAACCAACTGATAGAGTCGTTACTACCAGTTGGAATCAATTCCACAGCCTGATTCTTCTTTCGTTTTCAGAAATAACGCCGTTTATCAGGTAAAATACCGCTTGCCGCTGGGGGAGGAAAAACGACCGCTTGCAGGACGCTTCACAATTATCTGATAAATGTGGAAAATCAGAGTATGATTGTCCAGACTGCCGAATGTTAACGTTGCCGTCTCGAAGCCGAGGCGCGGGGGAGGAGCACGGGGGGACATGCGAACCTTTGAGATTCGTGACCAGTTCCTGCTTGACGGCGAGCCGTACCGGATTCTCTCGGGCTCCATTCACTACTTCCGCGTGAACCCGGAGGACTGGCACCACTCGCTCTACAACCTCAAGGCCATGGGCTTCAACACCGTGGAGACGTACGTCCCGTGGAACCTCCACGAGCCGCACCCCGGCGAGTTTGACTTCACCGCCGGCCTCGACCTCGCGCGCTTCCTCGACGAGGCGGCCGAGCTCGGCCTTCTGGCCATCGTGCGCCCGTCGCCGTTCATCTGCGCGGAGTGGGAGTGGGGCGGCTTCCCGGCCTGGCTGCTGGCGGACCGCTCGATGCGCCCGCGCTCGCGCGACCCCAAGTTCCTCGCGCGCGTTGCCTCCTACTACGACGCCCTGATGCCGATTCTCGTCGAGCGTCAGGTCACCCATGGCGGCAACGTCATCATGATGCAGGTGGAGAACGAGTACGGCTCCTACTGCCAGGACAAGGAGTACCTGCGCGCCATCCGCGACCTCATGCTCGAGCGCGGCGTTGACGTGCCGCTGTGCACCTCCGACGGCCCGTGGCGCGGCTGCCTGCGCGCCGGCACGCTGATCGACGACGACGTCTTTGTCACCGGCAACTTTGGTTCTCGCTCTGCGGAGAACTTTGCCCAGCTCAAGGCCTTCCACGAGGAGCATGGCAAGAACTGGCCCCTCATGTGCATGGAGTTCTGGGACGGCTGGTTCAACCGCTGGGGCGAGAACGTCATCCTCCGCGATGCCCAGGACCTCGCCGACTGCGTGCGCGAGCTGCTCGAGCTCGGCGGCTCCATCAACCTGTACATGTTCCACGGCGGCACCAACTTCGGCTTCATGAACGGTTGCTCCGCCCGTCACACCCATGACCTCCACCAGGTCACCTCCTACGACTACGACGCCCCCCTCAACGAGGAGGGCAACCCCACGGAGAAGTGGTACAAGCTGCGCGACGTGGTTCGCGACCTCTTCCCGGACGCCTGGACCGCCGAGCCGCTCGTCAAGCAGGCCGTGGCGCTCCCCGCCGAGAAGATCAGCCTCACGGGTCGTGCCGGCCTGTTCGAGAACCTCGCCAACCTCGCCACGCCGGCGAGCTCCCTCTACCCGCAGACGATGGAGGACATGGGCCAGTCCTACGGCTACGTCCTCTACCGCACGCAGGTCGAGCGCGACACGCTCGAGCCCGAGCGCATCCGCGTGGTGGACGCCCGCGACCGTGCCCAGGTCTTCGTCAACGAGAAGCTCGTTGCCACCCAGTACCAGGAGCATATCGGCGAGGACATCCGCTACGCCCTTCCCGAGAAGCACAACCAGCTCGACGTTCTCGTGGAGAACATGGGCCGCGTCAACTACGGCCACAAGTTCCTCGCGGACACGCAGCGCAAGGGCATCCGCACGGGTGTCTGCGTCGACCTTCACTTCGTCCTCGACTGGGATGCCTATTGCCTTTCCCTCGAGGATGTCTCTAAAATCGATTACTCCGCCGGCTGGGCCGAGGGGACGCCGTCCTTCTCGCGCTTTGAGTTCACGCTCGACGAGCCGGCAGACACATTCCTGGACACTACGGGCTTTGGCAAGGGTGTCGCGTTCGTCAACGGGGTCAACGTGGGCAGGTACTGGGAGATCGGTCCCGCCTCCACGCTCTACGTTCCCCATGGCCTCACGCGCGCCGGCGTCAACGAGCTCGTGCTGTTTGAGACGGAGGGGACCGTCTGCGACAACATCTCCCTGCGCTCCGAGCCCCTCATCCGACAACTGGAGAAAGAAGGAGTTGAGTAACATGATTGTTGGTGCACGCGTTGACTTCCGCCTCATCCACGGCCAGGTCGGCAACCTCTGGGCCAACGCCCGTCAGGTCAGCCGCTTCATGGTCGTCGATGACCAGGTGTCCGAGGACGCCACGCAGAAGCAGGTCCTGCGCATGGCCACCCCCGCCACCTGCAAGCTCTCCGTTCTTCCGGTCGCCAAGGCCGCGGCGAACATCCTCGCCGGCAAGTACGACGACCAGCGTCTCTTCATCGTCGTCAAGAAGCCGGGCGTCTATCTGGAGATGGTCAAGGCTGGCGTGAAGTTCGACGAGATCATCCTCGGCAACATCACCTCTATGAACATCGCCAAGACCTACAACCGCAACATCAACTGCGGCCAGGACGACGTTGACGCCCTGGAGGAGCTCGACAAGCTGGGCGTGAAGATGGTCATCCAGCTCACCCCGCAGAACAGCCCCGAGACGTTCAAGCCCTAACAGGCGCTACGCGGTGTAGGGAGATGCGCCGCAACCATATAGCGTATCCGTAAGTGTTCTATCGAGTTTGTTAGAAGGAGGAAAGAACCATGATTCAGTGGTGGCAGATTCTTCTGCTCACGCTCTATGCGGGCTTCCAGATCATGGACGAGCTGCACTGGTACTCCAGCGCCGGCTCCGCCGTGTTCTCTGGTTTCTTCACCGGCCTCGTCATGGGCGACCTGGCAACTGGTCTCTTTATCGGTGGTAGCATGCAGCTCACCATCCTCGGCGTTGGTACCTTCGGCGGTGCCTCCCGTATCGACGCTAACTCCGGTACCCTCATCGCTACGGCCTTCGCCGTCAGCTCCAACATGGATCCGGAGCAGGCTCTCGCAGCCCTCGGCGTGCCCGTGGCCGCCATCCTCGTCTACACCGACATCCTCGGTCGTATGGCCAACACCTTCTGGGGTCACGCCTGCGACGCCGACGTCGAGAAGATGAACTGGAACTCCTACAACGTCCACTACTGGATGGGTGCCGTCTCTTGGTGCCTCTCCCGTATGGTCCCGGTCTTCCTCGCCCTCGCCTTCGGCCAGGGTCTGGTTGACGCCATCACCACCGCCCTCAACGGCGATCTCGCTTGGCTCGGCACCGGCCTCACCGTCGCCGGTGGCATGCTGCCGGCCGTCGGCTTCGCCATCCTGCTCCGTTACCTGCCGGTCAAGAAGCACGTTGCTTACCTGATCCTCGGCTTCATCATCGCTGCCCTTCTCGGCACCGCGTTCTCCAGCATCGTCACCCTCGGTGGCGACGCCGCGAACCTTGCTGCTGGCCTCAACGGCCTGCTCGGCGAGGATGCCGCTGTTGCCGTCGGTGGCGGCTACAAGGGCCTGTCCATGCTTACGATCGCTCTGATCGGCTTCGCCCTTGCTTACATTTACTATAAGCAGAGCCAGGCCGCTCCTGCCGCGGTCGCCGCTGGCGCGGAGGGAGATGACGACGATGAGCTCTAAGGGATACAAGCTTACTAAGGCTGACTTCCAGCAGATCAACCGTCGCAACCTCGTTGGCTTCCAGGCTGGCTGGAACTACGAGCGTATGCAGCACTCCGGTTACCTCTGGATCATCCTTCCCCAGCTCCGTAAGATCTACGGGGATGGCACCGAGGAGCTGAAGACCGCTTGCCGCACCCACTGCGCTCCGTTCTTCAACACCTCCAACTTCCTCAACACCATCATCACCGGTATCGACCTCGCCCTCGAGGAGACCGACGGTGTTGAGAGCCTCGAGACCGTCGCTTCCCTGAAGACCGGCCTCATGGGCCCGCTCGCCTCCATCGGCGACTCCATCTTTGGTTCCCTCCTCCCGACCATCTTCGGCGCTCTTGCCGCCAACATGGCCATCGAGGGCAACCCGCTCGGTCTGTTCATCTGGATCGCCGTCAACATCGTCGTTGACTGGTTCCGCTGCAAGCAGACCTACATTGCCTACGATCAGGGCATGAAGCTCGTCACCACGATGTCTGACAAGCTCAACGCCATCACCGACGCCGCTACCGTCATGGGCGTCTTCATGGTCGGCGCGCTCGTCTCCACCAACGTGGGCATCGTCGTCTCCGCCGTGCCGGAGATCGGTGGCGTCGCCATCAACATCCAGGACATCCTGAACAACATCTGCCCGAAGCTCGTGCCCGCGGCCCTCGTTGGCTTCGTGTACTGGATTCTCGGCAGGAAGGGCATGACCTCGACCAAGGCGATCTTCATCGTCCTCGTCATCGGCATCGTCTTCGGTGCCCTCGGTTGGGTCGCCAAGGGCTAGGATTCTTTCCACGCGCTGCGGTGCCCGGGCAACCGGGCACCGCGCACAGTCCCTTGTGACAACCCCTGGACGGGCGCACATCTCACGACTCCTACCTCGCGTTTGAGTCCAATCTCCCGAGATGTGCGCCCGTTCTCTATAGAAAGGTTTCTTTTCGTGCAACTCCCGGTTTGGGTCATCGTGATCGTGGTCTTCATCGTCGTCTACATCCTGGCGAGGGAGGCTCTCAGGCGCTACTACAACGCAAGGTACGAAGGCTTCTTCGCTACGGCGCACTATCAGGAGGCGCTCGACACCCTCGATGCTCTTCCCGCTCGCGTTACCATGACCACCTATCAGCAGTACAGCCGTCGCTTCTTCTGCTACGAGGCGATGGAGAACAAAGAGATGGCAACGCGCATGATCGACCTCGTCGTTCGCATGCGCCACACCCCCAAGCGCCAGGCGGAGGTTCTCACCCTCGCCTTCAACTACTTCGTTCAGATTGGCGAGAAGGACCGTGCCAAGGAGACCCTCGCCCAGCTCAAGGCGGCCAAGGGCTCAAACCCCGCCGTCGTCACCGACTGCCAGCTCACCTATGAGATCGTCTTCAAGAAGCGCTACGACTACATCGACCAGATGGAGAAGATGCTCAAGAAGGCTGGCCCGGAGCTGCAGGGCAAGCTCTGCTACCTGCTCTCCAAGCAATATGCCAACAAGGGCGACAAGACGCACGCCAAGCAGTACAGGCGCCGCTACGAGGAGCTGGCCCGTGCCAACGCTCCCGAGCCTCGGCCCAATGCCGCAGAAAAGGCGGAATAGCCGAGCGCTCCTCGCGTCTTTCGCCGTACCATATGTGATACGCGTCGCGGACGGACCGCGGCACAGATGAAAGGGGAACAACATGATTGGCTTTATCCTCACCGGCCACGGCCACTTCTCCAACGGCCTCAAGAGCTCCGTCGACATGGTCGCCGGTCCGCAGGAGAAGTTCGAGATCGTTCCGTTCGAGGAGGAGGCTGCCGGCGCCTACGCCGACAAGCTCCGCGAGGCCGTCACCGCCATGCGCAACGACACCGACGGCGTCCTCGTCTTCGTCGACCTCATGGGCGGCACCCCGTTCAACCAGTCCATGCTGCTCACCAGCCAGCTTGACAACATCGCCGTCGTGGCCGGCACCAACCTGCCGATGCTCATCGACATCGTCATGGCCCGCACCGACACCTCTACCCTCGCCGAGCTCGTCGACGAGGCCGTGACCGTGGGCAAGGAGGGCGTCTGCACCATGTCGCTCGACTCCGCCGCCGCCGATGACGACGACGAGTAGGCCGCACTTCTCGCCAGAACGCACGTTGTAGCGCCGTTAGGGAAGCAATCGCACGAAGGGAGGGAAGGGGTCGCCATGGCACCAAGAGCGCGGAAGCAGCCGCTCTACGATCAGCTCGTCGACATCCTCATGGAGAAGATCGACCACGAGTACCGTCCTGGTGACCTCCTTCCCTCCGAGCGCGAGCTCTCCGAGCGCTACGGACTCTCAAGAACCACCGTTCGTCTCGCCCTGAGCGAGCTCGAGCAGCTTGGCCTCGTCGTGCGCAAGCACGGGCGGGGCACGTTCGTGATGGACCGCTCGAACAACCTCACGAACCTCATGCAGACCTACAGCTTCACCGACCAGATGCGCGCCATGGGCCGCGTGCCCGAGACGACCATCCTCGAGTTTGCCGAGATAGACGCCGACAAGAACCTCGCCGAGAAGATGGGCATCCTCCCCGGCGACCGCCTCTTCAAGCTCAAGCGCCTGCGCTCGGCGGACGGAACCCCGATGATGGTCGAGCAGACGTTTCTGCCCGTTCGCAAGTTCCTCGCCCTCAAGCGAAACCTCCTCGAGAGCATGCCGCTCTACAACATCATCGAGCAGGTGTACAGCGAGAAGATCCGCTTTGCCGAGGAGGAGTTCTACGCGAGCGTCGCACGACCGTCAGACGCGCACATACTTGACATTGCGGAGAGCGCTCCCGTGCTCGACCTCGAGCGCGTCACGTACAATACGAGCAACGAGGTCATCGAGTACACGCTCTCGGTGGCTCGTGCGGACCAGTTCAAGTACAGGGTCGTCCACCAGCGGACGCCCTAGCCAAGAGTTCCGGAGGCGGCGCTCCCGTCCTTGGGCGCCGGGCAGCCGGGGCAGAAAGGAAGCGCCATGTTCACCATGACCGAGGACGAGCTCAAGAAGCTCGGCGCCCACATCACCACCGCAGAGATCATGCAGCAGCCCGATCTCTGGAGGGACACCCTCAACATCTACAAGACCAACCTCGACGCCATCGAGGCCTTCCTCGCCGACGCCCGCGCCATGGGCGAGGGCCGTCTGTCCGTCGTCTTCACCGGTGCCGGCACCTCCGACTACGTCGGTGACACCGCCGCTCCGTACCTGCGTCACGCCGGCGACGTCTCCCTCTACGACTTCAAGCCCATCGCCACCACGGACATCGTCTCCGCCCCGCGCGACTTCCTGAACCCCGACGAGCCCACGCTGCTCGTCTCCTTCGCGCGCTCCGGCAACAGCCCCGAGTCCCTGGCCGCCGTCGAGGTTGCCGGCAAGTTTGTGAAGAACGTCCGCTTCCTCAACATCACCTGCGCCCCCGAGGGCAAGCTCGCCGTCGAGTCCGCCGATGACCCGCGTGCCCTCACGCTGCTCATCCCGCGCGCCAACGACAAGGGCTTTGCCATGACCGGCTCCTACAGCTGCATGACGCTGCTCTCCACCCTCATCTTCGACTCCGCCTCCCTCGAGCAGAAGGCCGCGTGGGTCGAGCAGATCGCCAAGATGGGCGAGGAGGTCGTCTCCCGCGAGGACGAGGTTGCCGCCTTCCTGGCCGGCGACTTCAACCGCGTGACCTACCTCGGCTCCGGCTCCTTCGTGGGCCTTGCCCAGGAGAGCCAGCTCAAGATCCTCGAGCTCGCCCACGGCCTCGTGGCCACCTCCTGGGACAGCTCCATGGGCTACCGCCACGGACCCAAGTCCTTCGTTGACGACAAGACCCTGGTCTTTGTCTACATGAACAACGACGAGTACACCCGTCAGTACGACCTCGACATCCTCAACGAGATCGGCGGCGACAAGATCGCGCAGAAGACCATCGCCGTCCAGCAGGACTGCGGCCCGGTCTTTGAGGGCGAGTCCTTCACCTTCGCCGGCTACGACGCGCTGCCCGAGGGCTACCTCGCGCTCCCGTTCATCATGGTCGCGCAGACGATCTCCCTGCTCAACTCCGTGCGCGTGGGCAACACGCCCGACACGCCGAGCCCCACCGGCACCGTCAACCGCGTCGTCAAGGGCGTGACCATCCACCCCTTCGAGGCCTAGTTCGCCGCTGATTCAATTGGGTGATTCAATTGGGGACAGACCCCTTTTGAATCATTTGGCGAGTTGCCCCATGTGAGGCGCCCTCTCGGGCACCTGGTCTTCTCGCCATCCCATCCGCAGGAAAATGGCGCCCGTCCGCACAGTTTTAAGCGGGCGGGCGCCGTCTTGTGTGGGATGCTCTAGGGTATGTACGGAGCAAGGTACGGGATTCGTTGGGCCTCGCGCCCAACCAAGAGTAAGGAGAAGTGCCATGAGCACCTTTGCCATCAAGGCCGACAAGTTCGTGATGCCCGGCGCCACCATGCAGGGCGGCTACCTCACCATCGAGGACGGCAAGTTTGGCATGTGGACCGCCGACGCGCCGGACTGCGAGATCCGCGACCTCACGGGCTGCATCGTGGGTCCGGGCCTTGTGGACACGCACATCCACGGCTTCTACAACCACGCCACCACCGACCGCAGCGCCGATGGCATCAACGCCTCGAGCGCGGAGCTTGCGCGCCGCGGCACCACCTGCTGGCTGCCCACCACCTTCACCGAGTCCGTCGACCAGATCGCTGACTCCTGCGCCGCTATCGCCGAGGCCGACGAGGGCCGCGACGACTCCTTCGTGGGCGCGCGCATCGGCGGCATCTACCTCGAGGGCCCCTTCTTCACCGAGGCTCATGTGGGTGCCCAGAACCCGGTCTACCTGATCGACCCGAGCGTCGAGACCTTTGACATGTGGCAGGAGAAGGCCGGTGGCCGCATCGTCAAGAGCGCGCTTGCCGCCGAGAAGGACGGCGCCTGCGAGTACTGCGCCGCCCTCGACGAGCGCGACGTCGTCACCGCGATCGGTCACTCCGACGCGCACTTCGACGAGGCCTTGGCCGCCGTCAACGCCGGTGCCAGCTGCTTCGTTCACACCTACAACGGCCAGCGTGGCCTGCACCACCGCGACCCGGGCGTCGTGGGCGCTGCCATGACCACCAACGGCACCTACGCGGAGATCATCTGCGACGGGCGCCACGTCGTCCCCGGCGCGGTGAAGGCGCTCGTCGAGGCCAAGGGCTGGGACCACACGGTCCTGATCACCGACTGCCTGGGCTGCGGCGGCATGCCCGAAGGCGAGTACATGTCCGGCGGCCTGCCCGTCGTGATGAAGGGCGGCCTGTGCTACCTGCTCAACGAGGACGGCACCACCGGCTCGATCGCCGGCTCCGTGCTCACGCTCGCCGAGGGCGTCAAGAACATGGTCGACTGGCAGATCGTGACCGCCGAGCAGGCCATCCGCATGGCCACCGAGGTCGCCGCCCGCTCCGCCCACATCGAGGAGCGCTTTGGCTTCATCAAGCCCGGCCGCGACGCCGACCTCACGGTCTTCAACGCCGACATGACGCTCGCTGCCACCTTCGTGGGCGGCGTCGAGGTCAAGTAGGGGCGCGGCGAGCCTAGGAAAGAGAACTCAGACGAGGAGCGTGCGATGGAGCTCACGGGAACGGCCAAGCGGTTCAAGGACGAGGTCATCAGGCGCCTGGACGAGGTCTTTGACGGCCAGGAGGACGCCCTGCACGAGGCGGCGGTCATCTTTGCGGACACCATCGAGCGCGGCGGCATCATCCGCGCCTTTGGCTCCGGCCACAGCCACGCCAACGCGCTGGAGATCTGCGGGCGCGCCGGCGGCTACATCCAGACCAAGGTGGTGCGCGAGCCCGCCTGGGGCATCTACGAGATGATCGACGGCGTGGGCGACCAGTTCTGGCTCAAGCTGGACCTGCGCCCCGAGGACTGCCTCGTCGTGATCTCCAACTCCGGGCGCAACCCGCTGCCCGTGGAGCTTGCCATGCACGCGCGGGAGGCAGGCGTCAAGGTCATCGCCGTGACGGCCGTTGACATCTCCTCCGCCAGCACCTCGCGCAGCAAGAGCGGCAAGCGCCTCTTTGAGTGCGCGGACGTGGTGCTGGACAACAAGTCCTCCTTCGGCGACGCGGCGCTCGAGGTCGAGGGCCTGGCCACAAACGTGGGCGGCACCTCGCTCTACACGGGTTGCCTGCTCCTGGACTGTGCCGTCATGGAGTCCATAGACATCCTGCTCGAGCGCGGGGTGCAGCCGCCGCTCTTCATGAGCGCCAACGTGGACGGCGGCCCCGAGTTCAACCAGCGCCTTCTGGACCGGTTCAAGGAGCGCCTGGCGGAGTACTAGCCCCCTGGCATCCAGGCGTCTGGCGACAAGAACGCGCGCACGCGGCGGTTCCGGCGAGTCCGGGGCCGCCGCGTTCTTGTCGCCATGGCGCCGCTCACCTACCAAGTGCCGAGAAGAACGCCCCGCTGGGCGAATCCCCGCAGCTAACGGTCAGCTTCTGAAAAGAGAATTGAAAATCAGGTGTATTGGCTAGAAATCTGTCCAAAGGCAGAAAGGGAGAACATGAGCAAGCGGATGAGAAGAGGGGGAATCGTCGCGGCTGTTGCGGCGGCTTTCCTGGCCGTCTGCGTGATGGTGACGTCGGCGCAGGCCGCCACGGGCATCACGTACGCGGAGAAGCCCGAGAACGGCACCACCCAGGGCCAGCCGTTCGCGCCGGGTACGGGCGGGAGCCAGAACTTCCGCATCCCGGGCATCGTGGCACTGGATGACGGCACCATCGTCGCGTCCACGGACGCGCGCTGGAACCACGCCGGCGACGGCGCGGGCCTGGACACCATCGTGAGCGTGTCCAAGGACGGCGGCGCCACCTGGGAGTACACGTTTGCCAACTATCTCGGTGACAACGGCAACACGTACAACAACCAGTCCACGTCCTTCATCGACCCGGCAATCGCCACGGACGGCGAGACGGTCTACCTGGTCGCGGACCTCTTCCCGGCGGGCATCGCCCTCAACACGTCCGTGTCCTCGCCGGCCACGGGCAGCACCGGCTTCACCGAGGACGGCGACCTGCTGCTGCGCGTGAACGGCCACGAGCCGATCAACGGGAGCTATGGCGCCACGGTCGCGAAGTCTGCGTATGACTACTATCTCGACCTCGAGACCCTGACGATTCACAAGGTGTCCGATGGTTCCAAGGTCGACGGCTACACGGTCGACCCCTACTTCAACATTACCGACTCCGAGGGCACCACCACCAACCTCTTCTGCGCGGATGCCCCCTACCAGGTCTTCCCGACGGACTATCTCTACATGACCTCGTCCACCGACGGCCTCACCTGGTCCGAGCCCACGCTGATCAACGCCAAGAAGGCGAGCGAGCAGACGCTGCTCGTGGGCCCCGGCAACGGCATGGTTCTCGATGACGGCACCATCGTCTTCAGCGTCTACGAGTACACCTCCGGCAAGCAGGAGGCCGGCATCATCTGGTCCACCGACGGCGGCGAGACGTGGGACCGCTCCGAACCCGTGACGCTGCAGAGTGAGGGCCACTGGTCCAGCGAGGCCACCACCGTTCAGATTGATGCCAACACCATCCGTCAGTTCTATCGTGACGGCTTCACCACGCTCTACTACAGCGACTACACCAAGCAGGCGGACGGCACCTGGGTTCCCGGCGATCCGGTGAACACCGGCCTTGCCAAGCGCAACAACAACCAGGTCTCCGCCATCAAGCTCGACGATCAGGTCGACGGGCGCGATGTCATCGTCGTCTCCACCGCCTCCAACACCGGCGACCGCAGGGGCGGCAAGCTCTACGTCGGCTTTGTCAACAACGATGCCGAGCACACGATGGAGTGGAAGTACGGCTACGCGGTCAACGACTACACCGACTACTACGCCTACTCCTGCCTGACCGAGCTCCACGACGAGGCCAACGACGGCTCCATCGGCCTGCTCTACGAGAGCGCCGGCTCCCAGGAGACCTTCGTGATCATCACGCCCGAGGAGCTCATGAGCGACAAGTCCAACCTGGACTACATCCAGAGCTCTGTCGTCCTTGACGAGGGCGAGACCGGCGAGACGATCAACGACCCCTCCGGTGACTACACCGATGCAGACGACAGCTCTCTTGACGCCGCGGTGGCAACCGTCACCATCGAGGATGGTCCGGTGAACGAGTCCTTTGCCAAGGTCGGCAGCGCCGCGGGCGTCTACGAGGGTACGCAGGTCGACCTGAGCGACTGCGAGTTCACGTTCACGGCGAGCGGCGACAACTACGACGTCACCGCCACGGATGCGAGTGGCAACACGGTCTACCTCGATCCCGCGCAGGGCTCCGCCGGCTTCCCGGTCAAGGCGTCCGGTGTCAACAAGATCACGGTCTCCGCTGGTTACGATGCCGGCTCCGTCTACCTGAGGGACACTGCGGGTTCCTATCTGTTCTTCTACAAGAACTCCCTGCAGTTTGACCGCGTGAACAGCCTCAACAACAACACCGACTGGATGAGCTACTGCTCCGCGCTGCTCTATCGTCCCGTCTCTGGCGACGAGGCCTCCAGCACCGAGCTTCCCGGCTACGTCCAGGTGACCGACTTCTCCAACCTGAGCGGCCAGTACCTCATTGCCTTCAAGGCAAACAACGGCAACTACTACGTGCTCTACCCGAGCACCTCCACGGCTCACAAGTCCGCCCAGGCTGCGCAGGTTATCGCGGGCGGCCCGTCCACCAACATCACGTTCACGGGCGTTGCCCCCGGCGAGACCGGCGTCCTCATCGGTGAGACCTACTACAGCGTGACCGTGAACAAGGTGTACAACTGGATTGATCCTTCGGAGATGACGGTGTCCGCTGGCAGCGAGCAGACTCCGGCTTCCGGTAACGAGGGACCGCTCAGCTATGCCTTTGACGGCAACGAGCAGACCTTCTGGAGCGCCAACTGGAACAACACTGATCAGGATAACCTCTGGGTTCAGATGCAGTTTGACGAGCCGACGACCGTCTCTGCACTGAGCTACCTGCCGCGTCAGACCACCGGCGGAGGCGGCGCCGACAACGGAACGGTCACCGAATATGAGGTGCTCTACAGCAACGACGGGAGCGACTGGAAGGTTGCCGCGTCTGGCGAGTGGCCCAACCACTCGGACAAGGATGTCCGCATAGTTGAGTTTGAGCCGGTTACCGGAACGTACTTCAGGCTCAGGGGCGTTGCTACGTGGCAGAGCGTGAGCAATAACGAGAAGCTCATGACCGCTGCTGAGATTCGTCTCGAGCGTTCTGACTCCGAGCCCGCGCCCGCCGACGATCACTACACCGCCGAGAACCCGTTCGTCTTCCCGTCCAAGGTCGATGAGTCCGCCGTTCTCGAGTTCGAGCTTGGCCAGCTTCGAAACGATATTGCCAACGACAACGGCTGGCCCATGGTCGTCTCCGAGGGCTATGACGGTGTGAAGTATGTCGATGCCGTCAACCTCGGCGACTACATCGACGTGCCGTTCAAGGCCGACGTCGCCGGTGTCTACGACGTAGTGCTCTCCTACGGCAGCGGCTCCACCAACAACAAGCTCGCGTGGACCGACGAGAAGGGCGTCGTCGAGAGCGGCCAGCAGGGCATCACCGAGGCCGAGGACGGGGCCACGATTCTCCACACCGTCGAGTTCCAGATGACCGTCAACAAGGCCGGCGAGTCCACGCTCGTCTTTGGCGCCGCCGACTCCGGCAACGCCCCGCGCCTCGACAAGCTGACGATCACGCTGGCAGAGCCCGTCGAGCCCGAGCCCGTCACCTTCACCGTCACCTTTGACGCCGGCGAGGGCGCTGTCGACCCCGCCACCAAGACCGTCACGAAGGGCGAGAAGTACGGCGAGCTGCCGACCCCGACGCGCGACGGCTACGAGTTTGCCGGCTGGTTCCTCGACGAGACCGAGGTCACTGCCGAGACCGTCTTCGACGGTGACTCCGACGTGACGCTCACCGCCAAGTGGACCAAGGTCGAGCAGCCCGAGATCACCGGCGAGAACGTCGCCCAGGGCAAGCCCGCTACCGCAAGCTCCGTCGAGACCGCCGACCTCACCGCCGACAAGGCCTTCGACGGCGATACCACGACCACCCGCTGGGCCTCCGAGGTCGACGAGGCCAACCCGTGGATATACGTCGACCTCGAGGGCACCTACGACCTCGATGCCGTCAGGGTGATCTGGCAGAACCGCAAGGCCACGGACTACGTGATCCAGGTGGCCGCCGACGGCGCCGACCTCGACTCGGAAGAAGCCTGGAAG
>CASEHX010000003.1 GCA_949287905.1 uncultured Olsenella sp.
CCGGGCTCCTCGGAGGCGTCCTCGGACCACTTGGCCCAGAGGGTGAGGTCCTCGGTCACGGGCGTCGAGAAGTCCCACGCCTGGGTGAGGCCGGTGTCGGAGAACCAGCCCTCGAAGGTGTAGCCCTCGCAGACGGGGTCGACGGGACGGGAGACCACGTCGCCCTCCTTGACCTCGACCGTCTGGTTCTCGGTCCAGTCGAGGCAGTCGTCAAAGGTCACGGAGTAGACGGGCTTGGGCGCGAGGGCGCTCTTGGCGCTCACGAGCGCATCAAGCGCGTCGTTCACCTGCTGCTGCGTGGCGTAGTTGGCGTCGATGAGCCCCTGAGCGGAGGCCAGGGCGTCAGCGAACGTCTCCCAGCTGCTGGCGGAGTACTCGTCGCTCGTGAGCGAGGACGCCTCCTCCACCGCGGCCTTGAGGCCGGACCAATCCGGGGCCTCGTAGGCATCGGGCAGCGTCACCTGATCCTGGGTGCCGTAGACCTCGAACTCGAAGATGCGGGCCGCGGAGTCCGCGCCGTTGGTGGGCTTGTCAACGGTCAGGCGCACGTAGCGGGCCTGGACCGCGGAGAGGGAGACCACGGGCTGGTTCTCGGTGTTGCCGCTCACGCGGGAGACCTCGGTCCATGCGGAGCCGTCGTCGCTCACCTCGACGTGCCAGGCGTACGTGTTGAGGCTCGCACCCTCACCACCCACGGCGGCGTTGGCGAGGCTGTAACCGGTAATCGTGGAGGTGGAGCCCAGGTCGACCTGCAGCCACTGGATGTAGCCGGTGGTGCACCACTTGGTGCTCGTGAGGCCGTCGACGGCCTTGTCGGCGCTCTCGGAGGCTCCGGTCTGACCACTTGCCGTGGCGGTCTTGCCCAGGGCGATGTTGGTCGTCTCGGCGGGGGCATCCTCGGAGACGGTGACCACGTTCTCGATCGTGGCGACGTCCTCGCCAAACTTGTTGCTCACCGTGAGGGTGATGGTGTAGCGGCCCTCGTTGGCGTAGCTGATCGTGGGGGCCTCGTCGGAGCTCGTGCCCGGAACGGCGCCCGGGAACGACCACTCGTACTCGGCGGCGGAGAGCGAGCTCTCGTTGGCCAGCTGGATCTCCTGGCCCGGCTTCACGAAGGTGGAGGACACCGAGAAGCCCGCGGTGGGCTCGATCTCATAGGAGAGCACGTCGTCCACGAACTTGACACCGCACTGCTCGGAGAGAACCTTGCCGCTGGAGAGGGAGCTCTTCAGCGAGTTGAGCTGGGTCGTGAGGCTCTGCACCTGCCCCTCGTTCTGCTCGACCTTGGCAATCAGCAGGTCAAGGGCAACCTTGTCGGCCTCGCCGACGGAGGCGAGCTTCTGGAAGTTGGCCACGGGGCTGTAGGTGCCACCGGTGTTGGTGGAGTCGACCTCGGCGGAGTGCTCGGCGAGGAAGTTGCCGGCCTCGACCATGGCGTCGAACTCGGCGCGCAGGGCGGCCACGTCGGCGTCGTTGGCAAGGTCGTCGACCGCGGCGGCCTTCTTGAGGACCGTGTCCATGAGGGCGCGGGTCTCGGGCGCATCGGCGCGACCGGAGGAGTTGGAGCCGCCCACCATGCGCGTGGAGTGGTCGGCGAAGACCATCATGGCCTGGCCGAGCTCGCCGTCGCCGTAGACGTAGGGCACTGCTGCCTCGAGGGAGGCGTCGGCATCATAGGCATCGGTGTTCCAGCTGTAGTCTGCCGCGGTGGCCTCGGAGACCTTGTTGAGCTCCGCCCAACCCATCGGGTTGGAGGCGAAGTAGTCGGTCTTCTCGCCAAGCGCGTTGTCCAGGCCGTACATGGGGCCGAGGCAGAGCTTGTTGCGCAGGAAGTCGTTGCAGTTGTAGTTCCACCAGATGCCCAGGCGGTCACCGTAGAGCTCCTTGACGAGGTCGACGTTCTCCGCCGGAATGCCCTCGGGGACGACGGCGGGACCGGTGTAGAGGACCTCGATGCGGTCGTCGAGCGTCTCGGCGAAGTGGTTGGAGTACTCGTTGAAGGAGCTTCCCTCTTCGGGCGTGTTGGTCATCGCCAGCGAGTCGTACTTGGTGGGAACGGTCACGAGCGGGCTGCAGTCGCCCTTCTCGTCCAGGAACTCGGTCTGGAAGCGGTTGAGCAGCTCGGCCTGCTGGGTGCCGGGGTCGGAGCCCGTGAGCGAGATGTCGTCGAAGAAGATGGCGAAGTGGCGGACGCCGAGCTCGTACATCGTCTCGCACTTGGAGACGAGGGCTTCGAAGTCACTCTCGCTCTCGAGGTCGATCGTGTTGCCCGGGGAGATGGCAAAGACGAAGTCCACCTTGTTCTCGTCGGCAATCTGGACGAGCTTCTCCATCTCGGCGAGCTGGTCTGCCGGGTAGGGGTCGCGCCAGTTGGCCCTGTGGTAGGGGTCGTCCTTGGGGGCGTAGATGTAGGTGTTGAGCTTGGTCTGGCCGTAGTACTCGAGCTGGTTCTGGCGATCCTTCCAGGTCCAGCCCGCACCGTCGCCGGCGTAGAAGCCCTCGATGACGCCGCGGTGCGCCATCTCCGGCTCGTCGGTGATGGCGACGTCGGGCACCGAGCCGTCCTCGACGAGCTGTGCGAGGGTCTGGACGGCGTAGAAGGAGCCGTCGCCGTCAGCACCGTTGAGGACGATGACGCCATCCTCGGAGCTCACGCCGAGCACGTAGCCCTCAGCACCGAGACCGGTAGCGTCGAGCGAGAGGGCGGACGCCCTGGCGGTCTGGGCGGCGTCGTCGACCTCGCCGAGATAGATGGTGGGGTCGGCGGCGTCCGTCGTGGCGTTGACGCTCACGCCAGCGTCGGCGAGCACCTCGTTGAGGGCGGCAACGGCGTCTTCGTCGGCGCCGTCGGTGACGACGTTAACGCCGCCGGAGAGCGACACGCTCCCCGATCCCGCCTCAATCGACTGGGGCGCGGGCACGATGTCGGGCAGGCCGCCCTCGGCGGCAAACGCGACTGCCGGCGTCAGCGAGAGCGCCGCGCCAACCACGAGCGCGACGGACGCCGAGCGCACGGATGCGAACGGATGTCTCATGGGTCTCCCTTCGTCTGGGCCATGATTTCCAGATATGTTCAGATAGCATACCACCGTGACGCAGGCGGGGCAGTAGGCGGAAGCCGGACAGAACCGAACTCGCCACCCTCCGCCTCCATGAGGTTCGTCACCTGACGGGCTTAGGGATCGCCGCGGTTGGAGGGGAGGCGCGCGGGCGCGCTTAGGGATCGCCGCGGTTGGAGGGTTCTTCTCGCCAGGCGCTTAGGGATCGCCGCGGTTGGAGGGGCGGCGCGCGGACGCGCTTAGGGATCGCCGCGGTTGGAGGGTTCTTCTCGCCGCTCAGGCCCTTCGGTCCTCCAACGGAGGCAGAGATTAAGCGCGGGCGGGTCACGACCCTCCAACAGAGGCGAATCCTAAGCGTGCAGCGAGAAGAACCCTCTGATCGCGGCAAAGTCTAAGCGCGCGGCGAGAAGTGCGCTCCAGCGGACGCGAATCCTAAGCGCGGAACCCCACTGCCACAAAAACGGGCCGAGACCCGTAGGTCCCGGCCCGTGAGTCGCCTCTGCTGGCGTGATCGACGCTAGTCGATGGCGATCTTGGTGACGTTGGCCTTCTCGTCCTGCTTGGGGACGTTCACCGTGAGGATGCCGCCCTCGAGCTTGGCGGTGAGGCCGGTCGTGGCCGCGTCCTTGAGGAAGACGCCACGCGTGGCGCTCCACTCGCCGGACTCCTTGTAGAGGTAGTTCTTGCCCTTCTCCTCCTCGGTCTCCTTCTTCTCCACGGAGACGGAGAGGCGGCCCTCGTTGAGCTCGACGTCAATGTCCTCGCGCTTGACGCCCGGCAGCTCGGCGGTGACCACATAGGCGGTGCCCGCGTCCTCGACGTTCATCTTGAAGCCCGCGTTGCCCGTGGAGAGCGCGGCAAACGGGGCGTCGAAGAAGCGGTCGAACTCGTCAAACGGCCAGCTGCGAAGAGCCCTCGAGTAACGGTCGTACGGAATCATGCTTGCCATAGTAATCACTCCTCTTATCTGTGTTGGGCGCCTCCCGGGGCACCCTGTCGCTCGTAGGTAGTTATTCCCCGTCCGCCTTGGATTATTCGAGAAACGCAGAACTTTCTGAGCGCCACATACTCATCATATCTAAGTCTCTTCGGCTTAGATTCAGTCAGTGTTCCAACAGCCTCCTGTGCTTTGTGTTTCATTTCCCCGAATAGCCCCCGCCGGGACAGAACGCCTCTCGCGCTCTGCCGTATCATTTAGATAGCAACGTCGAGTCACTTCGGAGAGCACATGAGCAGCAACGAGCCCATCAAGGCCGACGAGGACAAGCCCGCCGTCCCCTACGTGCGCCAGCGTCCCGTCCACCGCAGCGTGGAGCCCATCGACGACCTGGCTCAGGACCCGGACGAATCCGAGCTCGTTACGCACGACTCCGACTTCACCGTTCGCGGCGGCGCCTTCTCGGGCCGCGCATACCGACGCTCCCGCGTCGAGGGCGCCCAGCTCCGCCGCGATCTTCACTACGGACAGTATCTCGAGATTCCCAAGGGTCGCCGGGACATCTTTGCCTCGCGCGAGCGCCGCACGCGCATCAGGACCGCAATCGCGCTCTTCGCGGTCCTTGCGATTCTCGCCATCGTGGTCTTCATCGTCTGGGAGTTCATGCAGGCAAACTGGGGGTCCGCCATCCGCTAGCGCGTGGGCGGCACCGCCATCCGCTGACGCGGCGCGTGTGACAGTTGGCTACGACCCCTTTGTCACGCCCAGGGGTCGCGCTCGAAAAGAGGCTCCGGGTCCGGGCGACGGTCGGAATACGGGTCGTAACCGTCGTCGTCCTCGTTCTCCGCGCGGTGAAACTCGTCCTTCTCGTCCCGTCCCTCGGGGACAAGGCGCTTCTCGTCCATTGGGATCACCCCGTGAAAAGATCGATGTAGGCGATGTAGTCGCACACATGCCCGCCGGTGAGGGAGAGCTCGGCGCTCTCGAAGTGAGAGCTCGGGGCCACCATGACAACGACCCCCGTGTTGCTCCCGGTGCCGCCGATGCGGATGGCCCACGTGTAGTCCCCCTGCTCGCCATAGGCGCAGATGAAGTGATGGTCATCGGAGACCTCCACGCCATCCGGCAGGGTGATGTCGTCCTGCGTGCAGGTGTCGACAAGACCCTCAAAGCCGCAGGCCTTCATGATGGCGCGGATGCCTTCCTCGCTCTCGCGCGAGCCGCCTTCGGGCAGCGTCTCGGTTGAGAACGCGTAGCGCACGCCGCCAACGCTCGAGCCGTCCGCGAGCACGTCTCCCGTCGAGTCGCCCGCGTAGTGGGCGGTCTCGGGATCGTCGGTGATGTGAAGTATGTCCCCGGACTCGCCCTGGTAGACGGCATGCGCATTGCCGCTGTGGGCATAGCGGGCGCCGTAGACCAGCGAGAAGCCCTCGTCATCGAGATAGGCCGCAAGCTCTTCGGGCGCGGAGTCAAAGTAGTCGAGGAAGTGCGTCGCCTCGGAGGGGTAAGGACTCGAGACGCTCAGCTCGACCGTCGTTCCCGGTTCGATCAGGGCGCCGACGGAGGGCTCCACGTCCACGACGGTGCCACCCTCCTCGTCAGAGTCGACATACGTGACGTGCCCCACGATGTTCTGCCCCTCGAGAAGGGTCAGCGCCTCGTCCGAGTTCATGCCCATCACGTCGGGCACCGTGAAGGGCTGCGCCACCGTAAGGGTGATCTGGTCGCCGGAGGCAAAGGGCTCCCCCTCCGCCGGCTCGACGGCAAGCACCGTTCCCTCGGCCTTCTCGGAGTTGCTGCGCATCACGAGGATGTCCGCGGCGCCCGCGTCATACAGGGCCTGCGTCGCCTCCTCCTCGGTCATGCCCACGACCTCGGGGACCAGGCGCTCCCCGGTCACGAAGATCGTGACGGGCGAGGAGGGGTCCACGCGCGTCCCCGCGGAGGGGCGCACGTCAAACACCAGGCCGACGTTCTCGTCGCCCATGCGGTACTCCACCTCAACGGAAAAGCCCGCAGACTCGAGCTTGGTCCTTGCCTCCTGCTCGCTGAGGCCCACGACCTCCGGCGGGGTCTTGCCGCCCCAGATCTCCATCGAGTAGGTCACGTAGGCAACGCCCCCGGCAGCGGCGAGCACGAGCACGACGATGAGCAGGATGGTCCAGCGCGGCATGCGGCGCTTTCTCTCGGGCAGGCTCTCGACCGGTGACTGGATGCTCACGACCTGCTGGGCCTCCGTGAGGTCCTCGGGCGCGGCAGGCGAGAAGTACGGGTCTGACAGGGCGTCTATGCCGTCCGGGACGGACGTCGTCGGATCGGCTGCCGCGGGGCTCTCGACGGAGGGGATCCGGGCGGCACGGGCGGCCACGCTCGTTGGCGCCGCCTCCGTGGCGCCCGGATCGCTGAGCCGCGTTGCGTCGGGATCCGGACTCTCCGGGACGGGGGGCTCGCCGAGGTCGGGCAGGTTGTCCGGAACAGAGGGCGCTCCGGGGTCCGGCAGCTCGTCCGGGCTCATCATGACCGTCCTTCCGCCACCGCTCTCGACCTCAGCCATCTCGCCTCCTCATCCGCACGTTGAACAACCCTATGGTAGCGCTCCTACTCCACCGCGTCCGGCTCCAGCGGCTCGTCATCGGCAGGCGAGCCGGCAGCACCGGCGGCGCGGCGGCGCTCAGAGGCGGCATCGTCGCGCGCGGCGAAGAGGCGGTCGTCGTCGCCCACGTCCACACGCACCACGTCGCCCTCGCGAACCTGGCCGTCGATGATGAGGTTGGCCACGTTGTCCACCACCTGGCGCTGGATGAGGCGCTTGAGCGGGCGCGCTCCGTAGACCGGGTCGAGCCCGTCGAGCGCGAGCGACTGCTTGGCCGCAGGCGTGAGCTCAAGCTGGATGCGGTCGCGGGACAGACGCTCGCGAACGTCACGGAGCTGGATGTCCACGATCCTCTCGATGTCCTCGAGGCCGAGGGCGTGGAAGACCACCACGTCGTCGATGCGGTTGAGGAACTCCGGCTTGAAGGTCTGGCGCAGGGCGTTGTTGACCTCGCGCTGGACCTCGTCCGGGTCGCTCGAGGCGTTGGCCCCGGCAATGAACTGGCTGCCCACGTTGGACGTCATGATGATGATCGTGTTCTTGAAGCTCACCACGCGGCCCTGGCCGTCCGTGAGGCGCCCGTCATCAAGCACCTGGAGCAGGATGTTGAAGACGTCGGGGTGCGCCTTCTCCATCTCGTCCATGAGGATCACGGAGTACGGGCGACGGCGCACGGCCTCGGTGAGCTGGCCACCCTCGTCGTAACCCACGTATCCCGGGGGCGCGCCGATGAGGCGCTGCACGCTGAACTTCTCCATGTACTCGGACATGTCGATGCGCACGAGCGCGCGCTCGTCGTCAAAGAGGTTCTCCGCGAGCGCCTTGGCAAGCTCCGTCTTGCCCACGCCGGTGGGGCCGAGGAAGAAGAAGCTGCCAATCGGGCGGTTGGGGTCGGAGAGGCCCGCGCGGCTGCGGCGCACGGCGGCGGCCACGGCAGAGACGGCCTCGTCCTGGCCGATCACGCGACGGTGCAGCTCCGCCTCGAGGTTCTTGAGCTTGTCCATCTCGCCCTGCATCATCTTGGAGACGGGCACGCCGGTCCATGAGCTCACGACCTCGGCGATCTCCTCCGAGGTGACCTCCTCCTTGAGCAGGCCGCCGGCCTCCTGCTTGGCGGTGAGCGCGGCCTCCGCCTCCTCGTACTCGTGCTGGAGCGCCGGGATCGTGGAGTAGCGCAGCTCGGAGGCGCGGGCGTAGTTGCCCTCGCGGGTCACGCGCTCCATCTCCACGCGGGCGTCCTCGATGCGCGACTTGAGGTCCTGCACGCGGTCGATCGCGCCCTTCTCGTTCTCCCAGTTGGCCTTCATGCCGTCGAGCTTCTCGCGCGTGGTGGCGATCTCGCCGCGCAGGGTCTCGAGGCGCTCCTTGCTGGCGGCGTCCTCCTCCTTCATGAGGGCCTGCTCCTCGATCTGCATCTGCGTGAGCTGGCGGTCAACGGCGTCGATGTCCGCCGGCATGCTGTCCAGCTCCATGCGCAGGCGGCTCGCCGCCTCGTCCACAAGGTCGATGGCCTTGTCCGGCAGGAAGCGGTCGGAGATGTAGCGGTTGGAGAGGTCGGCGGCGCTGACCAGCGCGGAGTCCGTGATGCGCACGCGGTGATGCTGCTCGTAGCGCTCCTTGAGGCCACGCAGGATGGAGATTGTGTCCTCCACGGTGGGCTCGGAGACCATGACGGTCTGGAAGCGGCGGGCGAGCGCCGCGTCCTTCTCGATGTACTTGCGGTACTCGTCCAGTGTGGTGGCGCCGATGGCATGCAGCGTGCCGCGCGCGAGGGCGGGCTTGAGGATGTTGCCGGCGTCCATGGAGCCCTCGGTGGCGCCCGCGCCCACGATGGTGTGCAGCTCGTCTATGAAGAGGATGATGCGGCCGTCCGAGTTCTGGACCTCCTTGAGCACGGACTTGAGGCGGTCCTCGAACTCGCCGCGGTACTTGGCGCCGGCCACGAGGGCGGACATGTCGAGCTCCACGATGTCCTTGTCGCGGATGGTGGAGGGGACGTCGCCACTGACGATGCGCTGGGCCAGGCCCTCGACGATGGCGGTCTTGCCCACGCCGGGCTCGCCGATGAGCACGGGGTTGTTCTTGGTGCGGCGGGAGAGGACCTGGATGGTGCGGCGAATCTCCTCCACGCGGCCGATCACCGGATCGAGCTTGCCCTGGCGCGCGAGGTCCGTGACGTTGCGGCCGTACTGCTCGAGCGCCTTGAGCTGGGGCTTGGCATCCTGGCTGGTGACGTGCTCGCCGGCGCGCAGCTCCTCGTAGGCCTGGCTCACGCGCTTGCCGGTGACGCCGGCGGCCTTGAGGATGGAGCCGGCCTCGTCCTTGCTGTCGGCGAGCGCGCAGAGCAGGTGCTCCGAGGTGACGTAGGAGTCGCCCATCTTGGACGCGAGCTTCTCCGCGGCATCGCCCACGCGCACGAGGTCGGCGCCGGCGCCC
This sequence comes from uncultured Olsenella sp., assembly GCA_949287905.1. GTDB lineage: Bacteria > Actinomycetota > Coriobacteriia > Coriobacteriales > Atopobiaceae > Thermophilibacter. The sequence goes on from CASEHX010000003.1 coordinate 9,026, forward strand.
ATCTGCGACGTGTCTCCAGAGACGCGCGGCTGGCGCGCGATAGCCTGGTCGACCTGCGCCTCTATGGACGCGGGGTCCGCGCCAACGCGCTCGATGATCGCGCTGAGGTTGCGCTCCCCGGAGCCGAGAAGCGCCTTGAGCAAGTGTACGGGCTGTACCTGTCCGGCACTGGCGTCCGTGGCGATGCCCACCGCGGACTGCAGCGCCTCCTGGGCCGTGACGGCCCACTTGTCGAGTCTCATGATGTGCCCCCTTCTGGGTCTGAGGTTAGTCAGTGTGTATTGTTCCCGCTCGAGCGGGGGCTATACGTAAATCTAAGTGTCTCCATAGTAGATTTCTTTCAGGTGCTGGCGAGAAGGGCGGCGGGGCGTGCGACGCGGGCTTGACGAAAGCGGGCTCGTCTCAGGGCGGGCGCTGTTCTCGCTTGACGAAAGCGGGCTCGTCTCAGGGCGGAGGCGGTTCTCGCTTGACGAAAGTGGGCTCGTCTCAGGGCGGAGGCGGTTCTCGCTTGACGAAAGCGGGCTCGTCTCAGGATTGGGCGCGTTTTGGGCTGAGACGAGCCCCGAATCGTCAAGTATTCCGCCTCCAGGACTGAGACGAGGCTCAAATCGTCAAGTTTTCCGCCTCCAGGACTGAGACGAGCCGCGAATCGTCAAGCGCCGATCAGGAGCGCCTCACCGCAAAAAAGGACCGCCGAGTGGGGGTGCTCGGCGGTCCAGGGGGCAGTGCGTGTGGCGAGAAGCGCTAGTTCTTGCGGCTCCTCACGTAGAAGACCACGCCAACGGCAACGAGGATGATCGCGACGATGGCAACGGTGACGGCGGGCAGAGCCGGGTCGTTGGTCGCGGGCACCGTGGAGTCGCCACCGGTGGACGGCTTCTGGGTGTCGCTGCCAGGCTTCTGCGTGTCGCCGGGCTTCTGGTCGTCGCCAGGCTTCTGATCGTCGCCAGGCTTCTGGTCATCGCCCGGCTTCTGGTCATCGCCGGGCTTCTGGTCGTCGCCGGGCTTCTGGTCGTCGCCGCCGGGCTGCTCGGAGCCGCCCTCGGTAACCAGGCCCTTGACCGCGGCGTCAATCGCGGCCACGGCATTGTTGATCTCGTCCTGGGTGCCGTCCTCGAGAAGCGCCTTGGCGTCAGCGATGGCGGCCTCGAGCTTGGCGACGGACTCCTCGGTCTTATCGGTGGTGTCAAGGGCCTCGGCGTCGGCGATGGCGTTCTTGAGCGCCACGACGTTCACGAGCGCCGTCTTGGCGTCGGTGATGGCCTTGGCAAGCGCCTCGTCCTGCGCCGGGTCGTGATCGACCTTGGCGGCGTCAATCGCAGCCTGGAGCGTGGCCCAGCTGGAGGTGGTGTAGTCGTCCTTGTTCAGGGCCTCGGCGTCGGCGATGACCTTGTCGAGGTCAACACCGGGCTCGTCGGTCTTGAGCTCAAGGCCGGCCTTGGCGTTCTGGAGCGCGGTCACCGCGGCAGCAACCTCGTCGGCAGAGCCGCTGGCGAGAAGCTCGGTGGAGTCGTCGTACGCCTTCTTGTAGGCGGCGTAGGAGTCGTCCGTGTAGAGCGCGCCGTCGGTGGCCTCAAAGGCCGCGCGCTCGGCGACAAGGGCGGTCACGTCCACGAGGCCGTTGACGGCATCGTAGAGATCCTGCGTGGCCTTGGTGAACTCGGCGGGGGTGGCACCCTTAGCAAGGAGGTCCTCGATGGCCTGCTCGGCCTCGGTCAGGGCGTTCCAGGAGCCGGTGGTGTAGTTGCCGGCCTTGTCCTCGGTGTAGACGGCCTCGACGTCGGCAACGGCCTGCTCGGCGCGGTCGGCGGCGGTGGCGTCGTAGGCAAGGGCGGCCTCGGCGGCCTCGATGGCAGCGGCAAGCTCCTCACCCTTGGCCTGAGACAGGTTGTCGGCATCCTCGAGAGCGGCCTTAGCGTCGGCGACGGCGCCCTGATAGGCCTGCCAGCTGGAGGTGGTGTAGCCCGTGCCGTCCGTGAGGGCCTCGTCAACGAGGGTCTGGAGGTTGCCCGTGTACTTGGTCACGCCACCGTTCATGGCGTTCTCGAGCGCGGAGGCCAGCGTGGACACGGCGTCAGCCGTGAGGTAGTCGGCGCTGGCGACGCCCTTCTCGGCAGCGGCGATGGCATCGGCGAGGGCGGCGGCGGAGTCGGTCGTCCAGGTGGACGTGTCAACCTTCTTGGCCTCGGCGATAAGAGCGCTGAGCTCGGTCACGTTTGCGGACTGGACGGTGTCGAGCAGATAGATCTCGGCGATCTGCGGGACGGTCTCGCCCGTCCACTCGATCTTGATGTCCTTGACGGCCGCGTACTGGGCGGCAGCGCGGGTGAGGCTCAGAGGCTCGCCGAAGCGGAACTCCTGGGAGACCTGGTCGAGCGTGCCGAGCGTGACCTCGGTCGTCTCGGTGAAGGCGGCGTCCGTGTAGACAACGGCCTTGACCGTGGCGCCCGTCGGGTTGCCGCGGGAGATGATGCGGACGCCCTCGTAGGCGGTGCCGTCGGCCGTGAGCGGCTCGGACACGTGATAGGTCATCGTGCCCGTGGACTCGGCCTGGGGCGCCCACGCGGTGGAGAGGTTGTCGTCGACCATGAGGTCGGGCGTCATGCCCTCCTGCTCAGTGACGGTGCTCTCAAAGTCACCGCCGGCGTAGGTGGAGACGTACTCGCCGCCGTTGATGCGCAGCTCGCCGATCTCAACCCAGCGGTTGGTGTACTTGCCCGTGAAGCGGATGCGCAGGTAGCGACCAGTCACGTTGAGGTCGGCCAGATCGTCCTGGTCGGCGCTGCTCACGTACTTGACGTTGGGGAACTCCATGGAGCTGCTCATCCAGGTTGCGTCGGCAGCGGTGAGAGCGGCGGTATCGGCGTTGTCCTCGACGATCTCGGCGCTGTTGATGTCAAGCACCTTGGTCCACTCAGACGCGTCGGGCGTATCCGCAACCTCGATCACGGCGTTGCGGATGAAGTCGTAGGTGCTGTCGGGAACCATGTACTCGATCGTGTTGATCGTGCGCTCCTGGCCAAGGTCAAAGACGATCGCCTTGCCAGCCGCGGCGGGGCCACTACCGGTCTTGGCCGTGGTGGTGGGGTCGCCGTCGAAGATGTTGGAAACGACGTAGGTGCCCGGGATGGTGAGGTCGCTCTTCTCGACCGTGGGGTCAAGCGAGTCGAGATAGGTGGCCGAGAGATCAGCCATGTTAACGGCGACGCCGTCAGTGCTGGCCTTGAAGCCAATGTAGCGTGCAGTGATGTCGCTGCCATCGGCCTCCACCCACTCGAGACCGTTCTGAGAGCAGACAAGCGCGGCGCTGCCCTCGGCGGGCGACACGCTCACCTCACGACGAACGGAGCCGAGGTCGATGGCGATGATGTCGCCAGCGCTCAGCGTGGTGCTGCCAGCGCCCACGACGCTGCCGTCGCCCACGCGAGCGGAGACGTCAGCGGAGCCGAGGTCAAAGTTGGCCCAGACGTTGTCCTTGGTGTAGGAGAACTTCTCGTATGCCTGGAGCTCGAAGAGCTGGAACCACTTGTTGCCGTTGCCCTGCGTCACCACAAACTTGATGCCGGTGGCCTGGACGCGGTCGATCGAGACCTCCTGCTCGGCGGCGGAGCCGAGGGTCCCGCACTTCACCCAGTTGCCGTTCACCGTCGGGGTGGCGTCGGTGGTGTAGTAGAGGTCAGCGGCGGCGATGCAGTCAGTGGAGCCCTGGAGCATGCGCACGGTGTCGATGTACTTGGACTCGCCAAAGGCAAGCATCACGTAGTCGTCAACGCGAGTCTCGCGGCCACTCCAGAACTTGGTCTCGTCACTGCCGTCGGCGGCGTTGGCGATGCCGTTGGTCTGATAGACCGGGATGTTGGTGGAGATGGAGACCTCGGCGGGAGCCTCGGCGCCCGTGTCGAGAGAGGCGTTGAGGTCAGCCACGCGCCACCACACGTTCTTGTTGGCGCCGTTCACCACGCGCACGGCCTGGATCTGCTGGGCCTCGTCGAGCACGAACTCCTGCTCCTTGGCCGACGTCACGTCGCCAGCCTTGACCCAATCGCTACTGCCGGCAACCTGGTACTCAATGACACCGGAGTCGATGACGTCACCAGCGGAGGTGGTGCCCTGGGCAAAGGTGAGCTTGTTGGCGTTCACGCCGCCCTCGGCAAAGGTGACGATCAGCGTGGCGCCCGCGGGGATGGTGTCGCGATCGCTGCCCTCGGCGGACTTGCGATAGTGCGTCTCGGTCTCGACGTTGTTGTCGGAGGAGTTCTGCGCGGCGTTGGCGGCAATGACCATGTTCTCGAAGGACACGGTGCCGGTGTAGACCGTCGGCTCCTCGACCTCGCCGCCGTCGACCTTGTTGATCTCGATCTCGCGGAGCGTGAGCCAGCAGTTGCCGGAGTTGGCCTCGGTGGCGATGAGACGGACGCCATAGACGTCCCTCTCGTCAAGGCCGGTGAAGTCGCGGACGATGTCGCGGTTGTTGGAAATCTCGGTGCCCGCAACGTCCTCCCAGACCTTCTCGCCGTTCACCTCGCGCAGCACCTGGAGGTTGCCGGTGCGCAGCGTGTCGGACGGGTTGGCGGAGCTGTAGGTCACCGTGAAGCGGGTGAGGTCGAACGGCTTGCTCTGCTCGTAGCCAAAGTAGGTGCCGGCCGTGAGCTGGTTGGGGGTCTGGTAGCTGACGCCCGTGGTGGTGTCACCGTCGAAGAGGGTGTCGGTGTTGCCGTTGGGGGTGTCCTCACGGTTGGTGATGAACTTCCAAATCATCGCATCCGGGTTGGACACGAGCTGGGCGCGCTCGGCAACGTAGTCATTGAGAGCGGTGACCGTGGGATAGATGTAGGCCTTGCCCACGCGAGCGTACTCATAGTGGTCCATGTACCACAGGCTGTGGTTGTCGGCCGCGTCGAGCAGGCTGGAGCCCTCGGCGTACTTGGAGAGCAACGTGGAGGTGTCGCCGGAGAGGTCGGCCTTGACGGCCTCGAGCTCCACGATGGCCGCAGCGGTGAGGTCGTCCCAGGTGCTGATCCAGGGATCCATCTGCTCGAGCATCTCGGCCGTGCCCGCGTTGTTGCGGTAGTCCACGGCGTACTGCTGGATCTCCTCAAAGATGGCGATCATCTCGTCGCACTGGTCGGCCGTGACCGTGCCGGCGGTGAGGGCGGAGCGGAAGGCGGTGAGCTCCTCCTGGATGGCGGAGGACTCGCCGTTGATCCACGTGGCGCCGCCGCCGTACATGCGGAGCATGTGGCGGGAGAGCTCGCGCAGGGCGTTGGAGCCCTTGTTATCGATCGGAGAGTTGTGATCGATGTAGCTGAAGGAGTCTTCCCAGGTCTGGTCGGCGTGCTCGGTGGAGGTCCAGAGGTTCCACGAGAAGTCGGCGTTCATGAAGAGGCCCTGCTTGGAAGGCTCGGCCTGCTGCATGGGGTTCAGGACCACGCCGGTGACGTCGCCGGGCTTGACGTCGGAGCCCAGGAAGTTGTTGTGGCCGCCCATGTGCAGGGCGTCCTTGTCGTTGTCGGAGCACGGCCAGTTGATCCACATGAACGGGGACTTGCCGCCGGAGTTGTTCTTGAAGTTGGTGAGGAAGGAGTTCTCAACCTTGCCCCAGATGCGGCCGCCGGTGTTGCCGACCTCGATGTTCTCGGGCAGCTGGGCGTACCAGGCCTCGCCCTGGCCGTAGTAATTGACCGGGATGAAGACGATGGTGTCCTTGAGACCGGGATACAGCAGGTTGCCGTCCGCGTCGGTCTTGGTCTGCATCTCGTGGATCCACTCGGTCATGTCCTCGAGGAGCTGGATGTAGAGGTCGTTGCCCTGGTTGGCGGCATCGTCAGCGAGAATGGCGATCTGGCGGACGCCGTGGTCGATGACCTGCTCGAACTTCTCCTGAAGGATGGGGAGCGTCTCACTGTAGTTGGCGCTCGTGATGGGGTTGTACATGAAGGGGTGAAGCGCGTAGAGGTAGCGGCACTTGGAGGCGTTGCCAGCCTCGGCAAGCGGCTCGATGAGAGTCTCGAGCTCCTCCTCGGTGTAGAGCTCACGCCAGTTGGAGTTGTGCTTGGGGTCGTTCTTGGGGGCGTAGAAGTAGCCGTTGAGCTTATAGTAGCCGCCCCAGGTCATGAGCTCGGCGCGGTCCTCGTTGCTCCAGGGGTTGCCGTAGTAGCCCTCGATGAAGCCACGGGTGGCAACGTCGGCGTAGTCGGAGCAGACAAAGGCGCTGAGCTTGGCGCCGTTGAGCTGCTGGAAGATCTGATAGAGCGTGGTGAGGCCATAGAACGCCGCGTCGGTGTCCTTGCCGAGCACGATGATCTGGTCGGCACCGCCCTCGCCCGGGATGGATGCGAGCATGTAGGCGTCGATCTTCTCGAAGAGGCCCTCGGTGTAGGAGAGCTTGCCCTCGGAGACGAGCTGCTCGACGTACTTGTCGACAGCGCCGCCGGAGCCCTTGACGCCCACGAGGAGGCTCGTGGTGCCGGAGGCCGCGGGGATCTCGTCAACGTAGTTGGCCGTCATGCCCTTGAGGTCGAGCGTCTCCTCAAGACGGGCAACGGTGTACTCGTCGATGTCCTTCTCCACGACGACGTCCGCGGTGGTGCGAAGCGTCTGCTCGGAGGTGCCGTACTCAATGGCGTGCGGCGTGGGGTAGATCTGGTACTCAGCGACGGTCGCTGCGCTAGCCGGGATTGCAATGGCGGCAACCACCAATGCAAACGCACAGGCGAGCAGAGCGGCCAGGCTTCTCACTTTGCGTTTCAAGATACTCCCTCCATTGTGACCATAGACAGAGTTACGTTAGGGCATACAGGTATCCCTCAGGTTGTGAAAGCGGTTAGCGGTAGTGATGAGCGCGTGGGCGCGACTTTGCGTTTTTGCTGGTATCGGCGACGCAATACCACGCGCACGTGACAAAGGGGTCGTAGCCGAGTGTCACATGTGACAGAGGGGTCCTAGCCGAGTGTCACAGGGGGGCTTCTCCGCCGAAAGTCTGACTTTTGCACGAGCGGAAGGGCCGCCGGAATCGATGCGCAACTTCGCGCGAGCCCTCTAGCTGCGCACATGCATCCATTGACCATTTGTTGGGCGTGGCCGCTCGTGCAAAAGTCAGAGTTCGCGCGGGGAGGGGCGACGGGAGGGCGGTGGCGAGAAGGGCCGGGCGCTCGTGCAAAAGCCGGGGTTAGCGCGGGGAGGGCCAACGAGGAGGGCGGCGGAGAGGCGCAGGCGAGAGGGGGCGGCGAGGGAGCCGGCGAGAAGGGCGGGGCGGGCCGCAGCGCTTGGCTGCGACCCGCCCCGGGCGGTGCTATGTGCCGGTGCTGGCCGGCGGCGCGCTAGCGGCGCCTGCGGGAG
>CASEHX010000004.1 GCA_949287905.1 uncultured Olsenella sp.
CGCCGACGCCCTGAACGCCGCCGTCGCGGCGCTGGAGAAGGCCGAGGAGCCCGGCCCCGGCCCCGAGCCTGAGAAGCCGAGCTACGACGCCCTGAGCGCCGCCATCGAGGCCGCCGAGGCCCTGAAGGCCGACGACTACACGGCCGAGAGCTGGGCCGCCGTCGAGGAGGCCCTCGCCGACGCGAAGGCTGCCCTCGAGTCCACCGACCAGAAGGTCGTCGACGCCGCAGCCGCGGCCCTGAACGCCGCCATGGACGCTCTCGTCGAGGCCGAGCCCTCCGACCCGGGTACCGACCCTGGCACCGACCAGAAGCCTGGCGATGACACCAAGCCTGGTGGCACCACCAAGCCCGGCGGGTCCACCACCGGTGGCTCCACCTCCGGCGGCAACCTCGCCCAGACGGGCGACCCGACCTCCATGGTCGCGGCCCTCGCCACGGCACTCGCCGGCGCCGGCGCCCTCGTCGCTTCTCGCAGGCGTCGCTAGCGCCAACCCCGGCAAAGCCGGAATACAGCTCCAAGAAGGGGGCGCCTCGCAGCAGCGGGGCGCCCCCTTTTATTAGAGAGCGGTTGTTCAATCGAACAACATCCTTGGCTCGCATATGCACTGGCCAGCCACTGGCATCTCACTTGAGCGGAGATTCCGTACCACCCATCAAAGAACCGTGCGTTCCCGGCAGTGCCCTCATTGACCTGTCATTCTGGCGTCAAGAGAATGTGCTCCGACAGGGCCGATCTTCTCGGTATCGTGTTCGACTACATCGGTACGTTCATACGCTTCTTACAGCGCTATCGACGCTTTGCGCGACGTCGCGTCACACGCACCAGCATCGCAGCCCTTCTCACCGGCCTGCTCACACTCGGGCCTAGGTCAACGTCGGCAGGGGTCTGAACGTTGTAGTGGAGCGACCATCGCCTCAGCCCAATGGTGACCACGATGCACAGGAGAGCTCCCCAGAACTTGTTCATTGAACCAAGCACCACCGCGCACCAGTAGGTTGCCGCCCCTGCGAGCGCACACACGGCATAGAGGTTGGAGCGCTGGAAAATACGGGGCACCTCTCCAAGGAACACGTCTCGCAGCATGCCGCCGCCAACGCCCGTCATTACCCCCATGAGCAGGCATGATGCAGGCAATAGTCCATTGACCAAAGCTTTGTCGGTACCGACCAAGGCAAACAGCGCCACAGCCGAGATGTCCAACCACTCCAAGAGTCTTCCCGCGCGATCGAGCGGCTGCGGGAAGAGAAAAGCCACGATACCGGTTGCCGCGCTCGCGGGGATTGCGAACGCGGAGTCAAGCATGTAGACGCCACCACGCTGCATCATGATGTCTCGGATGAGGCCGCCTCCCAGGCCGCACAGAAGCGCGAGGCCCACGAACCCCACGGCGTCGAGGTGCCTGCGCCGTGCCACCATGATGCCGGAGGCCGAGCCGACCACCACGGAGGCAAGGTCAACCCATGTGGGAAGGGAGACGGCAACAAGCTCGGGACTGAGCGACGCAAAGATCTCTGGCACGGCGACTCCTCGGGTTTCTCGGCAGGGCGCGATTATTGTTGCACATCGGCCGTGCTCGGCAAGAAACTCTGACTTATGCACGAGCAGCATCGCGGCCATGCTAGTCAACCATCGAATAAGTGCAGGTAAATGCGTCGTAGATAGGAGCTTCGCCGCCGAAGGTCTCTCTGTGCTCGTGCAAAAGTCAAAGTTCCCTCAATGCACCAACGCACAGAAGGGACTAAGCCCCGTCTGCACCCCTCTTCGCGCATCGGAATTCTGTCTTTCCAAACGCCGGCGCATACGCTATACTTGCCAACGCAGCATTACAAGGAGAGTTGTCCGAGTGGCCGAAGGAGCACGATTGGAAATCGTGTAGGCGCCTAAAGCGTCTCCAGGGTTCAAATCCCTGACTCTCCGCCAGAACGTTCCGTGGCCCCGCAAGGGGCCACGTCACCCTTCGGAGGGGTGGCAGAGTGGTTGAATGCGGCGGTCTCGAAAACCGTTTACCCCTTCGGGGGTACGAGGGTTCGAATCCCTCCTCCTCCGCCATCGCACCCAACGAACCGGTCCCGCGGGGCCGGTTTTTTCATGTCTCGCCCCGGCGGCGACGCCCCTTCAGCGCCCCAATGGCCTCGGGCTGGGGTACGCTACAGGGGAGATCGCGTCTAGAAGGGACCATGATGACCGACGCCCAGCTCGAGGGATTTCTGCCCGATCGGTACTTCGCCCGATCCTGGGTGCTGCTCACCCGCGACAGGGGCTGGTTGAAGCCCGTGCTCCTTCTGAGCGCGGCCCTGTTCGTGCCCATCGTGGGGCCCCTTGGCGTGCTTGGCTACGCGCTCGAATGGGCCAGGCTCACGGCATGGGGAGTGGCATCGTCCCCCAAGCAGAAGAACATCAGGGTCGGCGAGTGCATCGTAAGTGGTCTCAGGGCGTTTGCGGTGGCGCTTGTCTGGGCGCTCTGCTTTGGGATCGTTGCGGCACTGCTCTCCTGCGTGCCCATTCTCGGTCCTCTGATCGCGCTTTGCTGGTCGATTATCTCGGCGTTTCTCGGCCTGATCATCATGGTTGCCACCATGCGGGCGACGATCTATCAGAGGGTGGCGGCCGGTCTGCGCCCCAGGGCTGTCTGGGAGCTCGCGAGGCGCGACTCGGCCGGGCTTCTCCGCGTCTTTGGCATCCTGCTGGTCTTTTGCTGCATCCTGTTTGGACTGAGCCTTTTGGCGTCGATCGCCCTGGTGGTCACCATCGTTCCCCAGGCGATCGGCCACGCCGGCTACGTGGGGCTCTACGGGACCCTCATGACGGATGCCGAGCGGGCGCGCATGCTCGTTGACATGACGACCGCGTTCCTCGAGTCCACGGCCGTGATCCTCGTTCTGTACTTCCTGGTGACGAGCGTGGTGGCCGTCATCATGTCTCTTCTGGGCTACACGGCGCTTGGCCTGTGGTTCCGTCAGTTCAACCTTTCGGAGTGGGGAGGCGAGAAGGACCCGCTGCCGACGGACGAGCCTCACCAGGAGGGACCCGCGCCGTACCAAGACCCTTCCGGACCCGTATCCGCCCCGGACCTGGGCGGTGAGACAGCTCCTTCTGAGAGCCCCTGCGAAGAGAGCGGTCGCGACCAGGCAGACGAGGGCGCTGACGGCCCGATACGCTCCGATGACTCCTGCGAGCGAGACGAGCGCGCTGAACTCTAGGTTGCAGGCATGCCGCCCGCATGGAGATGTTGTGTGCTCCAGCCCATCACCCACGAGAGGGCTTCTCTCCAAGAAACGCCGTGACCTCGGGATGCCCTGGCTTTGTGCAGCTGAGCGACGTCTGACGGCAGTTTCGTGTCATGTCTGCCGTCTACCATGGGAGTAGTTGGGACGTGGAAGGTTTTTGCAGCTAGGCGTTCTATGGTATGATGCTTCGCCGAACCTTTCCTGCTCCGGGCATGCCTTCAGGTCCCGGAGCCACTAGCCCAGAGGAGGTGAAACACATGAAGGCCTATGAACTGCTGTATTTTGTCGACCCCACGTGCAACGAGGAGACCCGCGCCGCCATCATGAAGCGCATCGAGGTTGCTCTCGGTGAGACGGGCAAGGTCGACAGCGTCGAGGACTGGGGCAAGCGCAAGCTCGCCTTTGAGGTCGACGACCTTACGGAGGGTGACTACATCCTCATCAACTTCCACGCAGATCCCACGGTGATCGCCGAGCTCGACCGAGTTCTGCGCATCAACGATGCCGTCAAGCGCCACATGGTCGTGCGCCGCGCGGACAAGGACTAGAGGTGGAAGGCGGGCTATGCCCGCAGGAGGGAGCAAGACCATGAGCATCAACAGGGTTAACATCTCGGGCAACCTCACGAGGGACCCCGAGCTCCGCATGACGGGCGGCGGCACGCAGATCCTTTCGTTCGGCGTTGCCGTGAACGACCGTCGTCGCAACCCGCAGTCCGGCGAGTGGGAGGACTACCCCAACTTCGTCGACTGTGTCGTGTTTGGCGCCCGCGCCGAACCGCTCTCGCGCTTCCTCGCAAAGGGTTCGAAGGTTGCCATCGAGGGCAAGCTTCGCTACAGCTCCTGGGAGACCAAGGAGGGGCAGAAGCGCAGCAAGCTCGAGGTCATCGTCGACGAGGTGGAGTTCCTCTCCTCGAGGAGCGGTGCGGCTCCCGTGCAGCAGCCGGGACCTGCGTTCTCCGCACCCGCGGCGGCCCCGCAGCAGAGCTACGCCCAGCCCGTCCAGACCCCGCCGTCGACCGACGTCTACGACGAGGACATCCCGTTCTAATCACCCGGCGGCCTTGCGCCGCCAACAGAAAGGCAAGAAGACATGGCTCAGCAGAAGCAGGATTTTCAGCGCCAGCCGCGTCGCAAGTACTGCCAGTTCTGCAAGGAGGAGACCGAGTACATCGACTACAAGGATGTGCAGCTTCTCCGCAAGTACATGACCGACCGCGGCAAGATCAAGCCGCGTCGCGTCACTGGCGCCTGCACGCAGCACCAGCACGACATCGCGCTTGCCATCAAGCGCGCCCGTGAGATGGCGCTTCTCCCCTACACCGTCCCCGTGGTCTCCAGCCGCGGCGGGCGCAACCGCGGCTAGTACGCGGACCGGAAACCACTGGTCGGAGCATCCGACCTACCGAAGGAGTTTCGCATGAAGGTCATTCTTTTGAGTGAGCTCCGGGGCAAGGGAGGCGAGGGCGACGTCGTCGACGTCGCTCAGGGCTTCGCGGAGAACTACCTGTTCCCCAACAAGATCGCCCAGCCGGCCACCCCGGGCAACATCAAGCAGCTCGAGGAGCGCCGCCACAACATCGAGAAGCGCGAGGCGCAGCGCATCGCCAACGCCGAGGCCCTCAAGGCCGCCCTCGATGGCAAGTCGGTGACCGTCGACGCCAAGATCGGCGAGGAGGGCCAGCTCTTCGGCTCCGTCACCCCCGCCCAGATCGCCGACGCCGTTCAGGCCCAGCTTGGCCTCGAGGTCGATCGCAAGCGCGTCGGCCGCGGCAACAACATCAAGACCTCCGGCAAGCACGCCGTCGAGATCAACCTCTACCGTGAGATCACCGCCACGGTCAACGTCCTCGTGGGCGTTACCGAGGAGGCCGCTGTCGAGGAGACCGTGGCCGAGGAGGTCGCCGAGGCTGAGACCGAGGCTGTTGCCGAGGTTGCCACCGAGGAGGCTGCCGAGTAGTTTCGGCGGTTTTCGACGCGCAAGTTTCTGAACTGGGGATTTCTACAATAACCGCAGGTCAGATTAGTGTAAGAAACGCCCCGGGAGAGATGGTCTCCCGGGGCGTTTTCTGTGGTCTAGAATAGTAATACCACCGTTTACCTGCGGTTTTGTTGTTGATACACCCCTTTATATACATTCTCGACCGGCTTCCTCAAGGTCGCAAAACGATGTTGAAATGTAGAAAACTAGGCTCATTCCTGCTGAAACTCTTGTCGCAAAAATTGTCGAAAACGTAGAAAAGGAGCAAATCCGCCGTTCAGGCGGCTAGGGTATTCTGCCTTCGGTGTAGAAGGAGCCGTCGGGCAAAAATGGCCCCTTGACAGCACACCAGAAGGCATGCCCACGAGTCGGTGTTTCTCTGGTTGAGGGCTTCTCGCGCCGCCCCGCGCTTCTCGACTGGCCATGGGCGGCCTCGCGATAGAATGGTCCAACGCGCTTTTGGATTTGGAGGAGGCCCGCACGATGAGCGACTACGACGTTAACCCCACAAGGATGACGGTGGAGAGCGGCGCGGCCATGCCCCAGGACATCGAGGCGGAGGCGTCCATCCTCTCGGCCATGATGGTCTCCATGGACGTCCTCCAGGAGTCCCTCATCGAGCTCGATCCTGATGACTTCTACCTTCCCTCGCACCGCATGGTCTTTGTTGCGATGCGCGAGATGTTCGACAAGAACCTCCCCATAGACACCATCTCCCTCGCCGACTACCTCAAGAGCACGGGCGAGCTGGAGCGCGTGGGAGGGCGCAGCTTCCTGCTGGGCCTGGGCAACAACTCGCTCGCCCTTGTCGGCTGGCGGCGTCACATCGAGATGCTGCACCGCGACACCACGCTGCGCAAGATGATCAACGCCTCCGCGCAGATCACGGCGCTCGCCTTCGACGCGCCCGAGGACACCAAGGAGGTCGTGGACCGCGCCGAGCGCCTGCTGCTGGACGTGACCAACCGCGACGTTCGCTCGAGCGAGCAGACCCTCGAGCAGATCATGGGGGACCTCTACGAGGAGCTGGGCGCCAACGCCGCCAACCAGGACCGCGCGCTCGGCGTCTCCACGGGCTTCCCCAAGATCGACGAGTGCCTCCTGGGCCTGCGCCCCGGCCAGATGGTCGTCATCGGCGCGCGCCCCGGCGTGGGAAAGACCTCCTTCGCGCTCAACCTCATGACCAACGCCGCCTTCGCAGGCGCGAGCGTTGCCATGTTCTCCCTCGAGATGTCCAAGGTGGAGATCGCGCAGCGCCTGCTCGCCGCCAACGCGCGCGTGGGCCTGCAGGAGATTCGCTCTGCCCGGATCCGCAACGAGCAGTGGCCGCAGATCCTCCAGGCAACCAACGACCTCTCTCAGCTCGACATCATGATCGACGACACGCCCGGCACCACGGTCACCGAGATCCGCGCCAAGGCGCGCCGCATCCTGCACGGCAAGAAGCTCGGCCTCATTATCATCGACTACCTGCAGCTCATCTCTCCTCCCGCCGGCCAGCGCCGCGCGGACAGCCGTGCGACCGAGGTCTCCGAGATGAGCCGCGGTATCAAGATCATGGCCAAGGACCTCGGCGTGCCGGTCGTTGCCCTCTCCCAGCTCAACCGTACCGTCGAGAACCGCACGGGCAAGCGCCCGCAGCTCTCCGACCTGCGCGAGTCCGGCTCCATCGAGCAGGACGCGGACATCGTCGCCCTTCTCGACCGCTCGATGAACGAGGACGAGGCCGCGCGCGAGGATCGTCCTGCCATGAACGAGACCACGTTCATCATCGCCAAGAACCGCTCGGGCGCCCTCGCGGACATCCCGCTCACCTTCCTGCCCGGCTCCACCAAGTTCGTGGAGGTCGACAGCTTCCACGACTAGGCTGCCACGCCGGTGACAGCTCGTCTTGCCTGCCCCTCAGAAAGGTTGGGTACTTTTTTGGCTCCACCTCGAGTAGCTCGCTCGGAGGCGCAAGAAAACCCGCAGGTAGAAAAATGGGATTGCATCGGTGGTACTTCAGGCGCCAGCAAAAAAGTACCCAACCTTCGCGCAGGCCTGGCCCAATCGTTCAGAGGCCGGGCTCAATCTGGTGAGCCTTGCACGGGCGCGAGCGACTCGTTCGCAAAGCCGCAGGTAGAGATTTTGACCGTTGAGACGTCACAAAGGTGTTGCAGGAAAAGTACCCAGACTATGAGGGCCGCTCGCCGCCGGCGGCTGGGCCGCGCGTTGCCGTATAATGGCAAGGTATGTGAATCGCGACGAAAGGGCGCACATGTCCGCATCAGTGCTCGTGGGAACTCAGTGGGGCGACGAGGGCAAGGGCAAGGTCACCGACCTCATCTCCGGCGACTTTGACGTCGTCTGCCGCTACGCCGGTGGCGCCAACGCCGGCCACACCGTCATCGCCAACGGCAAGAAGCTGGCCCTTCACCAGGTTCCCTCCGGCGTGATGTACGAGGGCACCTACCCCGTGATCGGCAACGGCTGCATCGTGGACCCCGAGATTCTTCTCTCCGAGGTCGATATGCTCGCCGAGCAGGGCATCTCCGCAGAGCGCCTCAAGATTTCCGGCAACGCGCACATCGTCATGCCCTACCACAAGGACCTCGACGGCGCGCACGAGAAGAAGCTCGGCAAGAACCTCATCGGCACCACCAAGCGCGGCGTCGGCCCCTGCTACATGGACAAGATGAACCGCACGGGCCTGCGCATCCAGGACATGCTGGACGAGAAGATCTTCCGCGAGAAGCTCGAGAGCGCGCTGGCCTACACCAACCCCATCCTCGAGAAGGTCTACGAGCTGCCCACCTACACCGTCGAGCAGATCTGCGAGACCTACCTCCCGTACGCCGAGCGCATCCGCCCCTACATCGTGGAGAGCAGCCTCTTCCTCAATGAGCAGATCGAGGGCGGCAAGAACATCCTCTTCGAGGGCGCCCAGGCCACGATGCTCGACATCGACCACGGCACCTACCCGTTCGTGACCAGCTCCAACTGCACCGCCGGCGGCGCCGTCACCGGCTCCGGCGTTGGCCCCGTGCACATCCAGCGCGTCCTCGGCGTGGCCAAGGCCTACCTCACGCGCGTGGGCTCGGGCCCGTTCCCCACGGAGCTCTTCGACGAGATCGGCGACAAGCTCGGCGAGGTCGGCCACGAGTACGGCGTGACCACCGGCCGCAAGCGCCGCTGCGGCTGGTACGACGCCGTGGTCGTCAACTACGCCGCTCGCGTGAACGGCCTCACCGACCTCGCCATCACCAAGCTCGACGTCCTCGGCTGCCTGGACGAGATCAAGGTCTGCGTGGCCTACGAGTGCGACGGCGTGGAGTATCGCACCGTCCCCGAGCACCAGAGCGTCTTCTACCACGCCAAGCCGGTCTACGAGACCCTGCCCGGCTGGAAGTGCGACATCTCCGGCATCCGCAACTTCTACCAGCTCCCGCGCGAGGCCAAGGACTACATCGACTTCCTCGAGCA
Organism: uncultured Olsenella sp.; assembly: GCA_949287905.1. GTDB lineage: Bacteria > Actinomycetota > Coriobacteriia > Coriobacteriales > Atopobiaceae > Thermophilibacter. Next base: position 8,673 of record CASEHX010000004.1, read on the forward strand.
GCTCGCCGGCGTGCGTGTCTCCATCATCACCGTGGGTCCCGACCGCGAGCAGACCATCGATCGCTACTGGCACTAGTCGGGAGGCTCGCGTGGCCGAGAAGGACTTCGCGATCGTCTGCGACGCCAGCTGCGACCTGCCCCTCTCCTTCCTCGAGAAGGCGCAGGTCGTGCCCGTGCGGCTCACGGATCTGGAGTCGGTCAGCTCGGAGGCCTTCGAGCGCACGTATCGGGGGCTTGCCGAGAGGGGCCATGTGAGCGCCGTCTCCATTCACTCCGCCGCGTCCTTCTCGCCGCTGATCGGATGTGCCCGCGAGGCCGCTGCCGCCTGCGCCGATGTCATCGACGTGCGCGTCGTGGACTCCGGCTCCGCCTCTGCGGCGACGGGCATGCTCATCGACCGCGCTGCGCGCCATCGCTACTACGGGGCCTCGCTGGAGGACTCCGTGGACGCGCTCCAGGCGCTTGCCGCCCACGTGCGGCTCCTCGTCATACCCGTGTCCTCGACGCTGCAGGCGGCGCGCAGGCGCCGCCGCGGCCGGGCGGGGCTCATCGGCCGCGCCGCGGCGACCATCCGTACGCGCGTGACCGGGGAGCGCGGGCTCTACCTGGTGTCGGGTGGCGAGGTGACGCAGCTCGCTCGCAACATAGACATTGCCGCCCTCTCCGATCGGCTGGCACATGCCGCCGCGGCCGTCTCTGCGAACGACGGCCCGCTCCTCCACGCGTTCGTTGAAGATGGGAACGCCCGCGCCCTCAGGATGGTCGAGCGCGCGCTCGAAGAGGGGGGCGTCGAGTCAACCTGCCTGGGAACGGTCCGCGCCCTCCCCGTCACGGAGGAGGTCGTGGGCGCCGGCTCCGTTGCGGTGGCCATTGTCCCCGAGAGCGCCTATCGGCGCGACATAGCAGACTGATCAAAGGGGCTCGTCCTCACCGGGTGAAGGACGGGCACGGAAGGAGGTTCCATGAACAAGATCGACATCCTGCTTCTGGGTTCCGGAGGGCGCGAGCACGCGCTTCTCGCCAAGCTGGCGGAGTCTCCCCGCGCCGGGCGCCTCTACGTGGCCCCGGGCAACGGCGGCATGAACGCCATGGCCGAGAAGGTCGAGGGGCTTGACGCCGAGTCCCCGGTCGCGGTTGCCGAGTGGGCGCGAGCCCACGAGATCGGTCTCGTGGTCATTGGCCCGGAGGCGCCGCTCGTCGAGGGCGTTGCCGACGCCGTGCGCTCTGCGGGCATCGCGTGCTTTGGCCCCAACGGCGACGCCGCCCAGATGGAGGGCTCCAAGAAGTTTGCCAAGCAGGTCATGAGCCGTGCCGGCGTGCCCACCGCCGCCTACCGCAGCTTCACCGACGAGGAGCCCTGCGCCGAGTACGTGCGCCGCGAGGGCGCCCCGATCGTCATCAAGGCGGACGGCCTGGCCGCGGGCAAGGGCGTCATCGTGGCCAAGACGCTGGACGAGGCCCTTGCCGGCGTGCACGAGTGCTTCTCGGGCGTCTTTGGCGAGGCGGGCAACACCGTGGTCGTCGAGGAGACCCTGGACGGCCCCGAGTGCTCGCTGCTCGCGCTCACGGACGGAAAGACCGTGGTGCCGCTCGCCACCGCTCAGGACCACAAGCGCGCCCTCGACGGTGACAAGGGCCCCAACACCGGCGGCATGGGCGTCTACTCGCCCGTCCCGGAGCACCTGGTCTCCGCCGAGCAGCTCGCCGCGATGGTGGACGTTGAGCGCAAGGTCGTGGCCGAGCTCGCCGAGGAGGGCATCACCTACTCCGGATGCCTCTACGGTGGCTTCATGCTCACCTCCGAGGGCCCCAAGGTCCTGGAGTTCAACGCTCGCTTTGGTGACCCGGAGACCCAGGTCGTGCTGCCGCGCCTCAAGGGCGACCTCGTGGAGCTCTTCCTGGCCTGCGACAACGGCACCCTCTCCGAGGACATGGTCTCCTGGGACGACGACTGGGCGGTCTCGGTGGTGCTGACCTCGGCGGGCTATCCCGGAAGCTACGAGAAGGGCAAGGTCATCACCGGCATCGAGCGTGCCGAGGAGCTTGAGGGCGTGACCGTCTACCACGCTGGTACCGCCATCGCCGAGGACGGCTCCCTCGTCACCGCCGGCGGCCGCGTGCTCGACGTCACGGCCGTGGCGCCCACCTTCGAGGAGGCCCGCGCGCAGGCCTACGCCGCCTGCGAGCTCATCGACTTCGAGGGCAAGACCTATCGCAGCGACATCGGCATGCGCGCCATCAAGCGGTAGCGAGCCGCCCCGCGCCCGCCCCACGCCCGCGCGAAATCTGACGTATGTACGAGTGCCCCGCTCTTCTCGCCAAGCGATAAGAGCGGGGCGCTTTGTTTACCAGCGGATATGTGATGTCAAACAGACCGAGCTTCTTGGGCGCTCGTGCAAAAGTCGGGGGATTGCCTTTTGCGTCGGGCGCTCTGCGGGCTAGTCCTGCCCGGAGCCGAGGAGCTTGGTGGCAAAGACGCCGCGACGCCACCAGGGGAGCGCGGCGATGGCCTGCTGACGCTCGGCGATGCCGGCCACGCGATCGGCGAGGCGCGCCGCGCGATCGTTTGCGCTCGCGAGCTGGTTGCGCAGGTCGCTCAGCTCGCGCTCGTGAGCGGAGCGCATGTCCGCGATCTCTGCGACGAGACGGGCGTTCTGCTCCTTGAGGTCGGCGATGCGGCCGTTGAGGGCGGCGATAACGGAGTCCTGGGCGTCGGCCACGACCTCCTTTTTCTTCTCCTCCTGCGGCGCGCGTGCGGGAATGTTCTTGCCGAGCGCGTCCGCCAGGGCGGAGACGGCAAAGTTGTCGAGGATGTCGGTCTTTCCGATGCGGGTCACGTGCTCCGGCGCAAGGCCGAGCTTGTCGATGTAGTTGACCACGGTCTGCTTGGCAACGCCCAGCTGATCGGCGACCTCTCTCTTCGTGATGCCCATGTTCGTCCCCCAGTTTCGCAGGTAAAGGAATCCGATTTTGGCGAACGTTGATTATACGTTCATGTGAGCCAACGCTTGGTCGACATCGAACAGAACGTGGTCAGATTGTGCAGCGTGGTCGAGAGATTGGTCGACGCGATTGTCGCATTGCAACCGGTACACTTGGATTACAGTACTCTCACAGGTCAGCACTATCGAACAAAACCAACGCTGCAGGAGGACCCATGTCCGATGCCGACAAGAGCCAGCGCGCGGACGCCGTTGACGACATGCTCGAGTCCGTCCAGGCCTTCACCTATGACGGCGATCGCTCGAGCCTCGACCACTTCTCCGGCGCCCCCGAGGAGCGCGGGCTCGTCCTCGGGGATGACGACCCGAGAGACGCCGCCCTCGCCGAGCGCCCGCTCACCGAGGACGTTGCCTGGACGGGACGCATCTTCAACGTCGACCGCCTGCGCGTGGAGCTGCCCGACGGGCGCGTTGCCATCCGCGACGTGGTCCGCCATCCCGGAGCCGTGGCCATCGTCGCCCTCACCGAGGACGGCCGCATCTGCCTCGTGCGCCAGTACCGCACCGCTCTTGGCCGAGTGACGGTCGAGCTTCCCGCCGGCAAGCTCTCGCCGGGCGAGGACCCGCTCGAGTGCGCCGGACGCGAGCTTCTCGAGGAGACGGGCATGTCCGCCGAGAAGATCGCGTTTCTCACGACCATCGCCAGCTCTGACGGCTTCTGTGACGAGCTCATCCACATCTACATGGCCACTGGCATCACCTTCTCCCGCTCCGACCCCGATGCCGACGAGTTCATCAACGTGGACCTCGTCCCGCTCAGCGAGCTCATCGACGCGGTGCTCGACGGTCGCATCGAGGACGCCAAGACCGTTGTGGGCGCCCTTATCTGCGATGCCGTCATGAGCCGTCTCGCGCCGGAGGAGTAGGGCCGACGGCCGCTGCCGCGCGTCCTTCTCGCCGCCCACGCAAAATAACACGCAGAATCAAGCACAACTATCTATATTTCCAGTTGAGTTTTTCGGAAAAGTCCGATTCTGCGTGTTATTTTACCCTGCGGCCCTCCGAGCGCCCTCGCTGCCGCTGTCGCACGGCCCTCCGAGCGCCCCCCGTGTCCGCCGCCCTGCGGCTCGCCGAGCACCCCCCCGCGGCCCAGCCCGCGCGCCAGAATGCCCCGCCCGCCGTGCTACCCTTGTCTGCGCACGTTACGCACCAACCCGGGAGCCCGCAATGTTCCGCCGCTTTCTCACCTACTACAAGGGCCAGCTTCACCTCTTTGTCATAGACATCATCGCGGCCGTCACGGTCGCCGCCGTGGACCTTGCGTTTCCCCAGATCCTGCGCGGGCTGGCGGGAGGCCTGTTCACCGAGGGGCCGGACGCCATCCTCGGCGTGCTCGTCTACATCGCCGTCGGCCTCGTGGCCATGTACGCGCTGCGCTTCGTCTGCCGCTACTTCGTCATCTTCTGGGGCCACGTCATGGGCGCGCGCATGGAGAGCCGCATGCGCGAGGACCTCTTCGACGCCTACGTGCGCCAGAGCTTCTCGTTCTTTGACCGCAATCGCTCCGGCGACCTCATGAGCCGCCTGGTCTCGGACCTCTTTGACATCTCCGAGGCGGCCCATCACGGCCCGGAGTTCCTGCTCATCGGCATCGTGGAGATCATCGGCAGCTTTGTCATCCTCGCCACGATCAACGTGCCGCTCACGGCCGCGCTTGCCCTCATCGCCTGCCTGCTCGTTGCCTACAACGTGTGGGCAAACGTGCGGATGCGCGAGGTCTACACCGAGAACCGCGTGCGCATCTCCGGCGTGAACTCCCGCCTGGAGGACGCGCTCGGCGGCATGCGCGTGGTAAAGGGCTTTGCCGCGGAGGACGCGGAGAGCGAGAAGTTCCGTGCGAGCAACAACGCCTACCTGGACTCCAAGACGCGCATGTATCGCGCCATGGGCCGCTACCAGGCTGCGATCGCTGTCATGATGGGCGCGCTCAACACCGTGGTGGTGGTTCTCGGCGGTTGGCTCATCGCGCGTGGGCGGATGGAGGCGGCCGACCTCGCCACCTATGCCCTCTACATCTCGCTCTTCACCGCGCCCATCACGCAGATCCTGGACTTCACCGAGACCTTCCAGAAGGCCATCGCCGGCTTCCGGCGCTTCTGCGAGGTGCTGGACGAGCAGCCGCAGATCCTCGACCGCCCGAACGCTCGCCCGCTGCGCGTGAGCGAGGGCGCCATTCGCTACGACAACGTCCACTTTGCCTACCCGGATACGCCCGGCGAGAAGGACGACGAGGTCATACGCGGCCTCACGCTGGACATTCGCCCCGGCGAGACCATCGCGCTCGTGGGCCCCTCGGGCGGCGGCAAGTCCACCACCTGCGCCCTGCTGCCGCGCTTCTATGACGTGGATGCCGGGTCCATCACCATCGACGGGCAGGACGTGCGCGACGTCACGCAGAAGAGCCTGCGCGAGTCCATCGGCCTGGTCCAGCAGGACGTGTACCTCTTCGACGGCACCATCGCCGAGAACATCGCCTACGGCTGTCCCGATGCCACGGCGGCGGAGATCCGCCTGGCCGCGCGTCGCGCCAACATCGCCGACTTCGTGGAGAGCCTGCCCGACGGCTACGAGACCGAGGTCGGCGAGCGCGGCAGTCACCTCTCCGGCGGCCAGAAGCAGCGCATCGCCATTGCGCGCGTCTTTCTCAAGAACCCGCCGATCCTGATCTTTGACGAGGCAACCTCCGCGTTGGACAACGAGTCCGAGCAGGCCGTCCAGGAGTCGCTCGAGGAGCTCTCGCGCGGCCGCACCACGCTCGTCATCGCGCATCGGCTCTCCACGATCCGCCGTGCGGACGAGATCGTCACCATCGAGGGCGGCCGCGTGGTCGAGCGGGGGACGCACGAGGAGCTTCTTGCCCGCGGCGGTACCTACGCGCGCTACTACGAGATGCAGTTTGCCTAGTCGCCGTGCGGGCGCGCGGGGTGTCTTGGCGCTTAACGATGGCTGCCATTGGAGGGCTTTTCTCGAGAAGCGCTTAGCGTTTGCGGCCATTGGAGGGCGCACGGCGAGAAGCGCTTAGCGTTTGCGGCCATTGGAGGGCGCGCGGCGAGAAGCGCTTAGGATTTGCGGCTATTGGAGGGCATTTGCGCCCCGCCTGCTTTTCTCGCCCTCCAACCGCGCCGAACCTTAAGTGTTGTGTGCCGACACGTTGTTTACGTCTGACGGGTGACAAATAGGGAGGGCTCCCGCATGCTGTGGATTGCCTAGATCTGCAGCCGAGGGGGCCCTCCCATGTCACAGCATCCTAACGCAAGGCTCACGCCGAGGGGCCGCGAGACGCTCGTCTCGCGGGTCGCCGGCGGCGAGCGCGTCTCCGACGTCTCCCGCCAGATGGGCGTGAGCCGCCAGACCGCCTCGAAGTGGCTCGCCCGCGCCAGGCGCGGCGAGCCGATGTCCGACCGCCCGAGCAGGCCGCGCAGGCTCGCGAGGCTCACGCCGCCCGACGTCGAGGACCGCGTCTGCGAGGCGCGCTCCTCGATGCTGCTCGCGCCCCTCGCCCTCGCCGCGGAGACGGGCGTGCCCGCGCGCACCTGCGCGAGGATCGTGGCCAGGCGCGGGCTGCCGCGGCTCGCGGACGTCGATCGCGTCACGGGGGAGCCGCGCCGGCGGGGCCCCGCCGCGCCCGTGCGCTACGAGCGGGAGCGCCCCGGCGAGCTCCTCCACGTCGACGTCAAGAGGGTGGCGAGGATACCCGAGGGCGGCGGCTGGAGGGCCGACCCCTCCTCGGCGCCGAGGGGCTCGGGGGCCGGGTGGGCGTGCCTGCACGTGGCGGTCGACGACCGCAGCCGCGTGGCGTACGCCGAGCTGCTGGGCGACGAGCGCGGCGCCACCTGCGCGGCCTTCGCCCTGCGCTGCCTGGCCTCCTTCGCCGCCATGGGCGTGCGCGTCGAGCGCGTGATGACCGACAACGGGCCCGGGTACCGCTCGCGCGAGTTCAACGACGCCCTCTCCGGCCGCGGCGTGGCGCACAGGTACACGAGGCCCTACAGCCCCTGGCAGAACGGCAAGGTCGAGCGCATGAACCGCACCATCGCCCAGGAGTGGCAGTACGGGCGGGCGTGGTCGAGCGAGGAGGAGCGGGCCGAGGCCCTGCCCGCCTTCGTCGAGCACTACAATTGGGGGCGTCCGCACAGCGCCTGCGGGGGCCTCCCGCCCATGTCGCGCATCGTGGGCGTAAACAACGTCATGGCACACAACACTTAAGCGTTTTGGCGCTGCGACCCTCCAACGGCGCCGAACCTTAAGCGCGTTGCCGTCCCAGCCCTCCAACGGCGCCGAACCTTAAGCGTTTTGGCGCTGCGACCCTCCAGCGGCGCCGAACCCTAAGCGCGCCTTCATCCCAACCCTCCAACCGCGCCAGATCCTAAGCGTGCCGTCATTGCGGACCCCGAGCTCGTCGCCACTGCAGACCCTAAGCCCGTCGGGACCCCGCCGTCATAAGACCCGCCTCGACCAGCCTTGTGAACGTTTCAGGCTCCCACAGCGCCCGCAGGCCGCCCGTTCTTCTCAGCGGTATACTTTCGCAGGTTTCGGTACATTCTCCGTCCGATGCCCGCGCTCCGCCGCGGGCGGGAAGAGTGGGTATGTTCAACAGGCACGCGAAGGCGCGCGTCCAGCGCGGGGCGCTCTCCGCCGACGAGGCGGAGCAGCTGTTCTCGACGGTCGACCACACCGGCCACTCCGACGAGGAGCGCGCTCGTCGCCAGCGGGCACACCGCAAGGAGAAGGGCGTCTCCCTCGAGGTTGACCCGCTCTCCGGGGAGGACCCCTCGGGCTCAGACGTCAACAAGGTGATCACGCGCACGGCCGTGACCTTCGTGCTGGTCTTTCTCGTCCTGATCGTGTCGGCGCAGGTGGTGTTTGGCATCGTTCGTCGCATGAACACGGCCAACCTCGCCGAGACGGCGAGCGTGAGGAGCGTGGCCGATGCCCTGCGCGGCGGCGTCGAGTGGGGCGACGGATTCACCCAGTTCCCCGAGGACTTCTCCGTGCAGGAGGCGGACGAGAACACGGGGCGCATCGAGGTGACCGTCGTCGACTCCACCTCCTCGAGCGCGCTGGAATGCCTCTCGGCCTCGCAGGTGCAGGCAACGGCACTCTCGGTCAACGCGCTTCTCAACCCCAGCATCGACACCGTCGTCTATCACGTGAACGTGCACGTGGACGAGAACGGCAACATGCAGCAGTCTGGGCTCTTTGGCTTTCTCAAGCCCACCGGAGGGGTGACCCCGTTCATGACGTTCGTCTGGCGAAAGACCCAGTCGGCGACGGGGGTCAACTTCTCGTGTACGATCACGGGCATCGACGAGACGGTCCAGGAGGAGCTGAGGGGCCAGGTGACCACATCCTTCACGCCGGTGCAGGTCGTGGAGGACGAGTAGGGGCGTTGCGGATGGGTCTTTGGACGAAGGTTGCGAATGACCCTCGCGAGAAGTTGAGATACGTGTTAATTTGATGGATGCAACCAATTTCGAGAGGACCGTCGATGAAGTGCAAGAAATGCGGGGAGGAGCTTCCCAAGCGCGCTCGGTTCTGCTTCGCATGTGGCGCGCCCATTGAGGACGTGCCGGAGCCCCACCGGCTTGAGGAGCCGCTTGACCCGCTCGCCGCAGGCGCGGTGCCCCTCGTTCCCATCGCGCCGCCCCCGCGCGCGTACAAGTTTGAGCCCAAGGCCATGCGCTCGGCGTCTGCCCGAGGCGAGCGCCGCGTGATGCAGATCTCCCCCGAGACCGCCGAGCGGGCGGAGCGTGCGGAGAGGGGCTTTGTCTTCCCGTTTGCCGACCGCATCGACAAGGCCTCTCGCGCCGAGAAGGCCGTCCCCGAGGACGAGGCTGTGGCCGAGGAGGTCGCTGCGGAGGAAATCGAGTCCGCCCCCACGGACGCGCCTGCCGCTTCCGAGGAGATTCGCGACGACTCCCCGGTGACCGCGGAGGGCGAGCCGTCGGTTGCCGAGGCCGAGGAGCCTGAGGCAAAGACCGACGAGGCCCCGGAGCCGGCCGACGAGGAGGCGCGTCCGGCAACGGACGAGGCGCAGGAAGACGAGTCCGACGAGGAGGTCTCCCCCGAGGAGCAGGCCGCTGAGCCCGAGGAGGGGTCCGAGCCTGAGCAGCCGGTTGACGAGCCCGCGGATGACGAGCCCGAGGAGCCGGTCGTCGAGGTCTCCGAGAAGGACGAGGCCGATGAGGAGGCGGTAGTCGAGAGGCGCACCGTCGAGGTCCCTGCCGTCGAGCAGACGCCCGTCGAGGACGAGGCTGCCGAGGACGACGCCTCTGACGACATCGAGAATGACGAGGCCCTCGAGGATGCGGACGTCACCGCCGCGCTCAACACGGAGCGAGTCTCCGCCGCGGCGACCGACGCCAAGGACGGTCTCGACCTGGACGCCGTCGGCGCGGGTGGCTCAAGCGAGCCCGAGCCCGCCCCCAAGCCCGCATCCTCCCCCATCGCGTTCCTTCAGGGTCACCTCCATTCCCTCAAGGGCCCCGAGCTGGCCTTCGCCGGCGTGATGCTCGCGGTCGCGGTGATCATCGTGGTGCTTCTCGCCGGTCTTGCCACGAGCTGGATCGGTCCCTTCTCGCCCGCACCCGAGGAGGCGCCCAAGGTGCAGCCGCCCTCGGACGGCAGCATCGAGCCCATCGGGGAGGATGACGTCGAGGAGGAGGGCATGCCCGAGGACGCACCCGAGGCGCGTGCCACGGTCGCGGACTATTCCTGGGAGGAGCTCTCGCAGATTTCCGAGCTGATCGCCTCTGCCGACACCGACGAGGACGCCGAGGAGCTCGCCCAGAACTACAACCTCTGTGCCAGCGACGGCTCGCTCGACGGCACGCAGACGAAGGACCTCGAGCTGGCTGACGGCACGGTGGTCTCCGTTGCCATCGCCGGCTTCCGCCAGGACTCCCGCGCGGACGGCTCTGGCGTCGCGGGCATCTCCTTCATTGCCCAGGAGCCGGTGACCAACCTCGCCATCGATCCCAGCGGCGAGACGCCGGCGTGGGGGGAGACCTCCCTGTTCTCCTGGCTCAACGAGGATCTTCTCGACGAGCTCCCCGAGGAGCTGGCCGAGGCCATCGTCCCGGTGACCAAGACGTCCAACACGCGGGGCGGCTCTCAGGAGGAGACGACCGAGACCCTGTGGCTCCCCTCGTTCTCGGAGCTTGCGGGCGAGCCCGTCTCCGGAAGCTCGCTCTACGGCGTCTACACGTCCGAGGGAGAGCAGTACCAGCTCTTCTCCGACCAGGGGATCAACTCCATGAGCTATGGCTCCCTCGCGCTGTCGGACGGCCAGTACTGGTGGACGCGCTCAGTGGACATAACCGGGCTCGACGGCTACGCTTCGGTTTCCCCGGACGGAAACCCCTACTGGACCCGCAACACGGCGCAGCCGCTCGCGGTCCTTCCGGGCTTCTGCCTCTAGAAAAGAGCTCAAGGCAAAGAGGGAGGCTCCCCCGTCAGGTGCGGGGGAGCCTCCCTTTC
>CASEHX010000005.1 GCA_949287905.1 uncultured Olsenella sp.
CCTGCGCCGGAGCCGGCTCCCGCACCCGCGCAGCCCGGCACCGCCCCCTCGGGCGCCCCTCTGTCCGCGGAGTTTGCCGACATCGTCGCCATGCTCTCCGCCTCGAGCCTCGGCAGCCCGCTGAGCGTTGAGGTGGAGCCCGCGGAGGCAACCTCCGACGAGGAGGCCGCCGCGGAGCTCTCACGCGAGGAGGGGGCGGATGCAGATGCGGGCTACATCGACGAGCCCGTGGACGACAGCGAGGATGACGAAGACGCCGAGTGAGTCTCTGCTCCAGGCGCTTCTCGATATTCAAGACGAAAGGAAAAAGTCATGGCAAAAGGCTTCAACATGGGCGGCATGAACCGCAACCAGATGATCGCGCAGGCCCGCAAGATGCAGCAGCAGCTCATCGAGGCCCAGCAGAAGGTGTCCGAGCTCGAGGTCTCCACGAGCGCCGGCGGCGGGGCGGTCAAGGTCACCGCCACGGGCGACATGCGCATCACCTCCCTCACGATCGATCCCGCCGCGGTCGATCCCGATGACGTGGAGATGCTGCAGGACCTCATCCTCGCCGCGGTCAACGATGCGCTCGAGTCCGCGGGGGAGGCGGCCAACCAGCAGGTGAGCTCCGTCACCGGCGGCCTGGGCATCCCCGGCCTGTTCTAACTCGCGCGATGGAGACAAACCTGAACGACGGCCGGGCGCTCCAGCGGCTTCTCGACGAGCTGGGCCGCCTGCCCGGCGTTGGGCCCAAGTCCGCTCAGCGCATCGCATACTACCTGCTCGAGGCCGACGTCGACGAGGCGCGCAGGCTTGCCGCCGCTATTCTCGACGTCAAGCAGCAGGTTCACTTCTGCCCCGTGTGCTTTAGCTACGCCACGCGGGACACCTGCGACGTGTGCGCCGACGCCACGCGGGACCGCAGCACGATCTGCGTGGTCTCCGAGCCGCGCGACGTGAGCGCCATCGAGCGAACGGGCAGCTATCACGGTCTCTACCATGTGCTTGGCGGGGTCATCTCGCCCATGGACAAGATCGGGCCGGAGCAGCTCCACGTGAGGGAGCTGCTCTCGCGCCTTGCGGACGACGAGGTCGGAGAGGTGATTCTCGCCACCAACCCGGATGTGGAGGGCGAGACCACGGCGACGTATCTTGCGAGGGTGATTCGGCCTCTTGACGTTCGTGTTTCTCGCCTGGCGAGCGGGCTGCCCGTTGGCGGGGATCTGGAGTACGCTGATGAGGTGACGCTCGGCCGCGCCATCGAGGCGCGTCGCGAGCTCTAGCAAGGGGGCTGCTATGGGAACTGGAAACGAGAGGCGGCGCGCCTCGCGCGAGGCGGGCGGCGCCCGGAGAAGGCTCTTCAGGTCGTCCGGCTCGGCGAAGACGGACGGGCTTGCCAGCGAGTCCGACGAGATCACGACCATCCGCGCCGGTCAGGGGGCGCGCGTGACAACGCGCAAGAACGCCGCCGAGGCGGCCGACCGTGCGCGCAAGAACGCCGAGGCCCGCTACGCCAAGCGGCACCCGGAGGAGGTCGGCCCCCAGGTGGGCCCGCCTCGCAGCACGAGGAACGTTGTCCTTATCGTGATCGCGGCGATTCTCGCCCTTGCGGTGGTCTTTGCCCTGGGGACGCTCGTCACCTCGCTGCTCTTTCCTGCCGCCGAGCCCGAGAACCACCAGAACGAGCAGAACCTGCGCCCCACGGCCGCCGAGCAGGAGCTCATGGAGCAGCAGGAGGCGCACAACGCCGCCCAGGAGCAGGCCGGCGTCGACGGCAGCGTGAGCTACGCCGGCGAGGCCTATTCGCTGCACCAGGGCGAGGGCGGAGCCTGGGGCCTGGCAAACGCCTCCGGGGACACGCTCTTTGAGATCGAGGGCACGCCGGTGGCGCTCCTGCGCTCTGCCGAGACCATCCTGATTCCCGAGAACCGGGAGGACGGCTGGGACGTGGTGTGCTACGTGATCGGCGGGCACCTCTCCGGCGTCACGTATGTCGTGGGCTCCGACGGCAACGCGGTGGGAGGCTCGGGCAGCATCGACACCGTCGAGCTCGACGGCACCACGCTGCGGGTCACGGACGATTCCGGCAGCACCACGGACGTCTCGCTCGTGTAGGTTTTGCGTACGAGCCGCTGCTCAGAGGCGCTTCTCAAACTTTTTTGAGATTGGGCCTTGCCACGGCTATTCGGGTATGACAGAATAGCCCTTGCGCAAGGCGAACGGGGTGTTAGCTCAGCTGGTTAGAGCGCCGGCCTGTCACGTCGGAGGTCGAGGGTTCGAGTCCCTTACATCCCGCCATTGCACTTTCGGGGACCCGCAAGGGTCCCTTTCTTTTTGCCGCGACGTTGTCCTTCTCGCAAGTCCCCCCTTGGGGATTAACGCGCACGGTTTGTTTTGATTTCGCATATCCGCAGGTAAAAATAACGCACATTGCAAACTGTGCGTGTTAATTCCCCGCGCCGGGCACACGTGCCGCCCGCACGCGCCGGGCGCATGGTCCGGCCGCCAGCGCCCACCCGTGTCCGCCCG
>CASEHX010000006.1 GCA_949287905.1 uncultured Olsenella sp.
ACGTCGACGACAAGGGCAACAAGGTCCGCGTGTGCAAGAAGTGCGGCGCCAAGTTCTAAGAGCCTGACCTGAGTTCCATCCGGGAGGCCCCCGGTTCATCTTCGAGAAGTGCGCTTCGCGAAACTTCTCTACGATGAACCGAGGGCCTCTCTCTCCGTTGGGGCGCTCGGTCAGGCTCGTTCTTGTCGCCGCCCTTCTGTGGCGCTATGAATGGGGGCTCGTCTCAGGCTGGTGCGGCATCCGCTTGACGAAAGGGGGCTCGTCTCAGGGTGACGGGCTTCTCGCTTGACGAAAGAGGGCTCGTCTCAGGATGACGGGCTTCTCGCTTGACGAAAAGGGGCTTGTCTCAGTCCAAAACGGCGCGTGGGCTGAGACGAGCCCCTATTCGTCAAGCCAAACGGCCGGGTCCCCTGAGACGAGGCCCGAACCGCCAAGCGGGGCGGCGCCCCGCCCTGAGACGAGGCCCGAACCGTCAAGCGGGGTGCCGCCCCGCGATGAGACGAGCCATGTTTCGTGCGGCTGCCCAAGCCTTCCATCGAACTTCCTTGCCATCTTTCAAGGATGGGAAGCTGAGTAGGTAGACCCAAAGACAACTGGGGCGTTGAGCCCGAGGGGAGGAAGCCATGGGGCGCAGCAGGCCGAGAAGATCGTGGCGGACGTGTCCGGCGAGCTCTCACGCGACCCGCGGCGCCGCGACCTGCGGGGCGAGCTCTGCGTGACCGTTGACCCCACGGACGCGCGCGACTTCGACGACGTCGTGGGCGCCCGATGCCTGTCGGGCGGCGGCCACAAGGCGAGCGTCCACATCGCGGACGACAACCATCGAGGTCCGCTAGCCGCACCGTCTCTGCTCACAAGAAAACGGCGGCGGACCCGGGAGGAGTTGGTCCGCCGCCGCCTGACGCCACGATCGACGGAGATCATCCGCCGAGGTAGGCCTTCCTAACGTCGTCATCAACAAGGAGCTCGGCACCCGTGCCGGTCTTCTTGATGGTGCCGATCTCGAGGACGTAGGCGCGGTCCGCGATGGAGAGCGCCATGTTGGCGTTCTGCTCGACGAGAAGGATCGTGGTACCGGCCTCGTTGAGCTGCTTGACAATCTCGAAGATCTCCTGGACGAGAATGGGTGCAAGTCCCATGGAGGGCTCGTCGAGCATGAGCAGGCGCGGGCGGCTCATGAGCGCGCGACCCATCGCGAGCATCTGCTGCTCGCCGCCTGAGAGGGTGCCCGCAACCTGCGTGCGACGCTCCTTGAGGCGGGGGAAGTGCGCGTACACCTTCTCGAGCGTCTCCTTGTTCTCGGCCTCGGATCTGGTGTAGCCGCCCATCTCGAGGTTCTCTGAAACGCTCATCTGCGTGAAGACGCGCCTGCCCTCGGGGCAGAGCGCAAGCCCGCGCTGGACGACCTTGTGCGCCTGAAGTCCCACGACCGACTGCCCGTCAAACTCGACGGACCCGGACTCCGGCTTGATGAGTCCCGCCACGGTGTTGAGCGTGGTGGACTTGCCCGCGCCGTTGGCGCCGATGAGCGTCACGATCTCACCCTCGTTGATGTCGAAGGAGATGCCGCGCACGGCCTTGATCGCACCGTAGGAGACGTGCAGGTCCTTTACGGAGAGAAGAGACATCCTACTTCACCTCCTGCTTGCCGAGGTAGGCCTCGATGACGCGCGGATCGTTCTGGATCTGCTCCGGGGTGCCCTTGGCGATGATCTTGCCGTAGTCGAGCACGCCCACGACCTCGCATACGCCCATGACGAGCGACATGTCGTGCTCGATGAGCAGGATGGCGATCTGGAACTCGTCGCGGATCTTCTGGATGTTCTCCATCAGCTCCTCGGTCTCCGCCGGGTTCATGCCGGCGGCGGGCTCGTCAAGGAGCAGCACCTTGGGACCCGTCGCAAGGGCGCGAAGGATCTCGAGGCGGCGCTGCGCGCCGTACGGGAGGTTTCCGGCCTGCGTGTCCGCGTACCTGCGCATGTCGAAGATGTCGAGGAGCTCGAGCGCGCGATCGTGGAACTCGGCCTCCTGCTTCCAGTGGCCGGGAAGGCGCAGCATGTCGGTGATCAGATGCGTCTTCATGGTGTTGCCAAAGCCCACGAGCACGTTCTGCTCCACCGTCATCTTGGAGAAGAGACGGATGTTCTGGAACGTGCGGGCGATGCCCATCCGGTTGACCTCGGCCACGGACTTGCCGGCCGTGTCGTACCCATCGATGAGGACCGTGCCGCGCGTGGGCTTGTAGACGTTCGTGAGCAGGTTGAAGATCGTGGTCTTGCCGGCACCGTTTGGACCGATCAGGCCGGAGATCTCCGTGCGACCCATGGCGATGTTGAAGTCGTCCACGGCGGTGAGTCCACCGAAGTCGATGCCCAGGTGCTCGGCCTGAAGGACCGGGATGGAGCCAAGGTCGCGCTCAGGAATGAGGTTGGGCGTCTCCACCTGAACGAGCACGGGACGGTGCTTCTTCTTATCGCTCGACATCGGCGCTCACCTCCTTCCCCGCCTCATCGTCCGAGACGGGCTTCTTCTTCCAGGGGAAGTCTCGGTTCATGACGCGCTCGATGATGCGGGAGAGCGAGAAGTCGTAGGAGCCGAGAAGGCCCTGCGGGCGGAAGATCATCACGAGGATGAGCACGACCGCGTAGGCGATCATGCGGTACTCGGAGAAGGCGCGCAGCGCCTCGGGCAGGATGGTGAGGACCGTGGCGGAGAGGGCGGAGCCGAGCATGGAGCCCATGCCGCCGAGAACCACCATGACCAGAATCTCGATGGACTTCATGAAGCCAAAGTACGCCGGCTGGAGAACGCCGATGCAACCTGCGTAGAGGCCGCCCGCCACACCGGCGAAGAACGCGGAGGTGACGAAGGCGAGCGTCTTGTAGTACGTGGTGTTCACGCCCGAGGCCTCGGCCGCGATCTCGTTGTCGCGAATGGCGAGGATGGCGCGACCGTGGCGGGACTTCATCATCGTGTGGATGAGGAAGCACACCAGGGCGACGCACCCAAAGACGAGCAGGAAGCTCGAGTATCCCGGAATTCCCGTGAGGCCCTTTGCGCCACGCGTGAGCGTGAAGCCGAGCACGCTGTCGATGTTGAGCATCACGACACGAATGATCTCGGCGAAGGCGAGCGTGATGATGGCCAGGTAGTCACCCTTGAGACGCAGCGCCGGAATGCCGATGATGACGCCGGCAACGGCCGCGCAGAGACCACCGAAGACGAGTCCCGCGATGACGATGACTATCGCGAGCGGCGCGCCCGTGGTGAAGTCGCGCATGCCAACCCCGAGCAGGTCGCCCATGCGCATGACGAAGATGGCGCACCCGTAGGCGCCGACGGACATGAAGCCCGCGTGCCCGAGCGGAAGCTGGCCGAGGTAGCCCGTCGCGATGTTGAGCGAGACGGCGAGGATGATGTAGACGCCGACCTGCTCGAGAACCGTGGACTGATAGCGCGTGATGGCGCCGCCGTCGATCATGAGCTCGCCGAGGACGAGCACGGCGAGTACGAGAACGGCGTTGATCGCGTAGCGTGCGGCCATCGGGAGATGTCTCTTCGCCGCCGTCCCGGTACCGCGGCCACCGGCGGAGATGATGGGGCGCTTCTTGTTCATGATCTCTTCCTCCATGCTCGCACCCCCTAGACCTTCTCGCTCATCGTCTTGCCAAAGATACCCGTTGGCTTGACGATGAGAACGACGATGAGCAGAAGAAAGACCACGGCGTCCTTCCAGACGGACAGACCGAACCAGGTGACGATCATCTCGGCAAAGCCGACGATGAGACCGCCCACGACGGCGCCGGGAATGGAGCCGATGCCGCCGAGAACCGCGGCGACGAAGGCCTTGGTTCCGAGCATCATGCCCATGGTCGGGGAAGCCTGGGTGTACGCCATCGCATAGAGCACGGCGCCGATACCGGCGAGCGCGGAGCCCACGGCAAAGGTGAACGAGATCGTGGAGTTGACATTGATGCCCATGAGGCGTGCGGCACCCATGTCCTCTGAGACAGCGCGCATGGCCTTGCCGAGCTTGCTCTTCTGAACGAGCAGCGTGAGCGCGACGGTGGCGACGACGGTCACGAGGACGGTCACCACGGCCGGGAACGAGAGCGCGATGCCGCCGAGCTTGATCGTCGAAACATCGGTGAACGCGGGCACGACCTTGGGGTCGGCGCCAAAGACGAGCTGGGCGCCGTTCTCAAGGAAGTACGAGACGCCGATGGCAGTGATGAGGATCGAGAGCCTCGGCGCGTTGCGCAGCGGCGCGTAGGCCACCTTGTCGATGAGCACGCCCATGAGGGTGCATGCCGCCACGGAAAGGATGATGGCGACGATGGGATTGAGTCCGAGCTGAGCCATGACGAGCCAGGAGACGTACGCGCCGACCATGATGATGTCGCCGTGGGCAAAGTTGAGGAGCAGGATGATGCCGTACACCATCGTGTATCCAAGGGCGACGAGCGCGTAGATGCTTCCGAGCTGCAGGCCGTTGAGGACTTGCGACAGGAAAATGTCCAAGCTGACACTTCCTCTCATAACTACTCGGGCGAGCGGGACGAGAAGACCCTCCCCTCGCCGACCTACCGTGAAAGGGGCATCGGGCTCGCGCCCGATGCCCCGGGAGGACCCATGGGTCCGGCGACTCGAGGTTAGGCCTCGATGGTGTCGAAGGTCACCTCGGAGCCGTCCTCGGCAAAGGTGATGATGAGGGAGGACTTGACCGGGTCGCCGTTGTCCTCGTAGGAGATGGAGCCGGTGACGCCGTCGACGGTGCTGGCAAAGATGCCGTCGATGACGGCCTGCTTGTAGTCGTCGGAGCCGGGCTCGAGACCGGCCTCCTCGGCAGCGGTGAGGCCAGCCGCGAGGACCATGGCGGCGTCATAGCCAAGAGCGCAGAAGTTGGTGGGCGTCTCGTCGTAGGCAGCCTCATAGTCCTCGATGAACTGCTTGGTGACCTCAGACTCGTTGGAGGCGGAGAAGGCGCAGCAGTAGTAGCAGTCGTGGAGGTCGGCCGCATCGGCGTAGTTCTCGGAGCCGCCGTAGATGCCGGACCAGCCGTCCACGCCGAGGAAGACCTTCTCGTAGCCCTGCTGGCGCGCCTGGGTGACGATCATGCCGTCCTCGTTGTAGTAGTTGGGCAGCAGGATGGCATCCGGGTTGGTGGCGAGGATGTTGGTGATCTGGGTGTTGAAGTCGACGTCGCCGTCGGAGTAGGACTCCTGCGTGGTGATCGTGATGCCCAGGGACTCGGCCTCCTCGCAGAAGGCCTTGTTGACGCCCTCATTGTAGTCGTCGCCGGTCTTGTAGAGGGTGGCGACGTTCTTGTAGCCCTGCTTGGCGGCAAAGTCGGCCATGACGACGCCCTGAACCGGGTCGGTGACGCAGGCGCGGAACGTGTTGGTGCCGTAGGTGACGACGTCGGCCGCCGTGGCGGACGGGGTCACGCAGGGCATGTTGTCGGCCACGGAGGCCTGGGCCACGGCGATCGAGGGGATCGTGGTGACGTCACCGACGATGCCGGTCACGCCATCGTTCTGGACGAGGCTGTTGTAGGCGTTGACGGCCTCGGTGGCGTCGCCCTTCTCGTCGTACACGAAGGTCTCGACCTGCTTGCCGTTGATGCCGCCGTCCTCGTTGAGCTGATCGAAGTACAGCTGGGCGCCGTTCAGGCAGGCAAGGCCGTACTGGGCGTTGTCACCGGAGTGCGGGCCCATGATGCCGACCTTGATGTTGCCGCCCTCGGAGCCGCCGTTGCTGTCGCCGCCGTTGCCGCCGCAGCCAACGAGGCCGAGGGCAGCCAGCGCCGCAGCGGACCCTCCAACGAACTGACGCCTGGAAACGTTCTCAAACATGTCTTTCTCCTCCCGTCGCTTCCCCGTACCTGGGGAAGAATTTGTGACTAGGCTAGCCCGGGAGAGACGGCACGTCACGCATGTGTAGAAATTGTTAAGCCATCTGTAACGGTTTGGACGCAATGCGAAACCCTATCTGCAAATCAGACGGGACCACAGCCACCCGAGAAACGCCCCGAGGCACACGCCGAGAAGATCGATGCAGACATCGGAGACGGCGCCTGAGCGCCCGGGGACAAAGAGCTGCAGGCACTCGTCGAGCGCGGGGACCAGGGCGACGAGAAGCCCCGCGGGAAGGATGGGCCTCCCCCGCTCCGCGAGACGGGCGCACAGCATGCCCCTCGCAAGAAACCCGAGGACCGCATACTCCATGACGTGAGCGCCCTTTCGCACGACCATGGTCATGACCTCGGGGTCGCTGATTCCGAGCGCGCAGAAGAGCGAGTCGAAGACAGAAACGACGGCGTCGCTCTCGAGCGTGGACTGCGGCCCCTGGATGAGGGAGTGCCCCCAGATGAAGGCGACCCACAAGAAGAACGCGACGGTCCAGAGGAGAAGGCTGGACCGTCGCGCCGAGTCGGGATCTGCGTGCCTCATCACGCCTCGGCAGCCATGGGAAGCGAGAAGTGCTTGCCGACGTACGTGGTGGACGTGGAGTCAGAATCGTCATGCCTGGCGTGCGGAGAGCCGCCCTCGAGAACGCGCAGGAACCTCCTCGAAGTCCTGCGGACGGCCTTGGAGGTGTTCCTGGAGAACTCGTCCTCGATGAGGAAGTCGACGTAAGAGTTGGTGTCGACGACCTCGGGGTGTCCGCCCGGAGCCTTGAAGTGGATGAACGCCGTCTGGGGCTCGAGGTTGTCGGGCTCGTCGAGCGAGTCGGCTCCGCCGGCGCTGTCGATGAAGCCGATCGGGTCCTGCGGGGGCGCGACGGCGGCGATCTTCTCGTCGAGGGACCTCAGCGCACGCTCCCAGGCATCGGAGTTGTCGAGGTCCTCGACGGTCCTCATCTCGGGATAGGCGCCCTCGTCAACGTAGGCGACGCGAGAGGCGATCGCCCCGACGTTGCGACCGGAGGTGACGAGGCGCTCGCGATCGCTCTGCGTGAAGTCAGAGCGAATGGCGAGGCGGTCGCCGACCTTGGCGAACCCGTTGCCCTCGACGATCGGCACCTCGCCGACCGCCTGACGCCACCACGTGGTTCCGACGTCGCCCACGGAGCCGTCGGCGCGCTCGATGACGGGCAGGCCCTCCATCATGTTGCGGTCGAGCCTCTCGCGCAGCGTCGCCGCAACGCCTGCGGCACGACGCGCCATGCGGTCCCTGAACGAGGCGCGACCCACATAGTTCTGGGCGATGTCCTCGTAGCCGGAGGCGGCGTGGCTCCCCTTCTCCTTGGCGGGAGCCTCCTCGGAGTCACCGGACGCCTCGTCAGACTCAACTCGATCCTCCACTGGACGGAGGTGGCGAGGGGCATACGAGGGCTTCTCGTCAGGAGGCTCGGGGTCGTCGTCCTGACGGCGGGCAGCGGAAACGGCGAGGCCAACGAGAACGGCCATGGCCGCGCCACCGGCAATGCCAACGCCGAAGGTAGTAACGGGGTTGGAGAACGTCTCCTCGAGGATGGCCGAGAGCGAGACGGCCTGAGCCGTAACGGGAAGCACAAGTGAAGCCGCGACGCCAAGACCGGCGACTGTCGCAGGATTTCTTCTTGCACTCATGAAATTCTCGCTCCCCTCAGAACCGAAGAGAAAGCGAGCCTCTGTTGAAGAAGACACCCGATACGGGGGCGATTCGTCAACGGCGTGGGCTGCGTTTCATCTTCGTGTGCCGTGACCTTTGAGCCGATTGCTCGGCCTTCCTAATATACCCGCTACTCTCGCCCTCTGACAAGTCTCAGACTTTATTTCCAGTCAGCGCCCCTCAACTTCCGTTCACCCCCCACTCCCCAGGAGTGAACCGGAGAAGGGCGCGGGTCCCTCGCTCACGACCACGGCTCCTGGACAGGCACTCTGAGAAAAACCCGGCGCGCGGGCCTGCGACTGACGTCGCTTCCCGTGCGCCGGGCTGATCTGGTCTCTCTCGGACGGGCGCCCAAGGTCGAGAGTCGTGGGCCTCCTAGGCGATGTAGTCGGACTGCTGGGCCTTCTTGGCGCTCTTGATGAGGAACTCGCGGTTGTTGTCCGTGCTCTTGAGTCCGTTCACCAGAGCGCGGGCGGCGCGCTCGACGTTGTTCATGTTGGCGAGAACGCGGCGAATGCCCCAGACGAGCGGCTGGTAGTCGCCGGGGATCAGCAGGTCCTCGTTGCGCGTGCCGGAGGAGACGGGGTCGATCGCGGGGAAGATGCGCTTGTCGGCAAGCTCGCGGTCGAGCTTGAGCTCCATGTTGCCGGTGCCCTTGAACTCCTCGAAGATGACCTCGTCCATCTTGGAGCCGGTGTCCACGAGCGCGGAGGCGATGATCGTGAGCGAGCCGCCGTTCTCGATGTTGCGCGCGGCGCCAAGGAACTTCTTGGGCGGGTAGAGCGCCGCGGAGTCGACGCCGCCCGAAAGGATGCGGCCAGATGCGGGCGCCGCCAGGTTGTAGGCGCGCGCGAGACGCGTGATGGAGTCGAGGACCACCACGACGTCCTCCCCGAGCTCGACGAGACGCTTGGCGTGTTCGATGACGAGCTCGGAAACGCGAGTGTGGTTGTCTGCCGGCATGTCGAAGGTCGAGGCAACGACCTCGCCCTTGATGGAGCGCTGCATGTCCGTGACCTCTTCGGGGCGCTCGTCGACGAGCAGGCAGAAGAGATGGACCTCGGGGTTGTTGGAGGCGATGGACTGGCAAATCTTCTTGAGCACCGTGGTCTTGCCCGCCTTGGGGGGGCTCACGATGAGGCCGCGCTGCCCCTTGCCGATCGGTGAGACAAGATCGATGGCGCGACCCGTGATCGAGTCCTTGCCGCACTCCATGACGAGGCGCTCGTTGGGGAACACGGGCGTGAGGTCCCTGAACCGGGGGCGGGACTTGAGGTTGTCCGTCGTGTTTCCGTTGACCGAGATCACGCTCTGGAGCGGCGGGTACTTCCCTCCGGCGCGGCCGGGCCCGACGGTTCCCGAGACCTTGTCACCCGGGCGCAGGCCCAGGGAGCGAATGAGCTGCTGATGAACGAAGGCGTCGTCATCGCCCTCCATGTAGTTGCCCGTGCGTATCCAGCCGTAGCCCTCGTTTCCGATCTCGAGGATGCCCTCGATCGGACGGAAGCCCTCGGCTCGCGCCGCAGCCTCGTAGACGGACTCGACGAGCTCGCCCTTGCGGACGCCCGCATACTCGACTCCGAGCTCCGCCGCCTTGGCGCGAAGGTCGGCGACCTTGAGCTCGGCGAGCTCCTCGCGGGACACGGAGGGCTCTGCGGAGAAGTCCTGCTGGTGACGCCCACGACGGCGACCCTGCTGGCCGTTCTGGCGGCGAGGCTGGCCCTTCGCCTGTCCGGATGCGGGGGCGGCGGGAGCCGACCCGGCTCGCTCGGCCCTGCGATGCCTCCTCGAGGCACGGGGGGCGTCCCCCTGCTGCGCCGCAGGCTCCTCCGAACCCTCGGCAAGCGTCTGCACGGGAGCGGGGGCGGGCTCTGAGCTCGCAACGGTCGCGGCGTCAGTCGCCTTCGTCATCTCGTCGCCCGTCGCCGGGGCCTCGGTCTCTCCCCTATCAGCCTTGCGGGGACGCCCGCGACGACGCCGGGGCGCGGGCGCGTCAGCGCTGGTCTCAGACGGGAAACCTACCTCGGCCTCGGCCTCGGTCGAGGGGGCACCCGCCTCGACGCTCTCGGAAGAGGAGGCCTGCTCGGTCTTGCGAGGACGGCCCCTCCTCCTCTTCGGGGGCGCAGGCTCCGAACCCTCGGAGTCAGCGGAGCGGGACTCGGCCTCCTTCGCGCGATCCGCCTCGATCTCGGCCTTGGTGCGCCGCTTGCGTCGGGGCTTGGGGGCCTCCTCCGTCGACTGCGCGGGAGAGGCCTCGGCGCTGGGGGTGACGTTGGCAACGTCGTCGGTCATATGTTTTCTACCTCTCAGTTAAGTTGCGCGCCCACGCATCTTGGCAAGACGGTGCACAAGAGAATCAAGGTTCTCCCGGAATCTGGGCGCGACTCAAACAAAATAACTAAAGATGGTTGCGGCAACTGGTGCCGACAGGGGCAAGTATAGCATGCACGGGCGTCATGTAAAGAAAAGCCCCGGTCGGCTGAGCGACCGGGGCGCTGATGCTGGCTATTCGGAGCCGCGGGGCTTCCGGCGAACGACGATGTCCTCGATGTGCCCGGCAATCTCACCGGCGAGGGCCATGCCGTCCTCGGTGAGGCTCACGCTCGTGGTGTGGGCTCCAGAACCGGAGCGCTCGCGGGTGACGAGCCCCTGGTCGGCAAGGGATGCGACGGACATGGAAACCGTGGGCTGGAGCAGGCCGAGCGCGTCGACGAGACCCATGATCGTGGAGGAGTCCTCCTCGGAGGCAAAGAGCGCCAGAAGGACGAGCTCGCCGGCCTTGCAGAAGTACGAGCCCATGGCATCGACGTACTTGAGGACGCGCTCCGGGGTGGTGCGGGAGAGAGGCCTGCCGGTGGGAATCTGCGCGCACGTGAGGCGGGCGAGCTCCAGAGCGCGCTCGCGCCCGAGGTCGGAGATGGAGCAGACGACGTTCCTGCGGTCCTCGGAACCCTCGCAGCGCTCGATGAGGCCGAGGGACTCGAGGTGGTTGGTGCGATGGGTCATCGTGGGGCGCAGAGACCCCTGATACTCGGCGATGTCGGAGGTCCTCATCGGGACACCCGAGTTTCCGAGGTGGCTGATGATCGCAAACTCCTCGAACGTAAGCCTCTCGCCGGAGACGACCATCTGGCGGACGATGTTGTATGCCCTGCGAACGGACATGTATTCCCTGAGGTCCAAGTTCAAGCCCCCATCTCTTCTGCCGCTTCCCCGTTAACGGGGCCAAAAGTCCTTAAGCAGCGAGGAGTATACATGATGTAATCGATACCAAGCTGAAAAACGACGAACTATTATAAAAGACGCACACGTCGCCCGCGGCCGCGACTCCTACATGCTCTGCGGAGCGGAAACGCCGATGAGCTCGAGCACCAAGGCGAGCACGCGACGAGCCGCATCGCAGGCCGCGAGTCGAGCCTTGGAGACCCCCTCGTCAAGAGGACGGCCCTTTCCGGGGAGCACCTGGCAGGCGGCGTAGAAGGAGTGGAACTCGCCGGCGAGCTCCTCGGCATAATGCGTGAGGCGGAACGGGGCGCGGTCGCGAGCGCAGCTCTCCACGAGGCTAGGAAGCTCGCCGATCTTGCGTGCGAGCGCGGCCTCGGAGGGGTCGGTGAGCAGGCCAAGGTCATAGGCGTCGCCAACGGCGCGACGCGCGACCTCGTCCATTCCAAGCCCTGCCGCCTCCTCGACGCTCACGTCCGCCCCGCGACGAAGGATCGAGCAGATGCGTGCGTGCGCGTACTGAACGTAATAGACCGGGTTGGTGTTGTCCTGGCGCTTCACGCGCTCGATGTCAAAGTCGATCATCTGGTTGGAGGACTTGGAGATGAGGGTGTAGCGCGTGGCGTCGGCGCCCACCTCGGCAAGGAGCTCGTCAAAGGTGACCATCGTGCCCTTGCGCTTGGACATGCGCACGGGGTTGCCGTCACGCAGCAGGTTCACAAGCTGGCCGAGAAGGACCTCGAACTGCGTGGGATAGCCGAGGGCCTCGCAGGCGGACTGGACACGCTGGATGTAGCCGTGGTGGTCGGCGCCCCAGATGTCGATCACGTGGTCCACGCGCTGGAACTTGTTCCAGTGGTAGGCAACGTCGGAGGCGAAGTAGGTGTACTCGCCGTTGGTCTTGATGAGAACGCGGTCCTTGTCGTCACCGAAGGTCGTGGAGCGGAACCACAGGGCGCCCGCCTCGTCACGGTAGAGGTGACCCATCTCGTCCAGCGCGGCCAGCGCACGGTCAACGGCCGAGGTGCCGTCCTCGCCCTTCACGTAGAGGCTGCGCTCGGAGAACCAGACGTCAAAGTCGCAGCGCGCCTCGTGGCAGGTGCCGCGGATGGAGTCGAGCATCCAGAGGTAGGCGCGCTCGCGGAACTCCGCCATGCGCTCGTCCTCGGAGGTCGAGAGCCACCTGTCGCCGTCCTCGGCCACAAAGCGCGCGGCAATGTCGACGATGTAGTCGCCGCCGTAGGCGTTGCCGCCCAGGGCCTCGTTGAAGGCATCCGTGAGCGGGTGGGTCTCGGGGCGCTCGTCACCCTCATCCGCCACGAAGGCCTCGCGATCGGCGAGAAGAACCTCGCGGGCGTCGTCGAGGGAGACGCCGCGCTCCCCCATCACGGAGAGCAACTGCTGGTAGCGCATGGAGATCGAATGGCCGAAGACATCCATCTGAGAGCCGTGGTCGTTGACGTAGTACTCGCGCTCCACGTCGTAGCCAACGTGCTCGAAGACGCGGCAGAGGGAGTCCCCGATCGCAACCCAACGACCGTGTCCGATGTGAAGCGGGCCGACCGGGTTCGCGGAGACAAACTCGACCTGCACCTTGGTCCCCGCGCCCATGTTGGAGCGAGCGAAGTCGGCGCCCTGCTCACGCACCGTGCGGAAGACCTCGTTGGCCGAGGCGGTGGCAAGATAGAAGTTGATGAAGCCGGGGCCGGCGACCTCGACGTGGTCGACGGAGGGGTCCTCGGGAAGGTGGGAGACGATGGCGTCCGCGATCTGGCGCGGCGCGCGGTGCGCGAGCTTGGCCGAGCGCATGGCCACGGTCGAGCTCCAGTCGCCGTTCGAGGGGTCCGCGGGACGCTCGAACCCAAGGTCCCCGACCTCGAATTCCGGCAGCTGACCCGCCTCCTGGGCAGCAGCGATGGCGGCACGGACAAGCTCGACGATCTTCTCGGGCATCTTATCTCCCTCTCATGGCGCAGGCGCCGTACGGTAAAGCTTTAGCTGGTTGAGTGTAGCAGAGACGCGACGCGCCTCGCGCGGGCCTATGCCGTGGGCCTGCCGCTCTCGCTGCGCTCCTCGAGGGCGAGCCTGCTGCGAAGCTCGGCAAGACCGAGCTCGAGCCCCACGGGATAGGTCTGGGGGTTCAGGAAGCGGGCGACGGCCGGGTCGAGGCGCATGACGGCCTCCTTGCAGCGCTCGCGCGCCGCTTCGATGCCCTCGGGCTCGCCAGCGCGCCTGCCGTGCTCGACGAGCTTGACGAGAAGTTCCTCGGGCTCGCCGGAGAGGCGGTGGGTGAGGTAGGGATCGAGGATGTCGACCATCTCGCGTGCCACGCCGGGGCGAGCGACCTCGTCGACGACGAGCATGTCCGCGGTCGGGCGGCCGGCCTGGTCGTAGTAGCGCAGCACGTGCTGGACGCCCGGAACGGTGCGCTTGTAGGACTGCTCCGAGAGCTTGATCACGGGCGTCCAGGGCTCGCCCTTCTGGCGACGCACGGCGGAGAGCTTGTAGACGCCGCCGAGCGAGGGTTGCGGGTCGCACGTGGCAAGCTTGGTGCCCACGCCGAAGGAGTCGATCGGCGCCCCCTGGGCAAAGAGCGACTGGATGGTGTACTCGTCGAGGTCGTTGGAGACGGAGATCTTGACGTAGGGCAGGCCGGCCTCGTCAAAGGCGGCACGGGCCTCCTTGGAGAGGCGCGCGAGGTCGCCGGAGTCAAGGCGCACGGCGGAGAGCCGCTCGCCGGCGGCCTCCATCTCCTTGGCCACGGTGATGGCGTTCCGGATTCCCTGGTGCACGTCATAGGTGTCGAGCAGGAGCACGCAGTTCTTGGGGCTGGACTTGGCAAAGGCGCGGAAGGCCTCGAGCTCGCTCGGGAACGCCATGACCCACGAGTGCGCGTGCGTTCCAAAGACGGGGATGCCGTAGATCTTGCCCGCAAGGACGTTCGACGTGGAAGAGGCGCCGGCGATGTAGGAGGCCCGCGCCACCGCGAGGCCGCCGTCCGGGCCCTGGGCACGGCGCAGGCCGAAGTCAGAGACGGGATGGCCCTCCGCCGCGCGCACGACGCGCGCCGTCTTGGTGGCGACGAGCGTCTGGAAGTTCACGAGGTTGAGAAGGGCGGTCTCGATGAGCTGGCAGTCGATGACCGGGCCCTCTACGCGCACCATGGGCTCGCGACCAAAGACGACCTGCCCCTCGGGGACCGCATGAATCGTCAGGTCCAGGCGGTGGTTGCGAAGGTACTCGAGAAAGCCCGGCTTGAACATGGGGCCGCCACCGGGCGCCTGGATGCCCGCCAGATACTCGATGTCGTCGTCCTCGAAGATGAAGTTCTCCACGAGGTCGGCGAGCTGGCCGGTGCCGCAGCAGACGGCATAGCCCCCGTCAAAGGGGTTGTCGCGGAAGAAGGCGTTGAAGCAGGCCTCCCCGTCGGCAAGACCGGCCTCCCAGAACCCCTGAGCCATCGTGAGCTCGTAGAGATCGGTGTTCAGGCAGACGTCGGTGGGCTTGGTGCGATCGGTGAGAGACACGTGGTCCTCCTATCCGAGGATGGTGATGGCGAGCCAGACGGCGGCGACGCCCACGACGGCGAGAATGACGATCTTCTGGCCAAGGGGCATCTTGAGGTCGTCGTCGGGTTCCATCAGGGCCCTCCCGCGCTCCCGCGCCTCGGCGGCCCGCCTGTCGGCATCGGACGCCTCCCGCGCCGCAGCCTGCTCGCGCCGCAGGCGCTCGAGCTCGGCGCGCTCGGCAGCCTCCCTGTCGGCCTTCTCGCGCTCGGCCTTCTCGGCGCGAAGACGCTCGAGCTCCTCGCGCTCCTGATCGGTGAGCCCGGTGTTGTCCGCCATGCTACCTCCGTCTATCGGTGCCCTTTCATAGTTATAGCGTTTGCTCACGACATTTGCGACGTCGAGGGACGGGTGAGCTCCGGCCCCTCCACGCCCGTGGCGTCGAAGGCGGGGACGAAGCTCTCGGAGACGGTCCCGCCCTCCTGCCACCAGATGCGCTCGAAGCCGAGGTCGTCTGCGTGGCAGAGCACGATCTCGTACTCCTCCTCGGAGATGCCGTGAGAGAGGTCTCCCCCCGCGAGCCGACAGGCCTCGTTGGGGGTGTACTGGTTCATGATCGAGAGGTCCGCGTCGTTTCCCGCGATCCCCCAGACGCGGTCAAGCACGGCGCAGGAGTCGCCGGCGTGGCCGGGAAGCACGAGATGCCGCACGATGATCCCGCGACGCATGGAGCCGTCTTCGGAGAGGGCCCTGCCCCCCGCGGACCTGAGCGACTCAACCATCACGGCGAGCGAGGCGGCGGCGACCTCGGGGTAGTCGGGGGCCGAGGAGAGCTCGCCGGCGAGCGGCCCGCTCGCGTACTTGAAGTCGGTGAGCCACACGTCAACAACGTCGACGAGGGCGCGCACGACCTCGGGGCGCTCGTAGCCCGACGTGTTGCAGACGATGGGCAGGCCGAGGCCCGCGGCGCGCGCCATCCCCACCGCCTCGCGGACGTGCGGGGCAAAGTGCAGGGGCGTCACGAGATTGATGTTGAGGGCGCCCTGCCCCTCAAGCTCGAGCATCATCTCGGCGAGGCGGGGCGCGCTCACCGGCAGGCCAAACCCCCCGCTCGATATCTCATGGTTCTGGCAGAAGACGCAGCGCAGCGGGCATCCCGAGAAGAAGATGGCGCCCGAGCCGGACTCGCCCGAGATGGGGGGCTCCTCCCACAGGTGCAGGGCGCTTCTCGCCACGCGCAGCTCCGAGCTCATTCCACAGACGCCGCGGGCGCCATCGGCGCGTCGGGCGCGGCATCGGCGGGGACAGAGCTCGCACGCCTCGTACGCCGAGAACGAGACGTCCGCAAGGTCCTCGGTCAACGACGCTCACCCCTGTGGGGGCCGACCTTGTCGCGCCTGCCCTCGTGGAGCTTCTCGGCCTCCTCGGCAAAGGCGTCGTCCGCGGGAGTGACGAGCTCGTCCTCCCCCGTCTTGGGGTCGCGGTGGTGGAGCAGCACCGGTTCGAAGAGGTGGAGGTTCTGGGCAAAGATGAACGAGGCACCGAGCAGGACGAAGAAGATCAGGATGCGCGGAAGGGCATCGACGAGGGTCATGACCAGGGAGCCCGCGCACAGAAGCGCCGTCCACGCGTACATGAGCAGGACCGCCTGACGCTGGTCGAAGCCCTCGGCGAGCAGGCGATGGTGGATGTGGCCGCGGTCGGCATGGCTGATGCCGGTGTGCCCGCGCAGGCGGCGCACAATGGCCGAGAAGGTGTCGATGATGGGGACGGCGGCGATGACGAGCGGGACGACAATCGTGGTGAGGCCCGCGAAGCGCGTCACGGAGAGCAGGGACACCACGCCGAGCGCAAAGCCGAGCGTGAGCGCGCCGGAGTCACCCATGAACACGGAGGCCGGGTGGAAGTTGTACCTGAGAAATCCGAGCGAGGAGCCCACGACCGCGATGGAGAGTGCCGCGGCGTCGAGGCGGCCTGCGAGCACGGAGAGCGTGAACATGGTCACCCCCGCAAGCGAGGAGATGCCCGCGGCAAGTCCGTCGAGGCCGTCGATGAGGTTGATGATGTTCGTGTAGGCAACGAGGTAGATCACGGTGACGGGATAGGCGAGCCAGCCGAGGTCGACGAAGCCCCCCGAGATGGGATTTGAGATGTCCCCGATGAACAGTCCGCCCATGACGGCGATGATGGCTGCCAGAACCTGGCCGGCCAGCTTCTGAAGCGGCTTGAGGGAATAGATGTCGTCTAGCACGCCCGTGAGGAAGACCGTCACGAACGCGGCGACGAGAAACCAGTAGTTGACGTCGAGCTTGGACGAGGGAACGAGGACGACCGGCCACCCAAAATGCGTGGTGCCAACGTACTGCACGAGGAAGGCCGCGACGATGCCCGCGAAGATTGCCACGCCGCCCATGCGCGGCATGGGCTTCTTGTTGATGCGGCGGGCATTCGGGTAGTCAACGGCGCCAACGCGGAAGGCGAGGCGGCGGGCGAGCGGCGTTGCGGCGAGCGAGACGAGAAGGGAGGCGCCGAACAGACAGAGATAGGGAATCCAGTCTGGAACCACCGTGCCCCCTTCCCAAAAGATTGCGACATAACGCAACCATGATAGCGGAAAGGCGGGCGGTTCGACGCCCCTTGGGACAACTCGGGCAAAACGCGTCAGGCAGACACGCTTCCTCTCACTCTTTACGAGAAGAACGCGCAAGTCAAGACTGGTTTCTCCCGACGGCTGACCTATAGTTGAGGTGTCGTTCCCCTGCGGGCAAACTGGGTGAACCGACAAGCGTTACTAGGGAGTCCGATATCTCGTGTTCAGTACGGAGATTCCCCGTTGCTGGGAAAGCCGGAACGCGCGATGGGGACACCCACCTTTTGAGAGGTGGGTTCATTATCGATCCGCAGGGGGCGACTTTCTTGTTGACAAGTGGTCCAGAAGGAGCCACAATAGCCACCGCACCTTTTCTGGGGACGTAGCTCAGCTGGGAGAGCGCTGCCTTCGCAAGGCAGAGGCCGGGGGTTCGAATCCCCTCGTCTCCACCAGAGAACAAACAGGCGGACGCCCTTCTCGGCGCCCGCCTTTTTCTTTTCACCCAATCAGCTGCGACTACAGCGAGGTCTGCACGAGGGTCGGGGTGAGGCCGGCGGCCTTGAGGGCCTCGACGATCTGGTGCTTGTGCTCGGTGCCAAACGCCTCGATCGTGACGCGCAGCTCCACGGCGGCGTTGCGGTTGGTGGATACGAACTGGTTGTGCTCGAGCTTGATGACGTTGCCGTTCTGCTCCGCGATGGTGGAGGCAACGCGCACGAGCATGCCCGGGCGGTCGGGCAGCAGCACGCTCACGGTGAAGATGCGGTCGCGCATGATGAGGCCGTGCTGCACCACCGAGCTCATCGTGATGACGTCCATGTTGCCGCCGGAGAGGATGGAGACCACGCGCTTGTTCTCGGCGGGCAGGTGCTTGAGCGCCGCCACGGTGAGAAGGCCGGAGTTCTCCACGATCATCTTGTGGTTCTCGACCATGTCGAGGAACGCCACCACGAGCTCGTCGTCAGGGACGGTCATGACGTCGTCGAGGTTGTCACGAAGGTACGGGAAGACCTTGTCGCCCACCTCGAGCACCGCGGTGCCGTCGGCGATGGTGTTGGCGCTCGGCAGCTTCACGGGGCTCCCCGCCTCGAGGGCCGCCGTGAGCGAGGGGGCGCCCTCCGGCTCCACGCCGATCACGCGGATCTTGGGGTTGTAGAGCTTGGCGAAGGTCGCCACGCCGCAGGCCAGGCCGCCCCCGCCCACCGGGACGAGGATCGTGTCCACGAGCGGGAGCTCCTGCACGACCTCCATGGCAATGGTTCCCTGGCCGGTGGAGACGCACGGGTCGTTGAAGGGGTGGATGAAGGTGTAGCCCTCGCGCTCGGCGAGCTCGAGGGCGTGGTCGCACGCCTCGTCGTAGACGT
Source organism: uncultured Olsenella sp. (assembly GCA_949287905.1). GTDB lineage: Bacteria > Actinomycetota > Coriobacteriia > Coriobacteriales > Atopobiaceae > Thermophilibacter. The sequence goes on from CASEHX010000006.1 coordinate 18,278, forward strand.
CGCCGTGGAGCACGACCTCGGCGCCGTAGTGCTTGGTGCGCTCGACCTTGATGAGCGGCGTGGTCTCGGGCATCACCACCACGGAGCGCGCGCCGGCGCGCGTGGCGGCAAAGGCGACGCCCTGTGCGTGGTTGCCGGCACTCGCGGTGATGATGCCGCGGGAGAGCTCCTCGGGAGAGAGCGTGGATATCTTGTAGTAGGCGCCGCGCACCTTGTAGGCGCCCGTCCGCTGCATGTTCTCGGGCTTGAGCCACACGCGGTTGCCCGTCTGCGCGGAGAAGTGCGGGCTCTCCACGAGCTTGGTCTCGAGCGTGACCTCGCGAACCTTCTGCGAGGCCTCCTCGAACGCCTCCAGCGTGAGCATCTCTGCCATGACGGGCTCCTTTGCCAGTTGGTGACGGCGCGCGGCTTGGCGCGCCGGGGGTGTTTTGGTCTGCCTATAGTAGACCTCGCCGGTACGAACTTAGCCCGGCGCGCCGAAAGGGGGCACACAATGGAAACCAACGAGACGAGCGCCTCGGACAGCAGGAGGGACCGCGCGGGCGAGATGGACCCCGACACGCCGCTCTTCCAGATTCACGACGCGAGCGTGGTGCGCGGGGGCAAGACGATCCTTCACGTGTCGGACTTCTCTCTAGACGAGGGCGAGCACGTTGCCCTTCTCGGCCCCAACGGCGCGGGCAAGTCCACGTTCATACAGCTGCTCACGCGCGAGGTCTTTCCCCTGTGGCGCGAGGAGGCTCCGGTGCGCTTTCGCGGGCAGGAGCGCCCCAAGCTCGCCGACATCAAGCGGACGCTCGGCATCGTGAGCTCCACGATGCACGATCAGGTGCGCGTGCACCTGCCGGTGATCGACATCGTCACGGGCGGCCTCTTCGGCACGCTCGGCGTGCCGCTGCGCGGGGACGTGAGCGACCGGGACCGCGCGCTCGCCATGGACGCGCTCGATCGCCTGGGCATCGCCGAGCTCGCGCCGCGCGACGTGATGACGCTCTCCACCGGCCAGGTGCGTCGCGTGCTCGTTGCCCGTGAGCTCGTGCGCGACCCGCAGGTCCTCATCTTCGACGAGCCCTGCACGGGCCTCGACCCCGAGGGCATGTACCACGTGCGCAAGACCATGGGAACGCTGGCCGCGGAGGGCCGCTCGGTGGTTCTCGTCACTCACTATCCCGAGGACATCATCCCCGAGATCAACCGCGTGCTCCTCATCAAGGACGCCGAGGTCTTCGCCGACGGAGCCAAGGCGGACCTGCTCACGAGCGAGGTCATGACCGACCTCTTTGGCGTGCCGCTCGTGGTGGGCGAGTCCTCCGGATGGTACTCCCTGCGCGGCTCCTACTAGCGTTCGGGGGCAAGCGGCAACCGGAGAGCCCGCAAAAGTCGAGCGAGATTTTCGCTCAACTGGGCAAACGCGAAAGCTCGGACGAGATTTGCGGCCGCAAAAGTCTCGTGAGCAGATAGGTCGCCGATACGCGGAGCTCCCCTACCGCTCGTGGTGGAAACGATACCGTTCACAGGCGGTCACGAGGCGGAAACACGACCCGCGTAGAGTACCCATCACTGAGCAAATGCGATGACAGGGCCAGTACGGGCCGCATCCGTCCCACAGCGAGCGGGCAGCGTGAGAACCCGCGCCGGACGGCCCCGAAGACTCCCTCGAGCAGCTCGCGAGAACCTCCGCGCTGTGCAGCGGGCCAACCCCGTCAACGCGCCGAGAAGTACCGCGCGCCGGCGGCCACCGTGACGGCTTCGAGGTTCTGTGCCTCGCATTTCTCACTACGACGAGGAAAGCGAGGGGGAACGTGGAACTGAGAAGCGACGCCATCAAGCGGGGCCTGGCGCGAGCGCCGCACCGCAGCCTGCTCAAGGCAGACGGCCTCACCGACGAGGAGCTCGACCGGCCGCTCGTGGCCGTGGTCTCCGCCCAGAACGAGGTCATCCCGGGACATCTTCACCTCCAGCAGATCGCCGATGCCGTCAAGGCGGGCGTCCGCATGGCGGGCGGCACCCCGCTGCAGGTCAACACCATCGGCGTGTGCGACGGCATCGCGATGAACCACGAGGGCATGCACTACAGCCTCACCAGCCGCGAGGTCATCGCCGACAGCGTTGAGTGCGCGGTCCAGGGCCACCAGTTCGACGCCATGGTCCTCATCCCCTCCTGTGACAAGATCGTCCCTGGCATGCTCATCGCCGCGGCACGCCTCGACATCCCCACGATGCTCGTCTCCGGCGGCCCCATGCTCGCCGGCCGCGGGCGCGACGGCGGCCAGACCGACCTCAACTCCCTCTTCGACGCCGTGGGCCAGGTCACTGCCGGCACCATGACCGAGGAGGAGTGCCACTGGCTCGAGGGCACGGCCTGCCCCACCTGTGGCAGCTGCTCCGGTATGTTCACTGCCAACTCCATCTGCTGCCTCGCCGAGGCCCTCGGCATCGCACTTCCCGGCAACGGCACCGTGCCCGCCGTCTACTCCGAGCGCATCCGCCTGGCCAAGCAGGCCGGCATGAAGGTCATGGAGCTGGTCGAGAAGAACCTCACCGCCCGCCAGATCATCACCTCCGCCGCCATCCACAACGGCATGGTGCTCGACATGGCCTTCGGCGGCTCCACCAACACGATGCTCCACCTCACGGCCATCGCTCAGGCGGCCGGCTGCCCCGTCACGATGGACGACTGGGACCGCGCCAGCGCCGAGACGCCCAACATCGTGCGCATCGCGCCCGCCGGCCCGCTCCACATCCAGGACCTGAACGACGTGGGCGGCGTCTCCGCCATCATCGGCGAGCTCGGCCGCACGGGGCATCTCGACATGAGCGCCCTCACCTGCCACGGCACCATGGCCGAGTGGGTTGCCTCCTGCCCGCCCGTGGACGGCGAGGTCGTCCGCAGCGTGGACAACGCCTACTCCCCCGACGGCGGCCTCAAGGTCATGCGCGGCAGCCTCGCGCCCGACTGCGGCGTCGTCAAGAAGAGCGCCGTCGACCCGGGCATGTGGCAACACTCCGGCCCCGCGCGCGTCTTCGACTCCGAGGAGGAGGCCTGCAAGGCCATCTTCGGCGGGGCGATAAACCCGGGCGACGTGGTGGTCATCCGCTACGAGGGCCCCTCGGGCGGTCCCGGCATGCGCGAGATGCTCACCCCCACCTCTGCCATCTGCGGCATGGGCCTCGCGAGCTCGGTAGCCCTCATCACCGACGGGCGCTTCTCCGGCGCCTCCAAGGGCCCGTGCATCGGCCACGTCTCCCCCGAGGCAGCCGCCGGCGGCCCGATCGCGCTCGTCGAGGAAGGCGACACGATCTCCATCGACATCCAGGCCGGCACGCTCGAGCTGCGCGTCCCCGAGGAGGTTCTCGCCGAGCGCCGCGCCGCGTGGCAGCCGCCGGCACCCAAGTACACCACGGGAGTCCTCTCCCGTTACGCAAAGCTGGTCACGAGCGCAGACAAGGGGGCCTACCTCTCATGATCACCACCGAGGAGAAGATCGCCCGGCGGCAGCGCGCCATCGAGGGGCGCCCGTTTGGGCCCGGAAGCAAGACGGAGCACGAGGGCAAGACCATGACCGGTGCTCAGGCCATCATCGCCAGCCTCGAGGCCGAGGGCGTGGACACCATCTTCGGCTACCCCGGCGGTCAGGCCATCAAGATCTACGACGCCCTCTACGACTCCAAGAAGATCCACCACGTGCTCGCCCGCCACGAGCAGGGCGCCACGCACATGGCGGACGGCTACGCCCGCGCCACGGGCAAGGTGGGCGTGGTGCTCGTCACCTCCGGCCCCGGCGCCACCAACACCGTCACGGGCATCGCAACCGCCTACATGGACTCCGTGCCCATGGTCGTCATCACGGGCCAGGTCACGCGCGGCGTCATCGGCACGGACGCCTTCCAGGAGTCGGACATCGTGGGCATCACGATGCCCATCGTCAAGCACAGCTTCCTCCTGCAGTCCACCGACGAGCTCACCAAGACCTTCCGCGAGGCCTTCTACATCGCCTCGACCGGCCGCCCAGGCCCCGTCCTCATCGACATCCCGAGCGACCTCTCCGGGTCCGAGATGGTCTTCCACTACCCGGACACCGTGAACATCCCGAGCTACCGTCCCACCTACAAGGGCAACGCGAAGCAGGTCAAGCAGGCCGCCGAGCTCATCTGCCAGGCGGAGCGACCGCTCATCATGGCCGGCGGCGGCATCGTGGCCTCCCACGCGTGCCCCGAGCTCGTCGAGCTCGCAGAGCGCATGCAGATCCCCGTGGTCACCACCCTCATGGGCAAGGCCGCCATCCCCTGCTCCAACCCGCTCAACCTCGGTCCCGTGGGCATGCACGGCTCCAAGTACGCCAACATGGCCGTCACCGAGTCCGACCTCATCATCGCCTGCGGCGCGCGGTTCTCTGACCGCGTGACCGGCAAGGTCTCCGAGTTCGCTCCGCACGCCAAGATCATCCACATCGACATCGACCCGGCGGAGATCGGCAAGATCGTGAATCCCGACGTGCCCATCGTCGGCGACGTCAAGGTGGTTCTCGCCGCCGTGAACGAGCGCCTTGCCAAGATGGACGCGCACACCAACTGCGAGACATGGCGCGACGAGGTCTTCAGCTGGCGCGAGCGCTGGCCGTTCTACACCTCGGACTTCGCCGACTACCCCGACAAGATCGCGCCCGAGGTCGTGCTGGAGACGCTCTCGGACAAGCTCGACCCGCATGCCTCCATCGTCACCACCGAGGTGGGCCAGCACCAGATGTGGGCCCTGCAGAACATCCACCGCGAGCACGCGCGCACCTTCATCTCCTCCGGCGGCCTCGGCACGATGGGCTTTGGCTTCCCCGCCGCCATCGGCGCAAAGATCGGCTGCCCGGACGAGCAGGTCGTCTGCATCGCCGGTGACGGCTCCTTCCAGATGAACAGCCAGGAGATGGCCACTGCGAAGATCAACGGCGTCGCCGTCAAGGTGCTCATCGTCGACAACCGCGCACTTGGCATGGTCCACCAGTGGCAGCACCTCTTCTACAACGACCGCTTCTCGTTCACCGAGCTGGCGGACAACCCTGACTTCGTGAAGCTCGCCGACGCCTACGGCTGGCGCTCCCGCCGCATCACCAAGCCCGAGGAGATCGACGCCGCGCTCGACGAGATGCTCGCCTCCGACGAGCCCTATCTGCTCGACGTCATGATTCCCGCCGCGCAGACCGTCTACCCGATGGTCGCCCCCGGCGCCCCGATCGACGACATCATCGGCGCCCTCGACGTCACCCTCGGCGGCGTGCGCGTCACCGAGAAGGGCTTCGGCGAGGCGGGGCGCCCGCGCGTCAAGCCGTCCCACGAAGGAGTTGATGAGTGATGAACTACCTGCTCTCCGTTCTCGTTGAGAACAAGCCGGGCGTGCTCTCCCGCGTGACGGGCCTCATCAGCCGCCGTGGCTTCAACATCGAGTCGCTCACCGTGGCCCCCACGGAGGACGAGAGCCTCTCGCGCATGACCATCATCGTGGAGGCCGACGAGGTGGGCTTCGAGCAGATCACCAAGCAGCTGCACAAGCTCGTCTCGGTCTACAAGATCTCTGACCTCACCTACGAGGACGCCGTCGAGCGCGAGCTCGTGCTCTTCAAGGTCCAGGCAGCTCCCGAGCGCCGTCACGAGGTCATCGAGATCGCCAACGTCTTCCGCGCCAAGGTCGTGGACGTGGGCAAGAACTCGCTCACGATCGAGGCCACCGGCACCGCGAGCAAGCTCGACGCGATGGAGGACCTCTTCCGCAGCTACGGCATCAAGCAGCTCACGCGCACCGGCAAGATCGCCATGTCGCGCGGCGCACAATAAGTCAAGGTAACAGGTGATCCAATTGGGGACAGACCCCTCTTGAATCATCGCAATAATGGTTCAAAAGGGGTCTGTCCCCAATTGGATCAAAACGGTATCAACGGCTCAAGCAAAGGAGAAGAACATGGCCGTCGACATCTATTACGAGAAGGACGTGGACCCGAGCGTCATCCAGGGCAAGAAGGTCGCCATCATCGGCTACGGCTCCCAGGGCCACGCCCACGCGCTGAACCTCTTGGACTCCGGCGTTGACGTCCGCGTTGGCCTGCGCGAGGGCTCCAAGTCCGCCCAGGCCGCGCAGGAGGCCGGCCTCAAGGTCATGAGCATGGACGACGCCGCCGAGGAGGCCGACGTCATCATGATGCTCGTCCCCGACGAGACCCAGCCCAAGGTCTACGAGGAGCACGTCGCGCCGCACCTCAAGGCCGGCGACACCCTCGCCTTTGCCCACGGCTTCAACATCCACTACGGCTACATCAAGGCTCCCGAGGACGTCAACGTCATCATGTGCGCCCCCAAGGGCCCGGGCCACATCGTGCGCCGTCAGTACACCGAGGGCTCCGGCGTGCCCGACCTCGCCTGCGTCTACCAGGACGCCACCGGTGACGCCTGGGACATCGTTCTCTCCTACTGCTGGGGCGTCGGCGGCGCCCGCTCCGGCATCATCAAGGCCACCTTCAAGGAGGAAACCGAGGAGGACCTCTTCGGCGAGCAGGCGGTTCTGTGCGGCGGCCTCGTCGAGCTCGTGAAGGCCGGCTTCGAGACCCTGACCGAGGCGGGCTACCCCGAGGAGCTGGCCTACTTCGAGGTCTACCACGAGATGAAGATGATCGTCGACCTCATGTACGAGTCCGGCATCCACTTCATGAACTACTCGATCTCCAACACCGCCGAGTACGGCGAGTACTACGCCGGCCCGCAGGTCATCAACGCCGAGTCGCGCGAGGCCATGAAGCGCATCCTGGCCCGCATCCAGGACGGCTCCTTCGCGCAGGAGTTCGTCGACGACTGCAACAACAACCACAAGTGGCTGCTCGAGAAGCGCGAGGAGATCAACTCCCACCCGATCGAGAAGACCGGCGAGAAGATCCGCTCCATGTTCTCCTGGATCAAGAAGGACTAGGCGAGAAGAACGCTCTTCTCGACACGAACGAGGGGCCCGGCGCCACGGCGTCGGGCCCTTTTTCCTGGAGCGGGTACGAGCATGCGGGAGTCGCCTTTACTAGTAATACCGAGCCACGCATGCTTCGCTGCATGCGGCGCGCCGGATTTTTGTCCAAACGGACACTAATCCCGTTCCGCGCATGAGGCTGTTTCAACTTTTGCATGCGTAGAACAGGATTTCCAGAAAAGCCGCGCGACGCATTATGGGCCCAGCTTGATCGCACGAAAAGGGGCGGCGCCCCATTGCGCCGCCCCGCCTCGTCTGTACTTTGGAACCACCCGTGTCTCTGCGAATCGATGTTGGACAACTGGGTATGAAACCTGGGCCCGCTTCGAGTGTTCCTGTCATCAGTCCGTTCCGAAATGCGCTTCGGAGAACGTTGGCGAGTGCGCTCGCCCCAGATGTTATAGGACCTCGGTCGCACGGTCGGCGGGCCCAAACTGCACGTTCTCTTCGCTGTTCACTGGACTCGCCTCCTTATGCCGGTCGCCGGTTCTTAGCGACGCTGCCCTTGCTTACTCTCCTTGTTCCCGAGCAACCAGCCTTTACACGCTTGTCTCGCAGCCATCCGCGAACGGCGTCCATTTGCCGGCAGACGGCGATTCTCGACAAAAAACGCCCCGGGCGAGAAACCCGGGGCGAAAATGTTACGAAGGGACTGTCCCTTTGTCACATCTACTCGGCGTCGGCGAGAGCCTTCTTGGCAACCTCGGCGATCTCGGCGAAGGTGGCCTCGTCGCTATAGGCGATCTCGGCGAGAACCTTGCGGTCGAGCTCGACGCCAGCGAGCTTGAGGCCGTGCATGAACTTGCTGTAGGAGAGGTCGTTCATGCGGGCGGCGGCGTTGATGCGCTGAATCCACAGAGCGCGGAAGTCACGCTTCTTGTTGCGACGATCGCGGTAGGCGTACTGACCGGAGTGCTGCGCCTGCTCCTTCATGCCACGGAAGGTACGGGAACGGACTCCGTAGTAGCCCTTGGTGCGCTCGACGAGCGTCTGACGCTTCTTACGGCCGGCAACGGCGCGCTTGACTCGTGCCATATCTGATCAACTCCTCGTTGGAAACTTCACTCGAAAGGCAGGACTACTTGGAGCCCATGCGCTGGGAGACGGTCTTGACGTCGGCGTCGGAGATGACGGTCTCCTGACGGAAGCCGCGGATGCGCTTGGGCGACTTCTTGGTGAGGATGTGGCTCTTGAACGCCTTGGCGCGCATGATCTTGCCAGAGCCGGTGCGGCGGAAGCGCTTCGCCGTACCCTTGTGGGTCTTCATCTTGGGCATGCTAGTTCTCCTTCTCCGTGACTGCCTCGTCGTCCTTCTCGTCCTTCTTGTCGAAGGCACCCTTGATCGGGACGATGGTCATGTGCATGTTGCGGCCTTCCATGAGCGGCTTCTGCTCGACGTTGGCGACTTCCTTGAGGTCCTCGGCCAGACGATCGAGAACGAGGCGACCCTGCTCCGGGTGAGCCATCTCACGACCGCGGAACATGATCGTGATCTTGACGCGCGCCCCCTTCTTGAGGAAGCGGATGACGTGGCCCTTCTTGGTCTCGTAGTCGCCCACGTCGATCTTGGGACGGAACTTCATCTCCTTGATCTCGACCTTGGACTGGTTCTTGCGCGCCGCCTTGGCCTTGCGGTCCTGCTCGTACTTGAACTTCTTGTAGTCGAGCATCTTGCAGACGGGAGGCTCGGCGTTGGGTGCGATCTCCACGAGGTCGAGACCCTGGTCGCCCGCGATGCGCAGGGCGTCGCGCACGCCAAAGAGGCCCATCTGGGAGCCGTCGGCGCCGATAAGGCGACACGTGCGGGAAGTGATCTCCTCATTGATGCGAGGACCGTCGTTCCTGGCTATCGTTCACACCTTCCTCTCGTCGCGGCTCGCGCCGCATAAAAAAGCCCCTGGTGCCGAGCAGCATCCAGGAGACAGCATCCGCCCTGCGTGAGGCGGGAACTACGTTGTCTGACCAGACAGCTGCCGTAAGGCGCCGTGTAGGTGGGGGCTCTCGCCCCGCTTCGCAAAACGCACACTAGGAGAGATTAGCACGCACACCGGGCCCGGGCAAGAGGTTTTTCTCGCCAGAGCCCGGTGCGCTCGTGATTCAGAAACTCTTCACAGCCCCGATAGAACGATGCCGAGAAGAACAGCCGCCCGCTAGAGGTTGAGCGACGCAGACTGAACGTAGGTGCGAGCCTGGTACTCGCGGTCGAGGTCGTAGAGGCCCTTGGGGTCGCAGCCAAAGAGCTTCATGTTGGTGATCATGTCGCGGGCGTTGGTCTCCTCCTCGCCCTGCTCGGCCACGAACCAGTCGAGGAACTTCATGGTGCGGACGTCGTGCTGTGCGTGGGCAACCTCATAGCAGTGGTGGATGAGGCTCGTCACGTACTCCTCGTGCGCAAGGCCCGCCTCGAGCGGGGCAAGGTCGTTCTCGAAGGTCTTGTCGGGCTTGGCGATGGCCTCCATCGTGGGCTTGAAGTCGTTGTCCAGGAGGTAGCGGCGGATGGCCAGCGCGTGGTCCATCTCCTCCTTGGCCTGGATCTCATACCAGTTGGCAAAGCCCTTGAGGCCGCGGTCGTCGTAATAGTCGGCGAAGGTGAGGTAGAGGTAGGCGGAGTACATCTCCTTGTTGATCTGCTCGTTGAGGACGGTGGTGACCTCGTTGGAAAGCGCCATGGGTGGTCCCTTCTCTCGGATGGTTGTTCGAACACGCTAACTATATACCCCGCAGGCGCCATAAACCCTCCGTCTGCTATAGTTCTTCTCACGCGCCGAGCGCGAAGCGCCCTCATGCCCGAGTGGCGGAATTGGCAGACGCGACGGTCTCAAAAACCGTTGGGGAAACTCGTGCGGGTTCGAGCCCCGCCTCGGGCACCATCCAAGGGCTGCGACCTTCACCCCCCCCCTCCAAGCTTGCGCCGCCTCATCCGCGGGCACGCGCTTAGCATGCGACGCCGTTGGAGGGGTTCGGTCCGGGCGCGCTTAAAGAATCCCGCCGTTGGAGGGGTTCGGCCCGGACGCGCTTAAAGAATCCCGCCGTTGGAGGGCCGCAAGGCGTTGGCGCTTAAGATATCCCGCCGTTGGAGCGCTCTTCTCGGCATATCCGGCGCCGACGTCTCCAACCGGCCGTTTTGCTAAGCACATTTCTCTCGACGGCCTCCAAGGGCGAGAAATACTAAGCGTTTTGTGCCACCAGAGCTCCAACAGCGAGAAAAGCTAAGCGCACCCAACGGAACGGCCTCCAAAGGGATGAAATGGTAAGCGCGATTCCTCGCCCAGCCTCCAACAGACCGAATTGCTAAGCACACTCCACAACCCGAACTCCAAGGGGCGCGAACGTTAAGCGCAACCCCCGGCCATACCTCCAAAGGGCAGAAATGTTAAGCGAAGTCCCCTGCCCCACCTCCAGTGGGCGCGAACGTTAAGCGCGCTCCACGGCTAAGCCTCCAATGGGCAGAAACGCAAAGCGCGCTCACCGGAGAGGCGTCCCGCGAAGCGAATTGGCAGACGTTCCCCCGCACCGACCCCGCTCAGGCAGGGGCATGCCGTGAAATACATCCTGACGTTATGGCCTTGCGCGCGTGGGTCCCATACCCAATGGCAGCAAAGAGGCCCCGAGACGGGCGCCCTAGCGCAGGAAGGGGTTCATGGTGAGCTCGCGAACCATCGTAGTGGCCGGCCCGTGTCCGCACAGCAGCGTGGTCTCGGGGGCGATCTCGGCAGCCATGCGCGCGAGCGAAGTCATGATCGTGGCCTCGTCGCCACCCTTGAGGTCCGTGCGGCCGTGGCTGCCCGGGAAGAGCGTGTCCCCCACGAAGGCCACACCCTCGGCGGTTCCCCCGCCGACAAGGACGATCCCGCCGGGCGTGTGGCCCGGCGTCTCCATCACGGTGAAGGTTGCCGTGCCAACGCGCAGCACGTCGCCCTCGGCAAGCGTGCGGTCCGGATCAGGCGCATTGTCGTCGTAGCGGCGGCCCACCTCGCTCATCTCACCGGCATGGCGCGCGAGCTCGGCATCGGCCGCGTGGATCGCATAGGGCGCACCCGTCTCGCGCACGAGCGCCGCCACGCCGCCGACGTGGTCGCCATGTCCGTGCGTGGCGGCAACGCAGACAACGCGCACGTCGTCAAGGACGGTCGCGAGCTGCGCGCCAGACCCGCCGGGGTCAACCACCAGGCACTCATCGTTGCTCACGTAGGCGTAGCAGTTGGTCTGCAGCGGCGTCACCACATAGCGCCGCAGCTCGTCGGTCTTCTCGGCCATGGAACCCCCGAATAGATGCTTTGTCCATAGAACTATTGTCCATACATCTATCATAAGGACAGGCTGCCGATGAAAACGACCACTGGAGAATTAACGTCCTCACAAATTTGCGCCAAGGCAAATCCGACCAAGGCCAAGGGCTAAGCGAGGAGAACATCTCAGCGCTCTCTATGCATGGGCAGAGCGCTCACATAACTTATAATGAGAGACGTCGTCCTCTAGCACCTTGCCTCGAAATGCTCTTGACAGAATAATGGTTGCTAACTAGATGCCCAGCTATGACAAGGGCAGAAGAGGGTGCCCTGCTGAGAACGAGATTGACTAGATGATAGTAGTCTTACTTTACGGGGATGAACGCACCTTACGATGAAGCGGCCAAACAGAGCGTCGCTTGCATCGCTCTCGGCGATTCTTCTGCTGCTTGCAGACAATCGGCTCGTCACCGTCTCCCTAGGAGGGCCCATGATCGTCACCCTCTGCGTCTTAATGTGGGAGAAGAAACACCCCAATCCCTTTCTGGCAAGAATTGCCGAAAATTTCCTTCTGCTCGAGTTCACTGCGATTGCCATCTGCTGTGCCATTCGTTTTATCGGCTTAATCTGAGAGGCTGTTTCTATAGAAAGTAGATGTGAGCCCCAGAAAAAGTGGGGCAGGCCGGCACGTAAAGACGCCCCAGCCTGCCCCATTTCGAAGTCACTTCACGCGCTGCTTCATCTGGTTGGCGCCCTCGCCAGGCATGATGCGACGGGCGTCATAGACCGAGGGCACGCGGCTCACTGCGGAGAGCAGCACGTCCAGCAGGCTCGCATCGGAGATGGCCACCATGAAGCGCAGCCGCGCCACGCCGCGCGTGCTCGTCTGCGTGGCGGCGGAGAGGATGTTGGCGCCGGCGTCGCCGATCGCCACGGTGATGTCCTTGAGAAGCCCCATGCGGTCCGTGGCCTCCACGACGATCTCCACCCTGAACTCGGTGGCTCCCGAGGTGTCCCACGCGACCTCGATCATGCGATCGGGGTTCTTGCGCAGGTCCGTCACGTTGGGGCAGTTGGCACGGTGCACAGAGACGCCGCGCCCGCGCGTGATGAAGCCCACGATCTCATCACCCGCCACGGGGTTGCAGCAGTGCGCCAGGTGGACGAGAAGGTCGGGATCGCCCTTGACCACCACGCCGCAGTTGGAGCGCTTGCGCTGGCCCTTCGTGGCCTGCGTCATCGCGTAGGACTGCTGCATGATGGGCGCGCCCGTGGCCATGGCCCGCTCGCGCGCAGCCTGCTTCTCGGCCTCGGCCGCCTGCGCGGCGAGCTGCTCGGGCGAGCCCTCCTCGAGGATCTCCTCGATGCGGTTGGCCGCCTGCTTGACCGACACCTTGCCGGTGTGCACGCTCGCGAAGAGGTCCTCGGCGCTGCGCAGCTCAAACTGCTCGCACACGCGCTCGATCGCCTTGACCGTGCGGCGCGTGGAGATGCCGTAGCCGCGCTTGCGCAGCTCGTGGGCGAGCTCGTTTCTACCCTGCTCGGCGTCGTCGTTCTTCGTCTGCGTGGAGAAGTACTTGCGAATCTTGGCGCGGCTCGAGGGCATGGCGACGAGCGCCATCCAGTCGCGGCTGGGCTTTGCGTTCTTGTTGGTCAGGATCTCAACGCGGTCGCCCATCTGGAGCTTGTAGGAGAGCGGCACCACGGCGCCGTTGACCTTGGCGCCCACGCAGTGGTTTCCCACCTCGGTGTGCACGGCGTAGGCAAAGTCGAGCGGCGTGGCGTCGCGCCTCAGGCTCATGACCTCGCCCTTGGGCGTGAAGACGAAGATCTCGTGCTCAAAGAGGTCAACACGCAGGTTATCGAGAAACTCGTGCGGGTCGTCGATGTCGTCCTCGCCGGCCCAGTCGAGGGTCTTCCTGATCCAGTTGATGGTGGAGTCGATCGCGCGGTCCTCGGCGCTCATGCGCCCGCGCGAGTTGCCCTCCTTCTTGTAGAGCCAGTGGGCGGCGATACCGTACTCGGACGCCTCGTGCATCTCGGCGGTGCGGATCTGGATCTCTATGGGCTTGCCGTCCGGGCCGACGACCGTGGTGTGCAGGCTCTGGTAGAGGTTTGCCTTGGGCGTGGCGATATAGTCCTTGAAGCGGCCCGGCAGCGGGTTCCAGAGGGAGTGTACGGCGCCGAGGGCAGAGTAGCAGTCCCCCACCGTCTGCGTTATCACGCGCAGGGCGATGAGGTCGTAGATGTCAGCGAACTCGCGACCCTTGCGCGTCATCTTCTGGTAGATGCTCCAGAGGTGCTTGGGTCGTCCGGTGATCTGGTAGCCCGTGAGGCCGGCGGCCTTGAGCTCGTCGTCGAGCGTCTTGATCGCCGCCTCGGTGTCCTCCTCGCGCTGGGCGCGCGAATCCTGGACCATGCGCGCGACGCGCTGGTACTCCTCGGGCTCGAGCCAGAAGAACGCGAGGTCCTCGAGCTCCCACTTGACCGACGAGATGCCCAGGCGGTCGGCGAGCGGGGCGTAGACGTCCATCGTCTCGCGCGCCTTGAAGAGGCGGCGGTCGGGCGGGAGCGCCGCCAGCGTGCGCATGTTGTGCAGGCGGTCCGCCAGCTTGATGATGACCACGCGGATGTCGCGGCTCATGGCGAGGAACATCTTGCGGAGGTTCCACGCCTGCTTGGCATCCATCGAGGAGACCTGGATCGAGGTGAGCTTAGTCACGCCGTCCACGAGATCGGCCACGGTGGGCCCAAACATCTCGGCAACCTGGTCCTTGGTCGCCGGCGTGTCCTCAACCGTGTCGTGCAGCAGGGCGGCGCAGATGGTGTCCTCGTCCATGCGTAGGTCGTGCGCGAGGATGAGCGCCACCTCAACGGGATGGTTGATGTACGGCTCACCGGAGCGACGGCGCTGGTCTCGGTGATACTCGGCCGCAAAGCGATACGCGCGGTCGACCTTCTCGCGTCCCTCCTCGTCGAGATAGGAGTCGCACGCGGCCTGGAGAAGGCGGAAGTTTGCAGCCTCGGGCGCGGACTTCTTGGGTCTCCTGGGCTCGACGGCCCCCTGGGCCATCGCAGAGTTGGCCTTCGCCTCGTCTGCCGCAACCGGCTGCGACACCGCACCGCGAGAAACGGCGGGCGCGACCGCGGCGTCACGAGGCGCCATCGTCGTCTGTTCGGCGGGCCCCGCGGCCACGTCTGTCTCGCTCATGCTCATCTCGCTCCCCCTTCCCCTCAGAAGATGATACCGAAGTCCGGGGAGATGGGACGCCTGACACCCGCGACCAACTCGTCAACGGGGGATTCGAGCACCCAGGAGCAGAAGTCCTCGAAGGCCCTCCGCGATCTCATGCCCTCAAGATAGCAGGCGGACTGCGAGAGCTCCATGCGCGCAGGAGAGGGGGCCATGGCGATGCGCCGCCCGCCCTCCCAGCCGCTCACCGAGCAGAAGCCGAGCTCGGAGAAGATCGTCAGGGCGGATGAAACCTCGTGTTCGTCGATGGCGGAGATCGAGGCCCGCTCGGTCGCCTCCGCGGCGATTCCCGCGTCGTCGAGGGAGATGGGGCCGTGCGCCCGATAGAGGCGCATGAGCGTGCGGTAGACGAGGACGAGGTCGTCGCGGCTCGGGGCGGCGGAAGAGAGGATCCTGCGGCCCAGCGAGACGTCGCGCGACCCAAAGAGCAGGTGGATGGTGGCCGGGGCGCCGTCCCTGCCCGCGCGACCGCTCATCTGGTTGAACTCCACGCGACCGAGCGGGAGGCCGTAGAGGATGACGTGACGGATGCCGGGAAGGTTGACGCCCTCGCCAAAGGCGCTCGTGGAGACGATGCAGGAGAGGCCGTCGCCGCGGAACGCGCCCTCGACGCGGGCGCGCACGCCCCGCGGAAGGCCGGCGTGATAGTAGGCGACGCGCGCCGCCAGCTCCGGTATCGAGTGCCGGAGCGTCCTCACGAGAGAGACGGCGGAGTCTCGGGTGGGCGCATAGACGACGCACTTCTCGCCCCGCGCGACGATGCTCACGAGGGCGGCCTCTCGGTCGCGGAGCTCTCTGGTATCGTCGACCAGCAGGTTCTCGCGAGACGTGACGTCCAGGACGACGTCGCCGCGGTCGATGCCCGCAAGAGAGCAGATTCTTTGCGCCACGTCATCCGCGGCGGTCGCGGTTGCGGCGAGGGTAACGGGCCCGCCAAGGTCGGACCGGATGGCCGGCAGCTCGAGATAGGCCTCCCTGCTGCCGGGAGCGGCAAGCCCCGCATGGTGGGCCTCGTCAACGGCGAGGAAGCCGACGCGCCCAGACCGTGCGAAGTCCGCCCGATGAATGGCGAGAAACTCGGGCGTGGTGAGGGCTATGTCGGCACGCCCGGCGGCGAGGGCGTCGAAAACGCGCTCCCTCTCGGGAACCGGGGTCTCGCCCGTGATGACCTCGACGCCGACGCCCACTGAGGCAAGCTCCTCGCGCAGGTGGAAGGCCTGGTCGGCCACGAGCGCCCTCAGGGGGAAGACGAAGACGCTCGCACGGTGATGCAGTATCGCCTCGCGCGCCGCGTGGATGTGGAAGACGAGGGACTTACCCCTTCCGGTTGCCATGACCGAGAGGCAGGACCTGCCCGAAGCGAGGATGTCGAGGGCGCGGCGCTGGGCCGGGAGCAGCGGACGATCGCCGATGAGACGACCCCTGAGCTCGTCGGTGAGCATCTCCCCGGAGAGCGCGGAGAGCCTCTCCCGGAGTTCTCTGGTCTCGGGGCCGCTCGCGAGGGAGTCCCGTACGCCCTCGCCTCCCCCGTCACCGGAGGCGCCGTCCGCCCCGGCGTCGAGGTCGGCCCATTCGTCGCACTCGGCGTCCCGGTCGCCGCCCGCGTCTCTCAGGAGAAGGTCCTTCACCATGAGCTTGGGCTTGGTGCGCCCCTGCCAGGTCTCGTTCACGGCCTCGAAGACGACGTCGACGATGCCGTCCCAAGCGCAGCTGCGCTCGGCATCGGGTGCCCTGAAGAAGATCGCGGGGACGGACGAGACGCCGTCCGTCGCAACGAAGCGCAGGTGGGAGAGGTCGGCTCCCACGCAGGCGCGGTTTCTCATCGTCACGCCGCACACCGCAAGAAGGGGGCGCTTGTTCCCCTGCCCAAAGGGCTGGAGGCGCTCGAGGGCGTCGATCGTCTCGACGGTGAGCTCGGAGAGCGAGACCAGGGCCGTGACCTCTCCGACGTCCTCGAACTGCTCTGCGGGAAGCTTGCCGAGGACGAGCGAGAGGCGGCTGCGAAACTCGTCGATTCGGGACGCCTCGCAGGTGACGCCGACGGCACCGGCATGGCCACCGAAGCGGATGAGGACGTCGGAGCACTGCTCCACGGCATGGAAGAGGTCGACGGAGCCAACGGAGCGACCAGATCCCCTCGCGACGCCGTCCTTGATCGAGAAGACGATCGCAGGGACGTGATAGCGGTTCACGAGTCGGGACGCGACGATTCCCTTGACGCCCTCGTGCCAGCCCTCCCCGCCGACGACGACGACGCGACCGCCATCATAGGTTCTCCCCGCCTCCTCGAGCGCATCGGAGGCAAGTGCGGACTCCACCTCGCGACGCTCGGAGTTCACCGCCTCGAGCTCGCCCGCGAGCATGGCCGCCTCGACGGGGTCATCGGTGAGGAGAAGCCCGAGGGCCACGTCGGTGGAGCCCATCCTGCCGGCGGCATTGAGGCGCGGAATCAGCGAGAAGGGCAGGTCGTCGGGCTTTATCGTCGAAAGGTCGCAGCCCGCCGTGGCGGCGAGGGCAACGAGGCCGGGACGGGTCGCGCGACGCATGCGACTCACGCCGTCCGCCACGAGGGCGCGGTTCTCGTTCGTGAGCAGCATCATGTCGGAGAGCGTTCCGAGCGCCGCGACATCCGTGTACGAGCGCCAGAGGTCCGGAATCCCCCGCCTGCGCCCGAGCTCGCAGACGAGCTTGAGCGCGACCCCCGCGCCCGCGAGCTCATGCGAGGGGCAGTCTGCCGAGAGCTTGGGGTCGGTGACGGGGATGCCCACGGGGACGAGGTCAGCCGGCTCGTGGTGGTCGGTGACCACGACGTCGATGCCCCTCTCGAGAAGCCAGTCAACCTCGTTTGCTGCGGCGATCCCGTTGTCGACGGTTACCACGAGGTCGGGGTCGCACGATCGGACGACCCGCTCGAGCGCCTCGCGCGAGAGCCCGTACCCCTCGCCAAAGCGATAGGGAATGAAGGGGTGGGCGTCGCCCCCGAGGCGCCGCAGCGCGAGTGTGAGCAGGCACGTGGAGGTCATGCCGTCAACGTCAAAGTCCCCGAAGACGGCAATGGTCTCGGAGGAGTCGAGTGCGCGATCGAGACGGTCGGCGACCTCGGACATGCCCGGGATGACCAGCGGGTCCTCCCATGACTCGTCGAGCGACGCCTCGAGAAACGCCGTCGCCTCAGCGGGGTCGACGTGGCCACGGGCAGAGAGCACGCGCGCGACGAGCGGAGGCACGCCAATCCGCTCGGACAGCTCGCGCTCAACGCGCTCGTCCGACGCGAGCACCGTCCAGCGACGGCTCTGTGCGAGGCCGGCCATGTCAGTCGACCTCTTCGAGATAAACGTCTACGCTCGAGCACCCGGCGAACGACGCCGAGGCTCCCCTGGTCCAGATTGTCATGTCGCGTCTCTCATGAAGGTGGCGCTTCTCGCGCCCGGCTGTTGATCGAGAAAAGTGTATCAGAGAGTCCGGACGCCAACCCAACGGATGGGCCAACTGACGCACAAGTTCAGGACGGACGGCAAGCGGAGCGTGGAAGAGCACCCTACCAGTCGCTCGCAGCCGGAGACGCCATCCAATCGGAGAGAAACTCCGAATAGGCGCCCGCGATCACCGCCTCGCGGGCACGACGCATGAGGTCGAGCAGGTAGTGGATGTTGTGCTGCGAGATGAGAATCCCCGCGAGCATCTCCTTCTGACGCACGAGGTGGTGGAGGTACGCGCGCGAGAATCCCTGGCGACAGACGGGGCAGTCGCACGTCTCGTCGATGGGTCGCTGGTCGTGGATGAAGCGCGCGTGGCGGAAGTTGAGCCTTCCCTCGCTCGTGAACGCGGATCCGGTCCTCGCGGTGCGCGTGGGCAGGACGCAGTCGAACATGTCGACGCCGCAGGCGACGGCGCGAACGAGCGTGGTGGGGTTGCCCACGCCCATGAGGTATCGCGGCTTCGAGCGAGGCATGTGCTCGCTGACGAGCGGGGAGAGGGACTCGAACATGGTGTCGTGGTCCTCCCCCACCGAGTAGCCGCCGATGCCGTATCCCGGGAAATCGCCGACCTCCTCGAGGTGGCGCAGGCTGCGAAGGCGCAGGTCCAGATGCATGCCGCCCTGTACGATGCCAAAGAGCGCCTGGTCCGGTCTGGTATGTGCGGCGTAGCAGCGCTCCGCCCAGCGGCTCGAGAGCTCCACGGAGCGCTCGACCTTTCTACGGGGGGCCGGATAGCCAACGCACTGGTCGAGCTGCATCACGATGTCGGCGCCCAGCTTCTGGGCAATGGCCATGTTCTCCTCGGGCGTCCAGGAGACCCACTTGCCGTCATAGTCCACGGCGCGGAAGCGAACGCCGTCATCCGAGAGCTTGCAGAACTCCTCGTGGGAAAAGACCTGGAAGCCACCCGAGTCGGTGAGGATCGGCCCGTCCCACCGCATGAAGTCGTGGAGGCCCCCCATCTCGGCGACGAGGTCGGCGCCAGGACGCATGGAGAGGTGATAGGTGTTGGCTAGCAGAATCTTGGTCCCGAGCTCGCGGAGCGTCGACGGCATGAGCCCCTTGACCGTGGCCTTGGTGCCCACCGGCATGAAGATGGGGGTGGGCACGTCCCCGTGCGGGGTGTGCAGGATGCCCGCACGCGCGTGGGTGCCGGGGTCCTCGGCAACGATGTCGTAGGTGAAGAGGCTCTGATCCATGTTGTCTCCGCTCGTGAGGATCGGCCGGCGAGAAGTCCCGTGGGGTCCGGCGCTCAAACAGCTTGCCGCAGAGGGCGCGGCAAGAACTCGCGGCGGGCCCCACGGGACTTCTCGCTAGCCAGCGCAATCGTAGGCACGGCATCCCATCGTACACAAAACGGCCCGGCACCGCGGGGCGCCGGGCCGAACCAGTCTGGTTCTGGGTCTGGGTTACTCGCCGAAACCGGAGTCGATGAGGGCGATGAGGGCGTCGAGGGCGGCCTGCTCGTCCTCGCCGTCGCACGCGATCTCAACCTTGGTGCCGGTGCCGAGGCCGGCGGCAAGAATCATCATGATCGACTTGGCGTTGACGGGAGCGGAGTCCTTGTCGACGTTCTTGATGGTGACGTTGCACTGGTACTTCTTGGCCTCGGTCACGAAGACGGACGCGGGACGGGCGTGAAGACCGGTGGCGTTGATGATGCTCGTCTGCTTAGAAACCATTCGTGGACTTCCTTTCCAGATTTCCAAAAAACGAGAGGCAGCGCCCCTCTGGGAACAACGCATATCCTAGCAAACGATTCAAGTTTTGGCATGGCTCTTCCCGCCGAGGTAACAAACTCGGGGGCTGAGCGGATTATTCCGCGTGACAATCCGCCACTTGCTGCACAATAGGATGAGGAAAGACGAGAGGAGCATCGATGTCCGAGAGCTGGAACCAAAACCAAGACGAGACGGGGACGCAGAGTCGCCCCAACGATGCCCTCGACGCCGCCCGCGGCGCCGCCGCCGGCGCGGCAGAGACGCTGAAGAGCGGAGTTGCCGCAGTTCGCGACGTGCGTGCGGCAGCACGGAAGCTCTCCGCCGAAAGGGCCCGCCTCAAGCAGCTCGAAGATGGCCTCGCTGCCGACGAGGAGACGCTCGCCCGCCGCGAGGAGGTCGAGGCGAGCTACGACGAGATTATGGACACTCAGAGCGCCGTCGCCGAGAAGGCCGAGCGCGAGATGCAGCGAAGGACCGAGGAGGTCGAGAAGCTCGAGGCGAGCATCGCCGACCTCGAGAAGCGGCTCTCGCAGATGCGCGAGGACCACGAGCACGAGCTGCGTCCCTACAAGAAGATCATGGAGTCGGCACGCGGCCGCTCGGAAGAGGCGAGCAGGACGGTCGGCGACGCAAAGCGTGCCGTGAGAAGCGCGGAGTCCCAGGTGAAGGACGCCTCGGAGCGCAGGGAGCAGTCGATCCTGTCGGCAAACCGCGCCGTTGACTCCTCGCAGGCAAGGCTGAGGAAGGTCCAGGACGAGCTGAAGCGAGCGCAGGGCGAGGGAGCGGACCCCTCCGCCATGAAACAGCTCCAGGACGAGGTGACGACCGAGTTGGCCCGCGTCGAGGCTGCGCGCGTTGACGTCTCGACCGTCACGAACAGCGCTCAATCAACGGTGGATGCGGCCCAGACGCACCTCTGGACCCAGAAGCAGTCGCTCGAGGAGGCCCAGCGCGAAGCTGACGAGGCCAAGCAGGAGTACGACGAGCGAAAGAGCGAGTACGACGAGCTTGTGGAGAAGGCCGAGGCTGCCGAGAAGGAGCTCGAGGAGGAGATCGGACGGCTCAAGGACGAAGCCGACGAGGCGAAGGGGGCGCACGACGAGGCTGCCGACCGCTTTGACGAGGCGACGGCCCTCCTCGACGAGGCGAAGTCAGTCCACGAGACCCCCGAGGAGACCCGCAGGCTCCGCCAGAGCATCGTCGACCAGCGCCAGGACGTGACCGCCCAGCAAGCTCTCGTCGACAGCCTCGTCGAGGGAGAGCGGAGCCTCCGGGCCAGCACGCGCAACGCCCGCCTCACGCTCTATGCGGCCGCCGCGGGCGTCGTCATCGTAATCGTGGCCATCATCGTCCTCGTCGCGTTGCTCCAGTCGCGGTAGCGACGAGGCCTCGCGCGGGCGCTACTCGATGAGCATGGCGTCGCCAAAGGAGAGGAAGCGGTAGCGCTCCTCGATGGCGGCGTGATAGGCAGTCATGATCTGATCGCGCGTGGCAAAGGCCGAGACGAGCATCATGAGCGTGGAGCGCGGCACGTGGAAGTTCGTGATCATGGCGTCCACCACGTGGAAGCTTGACCCAGGCATGAGGTAGAGGTTGGTCGTGGCGTTCTCGCGGACCACGATGTCACCGGTGCCGGCGGCACCCTCGAAGCGGCGCGCTGCCACGGGTGGCTCGCTCGGCGCGGCGCCCGGGTCCCAGGCGCTCTCCAGAGAGCGGACCGAGGTGGTGCCCACGGCGATCACGCGATGACCCGCCGCCTTGGTGGCGTGCACGGCGTCGACCACCTCCTGGGGCACGTGGTAGCGCTCGGTGTGCATGACGTGCTGGGTGGGGTCGTCCTCCGTGACCAGGCGGAAGGTGTCGATTCCCACCTCGAGCTCCACCGTTGCCCAGCCCACGCCCTTCTCGCGAATACGCTCGATGAGCTCGGGCGTGAAGTGAAGGCCGGCCGTGGGCGCCGCAGCGGAGTGCTCCTCGCTCATGGCATAGACGGTCTGGTACTTCTCGGGGTCGCCCTCGTACTGGGTGATGTAGGGCGGAAGCGGCACGTGGCCGGCGGCGTGGATCGCCTCGTCCAGCGTGCGCGGCGTGCCGTCGCCCTTCTCCCCCACCGGCGAGAAGCGCACGAGGCGCCCGCCCTTGCTGCCCTCGACGAAGTCGACGATCTCACCGGTGAGCACCACCGGCGCGGACTCCGGGGCGTGCAGGCCGCCCGCGCGGTACTCGATCACGATGCCCGGCTGGCGGAGGCGCTTGCCGGGGTTGACCAGGCACTCCCAGACGCCGCCGAGCGGGTCCACGTCCTCGCGGCGCTTGAGCAGCAGCGTCTCGCAGACGCCGCCCGTGCCGCGCTTGCGACCCACGAGGCGCGCCGGCATGACGCGCGTGCGGTTGGCCACGAGTAGGTCACCGGGCTCGAGGTACTCGAGGATGTCCGAGAAGCGGCGATGCTCGACGGAGCCGTCCTCGCGATGCAGCACGAGCAGGCGACAGGAGTCGCGCGGCTCGGCCGGGGCCTGGGCGATGAGCTCGTCGGGCAGCGGGTAGTCAAAGTCGTCGGTGCGCATGGGGTTCCTTTCGCGTCTTCCGGCGCACTACGATAGCACGCAGAGGGCGAAGGCTTGCCCGCGCTCGTGCAAAAGTCGGTGGTTCTGCAGAGGCCATCTGCGGAAACTCGAATTATGGAGCCACTTTTGCACGAGCCTCCTCGTCGCGTCGCGCAGCCGCCTTCGCTGCCTTGCGCGCGTCGCGGGCCTCGTGGCGCTCGATGGCGGCCTCCGCGGCGGAGAAGCGGCAGCCGCAATAGTTCTGGCGATACATGCCCAGCTCGCGGGACTCGCGCGTGGCCTCGGGATAGTGAGGGCGGAAGTCGCGCCACACGGGCGTGAGGCCGTATCGGGGCGCCAGCGTGGCGAGAATCTCGCCACAGGCGTCGAAGAGCTGGTATGGCGAGACCACGAGCGTCGTGGACACGAACTCAAAGCCCCGTTCGCGCCCTACGCGGCACGCCTCGGAAAGACGCAGGGCGTAGCACGCGCGGCAGCGTCGCTCGCGGTCAAAGCCCGCCGGAGCGGCGGCACGCTCCCAGGCGTCCCGGTCGTCCCCGGCAACGATCACGTTGACGTGGGCCACCTCGTCCGCCCAGGCGCATAGCGTGTCAAGCCGGCGCTGCCACTCGGAGGCGGGCTGGATGTTGGGATTGGTCCAGCAGATCGTGGGCTCAAACCCCTCCGCGCGCAGCAGCTTTACCGGCTCGAGCGAGCACGGTCCGCAGCAGGCGTGGAGAAGAAGCGGCGTCATGACACCTCCCTTGAACGGCAAAACGGTTTTAGGTGTTTATTTGAGACTCTGTTGAGTATAGGCCTCCGCATTCTTTGCAAAGGCCCTGCTCAGAAAATGCTATCAAGCCAGTGATACTTCAAGAGCTCGAGAAAAACCACCTAGAAGCGGAAACAAGCGCACGGTCACGAGACGTCAGCCTCAAAGTCGGCGAGAATCGCGGCCGCCGAGCGCGTCATCTCGCGCGAGAAACCCGAGTTCCACTTGCGCTCGCAGAACGCACGCGCCCACTCTTCGAGCGTCGCGCGCCCGGTCCGCTTGGGCTCGAGGGCGGCGAGGAACCCCTCGTCGCTCTGCTCGCGATAGCGGTTCTCGAAGACGATGTCCTCGAGTGGGAGGCGAGTCGGCTTCACACGCTTGAGCTGCCCGTCCGTGGGATGTCCAATCACCAGCATCACCGCAGGCACCACATGGCGCGGGCAGTCCAGGATGCGAGCCTGCTCCTCACGGTGCTCGAGGATGTCTCCGATGTAGCACGAGCCGAGCCCCAGGCTGTGGGCTGCAACCACGGCGTTCTGCGCCGCAATGGCGGTGTCTTCGAGCGCCAGGAGAAAGTCGCCCACGCCCGGTTCGCGCGGCTCGGCACCGGCGGCGACGAAGGCCCGGTGCCAGCGGCGCACATCCACGCAGAACACCAGAACGAGCGGAGCCGAAGCAATGAACGGCTGGTTGTCGCAGGTGACGGAGAGCTCTTCCTTCTCAGCCTGGTCGCGCACCACGATGATCGAGTAGAGCTGCTGGTTGCCCGCCGTGGGCGCCTGGCACGCGGCCTCGAGGATGGCGCACTCGTCGGCGGCGCTCACGGGCTCGCCAGTATAGGCGCGCGCAGATCGGCGGGAATGGAGCTGGTCGATGGTCTCGTTCATGCGATCCCCTCGTGTTCGGAGAGCAGGGTAATGCCGGTTTCGGTGTCGCGCACGTGGGTGCAGGCGCCCTCGCGCAGACACGCCACGGCCATGAGGATATCACCGGCGCACCCGGAAAGGTGCATGCCGGCGAGAAGGGTCGCGAGCACGGGAAGGCCCGCGGCGAGCGCCAGGGCAGCGAGCGCGGCGCTCACCAGCACCGAGGGCGCCAGCAGCACCGCCAGCATACGGCCACGGCGAAGCACGGCACCATCCGTCTTGGTGTAGAGGAAGGCGTTCTGAAAGCCGAAGGAAACCTTACAGTCACGGCAGAGGAGCTTGAACGCCGCAGCATGCACCAGCTCGTGAACGGGCAACGAGACCAAGCTCCCCACCGCCAGCGCGACCCACCACCACACGTCGAGCTTCTCGCCACCCATCGCAAGGCCAAGTAATGCGGCGCCGAGAGCCGTGACAACGATGACCGCGAGAGACAGCTGCGCCACGCGGGCCTGGAGCGGCTCGTTTCCGAGGATGTCTATGTCTGCGATCGTCCGCATGGCCCCATCTTAGCGCGCCGACCCCGCGAAGGGCCGAGAAGTGCGAGAATGGGAGGGCTGTACCCAATCACGAAGGAGCACCCATGCCCGAGACCTCCTCTCGCCCGAGCTTCCCCCGCCGTGCGGTCATCACCGGCGGCATGCCCTACGGCAACAAGAACCTGCACTTCGGTCACATCGGCGGCGTCTTTGTGCCCGCAGACTTCTTCGCGCGCTTCCTGCGTGATCGCATCGGCGCCGAGAACGTGATCTTTGTCTCCGGCACGGACTGCTACGGCTCCCCCATCGCCGAGGGCTACCGCAAGAAGGTCGAGAACGAGGGGTACGCGGGCACGATCGAGGACTACGTCCGCGTGAACCACGAGAGCCAGAAGGCCGCCCTCGACGCCTATGGCATCTCGCTCGACCTCTTCGCCGGCTCCGGCCTCGCCCCCGCGCGCGACGTCCACGCCCGCGTGACCGACGAGCTGATCCGCCGCCTCCACGAGCGCGGCTACCTCAAGAAGCGCTCCACGCGCCAGTTCTATGACGTGGAGGCGGGCACCTTCCTCAACGGCCGCCAGGTGCAGGGCCGCTGCCCCGTGCGCGGCTGCAAGTCCGAGAAGGCCTACGCCGACGAGTGCGACCTCGGCCACCAGTTTGACCCGGAGGAGCTCATCGCCCCCGTCTCACAGGTCAGCGGCACCACCCCTGAGCTGCGGCCGGTTGATAACTGGTACTTCGACCTGCCCGCCTTCCGCGAGGAGCTCGAGCGCCTCATGGACGAGTGGGACATGGACCCGCAGGTCCGTGCCATCGTCACCAAGACCGTGCGCGAGAGCCTCGTCGACCCCGTGATCTACATCCAGACCAAGTTCCGCGAGGCATACGACGCCGTCGCCGCGGAGCTCCCCGAGCACGCGCTCACGGAGGCCGAGAAGGGCCAGCAGTCCTTCTCGCTCACCTTTGCCGGCTGGGAGGAGCGCGACGAGGCGCGCGAGAAGCTCGACGCCGCGGGCGTGCGCTTCCGCACCGGCAAGTGCCTGCTTCCGTTCCGCATCACCGGCAACATCGACTGGGGCGTGGCAGCGCCCGAGCTTGAGGGCACGAGCGGCCTCACGGTCTGGTGCTGGCCCGAGAGCCTGTGGGCACCGATCTCGTTCACGCAGACGACGCTGGAGCTCGCCGAGGAGGGCCGCTACTCCAGCCGCGACTGGCACGACTGGTGGTGCAGCGAGGACGCGCGCGTCTACCAGTTCATTGGCCAGGACAACATCTACTTCTACTGCGTGGCGCAGCCGGCCATGTGGGAGGCGCTGGACTGGGGCCTCACGCAGGACATCCCCGTGGCCAACTACCACATCCTGTTCATGAACAAGAAGGCCTCGAGCTCCGGCAAGATCGTGCCTCCGATGGCCGCGGAGCTGCTGGACGCCTACACGCCCGAGCAGCTGCGCGCCCACTGGCTGTCCCTTGGCCTTGATCAGAAGGCGGTCTCCTTCAACCCCAAGGCCTTTGACACCTCGGTCTCCCACAAGGACAAGGCGACCGGCGAGGACGTCCTCGTCCGCGACGACCCACGCGTGGTCGATCCCGCTCTCAAGGAGAGCGCCTTCCTCACCAACATCTTCAACCGCCTGGCGCGCAGCTGCTTCTACGGTGCCGCCAACGTCTGCGACGCGCACCTGCCGGCCGTGGCGGCAAGTGAGGAGGCCGTTGCCGCCGCCCGCGAGGCCACGCTGGAGTTCGAGCGTCGCGCCTACGAGTTTGACGCCCACGGCGCACTCGGCGTGGCGGAGGAGTTCGCCCGCGCTGCCAACAAGCGCTGGGACGATGCCTCCAAGGCCGCCAAGGGCGACGACGGCGCCTACGAGGCCGCACTTGCAGATGCCTTCGTCGCACTTCGCACGACCGCCCTGCTCATGCATCCGGCCGTACCCTTTGGCTGCGAGAAGATCTGCGAGCACATGGGCTTCTCGCCCGAGCTGTTCTTCTCCTGGGACCACGCCTTCGACGGACCCGTCGAGCTGGCCGCCGCCTGCGGCGAGACACCCGCAGAGCACAAGATCGTTCCGCTCCCCCCTCGCTACGACTTCTTCGAGAAGCACCCGTCGCAGGTGAAGGGCAAGTAACGTTTCCGACCGGCCTAGGACAGGGAGGCTCCGGCGCTCAGACAGCTTGCCAAGAAGAACGCTCGGCAAGAACTCGCGGCGGACCTCCCTGCCCTAGGCCTGCGATATCGTTGTCGCAGGCCTGGCGAGAGGGTCCGTCGCGAGTTCCGCATCCTTGTCCGGCCGTTACGAGTGACGAGCTTTGCCGAGGCAGTAAATCGGCCACTCACTGTCACTTTTGGCTTCGCTTGTGTGGATTGCCTCTTTTGGTGATGGTTTTGCCGAATAAAACCGCAGGTCGGAATTACACCTTTTCGCGTAAATCCTCTCTGGCGTCAAAAAAGGCACCCAAATGAGGCCCAAAGTGACACTCGACAGCGAAAATACTGCCTTGAGCCCTCGGCCTCCTAGGTATGATGGGTTTGACAGCTCGTCGAAAGGACCTCAGATGACCGTCGCGCCGCCGCCTGTGCATGTTCCACGCCCGTACGCGCTCCCACAGACCGCACTCGCGGCGCGCGTTGAGGTGCCGACGGAGGACGGTGCCACGATCGTAGCCTGGACGTACGCACCCGACGGCGTGACCGACGAGCCGGGGGCGCCCTTCGGTCTCGGTCTTGCCGTGCCACCGGTCCTCATGCTGCATGGCAACGGCGAGGAACACGGCATCTTCGGGCCGGTCATCGACGACGTCTGCGCGAGCGGGCGCGCCGTCATCGCCGTCGACTCCCGTGCGCAGGGTGCCTCTTCCCGCGGCACCGCACCGCTCTCCTACGAGCTCATGGCGGCCGACGCCCGCGAGGTCTGCTCGCGCCTCGGCGTGCCGCAGGTCCACGTGCTCGGCTTCTCCGACGGCGGAATCCTGGGCCTGCTCCTCGCCCGCGACTGGGGCGAGCACATACTCTCCGTGACCGCGCTCGGAGCAAACCTCACGCCAGACGGCCTGCCCAAGGAGGACACCGACTGGATGGCCTTCGCCGCGGCAGAAAACCGCCGCTGGGCAGAGGAGGGCGAGGAGGGCGTCACGCTGGAGGATGGCACGCCGGTCCCCTCACCCGCCGAGTCGGCGAGAATCGCAGAGCTCCTGCAGCTCATGGTCGAGCAGCCGCAGATCGATGCCGCATCGCTCGGAGGCATCTCCTGTCCCGTGACCGTCATGGTCGGCGAGTTCGACGAGATCCTTCCCGAGGAGACGGATCGCATCGTCTCCGCCATCCCCGGCGCGGCCAAGGTCGTGGAGCCCGGCGTTGACCACAACATTCCCAAGATGGCCCCTGGCGCCGTCGCCCGCGAGCTTCTCGCGACAATCGCCCAAAACGACGTCCGCCACGAGGGCCGCGCGAGCGCACCGACCGACATAGCCGTCGTACGCCTACCCGTCTCCGGCCTCTGGGCCGAGAAGCTGGACGCACTGTACGCCCATGTGAGCGATGCCGGCGGAACCTGCGGCTGGATTCCCGAGGTCTGGCCGCCGGCCGGCATGGCGCAAGAGCTGCTCGCTGCTGGTTCCTACTGGGGAGCCTTCAACGCCGGCGCCGTACGCAACGGCAGGCCCCGCAGAAACGCCGTTCTTCTCGGCGCCGTGGCCATGGACCTCGACGCGGACATGGGCGACGGAACGGCGCCCGGTCACGGCTCCGGAACGGGCGGGCCCGCCTGGGAGGAGCTTCCCGCGAGCGAGGTTCGTGGTCTTCACCTGCTCGCCGTTGACCCTGCCGCACGAGGTCGTCACGTATCCGTGGCCCTGCTCGACGCCGTTGCCCGCGAGGCGCGCGCCGAGGGGGCTCGCGCGGTCCGGCTCAACACATCAGTTCAGGGGGTGGAGGCAAACGCCATGTACACGCGCTGCGGCTTCACCAGACACACGCCGATCTGGCTCCCCTATCCCACGCTTCCCATGCCTGGCTGGACCAACCTCTGGGAGCTGCGGCTCTAAACAGGACAACAACTCTGACTTTGGTGACAAAGGGGTCGTAGCCGAGTGTCACAGGGGGGCTTCTCCGCCGAAAGTCTGACTTTTGCACGAGCGGAGGGGCCGCCGGAATCGATGCGCAAGTTCATGCGAGCCCTCTAGCTGCGCACATGCATCCATTGACCATTTGTTGGGCGTGGCCGCTCGTGCAAAAGTCAGAGTTCGCGCGGGGAGGGGCGACGGGAGGGCGGCGGCGAGAAGGGCCGGGCGCTCGTGCAAAAGCCGGGGTTAGCGCGGGGGGGCCAACGAGGAGGGCGACGGAGAGGCGCAGGCGAGTGGGGGCGGCGAGGGAGGTGGCGAGAAGGGCGGGGCGGGCCGCAGCGCGTGGCCGCGACCCGCCCCGGGCGGTGCTATGTGCCGGTGCTGGCCGGCGGCGCGCTAGCGGCGCCTGCGGG
>CASEHX010000007.1 GCA_949287905.1 uncultured Olsenella sp.
TGAGGAGGCGCGCAAGAACCTCCAGGAGGTCATCGAGAACAACAGCGGCCTCGCCGAGGACGACTACACGGCCGAGTCCTGGGCGGCCTACGCCGAGGCGCTCGCCGGCGCGCAGGCCGCGCTCGACGACGAGGGCGCCACTGCCGACGAGCTGAACACGGCGGCCGACGAGCTGCTCGCCGCCGTCGCGGGCCTCAAGGACGCCGAGCCCGACCCCGGCACCGACCCGGATCCCGACGAGCCCGGAACCGACCCGGATCCTGACGAGCCCGGAACCGACCCGGACGACCAGAAGCCTGGTGACACCACCAAGCCCGGCGACGCCACCAAGCCCGGCACGTCCGGCTCGCAGGGCGGCTCTGGTGCCCAGGGCGGCTCCGGCTCCGGCCAGACCTCCGGGATCCCCGCGACGGGCGACCCGTCGGCGCTTCTCGCCATGGCGGCGACCGGAGCCTCCGCGGCCGTGGCCCTTGCCGGTGGCGTGATCGTCAACCGCAGGTCGAGGAAGTAGCTGCGACACGCAGATCTTTGGCGGGTCCCGCGAAATGATTGCGGGGCCCGCCTCTCGTTTACGGCGAGAATCGCGACGATGCGGGCTCGGTAACGCTCCGCTTACGACGGAATGCGCTTCTCGCGGTATCATATGGTGGGCAACGAGGGGAGGCAGCATGGCTGCAGGCGCCGACGTGGACAAGCGCATTCACGGCGTGGCCGTCTTTGACTTTGACGGCACGCTGATCAACGGCCAGTCCGGCACGCTCTTCACGCGCTATCTGCGCAGCAACGGCATGATGTCTCCGGGGAGCTTGGCTCGACTCGCCTGGTGGGGCATCCGCTACAAGCTGCACGCCCCGTTCAAGCAGGAGGAGGCGCGCGAGCTCGTCTTTGGCGCCCTGCGCGGGCGCGGCGCGGACGAGGTCGACGCCCTCATGGAGCGCTTCCACGACGAGGTGCTCGCGCCCCGCTATCGCCCGCTCGCGCTGGCGGAGGTGCAGGGGTGCCACGAGAGGGGGCTCGTCGTCCTTCTCGTCTCTGCGACCTTTGCACCCATAGCCCGCCTTGCCGCGGAGCGCATAGGGGCGGACGGCTTTGTTGCCACCGAGATGGAGCGAGACGCGAGTGGGGCGTACACGGGGCGCGTCGATGGCCCCGTCGTCGCGGGCAACGAGAAGTGCCACGCGGTCGCGGCCTGGTGCGACGCACACCTGGGGCCCGGCGCCTGGAGGCTCGAGCGCGCCTACGCCGATCACCATACCGACGCCGACCTGCTTGAGATTGCGGACAGCGCATACGCGGTCTGCCCGGGCAAGACGCTCGCCCTGAGCGCTCGCAGGCACGGCTGGCCGGTTCTCGACTGGGGCGCGTAGCCCCCGGGCCGGCTGGGAGGAGACCATGGACATATCAAAGAGAACCGATTACGCCCTGCGCATGATCGCGGGGCTGGTCGAGAACCCCGAAGGCATCGTATCCGTGCGTACCGTGGCAAAGGAGGGGGAGATCCCCTATTCCTTTGCGCGCTCCATCCAGCATGATCTTGCCCTTGCGGGGATCGTGAGCAACGTCCGCGGCGCAAACGGCGGCATGCGTCTTGCGGTGGACCCGCGAGAGACCACGCTGCTGCAGCTCATGGAGGCGGTGCAGGGGCCGGTCGTGCTCTCCGACTGCCTCAACGTGGACGGCAACGACACGCCGTGCCCCAACTGTGACCAGTGCCGCTTCAGGCCGGTCTGGTGCTCTGCCGAGAAGCTCCTGCGGGACCTGTTCTCCACGGTGACGCTGCACCAGCTCGTCGTCGAGGGGCTGACGCCGGTCTATCGGGGGTCGTTTGCCCTTGCCGGCAGGGGCGAGACGGCAGCGACGACGGATGCGAGCGATGCGGCCGCGACGACCGCGGCGGCTGATGCGGGCGACGCGGCTGCGGCGGCTGATGCGGGCGACGCGGCTGCGACGGCGAATGCGGGCGATGCACGGCATGACTGATCCCGAGCGCCTGGCGGCCTTTCGCTCGCTGGTCCTCGAGCGCGGGCGCGAGCTCTACCGCGACCTCCCGTGGCGCCGCACGCGCGACCCCTATGCCGTCTGGATCTCCGAGGTCATGCTCCAGCAGACGCAGACCTCGCGCGTGGACGGGCGATGGCAGCGCTGGCTGGAGCGCTTTCCCACGCCCGCGGCGCTCGCGACGGCGCAGCCCGCGGACGTCCTCGAGGAGTGGCAGGGCCTTGGCTACAACCGACGTGCGCTCGCGCTGCACCGGGCGGCGCAGGCGGTGGCCGCGCTCGGCGGGGAGCTCCCGGCAGAGACGGCGGCCCTCGAGGCGCTTCCCGGCGTGGGGCCGGCCACGGCGGCCGGCATCCGCGCCTTTGCGTTTGACCTGCCCTCGGTTTACCTGGAGACCAACGTGCGCACCGTTCTTCTCCACGAGCTCTTTCCGGGGGAGGAGGGCGTGAGCGACCGCGCACTCGTGCCGATCCTGCGCGACACGTGCCCCGCGGACGCGAGCGACCCCGCCGACGACCCGCGCACCTGGTACTATGCGCTGCTCGACTACGGCGCCTACCTCAAGCGCACGCTTCCCAACCCGTCGCGCCGCTCCGCCTCGCACACGCGCCAGTCGCGCTTTGAGGGCTCTCACCGCCAGAAGCGGGCCGAGCTGCTGCGCGTTCTTCTCGCCCATCGCGGAGAGTCCGCTGGCGTGCCCTTTGACACCATTTTCGGGGAGCTCGCAAGCGTGGAGGAGAAAGCGGGTAGAAGGGCGATAAGCGCCGACGAGGCGAGGGCCCTTCTCGACGAGCTCTCTGGGGAGGGCTTCTGTCGTCTCGACGGTGACGGCTGGGTTGTCTAGCCGCGTGTTGTCCAGAACGCCGAAAGACGGTTTCGGCGTGAGAAGGCCCCTTTGCGGGGCGGGAGAGGAGCTTCCAATGGCCGTTGACTTTGAGAACTCGCAGACGAAGAAGAACCTCGAGGCTGCCTTCGCCGGCGAGTCCCAGGCGACCAACAAGTACGCCTACTATGCGAGCAAGGCCAAGAAGGAGGGCTACGAGCAGATCTCCGCGATCTTCACCGAGACCTCCGGCAACGAGAAGGAGCACGCCAAGCTCTGGTTCAAGTACCTCCACGGCGGCGAGGTGCCCGACACCCTGACCAACATCAAGGACGCCGCGGCGGGCGAGAACTACGAGTGGACCGACATGTACAAGGGCTTTGCCGAGACGGCCGAGGCCGAGGGCTTCACCGAGATCGCGGCCAAGTTCCGCATGGTCGGCGAGGTGGAGAAGCACCACGAGGAGCGCTACCTCAAGCTTGCCGAGCGCGTCGAGAAGGGCGAGGTCTTTGCCCGCGAGGGCGTCAAGGTGTGGAAGTGCCGCAACTGCGGTCACCTGCACGTGGGAGCCGAGGCCCCCGAGGTCTGCCCGGTCTGCAACCACCCCAAGGCCTACTTCGAGGAGCAGGCGATCAACTACTAGGACTGCTTCGGGACGCTTTGCTGCGAGTTCGGCCCGTCGGCGCCTTCTCGGCCCGGCGGGCCTCTTTCGTGCGACGCGTGGCGGCTTTGCGCGTAGGCTTGCTTTCCGTTGGAGCCCCGAGGCCCGCCTGCGCTTAGGGATTGGCGCGGGCGGAGGGTTGGAGCGCGAGCGCGCTTAAGGATACTGGCCGTTGGAGGCCGTTTCTCGCGGAGCGCTTAGACTTTGCCTCCGTTTGAGGCCAAGAGGCTATTCTCGCTTAGGGAACGTCCCTATTGGAGGGTGTTTCTCCCGGAGCGCTTAGGGATTGGCGCGGTTGGAGGATCGCGGTCTGTTCGCGCTTAAGGATACGAGCCGTTGGAGGCCGTTTCTCGCGGAGCGCTTAGACTTTGCTTCCGTTGGAGACCCAAAATGCTCGCGTGGCGAGAAGAACCCTCCAACCGCGCCAATCTCTAAGCGCGTTCGCGCCGCAGCCCTCCAACCGCGCCAATCCCTAAGCCCGCCGGCGTGCCGGCCCTCCAACCGCGCCATTCGTTAAGCGCATCTGCGCTCATGTCCTCCAAAGGCCCCAATCCTTAAGCGCCCGTGCGCATGCGACCTCCGGCCGCGCCTCCCTTTACGCGCGCCAGAGTGCTTGCCTCCAATGCGGCGTTCCCTAAGCCCACCCGCACTCCAACGCGGTATTCAGTAAGCAGGCACGCGTACAGGCTCTCCAATAGCACTAATCCCAAAGTGATTCCGTGCCCTGGCCTTCCAATTGCGGCGCTCCCCAAGCGCCCCACGAGAAACGCTCTCCAATCGCGGCGACGCCTAAGCGCGCTCGCGCTCCGGCTCTCCAATCGCGGCAACGCCTAAGCGCGCTCGCGCTCCGGCTCTCCAATCGCGGCAACGCCTAAGCGCATTCGTGCCCAAGGTACTTCTCGCCCGTCCTTGTCGGGCGCTCCCCGAGACGGGCCCCTACTCCAGGCAATATGCCTCCACGGGAACAAGCTCTTCCGCCCGTGTCGTCTCGTCAGATGGGTTTGCCTGCCGACCGCGCGCCAACGCGCGTTCGCGTCCGTTCCAGTGAATTCCATCGATGTGCTCGAGCTCCTCGTAGAGCTGCTGGCGAAGGCGCCGTCTCTCCGCAGCGGCCTCCTTCGTCATTCCGATTCGGGGGAGGCCGAGGTTCTGGCGTATGCGCGCGACGAGGCCGTCCATGTAGTCGAGGTCATCGTACTGCTCGCGCCTCACGACGTACTCGGGTATGTCGCGCGCGCGGAGTTCGTTGCTTCGATTGACGTCCCGCGCGATGCGGGCGGGATGGTCGTGGTGCCTTCCGTTGTACTCAACGGCCACAAAGCGGGCTGCACTTGGGAGGGCGGCGTCGCGCGGCCTTCCGACCAGAATGTCCGGCCGCCTGATTCCGGTGGCAGCGGGATCGTAGATGCGCTCCACCACAACGGGCGCGTTCATTGCGAGCAGCCCAAGCCCGTATCCGCCGAGGCCCGGCCTCAGCGAGAGGCGCAGCGCCAACTTGGTCTCGCGAGGAGATCCCGACCGAACGCATGCCAGGGCAAGCGCATGACGAACCAATCCCGTTCCCGGTCGAGGCCCCAGCGCGTCGAGGTATGCGCGCAGCCGCTCCGGCGTGGTGAGGGGTTCGGAGCGCTCGAACATCCCGCCCTCGACCTCGGGGCAGATCGCGTAGAGACCCAGAAGCTCCGAGAGCAGGCAAAGGAGTTCGAGCAGCGTGAGGGAGGGCGCCATCTGAACCGCCACCAGCTCGGGGGCGGAACAAACCACGTCATCGGAGACTCTAATCGCGGACCTGGCGGGCAGCGGCGCTCGGGTGACGTGTGCGAACAGGCCGTTCGCTCGAGCTCCAGAATGCCCGGTGGCGACAATGACCTCAATCGGACGGTTCGGCGCGGCAAGAGAGGGCACGCGGAGGACCATCTGCTCGAGGTCCTTCTCGGCGGGCGGGGCTGCGGGGACGGGCGCGTCGCAACGCTCTCCTTTGGCGAGGCGGTGTCGGAGGCTCCAGCTCCTCAGTGTCTCAAGTGCCGTGGTATGTGAGAGAAAGAGTCCCATGGCAAGACCGTAAGCCCTGCGGCAACGAAGGCCAGCGAGAATAGGGATCCTTGCCTTGTCAGGCTGACGGAAGCTGACGTCAAACTATCAAAGGATGGCGTATTCCCATAAAGAGCGAGGGGCCGAGAAGCTCGTGAACAATCAGAAGTAAAACCACGCTCGCGCGTTTGCGGGGGAACATCCCGCCGCTCGCGGAACGGCGACCCAGCTTCAGGGCAGATGGGTGACGACCTGGGCGCAGGGTATCGGCTGCGACCTACTGCCGCCCGTGCGCCTCTCGCGGTCGAGCGCTTGCGAAAGCCGCTTTCTGGAGGGCGTTTCTCGCGAGGCGCTTATGATTCGCTCCCGTTGGAGCCTCGGGGCGCGAGCGCGCTTAAAGATGTCCCCCGTTGGAGCCTCGGGACGCGAGCGCGCTTAAAGATGTCTCCTGTTGGAGCCTATGGGCATGATTGAGCTTAGGAAACGCCCCCGTTGGAGGGTGCTTCTCGCGCCTTGCTTAGACTTCTCTTCCGTTGGAGGGTGCTTCTCGCGTACCGCTTAGACTTTGGCTCCGTTGGAGGGCTGGAACAGTATTCCGCTTAAAGATGGCCCCCGTTGGAGGCCCGAAAGGCCCGGACGGCGAGAAGGACTCTCCAATCGCGCCAATCCCTAAGCGCATCCGCGCAGCAGCCCTCCAAGCGCGGCGATTAGTAACCACGCCGACGCACACGCCCTCCAATCGCGCCGATCTTTAAGCGTGTCCGCGCTGTAGCCCTCCAATCGCGTCGATCTTTAATCGCGCTCGAGAGCACGTCCTCCAACCGTGCCAACCCCTAAGCACGCAAGCACGCGCACGCGCCCCCGGTCCTCCAACCGCGGCAACCCCTAAGCGCGCACGCGCCCCCGGCCCTCCAACCGCGCCAACCCCTAAGCGCGCAAGCACGCGCACTCGCCCCCGGCCCTCCAACCGCGGCAACCCCCAAGCGCGCACGCGCACGCACGCCCACACCCCCCGGCCCGCAATCCGCGCCGCTCTCAAGCACGCCCGCAATCCACGCCGCGCGACGGGCGCCGACTTCACGCACCCGGCGAGAAGGTTCCCACGCCTCCGCCCTGCTCGCCGCCCTGTCGCGTACACTCACGGTTTTTTCGTGGACAGCAAGTTGACGAAACGCTCAAAATGAGAGTTGTTCTGCGTGCATGCTCTGTGCATCGTAAGGACCGCGCGAGAGGCGCGGTGCCAGACCACCGAGGAGTGAGACATGGAGACTCTCGACAGCACCCTCTACCTGAGCAATGACGACCTGTTCCTCTTCGCTCGCGGCGAGTGGTACAAGAGCTACGAGAAGATGGGCGCTCACCCCGCCGTCACCGACGACGGCACCCGCGGCTTCCACTTTGCCGTCTGGGCGCCCGACGTGAAGAGCGTTCACGTCATCGGCGACTTCAACGGCTGGGACGAGTCGGCGACCCCGCTCTCTGTCTCTGAGTCCGGCGGCATCTGGCAGGGCTTTGTTCCCGGCATCGAGGAGGGTGCCCTCTACAAGTACCTCATCGAGTGCAACGACGGTCGCAAGCTCTACAAGGCCGACCCGTATGGCTTCTATTCCGAGAAGGTCCCCGGCACGGCGTCGCGCACCTTCGACCTCGACGGCTACAAGTGGGGCGACGGCTCCTACATGAAGGCCCGCGCCAAGCGCGACATGTTCGCCGAGCCGCTCAACATCTTTGAGGTGCACCTGGGCAGCTGGCGCCGTCACGGTGACGAGCCCCAGGGCGAGCCGCGTCCCGACGGCACCTACCCCGGCCCGGGCGACCCCTTCCCCGCCCAGCGCGGCGTTGTCTACAGCTACGACGACCTGGCCGATGAGCTCGTTGCCTACGTCAAGGAGATGGGCTACTCCCACATTGAGATCATGCCCGTCAACGAGCACCCCTTCGACGGCTCCTGGGGCTACCAGCCCACGGGCTACTACGCCGCCACCTCCCGCTACGGCGACCCCAAGCAGTTCATGCACTTCATCGACGCCTGCCACGAGGCCGGCATCGGCGTGATCTTTGACTGGGTCTGCGGCGGCTTCTGCGCCAACGCCGAGGGCCTCGCCAACTTCAACGGCGAGATGCTCTACGAGCACAAGATCCACCCCAACTGGAACACCCACCAGTTCCACTACGGTCGCGGCGAGGTGCGCAGCTTCCTCGTCTCCAACGCCCTGTTCTGGGCCGACCTCTTCCACGCCGACGGCATCCGTATGGACGGCGTCTCCTCGATGCTCTACATGAACTTCGGCATCGACGACCCCGGCCAGAAGCGCTTCAACGAGAAGGGCACCGAGGAGGACCTCGACGCCTCCGCCTTCATCCGTCAGACCAACACGGTCATGGGCCAGGAGCACCCCGACGTCATGATGATCGCCGAGGAGTCCACCGCCTGGCCGCTCGTGACCTACCCGCCCGAGGACGGCGGCCTTGGCTTCCACTTCAAGTGGGACATGGGCTGGATGAACGACACCCTGCACTACATGCAGACCGACTTCCCGTGGCGCCCGGGCAACTACCGCATGCTCACGTTCTCGTCCATGTACCAGTTCAATGAGAACTTCATCCTGCCGCTCAGCCACGACGAGGTCGTCAACGGCAAGTGCTCGCTCATCACGCGCATGCCCGGTGACTACTGGCGTCAGTTCGCCGGCATGAGGGCGCTCGCGTTCTACCAGATGACGCACCCCGGCGGCAAGCTCAACTTCATGGGCAACGAGATCGCGCAGTTCATCGAGTGGCGCTACTACGAGGGCATCCAGTACTTCCTCGCGGATCAGTACGACACCCACCGTCACCAGCAGCGCTTTGTCCGCTACCTCAACCGCTTCTACAACGAGCACCCCACGCTGTGGCAGCGCGCCTTCTCCTCCGAGGGCTTTGAGTGGATTGACGCCGACAACGCGGACCAGTCGATCATCTCGTTCGTCCGCAAGGGCAACAACCCCAAGGAGGACCTGGTCATCCTCATCAACTTCGACGTCAACGCGCGCGAGGACTTCCGCATGGGCGTTCCCGAGTGGGGCGTCTACGAGGAGCTCTTCAACACCGATGACGAGCGCTTCGGCGGCTCCGGCGTGCTCAACTCCGGCAAGATCAAGTGCCAGGACGAGCCGTGGAACGGCCGCGAGCAGTCCATCGTCGTCCGCATCCCGCCGCTGGGCGGCATGATCCTCAAGCGCACCGGCGCCCTGCGTCGCCCCGCCAAGAAGACGGCGACGGCAAAGAAGCCCGCTGCAAAGAAGCCCGCCGCCAAGAAGGCCGCTGCCGAGAAGAGCGCTGCCGAGAAGAGCGCCAAGCCCGCCGCCAAGACCGCGGCCAAGGCAACCGCAAAGACCGCCGCAAAGAAGCCGGCGACAAAGGCGAAGGCCGCCCCCAAGACGGCGGCAAAGAAGGCTGCCTCCACCAAGGAGAGCGCGGCAAAGTAGTAAGCTTATCTATCGGGGCCGCCCTCGGGCGGCCCTATACGGGAAAGCCGCGACGACCCCTCGCACCAAGAAGACCGCGAGGCGGAATCCCCCGTCGCCACGATCCAAGGAGTAGTTTTGACTGACAGCAAGATCTTTGAGAGCGAGCAGGACTTCATCGAGCAGTACCGCGAGGCCTGCCTCGCCCGCTACGGCACCCCCTTCGAGGAGCTCGCGAACCACGAGCGCTACTTCGCCCTCGCCGAGCTCGTTGCCAACAAGGGCCGCGCCATCTTCCCCGAGTCCCACCCCAAGGGCTCCAAGAAGGTCTATTACTTCTCGCTCGAGTTCCTTCTCGGCCCCCTGCTCGACAACTACCTGATCAACTTTGGCGTCCGTGACCTCGTTGCCGACGGCATCAAGGAGATGGGCTCCACCCTCGAGGACCTCTG
Organism: uncultured Olsenella sp.; assembly: GCA_949287905.1. GTDB lineage: Bacteria > Actinomycetota > Coriobacteriia > Coriobacteriales > Atopobiaceae > Thermophilibacter. The sequence goes on from CASEHX010000007.1 coordinate 9,412, forward strand.
CCGTCAGGAGGTCGACCCGGGCCTCGGCAACGGCGGCCTCGGTCGTCTGGCCGCGTGCTTCCTGGACTCCATGGCCCACGAGGGCATGGCCGGCTACGGCAACGGCATGCGCTATCGCTACGGCCTCTTCCGCCAGTACATCGAGGGCGGCCGCCAGGTCGAGCGCACGGACAACTGGCTCGCCAACGGCTTCCCCTGGGAGACCCGCAAGGACGGCAGCGCCGTGCTCGTGCGCTTTGGCGGCCAGGTGGTCCGTCACGAGGAGAACGGCAAGTTCTGGTTCACCCAGGAGGGCGGCGAGCTCGTCCGCGCCGTGCCGTACGACGTGCCCATCATCGGCTACGGCGGCAAGGTCGTGAACAAGCTCCGCCTGTGGTCCGCCGAGCCCTACACCGAGGACTTTGACCTCGACGCCTTCAACGCCGGCGACTACGCTCGCGCCAACAAGTTCCGCTCGGACGTGGAGGCCATCTCCACGATCCTCTATCCCAACGACGCCGGCGAGCACGGCCGCATGCTGCGCCTGAAGCAGGAGTACCTGTTCGTCTCCGCCGGCCTGCAGACGATCCTTCGCACCTACGAGCGCGAGTTTGGCCCGGACTGGGAGCACCTCGGCGATCACGTGTGCGTCCACACCAACGACACGCACCCCGCCATGTGCGGCCCCGAGCTCATGCGCATCCTCGTTGACGAGAAGGGCATGGACTTCGACCTCGCCTACAAGGTCGCCAAGGAGACCATCTCCTTCACCAACCACACGGTCATGCCCGAGGCTCTGGAGAAGTGGCCGATCAACACCTTCCGCAACCTCCTGCCGCGCCTCTACATGTTCATCGACGAGGTCGACCGTCGCTACCGCGACAACCTCGCCACGCACCTCTCGCCCAACGACGGCAACTGGACGGACGTCCTGCAGAAGACCGCCATCCTCTGGGACGGCCAGGTCCGCATGGCCAACCTCTCGATCATCTTCTCGCACTCGGTGAACGGCGTCTCCGCGCTGCACACTCAGATCCTCAAGGACAGCGTGTTCCACGAGTTCTACGAGATGATGCCGCACCGCTTCAACAACAAGACCAACGGCGTCACGCACCGTCGCTTCCTCGCCGAGGCCAACCCTGCTTACTCCAAGCTCATCACCGAGGCCATCGGCGACGGCTGGATGGACGACGCCATGGAGCTCGAGAAGCTCCTGCCCTTCGAGGAGGACGCGAGCTTCCTCGACGGCATGGAGGCCGCCAAGAAGGCCGACAAGGAGCGCCTCGCCGCCTACATCAAGGAGACCTCCGGCGTCGAGCTTGACACCAACATGGTCTTTGACGTTCAGGTCAAGCGCTTCCACGCGTACAAGCGCCAGCTTCTCAACGTCTTCAAGGTGCTCCAGGTCTACAACAGGATCCTCTCCGACCCGAACTACAGCCCGCGCCCGACGGCGTTCATCTTCTCCGGCAAGGCCGCCCAGAGCTACACCTTTGCCAAGGAGGTCATCCGCCTCATCAACTCCGTCGCCGACGTGATCAACAACGACCCGCGCGCCAACGACAAGATCAAGGTGGCCTTTGTGCCCAACTTCGCCGTCTCCAACGCGCAGCTCATCTACTCCGCGGCAGAGATCTCCGAGCAGATCAGCGTGGCCGGCGCCGAGGCCTCCGGCACCTCCAACATGAAGCTCATGATGAACGCGGCGATCACGCTGGGCACCCTCGACGGCGCCAACATCGAGATCTCCGAGCTCGTTGGTCCCGAGCACATCAAGATCTTCGGCCTGCACGCCGACGAGGTCGACGCCCTCCGTGCCTCCGGGCGCTACTACGCCTGGGACATGTACAACGGCGACCGCGACGGCATCGGCCGCATCGTCGACATGCTCACCAACGGTTCGCTCGCTCGTCTCTCGGGCAACTTCGACAGCATCCACGACTACCTCATGGTGGACAACGACCCGGATCTGGTCCTGCGCGACTTCCACGCCTACGTCCAGGCGTGGGACGAGCTCACCGGAGCCTACGCTGACCGCCGTGCTTGGAACCGTTCGGCGCTCCACAATACCGCCAAGGCCGGATACTTCTCCTCAGACCGAACGATCCGTGAGTACATGGGTGACATCTGGCACATTTAGGGTTAGGACATTTCGGGGGCCCCGTGCCCCCGCGAGTTGGTTAGCGAAAGGAGTGGGGGTATGAGCAAGAAAGAGTGCATCGCAATGCTCCTCGCCGGAGGGCAGGGTAGCCGTCTCGGTGCGCTGACGAGCAACGTGGCAAAACCCGCTGTCTCGTTCGGAGGCAAGTTCCGCATCATCGACTTTGCTCTGTCGAACTGCGCGAACTCGGGTATCACGACGGTTGGCGTTCTCACGCAGTATCGTCCGTACCTGCTGCACAGCTACATCGGGACCGGCGAGGCGTGGAACCTCGACGAGCGCGGCGGCGGAGTCGCCATCCTCCCGCCCTTCGCGACTCAGACCGGTGGCGCCTGGTACGAGGGCACGGCAGACGCCGTGACCCAGAACCTGGGCTACATCGAGCAGAACGACCCCGAGTACGTCCTCATCCTCTCCGGCGACCAGCTCTATCGCATGGACTACGCTGACATGCTGGCCACCCACAAGAAGAACAACGCCGACCTCACGATTGCCGTCATGCCGGTGCCCTGGGAGGAGGCCTCCCGCTTTGGCATCCTGACCGCCGATCCCGACGGCCGCATCACCAAGTTCTCCGAGAAGCCCAAGAAGCCCGATTCAAACCTCGCCTCCATGGGCATCTACATCTTCAACGGCGACCTTCTCGTCGAGACCCTCAAGGAGGACGCGCTCGACCAGACCTCTGCCCACGACTTTGGCGGAAACATCATCCCCAAGCTCCTCGAGCAGGGCAAGCGCCTGTTCACCTACGAGTTCAACGGCTTCTGGCGCGACGTCGGCACCATCTCGAGCTACCACGAGACGAGCATGGACCTTCTCGGGCCCAACCCCGCCTTCGACATCTTTGACACCACGTTCCCGATCATGAGCAACGCCTCCACGCGTCCGCCCGCGTTCGTGGGCAAGGACGGCACCATCGACGACTGCCTCGTCGCCAACGGCTGCCAGGTCTACGGAACCGTCAAGCACTCGATCCTCTCGACCGATGCCTATGTCGGCGAGCGCGCCACGGTCATCGACTCCGTGCTCCTGCCCGGAGCCGTCGTCAAGGACGGCGCCAACGTCGTGCGCGCCATCCTCGGCGAGAACGCCGTCGTTGAGGAGAACGTCAGCGTCGGCAGCGTCGACACCACCAAGGACACCGCCGTCATCGGCAACGACGTCGTCGTCGGAAAGGGGGAGAACTAGTCATGGAGAAGGTCATCGGCCTCATCACCTGCAACTACTCCGCCAAGGAGTCCAGCCCGCTCAACGAGAGCCGCCCTATGGCGTCGCTGCCGTACTTCAGCCGTTATCGTCTCGTTGACTTTGCCCTGTCCAACCTCGTGAACTGCGGCATCCGTACCGTGGGTATGGTCATGCCGTACAACTACCGCTCCATCATCGACCACGTGGGCTCCGGCAAGGACTGGGACCTCGACCGCAAGAACGGCGGCCTGTTCATCCTCCCCGGCTCCGCGTTCGGCACCTCCCGCACGGGCGCCCGCTTCCTGCTGCGCGACCTCATCCACAACAAGGCGTTCTTCAAGCGCAGCAACGCCGACGCCGTGATCTTCTCCACGGCCAACTTCGTCTTCAACATCGACCTCGACGAGGTCTACGAGGCCCACAAGGCCTCCGGCGCGGACATCACGGTCCTCACCAAGACGGCCTCCGAGAAGGACGCCGACGTGACGGCCTTTGACGTCATCGACGGCCGCGTCCAGGGCGTGCGCCAGGGCGTCAACTTCGGCGACACGATGTTCCTCGACTGCTTTGTCATCAACCGTCAGCTCCTGCTCGACATGTTCGACTGGTACGCCCCCACGGACTACCTCGACCTCTTCGAGGCCATGGCCGGCGACTTCGGTCGCGTCGACACGCGCACCTATGACTTCGACGGCTACGTTGCCCCGATCTTCAACAAGCGCGCGTTCTTCCGCGCCAACATGGACCTGCTCGACCCGAGCATCACGGCCGAGCTCTTCCCGGCGGACCGCTCCATCAAGACCAAGACGCACGACACGCCGCCCGCCAAGTTCGAGGTCGGCTCTCGCGTCCTCAACTCCGCCGTGGCCTCGGGCGACCGCATCTACGGCAGCGTGAGCGACTCCATCCTCGGCCGCAACGTCATCATCGAGGCCGGCGCCACGGTGCGCAACTCCATCGTGATGCAGGGCTGCGTCGTCAAGAGCGGCGCCCGCGTGGAGAACGCCATCGTGGACCGCGGCAACGTCGTTCCTGCCGGCACCGAGCTCCGCGGCACCCCCGAGGACATTCTCATCACCGAGAAGGCTCACGAGTAGGCGAGGGAGAGTTCCATGGCAACCACAGCCAAGCGCAGGAAGATCAAGATCCTCTTCGCGTCCTCCGAGGCGGTCCCGTTTGCCAAGACCGGCGGTCTGGGCGACGTCGCGGGGTCCCTCCCGCGCGCCCTCAAGCACGCCGGCGCCCGCGTGGCCGTCATCCTGCCCAAGTACGCCAGCATCCCGCAGGAGTACAAGGACCAGATGAAGCACGTGGCGGACTTCTACGTCCCCCTGGCGTGGCGCAACGAGTACTGCGGCATCGAGAAGCTCACGCTCCAGGACCTCGACTTCTACTTCGTGGACAACGAGGCCTACTTCAAGCGTGACGGCCTCTACGGCTACTTCGACGACGGCGAGCGCTTTGCGTTCTTCTCCAAGGCCATCTGCGAGGCCATCGCCAAGGTCCCCGAGCTCGAGTGCGACGTCCTGCACTGCAACGACTGGCAGACGGCCATGTGCTGCGTGTTCCTGCGCGAGTTCTACCAGCAGGTCCCCCAGTGCGCCAACGTAAAGACCGTCTTCACCGTCCACAACGTGAAGTTCCAGGGCCAGTACAGCGACAAGGTCCTCGAGGAGGTGCTGGGCCTCGCCCACATCCCCGCCGCCCGCGACCAGCTCTACTGCGACCGCGACTCCATCAACTACATGAAGGGCGCCCTCTGTTACGCGGACTTCCTCACCACGGTGAGCCCGAGCTACGCCTATGAGCTGCAGATGCCCTTCTACGGCGAGGGTCTCGACGACATCTTCCGCCGTCGCCAGAGCGTGCTGCGCGGCATCCTCAACGGCATCGACCAGGACATCTGGAACCCGATGACCGACCCGATGATTCCGGCCAACTACACGGCCAAGGACCTTGCCAACAAGGCCGAGTGCAAGCGCGCGCTCCAGGAGGAGCTTGGCCTGCGCCAGGATCCCGAGCGTCCGCTCGTGGTCTCCATCGGCCGCCTCACGGACCAGAAGGGCCTCGGCCTCGTGCGCTACGCGATGGATCACCTCATGGAGCGCGGCGTGCAGGTTGCCATTCTCGGCACCGGCGACAAGGACCACGAGGACGCCTTCCGCTACTTCGACGCCAAGTACGGCGACATGATGTGCGCGCGCATCGCCTTTGACAACGCGCTCTCGCACCGCATGTACGCCGGCGGCGACATCCTGATCATGCCGTCCGAGTTTGAGCCGTGCGGCCTCTCCCAGATGATCGCCATGCGCTACGGCACCCTGCCGCTCGTCCGCGAGACCGGCGGCCTGCGCGACTCCGTCACGCCGTACAACAAGTTCACCGGCGAGGGCACGGGCTTCTCGTTTGCTAACATGAACGCCGACGAGATGGCCGACACCCTTCTCGGCGCCTGCGAGCTCTTCTGGACCGATCCCGACGCTTGGCACCAGCTCCAGCTCCAGGCGATGGACGCGGACTTCAGCTGGCGTCGCGCGGCCAACGACTACATGGACATCTACCATGACCTCCACCCGGAGATCATCAGGTACAACAAGAGGAGAGACTAGCGTTTGAGAGCACGTCACGTAACCTCAGAGCGTGAGTACAGGTCTCCATTCGGTGCCGTCCAACTGGGCGGCACCGTTTCGCTGAGCATAGACGTGTGGGAGGACGACGTTACCTTCTGCACCCTGCGCGTGTGGACCGACGCTCACGGCGAGGAACTCATCGAGATGCGCGGCGCCGAGCATGCCGGCGGCCTGCGCTTCACCGCAACGTACAAGCCCGCGGAGACGGGCGTGGTCTGGTACAGCTTCGACATCGAGGCGAGCGACGGCGCCGTGTGGCGCTACGGCGCTCGCGAGGGATGGGTCACCGGCGAGGGCGCGTTTGCCTACGGCGACCCCCCGTCGTTCCAGATCACGGTCTTCTCGCCCCGCGCCCGCCAGCCGCGCTGGTATCGCGAGGGCATCGTCTACCAGATCTTCCCCGACCGCTTTGCCCGCGGCGAGGACTGGGTCGAGCGCGCGGCGGACACGCTGGAGATCCACCGGCGGGGCGGTCCCTCGCGCAAGGTGCTCCGGGACTGGGACACCCCTCCGACCTACGAGCGCCGCGAGAACGGCGACGTGGCGTGCTGGGACTTCTACGGCGGCACGCTCGAGGGCATCCGCGAGAAGCTCGGCTACCTCGAGGACCTGGGCGTCACGGCGATCTACCTCAACCCGATCTTTGAGGCGGCGAGCAACCACCGCTACGACACGGCGGACTACCTTCGCATAGACCCGCTGCTCGGAGACGAGGAGAGCTTCCGTGCGCTCTGCGTGGACGCCGAGGAGCACGGCATCTCGATCATCCTGGACGGCGTCTTCAACCACGTGGGCGCGGACTCCCGCTACTTCAACCGCTTTGGCACCTATCCCGAGCCGGGCGCGTGGCAGGGCGAGCACTCCGCGTATCGCGACTGGTTCACCTTCAATGAGGACGGCACCTACGCCGGCTGGTGGGGAGACCAGAACCTCCCCGCCGTGCGCTCCGACTGCGAGGACTTCCACAAGCTCGTGTGCGGACGCGAGGGCGTCATCCGTCACTGGCTGCGCCAGGGCGCGCGCGGCTGGCGCCTCGACGTGGCCGACGAGCTCACCGACGAGTTCATCGCCCAGATCAAGCTCGCCCTTCTCGCCGAGAAGCCCGACGGCGTGCTCATCGGCGAGGTGTGGGAGGACGCCTCTCACAAGCTCGCCTACGGCAAGCTCCGCCAGTACTTCCAGGGCAAGGAGCTCGATGCCACGATGAACTACCCCGTGCGCACCGCGCTTCTCGCCTACATCCGCGGGGACATGGGTGCGAGCGAGCTTGCCGCGCGCCTTGAGGAGCTGCGCGAGAACTACCCGCGCGACAACTTCTACTCCGCGCTCAACCTGCTGGGCAGCCACGACCGCGAGCGCCTGTTCACGATGCTCGGCGGCGCGCCCGACCCCGACACGATTCCCGAGGAGGAGCGCGCGGGCTGGCATCTCTCCGACGACCAGGTGGGTCTTGCGAAGTCCCGCCTGTGGGTCATGGCGCTGCTGCAGATGACGCTTCCCGGCGTCCCGTGCATCTACTACGGAGACGAGCGTGGGGTCGAGGGCTTCCGCGACCCGTACAACCGCGCGAGCTTCCCGTGGGACGCCGGCAAGCGCGACTGCACGGACATCTATCGCAACGCGATCGGCATGCGCAAGATGCTCCCGGTGCTGATTGACGGCGAGTTCGAGCCCTTCTCGTCCGGCGAGGACGTCTTTGGCTTCTGGCGCACCGGCAAGGACGAGCGCGTGTGCGTGCTCGTGAACGCGAGCCTCTCCGAGGCGCACACCGTGAAGGTTCCCGTGGGGGACAAGCAGGTGTGCGACGTGGTCTCCGGCAAGGTGCCGCGCCTGAGCCACGGCCAGGCCGAGGTCTTCCTCTGGCCGCTCGGCACCTCCATCCTGCACTTCCACAACGAGCAGCGCCTCCAGGCCCCGCTCGAGCGCGGCATGGGCGTGCTCTGCCACATCACCTCGGTCCCCAACGGGGGCTGGCCCGGCACCCTCGGCGCCCCGGCCCGCCGCTTCGTGGACTGGCTCGCCGCGGGCGGTCAGAAGTACTGGCAGGTGCTGCCCGTCAACCCCACGGACAAGTTTGGCTCGCCGTACGCGGGTCTCGGGGCCTTTGCCGGCAACCTGGGGCTTCTGGAACTGCCCGCCCCCGCTGCGCTCGCCTCGCTCGAGCGCATCGGAAACGACCCTGACTACCTGCAGTTCTGCGACGAGAACGACTACTGGCTCACGCCGTACGCCGCCTTCCGCGCCTGCAAGGAGCTGCTGGGCGAGAAGCCCTGGCAGGAGTGGCCCGAGCCCTACCGCACCTACTCGCCGCGCCTGGCGTCCGACCCCAAGCTGCGCCACGCGATCGAGGCGCACCGCCGCCTGCAGTACAAGTTCCAGTGCGAGTGGGACGACCTCCTGGACTACGCGCATGAGCGGGGGATCAAGATCATCGGCGACATGCCGATGTTTGTCTCGGCGGACTCCGCCGACGTCTGGAGCGAGCCCGACATCTTCGACCTGGACGAGAGCGGCTACGCGCGCCGTGAGGCCGGTGCGCCCGGGGACGCCTTTGCGCCGGACGGCCAGAACTGGGGCAACCCCGCCTTCCGTTGGGACATCCTGCGCGAGCAGAACTTTGGCTGGTGGCTGCGTCGCTTCAGTCGTGCGCTCAAGCTCTACGACGTGGTGAGGCTCGATCACTTCATTGGCTTCTCCTCGTACTTTGGCATCCCGGCGGGCAAGACCGCGCGCGACGGCGCGTACGCGTTTGGTCCCGGCGCCGAGCTCTTCGAGGCGGCGCGCAAGCAGTTTGGCCCGCTGCCGTTCATCGCGGAGGACCTGGGCGCCATCACGCCCGCGGTGCGCGCGCTCGTGGCGGAGACGGGCTTCCCGGGCATGGACGTCGCCCAGTTCGCGGACAATGACGTGCGCGAGGGCTACGTGCCGCGCCCCGAGACGGTGGCGTACACGGGCACGCACGACAACCAGACGCTCGTGGGCTTCTGCGAGGACCGCTACGGCCTGGAGCGCGAGGAGGCCGTCGAGGTGGCGGATGGCATCATGCGCCGCGTGCTCGCGAGCGACGCCGACGTGGCGATCGTGCCGCTTCAGGACGTGCTGGGCTTGGGCGACGAGGCGCGCATGAACGTGCCCGGCGTGGCCGACGGCAACTGGAGCTGGCGTGCCGGCGACGCCGCGGTGGCGGCCGCGGGCGCCCGCCTGGCCGACCTCGCCGAGCGGAGCGGCCGCATTCTGGGATAGGCGCGAGGGGAGCGTCCTTCTCGCCGCCCTGGAGCCGGTCTGCCCCTTCACCTGGGTTTTTCAAAATCCCGACCTATGGCAATATTCGCGTGCCATAGGTCGAGTTTTTGTGCGGCTCCGTCGCAAAACCCCAGTTGGCGAGAAGGACGACGTGCCATAGGTCGACATTTCAAACGCAAGGCCGCGATTCCGACGGACGCTCTCTCCGAGCCGCCCCTGCGACTCCGGAAGCTAGCTGACACCAAACTCCGGAAGATCACTTGAGAAAATATCCGCATGAGGCGTCCGCAGGCCCGCGCGGCGGGTACCGTTGTCGCATGGACATCCTGCTCTCACATGAGACCGCCCTCGCGGTCCTTCGCCTTCCCCTGATGGCGCGCCGCCTCGAGCGCGGCGAGCGCTGCGACGCGCACGTGCCGCAGGCGCCGCCGACCCCCGAGGAGGTGGAGTCTCTTCTGCGGCTGCTCCCCGTGCTGGCCGTCCGCGGCGGTCCGGTCGACGTCCTCGTGGCAAGTGCGGAGGTTCGCGTGCGGTCGCAGCTCGTGAGCTCGCACGTCTGGTCCGCGCAGCTGCCGCCGGGGTCTGCCGTTGCCGTTGTGCCCGGGATGCGCTGCGTGTCTCCGGAGCACCTCGTCGTTCAGATGACCCCCGCCCTAACCGACCTCGAGCTCATGGTGCTTCTCGCCGAGCTGCTGGGGTCCTACGCCGTTGACCCCAACGTCAAGAGGGGCATGGCGCAGCGCGAGAGGCCCATCATGACGCCCGAGCGCCTGCTCGCGCATCTGAGCGACCTGGGACCGGTGAGCGGCTGCGCCCGAATCAGGCGCGCGCTGGGCATGGTCTGCGTGGGGGCAGCCTCTCCGCGGGAGACCAAGCTCTCGCTGCGCCTGGGGCTCAAACCCGCCCTCGGGGGCTACCACCTGCCGGTCCTCTCCATGAACGAGCCTATGGAGGTCCGCCGGATTCACGACGCGATGAGGAGCGGGGTGCGCAAACCGGACATCCTGCTCCTTGCCCCGGGCGGGCCCCCTGATGCGAGCAAGCCGTTTTGCGGTCGCGCCGTTGAGTACGAGGGCGAGGACCATCGGGACCCCGGGCGTCTTGCGGCAAACGTCGCGCGTCACAACGAGCTCGTGGCGCTCGGGTTTGGCGAGTATTGGGTTGCCAAGGAACAGTACGGGAACCTCTCCTACATGGACGGCCTTGCCGGGCGTCTACGCGCCGACCTAGGGATGGCGCCCCTGAGGCTCAGCGACGAAGAGGCCACGCGCCGTCGCGCGTTGCGACTGGGGCTCTACGAGGAGCTGGAGCGGATTGACGGGACGCACTGGTGCGGCCGGGCGCGCGAGCGGGAACGGGCCGCCACGGCTACGTTTGCGCCACCTGCCGCCAAGGAGGACTGGGATGTCGTGCCCGTTGATGCCTACGGTCTTGGGTGAGCTGGCGCTGCGCGGAATGTCGGGCCGTGGCTTTGGGTGGGCTGGCGCTGCGCAAGATCCCGGGTCGCGGCCTCTGCCGAGCCGACACTGCGCGGAATCCCGACCTATGGCTTTGAGCGGGCTGGCGCTGCGCGAAATGTCGACTTATGGCACGCCGCTCTTCTCGCCAACTGGTGTTTCTTCGTTGCGCTGCGCATAATCCCGACCTATGGCACGTGATTTTTGCCATAGGTCGGGATTTCAAACAGTGGTGATATGAAACGACGGCGTGTGGCAGTGTGTGGCAGCGGCGCTTGGCGGCGGGAGGTTGCTGCGCGAGGCGGCGGCGCGTGGCGGCGGCGCGTGGCGGCGGCGGGGGGGGTGCTGCGCGAGGCGGCGGCGCGTGGCGGCTGCGTGTGGCGGTGCGTGGCAGTGGCGACATGAGGCGGCGCGTGGCAGTGGCGACATGAGGCAGCGACGTGTGGTGGCGGGAGGTTGCTGTGCGTGGCGGCAGTGCGTGGCAGTGGTGACATGAGGCGGAGGCGCGTGGCGGCGGCGTGAGGCGGCGGCGCGTTACGGGGGCGCAGGGCCGTGGTCCGGGTACAATGGGCGAGAAGAACCACCCGCCGCAGCCGACGCCCTCCCGGACGCCGGCCACTCGTCATGCAAAGGCAGCCCATGCTCATCGATCGCGTTTCTCGCCAGCTGACCGTCGCCCCGGAGCTCGCGCCGCTCGTGCGGGAGCTCGACGCCGGCCACGACGCCAGCGTCTCCGTCGCGCAGTCCGCGCGCCCGCTCGTGCTCGCCGCGCTCTGGGCGAGAAACCCGCGCCCCTGCCTGCTCGTCGTCTCCGGCGAGGAGGCGGCCGACCGCACGGCACGCGCACTCGCGGCGTGGCTCGGCCAGGATGTCGTGGGCCGCTACCCTGAGCGCCGCGATCGCCCCTGGGCGGACACCGCGCCCGACGACGCCGTCATCGGCACGCGCTGCCGCTCCGTGGCGCGCCTCGCCGCCGGCGAGAGCTGCGTGATCGTGGCGTCCGCGCATACCCTCCTGCGCCGTGTGCCGCCCGTGGGATCGGGCTACTTTGCGTCGAGCACCTTCACGGTGGGGGAGGAGGTCCCCTTTGAGGACGTGCCCGCGCTGCTCGTGGGCATGGGCTACAACGACGCCGGCGACGTGGATGCCCCCGGCACCTTCCACGTGCACGGGGACGCCGTGGACGTCTTTCCCGCGCAGGCCACGAGCCCGGTGCGCATCGAGTTCTTTGGCGACGAGATCGACCGCGTCCGTCGCATGGTGCCCTCCACGGGCCAGACGATCGGCGAGCTCCGCGAGGTGACCGTCTCCCCGTGCCGCGAGCTCGCGCTCACGGACGAGACTGTCTCCCGCGCCGAGCGCGCCCTCTTCAAAGCGGCCCAGGACAGCACCAAGACCGCCGCCGACCTCGAGCTCATTCGCCAGCGCGCCGCCGCGCCGGCGCTCGAGCGCTACCTCCCGCAGCTCTACGGCTCCACCGCCAGTCCGCTCGAGCACATCTCCGCGGACGTCCTTGTGGTCCTCGCCGAGCCGCGCGCCCTCTTCGACGACTGCATGCGCGCCACGGACGAGCTCACCGCAGCGGCAAACGCCGCCCGCGTCTCGCTCGACGGCCTCTACACCTCCCCGCGCGAGATGGACTTTGGCAGCCAGCAGCGCCTGTCCTTCTCGTCCATGCTGCGCGCCGGCGCCGGGACCTCCACGGCGGACCTGGAGGTGCGCCAGCCCGGCATCGCCGGCTCGGACGCCAAGCTCATGGGTCGCGTCCGCCAGCTGGTGAACGACAACTGCGCCGTCATCTTTGCCGTGCCGGACCGTGGCGCGCGCGAGTCCCTGGAGCTGCGCCTCTCGGATGAGGCGGTCCCCTTCGTGGAGTCGCTCGGGACGGCTGCCGAGAACAACGACCCGCAGGTACCGCCCCTGGAGCGCGGCCGCGTCACCTTCACCGACGCGCCTGTGCCCGCCGGCATCGTGATCCCGGGCGCGCGCCTCGCCGTGCTCTCTGTCTCCGACCTCGCCTCCCGCACGGCAAAGTCGCGCCGTCGCGCCCGGCGCGTGGACCCCACGAGCGTGACCTTCCCGTTCAAGCCCGGCGACTACGTCGTCCACGCCACGCACGGCATCGCGCTCTTCGCGGACATCGTGCGCCAGGAGGTGGCCGGCCGCGAGCGCGACTACTTCCTGCTGGAGTACGCCGGCGAGGACAAGCTCTTCGTGCCGCTCGAGCAGGTGGACCGCATCACGCGCTACGTGGGCCCGGACGGCTCCGCCCCGCGCCTCACGCGCCTCAACACCGCCGACTGGTCCCGCGCCACGGGCAAGGCGCGCCGCTCCGCCAAGAAGCTCGCCTTCGACCTGGTGGACCTCTACACGCGTCGCAGCTCCGTGCCCGGCTACGCGTTCTCCCAGGACACGCCCGTCCAGGAGGAGATGGAGGCGAGCTTCCCGTACGAGCTCACGAGCGACCAGCGCTCCTCGATCGCGGACATCAAGGCGGACATGGAGGCGCGCAAGCCCATGGACCGCCTGCTCTGCGGCGACGTGGGCTTCGGCAAGACCGAGGTCGCCCTGCGCGCGGCGTTCAAGTGCTGCCAGGACGCCAAGCAGGTCATGGTGCTCTGCCCCACCACCATCCTGGCACAGCAGCACTTTGAGACGTTCTTCTCGCGCTTCTCGCCCTTTGACCTCAAGGTGGCCGTGCTCTCCCGCTTTGTGACGCCGGCGCGACAGCGCAAGGCGCTCGAGGGCTTTGCGGACGGCTCGGTGGACGTGCTCATTGGCACGCACCGCCTGCTCTCGGCCGACGTCAACCCCTACGACCTGGGCCTCGTTATCATCGACGAGGAGCAGCGCTTTGGCGTGCAGCACAAGGAGCAGCTCAAGAACATGCGCGAGCAGGTTGACGTGCTCACGCTCTCGGCCACGCCCATCCCGCGTACCATGCAGATGGCCATGAGCGGGGTGCGCGACATGAGCCTCATCATGACGCCGCCGCCCGGGCGCCTTCCGGTCAAGGTCACGGTGGGCGAGTGGGACCCGGACGTCGTCTCCGCCGCCATCCGCGAGGAGCTGGCCCGCAAGGGGCAGGTCTACTACGTGTCCAACCGCGTCCACACGATCGACGACGCCGTGGAGCGCGTGCGCGAGGCCGCGCCCGAGGCCCGCATTGGCGTGGCGCACGGCAAGATGAGCGCCCGCGAGGTCGAGGACGTGATGCTGCAGTTCCAGGAGCACGAGATCGACGTGCTGGTTGCCACCACGATCATCGAGAGCGGCATCGACAACCCGCACACCAACACGCTCATCATCGAGGACTCGCAGCGCCTGGGCCTGGCGCAGCTCTACCAGCTCAAGGGCCGCGTGGGCCGCGGCCGCACGCAGGCGTACGCCTACTTCATGTTCCCGCCCGAGCTGCCGCTCACCCCCGAGGCCACCGACCGCCTCACCGCGATCAACGAGTACCAGGACCTGGGCAGCGGCATGAAGATCGCGATGCGCGACCTCGAGATCCGCGGCGCGGGCTCGCTCATGGGTGCCGAGCAGCATGGCAACCTCTCCAGCGTGGGCTTTGACCTCTTCACGCAGATGCTCGGCGAGGCCGTGGCGGAGGCGCGCGGCGAGACGCGCGACGTGGAGCAAGCGGAGGTCACCATCAACCTGCCGGCGGACTTCTTCCTGGCCGAGGAGTACCTGCCCGATGTGGACAAGCGCGTGCTCGTGTACCGCCGCCTGGCGGCGGCCGTGGACCTGGCGGAGGTCGACGACCTCCAGCAGGAGTGCGAGAAGGACTTTGGCGCGCTGCCCCTTGCCGGGCGCAACCTCTTCGACCGCGCCCGCGTGCGCATCCGCGCGCAGCGTCTGGGATGCGCAAGCGTGTCGCTTGCCAACGGGCGCCTGGTCTACCAGGGCGTTGAGGTCTCGCGCGTCACGGCGCTGCGCCTCAAGGAGCGCGGCGGCGTGGTCTACCCCAAGACCAAGAAGGTGGCCTACCCGTTCCATCGCACGCAGGAGGAGGTCATGCCGGCCGCGCTTGGCGTGCTCGAGGAGATCGGTGGCGACGACGAGGTGGACGACGCAGAGTAGCGGCCGCGCGTCCTTCTCGTCCCGCGCGACTTTTGCGGCCGCAAATCTCGGGCGAGCTTCTGGGTTTTCCCAGTTGAGCGAAAAACTCGCCTGACTTTTGCGGGGTGTCTCGCCCCCCCGCGGCAACCCCTGACTTTTGCTCGAGCGCTTCTCCCGCGGAATCAGTTCAATATCACATGCCCGCAGGTAGATGGTTTTCTCGTTTGCGCGGGCACGGCGAGAAGCCCGGTCTGCTCGTGCAAAAGTCGGGGGTTATTCTCCGGAGGGTGTCCCGGCGAAGTCAGGCAACCTTCGCACCGGCCTTCGCCAGCTCCTCCACCGGCACCTCCCGCGGAGCCAGTCAGCTGCGGAAATGCCCGCGCTGGCGGAAAAGCCCGTTGGCGACCATCATCCGAGAGTTGAACGGCCCTAGCATTCCCTTAACTGGCCACTTGGTCGCCGACACAAGGGAAAGGACCTCATATGGACCGTTTGAGCGAGCGCACCAGCATCACCCGTCGCACCCTTCTCAAGGCAAGCGCCGCCGGAGCCGCGCTCTTCTCCGGCCTCGGCCTGCTCCCGACCACGGCCAAGGCCGCGACCTCCGACCTCAGCGACGTGGCGACCATCGTCGCCGGCATGACGCGCCGCCAGAAGATTGCCCAGAAGATCATGCCCGACTTCCGTCAGTGGGACTCCGGCAGCGGCGTCGCCGACATGACCGTCCTGGACGAGAAGGTCGCGGAGATCGTCGACAAGTACGACCTCGGCGGCGTCATCCTCTTTGCCAACAACGTCAAGGAGACCGAGCAGACCCTGCGCCTGTGCATGGGCCTGCAGGATGCCGCGACGCGCAACACCGCGGACGAGGCCTACGGCAACATCCCGCTGCTCATCACCATCGACCAGGAGGGCGGCATCGTCTATCGTCTGGGCTCCGGCACCGCCCTGCCCGGCAACATGGCCGTGGGAGCCACCCGCAGCGCGGACGACGCCCGCGACTGCGGCGAGGTCATCGGTCGCGAGCTCAACGCGCTCAAGCTCAACGTCAACTTCGCACCCGTCTTTGATACCAACAGCAACCCCAACAACCCTGTCATCGGCCTGCGCTCCATCAGCGGCAACCCCGACCTCGTGGCCGAACTGGGCGTCCCGATGATGAAGGGCATGCAGGAGCACAACGTGGCCACCGCCGCCAAGCACTTCCCGGGCCACGGCGACGCCGGCACCGACTCCCACACCGGCCTCCCGCGTATCGAGAAGACTGAGGCCGAGCTCTGGGAGTGCGAGTTCATCCCGTTCCAGGCCGCCATCGACAACGGCGTGGACATGGTCATGACCGCGCACATCCAGTTCCCCAAGGTCGAGACCAACACGGCGACCTCCGTTGCCGACGGCTCCACGATTGAGCTCCCGGCCACCCTCTCGCACGTCATCATGACCGACATCCTGCGCGGCGAGATGGGCTTCACGGGCGTCTCGGTCACCGACGCCCTCAACATGGACGCCATCGCCAAGAACTTCGGCGAGATCGACGCCGTCAAGCGCGTCTTCAAGGCGGGCGTCGACATCGCGCTCATGCCCACGACGCTGCGCTCCGCCGCCGACGAGCAGAAGCTCGTCGATCTCATTGACGCCCTCGACGCGGACGCCGAGATCACCGACGGCATGCTCGACGAGTCCGTCACCCGCATCCTCAACCTCAAGAAGGCTCGCGGCATCCTGCAGTACGCCGAGACCGCCGGCACCGTCGAGAGCAGCCTCTCCAATGCGCTCGCCGTCGTCGGCAGCGACGAGAACCGCGCCATCGAGCGCGAGGTCTCCGCTGACGCCGTGACCGTCATCAGGAACGAGGGCAATGTCCTGCCGTTCAAGCCTGCTTCCGACGACCACGTCCTTCTCGTGGGCGCCTGGAGCAACGAGCAGCCCGGCATGGAGCTCACGATGCGTCGCCTCATCGACGAGAAGGTCATTCCTTCGGACGTGAAATACGAGTCGCTCAACTATGCCGAGAGCTACTCCAGCCCGGACGCGGCGCTCGCGGACATCACGCCCAAGATCGCCGACGCAGACTACGTTGTCGTGATCTCCGAGGTCGGCAGCACCATCAACCTCAACCCGGATCGTGTCTCTGGCAGCAGCACCTACGTCCCCACGCGCGTGGTCCGCGCCGCCAACGAGGCAGGCGTGCCCGTTGCCGTCATGAGCATCTCGCTGCCCTACGACTGTGCCATGTACGACGAGGCCCCCGCCGTCGTGGCGGTCTATGGCAACAAGGGCATGGACCCCACCGAGGGCCTGCAGCCCTCTGCCGCCTTCGGTCCCAACGTGCCGGCGGGCGTGGAGGTCATCTTCGGCGGCCACGCCGCCGAGGGCAAGCTCCCCGTGGACCTCTATGCCGTCAACGTCGACGAGAACGGCGCCTCGTTCGACCTCGACAACGTCAAGTACCCGTTTGGCTACGGCCTCACCTACCCCGGCGTGAACGACAAGCCCGCGGTCGACAACTCCGCGCTCGCCGCCGCCGTGGCAGACGCCGAGAAGACCGTCCTTGCCAACAAGGATGCCTACACGGCCGACAGCCTCGCCGCGTTCGTGGCCGCCTACGACGCTGCCAAGGCGCTTCTCGCCGACCCCGACGCCACGCAGGAGGAGATCGACGCCGCCCTTGCCAACCTGAACAACGCCAAGGACGCGCTCGTCCCGGCCACCACGGGGAAGCCTGGCGACAAGGATCCCTCCGACCCGGGCACCGGCTCTGGCACGGGTACCGGCACGGGCTCCGGCAACAAGAGGCCGTCCGGCTCCGGCTCGATCCCCTCGACCGGTGACCCCGCCGCCTTCGCCGCCGTTGCCGCGGCGGCCGTTGCGGGCGTAGCCGCCATGGGCGCCGGCGCCGCCGTCGCGCACGCCGAGAGCGAGGACGTCGAGGAGTAGCAGCAAGGCTCGTCGCACCATCAGCCGCATCGAGGCCCGCCGCGCAGATCTCTCGCGTGGCGGGCCTCCCGCTCCTCGCTCCGCAGCCGCAATTCCCGCCCTCTGCCGCAAACCCTGACTTTTGCACGAGCGCTTCTCCCGCGGGATCAATTCAATATCACATAACAGCAGGTAGATGGGTCTCTCGTCTGTGTGGGCATGGCGAGAAACTCGATTTGCTCGTGCAAAAGTCGGGTGTTCCGCCCTGACCCTCCCCGTGTTCCGCCGCCTGCCCGCGGCCCGCGCTACAATCAGCCGAGAAGAACCTCGCGTCGAAGGAGCCGCCATGTCCCAAACCGCAGATCGCGTGGACGCAGAGACCGCCGCTCGTCCGGGGGCGCCCGCGACGCACCCCGAGTTCGACCGCCTCGTGCGCACGATGTGGCGCCTGCGCCAGCCGGACGGCTGCCCGTGGGACCGCGAGCAGACGCACCGTTCCATCACCAAGAACATGGTCGAGGAGGCCTACGAGGCGGTGGAGGCCATCGAGGCAAACGACCGCGCCCACCTGGTCGAGGAGCTCGGTGACGTCCTTGAGCAGGTGGTTCTCCACGCGCAGATTGCCGCCGACGAGGGCGCCTTCACGATCGACGACGTCGTCCACGGCCTCAACGAGAAGCTCGTGAGGCGCCACCCCCACGTCTTTGGGGAGCACGCCGCCGCGGGCGACGGCGGCGAGGTGCAGGACATCTGGGACGAGGTCAAGGCCGCCGAGCGCGCCGCCTCCGGCGAGGAGGAGCGTCCCCAGGGGCTTCTCGACAGCGTGCCGCGCAGCCTGCCCGCCCTCATGCAGGCCCAGAAGATCTCAAAGCGCGCCGCCAAGGCCGGCTTTGAGTGGGAGACCGTGGCCGACATCTGGGACAAGGTCGCCGAGGAGCGCGCCGAGATGGAACGCGAGGAGCTTGGCTCGGACGCCCGCGCCCTGGAGTTTGGCGACCTTCTCTTTGCGCTGGTGAACGTCGCGCGCCGTGAGGGCATCGATGCCGAGGAGGCCCTCGCCGCCTCCAACAGAAAGTTCAGGGAGCGCTGGTCGCGCATGGAGGACCTGGCCCAAAGCGAGGGCGTTGAGCTCGACGGCGTCGGGGCGCCGGCCCTCAACCTCCTCTGGGACCGTGCGAAGGCGGAGGAGAAGCGCTGAAGACGCGTGCTCTCGCTCCGTCGTCTGCTATAAAGGGACTGGGCGCCTTGCCCGTACTGCCCAGACAAACTAGAAACGAAGCATCGGCATGAGCGAAGAGCAGACCAAGAAGAAGCCCACCAGTCGCCCCTCCGTGCGACCCGCCAAGCGCGCCAAGAAGAAAGCGGGGCGCCAGGCATCGGCGGGCGAGAGCATCAGCACCCGTCTCAAGAAGCGCTCCGAGCAGCGTGCGGAGAAGCGCGCCGAGAAGCAGGCCGTCAAGAAGGCCGCCAAGCAGGGCGCCGAGAAGGGCGTTGCCAAGACTGCAGACAAGGGCCCGAAGGCGGCTGCCGGGAAGGGCGCTGCCGTGCTCGGCTTTTTCAAGCCCTCTCAGGACGACGCCGCCCCCAAGGGAGCGGCTGGCATCGTGCGCTTTTTCCGGGCGCCCGTCATCGTGTGCGCGGCGGTGCTGGTTGCGCTCGCCCTGCTCTACGGACCGGCGCGCGACCTCTACTGTGCCTGGAGGGAGAATGGCGCGCTCCAGGAGCAGGACGTGAAGACCCTCTCCGAGAAGGAGCAGATCCAGGAGGACATCAGCGACCTCACGAGCAAGGACGGCATCAAGGACCAGGCTCGCGAGCTCGGCTACGTGGAGGACGGCGAGACCCGCATCATCGTTGAGGGCGGGGAGGAGCCGGAGGAGCCCGACGTCGTCACCTCGCATGATGACGACGAGGGAGAAGATCACGGATACCTGGGGTTCTTTGATTTCTTCTTTGGTTACGAGGGGGAGCAGTGACAAGACTCGCCTGCATAGACATCGGGACCGTCACCGCGCGTCTCGCCGTCGCGGACGTGGAGGACGGGCGCATCGTCCGCCTCGCCAAGCATTCGGAGATCTGCAACCTCGGACAGGGGGTCGACGCAACCGGGCGCCTTGACGAGGGCGCCATGGCGCGCGTCATCTCCTGCGTGAGCGGCTACGTTCAGTCCGCGCGCGAGGCCGGGGCGGTCGCCGCGTGCTGCACGCTCACGAGCGCGGCGCGCGACGCCGAGAACTCGGCCATCCTGGGCGCCGGGCTCGACGCCCTGGGCCTTGACCCGCTCATCATTCCCGGCCAGGTTGAGGGGGCGCTCACCTTCCTCGGCGTGGTTCGCGACTTTCCGGGGAGGCGCATCCTCGTTGCCGACAACGGGGGCGGGTCAACCGAGCTCGCCTGTGGCCAGATGACCGCAGACGGCGTACTCGACCTGCGCTTTGTTCGCTCAATTGACGTTGGGTGCCGCCGAGTCACCGAGAAGTTCCTCTCCTCGGAGGGGCCCGACGCCCCCGACGCGCTCGACCGCGCCCACGAGTTTGCCGCAAAGGCCCTCTCTCCCGCCGTCGAGGAGGGCGCGCTTCTCGCCGCCGGGACGCCCGGCGCCGGTGAGGATTCGCCCGAGGTGCTCGTTGTGACCGGCGGCACGGTGACGAGCCTCGTTGCCGTGGAGAAGGGCCTCGAGCCCTACGACTCCTCGCGCGTCCACCTGGCAACGCTCTCCCGCGAGACGCTCGACGCGCTGGAGACGCGCCTTGCCGGCCTCACGGTTGTCGAGCGTGCGGCTCTTCCGGGACTTCAGGAGAAGCGCGCCCCGGTCATCGTGGGCGGTGCCGTCTGCGTGGGGGAGCTCATGCGTCAGACGGGCTTCTCGCAGCTTACGGTCAGCGAGTCCGACCTCCTCTTCGGACTGGCGCTCGCGGCAGACGCAACGCTGAGGGGCGTGGAATCTCCCGTTGGCTGGGGCCCCACGATGCGCGTGCTGCGCTAGGATGGAGGGGCGGATCACCGCGGGGGCGTGGCGGAATTGGCATACGCAGGAGACTTAAAATCTCTCGCCGCAAGGATTGTGGGTTCGAGTCCCACCGCCCCTACCAGGAGATGACGAGGCCGCGAGCCCAGATGGGTTCGCGGCCTCTTGCTTTGCCGGGTGTGGCGCCACGGCGACGCGCTGGCCGCCGGGGCGTAGCGACTTCCGTCAGGCACCGATCTCCGTTGCGGCCCCGGATCGCCACGGCGCGTCGACTTTCTCGGCAGGCCGACCGCCGTCACGCGTTGACGAACAGGTGGGCGCGCTTGTTGAAGTAGGTCCTGTTGAGGAAGTACATCACGATGACGGCGATAACCGAGACGACCAGCTGGAAGAGGGACGCCTGGGTGCTGGAGGATTCGAGCAGCATCCCGAGGGCGTCGAAGAAGTTGGCGCCGGGGAGGAAGCGCGTGAGCGTGGAGACTGCGAGACAGACCACGATCAGGTTATAGGAGATCGAAATCACGTTGGCAATGATGATGAAGCGGAGGTAGAGCTCCGGGGCGCCCTTCTTGAAGCCCGCGAGCTGCTGGCGAACGTAGATGGCAAAGACCGCGATGCCAATCTGTGCGAGCGCAAAGATGATGTCGACGACCCTGAGCCCGCCGATCATCGAGTAGGCCAGGTCGCTGTCGTGGCCGTACTGGGCGCCCGTGAGGAGGAGAAGCGCGGAGCCGACTGAGACAAGGGCCGAGAGGAACAGCTGCACCCAGATCACGAACTTGTACCACTTCATGGGGAGCGCCGGCTGGGCGACATAGGGTACGGGCTGCTGGTAGGGTGCCGGCTGCATGCCAGTGGGCGCCGGCGGCTGGGGCGCGCCGGGCTGCTGGGGCGTGGGCGCTTGGGGCGCGCCGGGCTGCTGGGGCGCCGCCGCCTGGACCCGCGTTCCGCACGAGGGGCAGAACACCGACTGGTCGGGTATCTGTTTTCCGCAGTTGGGACAGAACATGATGACCTCCTGTCGCAGTTTCGCCAGATGTGACTACCTCGAGTCTATAGGCGTCGCGGCCGGCCGCGCCCACAAAACCCGGGCGCGGCGCCCCGCTGCCCCCAAGCGGTGTGTTTCTCCGAGGGCTCTGGTATACTCGTTCGCGCGTCCCCATCGTCTAGTGGCCTAGGACATCGCCCTTTCAAGGCGACGACACGGGTTCGACTCCCGTTGGGGGCACCACTTGCACCACGAGCGGACCCGCGGGGCGTATGAGTCTCGCGGGTCCGCTGCGTTTCTCGCCACTGCGCCCGGCTCCCGCATGGGCGCTCCTGGGACCCTTCCCGTTGTCTCTTCGCAACTCTGACTTATGCACGAGCAGATGGGGCTTCTCGCCAAGCGAGAAGAACGAGACAACTCGCCTACCTGCACATATGCGAAACGCAAGCAAATGTGGGCCGACCCCGCTCGTGCAAAAGTCCGAGGTTCGGGCGGAGGCGGGAGACCGGGCGACATTGCGCCGACGTTGCTCGTGCAAAAGTCCGAGGTTCGGGTGCGACGGCAGGAACCCGGCTGCGGCCCTCGTGCAAAAGTCCGAGCTTCGCGTACGACGACGGGAACCCGGCGGCGGCTACCAGTCCAGGTCGTTGCGCTCGGCAAACGACTGTGCAGAGGCCATGAGCCAGTCGTGCCCTTGGCACCAGCCAAGAAACTCCGGGACGTCGGCGATGATGGGCTCGGCCTCCCTCACGGCCATGATCGCCTCCTCAAAGCCGCAGGCGGGCACCTCGGGACGCTCGGGAAGGTAGAGGTCAACGTAGACGGGGCGCAGCAGGGCGTAGGCCCCTCCGGCGCAGAGGCTGTCAAACCCACGCAGCGCGCGCCGGGCCGCACTCATCCTTCCGAGCTTGTAGAGGAGAAGAACGCGCGAGAGGTGCGACCACGCGCTCTCCCGCTCCGAGAAGAGCGCCTCGGTGGCGCCGAGACCCTCCTCGTCCTCAAGCCGGGCGCAGGCGAGCATCAGCGTGTGCCGGGCGCCTAGCGGGTCGCCGGAGGAGAGGGTCGCGGCGACGACGGATGACGCCTCGTCGCGAGCGAGGGAGAACCGCGCCGCATCGACGTTGGTCCTCGCGAGTGCGGCGATCAGGCGCAGGCGCGGCCTGCCGAAGGGGTCCTCCCAGGCGCCGCCGGGCTCGCCTTCGTCGGGGCGGGCGACAAGGTCCTTCTCGAGGCGTGCGAGTCGCGTGGCCAGCGCGTCGGGCTCGGTGTCGGACGCGATCTCGGACACGAGGCGCGCGTCGAGGCAGCCCTCGTCAAGCGAGAGCGACCGCTCGCAGGCCTGGCGGAGCAGCTCGAGACGTCGCGCGTGCTCGGCGGCATAGGCGTCGTCATCGAGCAGGTCGTCGTTTCGGGACGCCTCCCGGTAGGCGTCGAGAGCGCCCGCGAGGAGCAGCAGCGCACGCTCCGCGTCTTCGTCGACAAAGCTCTCCGGATTCTCGCGCACGGCAAGGGAGAGCTCGGCGTACGCCTCCTTGGAAAGGGGGCCCACCTTCTGATTTCTCTTCCAGGCGCAGCGCTCGATCAGGTCGTCACGTATGCTCATGAGCGGCTCGCCCCCCTCGGGGGCATGCCCGTCGCGGCGCCCTTGGGCACGGCGGGGTCGAGTTCGGCAGCGGTCTTGGCGACCCATGCCCCAAAGACCCCCTTGCCGGTGCGCTCGACGCCCTCCTGCAGCAGCACGACGCCCTCGCTGAGGGCGACGACCAGCTCGTCCTCGGAGTAGGCCGGAACGCGGATGCGCGCGAAGAGGCCGTCGCCGATCTCGACCTGCTGGGCGAGGGCCGTCCCGCAGCGCGGGTAGGCCCTGAGGAGAGACGCGAGCAGGCCGCGCGCGTCGTCGAGCTCGAGCCGCTTGAATGCCAGTGCGGTCCGGGCGAGCAGAATCCAGGCGTCGTCTGCGCCGCGCGGTGCGGCGAGCGAGGGATAGCGTTCGAGAAGGCACTCGAGCCCCGTGGCGTCCTCGAGCTTGACGAGGGTGTAGGCGAGCGTGAAGCGCACGTCGGACAGGTCATGGGGGTCGCTCTCGAGCAGGCGCTCCGCCGCCTCCATCGCCGCGTGGTTGTGCCCGCAGATGAGCGCGCACTCCGCCATCTCCGCGAGCCAGCGCCACCACGGCCGCATCGAGATGCTCGACGCAAGCGGCCGGCGCGGCTCCTCGAGCATGTCGACGAGGGCGTCGCGCTCCGCCTCGCACGCCATCCTCACGGCTTCCGCGCGCTCGGAGAGAAGGCCGAGCCGCTCCTCGTGGGACGGGGTGTCGAGCGACGCGCGCATGCGGACGGCGTCGTGGCAGGAGGGGTCGAGCGACACGGCCTCGTCCAGCATCCCGCGTGCCCGCGACCTCAGCGGCTCAACGAGGTCGTCCCCCGCAAAGGGGAGACGGTAGTCAAGGAGCTCGGTGGCCAGCGCTACGAGATGAAAGGCCCGGTCGGCGTCAGACTGCGGGAGGGCGTCGCGGTCTTGCGCGAACTTTCGCCCGAAGGAGGCGAAGGCGCGCGCGGCATGGTCGGGCGAGCCCTCGTCGAGCGAGAGCGCAAACCTGAGGCTCATGCGAAGGTAGTCCTCGCGACGCGCGTCGTGTGCCATCTGCAACCTCCCTCCCAACCATCCTAGCCGAGTTTGCGCGACGAGAAACGCGCGCTGTCCAGTCTTCTTCCGGGGAGCGGGCGTGTATAGCCGCTGACCTGTTTGGGCATCATTGTTGACGGGCGGCTTCGCTATACTGTCTGCGGCCGAGAAGACCTCTTCCCGACCGGCAAAACAACTCCGTCGCGGTGGCGGCGGCAAAGGAACTGGAGGAGTGTTATGGGACGTTTCACCAATCCGCGTGACCTGTACTTTGGCGAGGGTGCCCGCCACGAGGTCAAGAACCTCAAGGGCGAGCGTGCCGTCATCGTCACCGGCGGCGGCTCCATGCGTCGCGGCGGCTTCCTGCAGGACGTCGAGAACGACCTCAAGGAGGCCGGCTTTGAGGTCAAGCTGATCGAGGGCGTCGAGTCCGACCCGTCCGTCGAGACCGTCATGAACGGCGCTGCCGTGATGTCCGAGTTCCAGCCTGACTGGATCATCGCCATCGGCGGCGGCTCGCCGATCGACGCGGCCAAGGCCATGTGGATCAAGTACGAGTACCCCGAGACCACCTTCGAGGACATGTGCAAGGTCTTCGGCCTCCCCAAGCTGCGCACCAAGGCCCACTTCTGCGCCATCTCCTCCACCTCCGGCACCGCCACCGAGGTCACCGCGTTCTCGATCATCACCGACTACTCCAAGGGCATCAAGTTCCCGATCGCCGACTTCGAGATCACGCCCGACGTGGCCATCGTCGACCCCGAGCTCACCTACACCATGCCCGCCAAGCTCTGCGCGCACACCGGCATGGACGCCCTGACCCACTCCATCGAGGCATACGTCTCCACCGCCGGCTCCGCCTACACCGACGCCAACGCCCTCTACGCCATGCGTGAGATCGTCGAGTGGCTGCCCAAGTCCTACCAGGGCGACAAGGAGGCCCGTCAGCACATGCACGACGCCCAGTGCATCGCCGGCATCGCCTTCTCCTCGGGCCTTCTCGGCATCGTGCACTCCATGGCGCACAAGACCGGCGCCGCCTTCACCGGCGACCACATCATCCACGGCTGCGCCAACGCCATGTACCTCGGCAAGGTCATCCAGTTCAACGCCAAGGACGCCCGCGCCAAGAGTCGCTACGCCTACATCGCCTCTGAGGTCTTCCACCTCGCCGGCGAGACCGAGGACGAGCTCGTTGCCGCGCTCGTTCAGATGATCCGCGACCTCAACGACAAGATCGACATCCCGCAGGGCATCAAGAACTACGGCAAGGGCGGCGTCAAGGCCGACGAGTCCGTCATCGACTACGCCGAGTTCGAGGAGAAGAAGTCCCGCATCGCCGTCGACGCCATCGGCGACGCCTGCACCGGCTCCAACCCGCGCCAGCCCACGCCCGAGGAGATGGAGAAGCTCCTCGAGTGCGTCTACAACGACGTCGACGTGGACTTCTAAGCCGGAGGTTCTTCTCGCAAAACGCGACCCTTGGGGGTCGGGGCCTTGCGCCCCGGCCCCTTTTGCGTGACGCGGCAGTCCTCCGCCGCGCTTCGCGACAAACGTGACAAAGGGGTCAGGCCCCTTTGTCACACTCGGCGACTGTCTTGACCTCGCCCTTACCTCCTTCCGCTACAATGCCACGCTGAGAGCAGAAAAACGGGAGGCGCGATGGCAGGAATCACCGGCGCCGCGGCGTTCTTCGACGTCGACGGCACGCTCGTGTGGCACGACTACGAGAAGATCAAGACGATGACGCCGGAGGAGGTCCAGGCCCTCCCGCCCATCAGGCCGTCGCGCACGGTCTACGAGGCGTTTGACCGCATGCGCGAGGCCGGCAACCTCACCTTCATCTGCACCGGGCGCCACCTCCCCTTCATCCCCCAGTCGATCCGCGACCTCAACCCCGACGGCTTTGTCGCGGGGGCCGGCGCGTTCGTGAGCATTGGCGAGGAGGTGGTGCGCGCCGAGTTCATCGAGCGCGACCTGCTCCTCGAGACGGCATCGCGCTTCGTGGAGGCGGGCCTGGACATCACGCTCGAGGGCGACGACGACAACGTGGAGCTCAATCCCTCCGGAAGACCGGCGCGCCTGCCCGGCTCGCGCCTCGCGCGCACCGTCGACGACGTCGTGGAGCTCATGAGGGAGCACCGCTACAGCAAGTTCTGCACGGACGGCGTCAGCGAGAAGGACCTGGAGCCCCTGCGCGACTTCATCGACGAGCACTTCACGCTCTGCGACCTCCAGGGCGGCGTGCTCGAGCTCTCGCTCATTGGCGTGGACAAGGGGACCGGCATCGAGGCGGCGCTCGCGCATCTGGGGCGCGGCCGCAAGGACACCTTCGCCTTTGGCGACTCCGAGAACGACCTTCCCATGAGAGGCGCCGTGGAGACGTTCGTGGCCATGGGCAACGCGCTCGAGAACGTCCGCGAGGTCGCCGACTACGTGACCGGCACCGCCGCCGAGGAGGGCGTCCCGGCCGCGCTCGAGCGCTTCGGGCTCATCTAGGCGGGGCTGCCGGCCCCTGGTGCTTCTCGGGCCTCTGGCGCCTACGCGCCGTGCCGCTCGTCGTAGGCGCGCACCCCGCGCTCGGCGAGCTCGCAGTCAGAGACGCAGGGCACAAAGCCCGTGCTCGTGAGCTGGTAGGCCTCGTGGCCCTTTGCCAGCAGCAGCACCACGGACCGCTGCCCCTCCGCGAGCTCGAGCGCCCGCTCTGCCGCCTGCTCGCGGTCGATCACTATCTCGTGCGGGAACCCCTCGGGGAGCTCGCGCTCCATCTGGTGACAGATGTCGAGCGGGTCCTCGGTCCAGGGGTCGTCCGAGGTGAAGATGATGTAGTCAACGTAGCGTGCGGCAACGCGCGGCAGCTCGTGGCGTCGCTCGGGCGCCTTGTGCCCCACGGCGCCAAAGACCGCGATGGTCTTTGCCCCGGCAAACGTGCCCGCCACGGACGAGAGCAGGGACTCGAACGCAAAGCCGTTGTGCGCGTAGTCCACCACGACCGTGAGCTGGCGGTCGGCCGAGCGGTGGAACTCCATGCGGCCGGGCACGTGCGTGGCCGCCAGGCCCTCGGCGATCTTCTCGATGCCAATGCCCAGAAGGTCGGCGCAGGCCGCGGCGCAGAGGGCGTCGGAGACGCTGAACTCCCCGGGGAAGGGAAGGGCCACGCGCCGCTCGTTGCCATGGAGGTGCAGCGTGAACGAGATGCCGTCCTCGGAGGGCGCGAGCTCGTCCGCCCAGATGTCCGCGTCGGGGCGGTTCAGGCCAAAGACGAGGGTTCTCCCGGCAGCTCCCGCGGCGTCAAGAATGCGCTCCGCGTGGTCCGAGTCAACGTTGACCACTCCCACGTGACTCTGCGAGAAGATCCTCAGCTTGGAGGAGAAGTAGTCCTCAAAGTCCGCGTGCTCGACGGGGGAGATGTGGTCGAGCCCGATGTTGAGGAAGCATCCGGCGGCAAGCTCCACGCCGAGCGTGCGGTCGTACTTGAGCGCCTGGCTGGAGACCTCCATGACCAGGGCGGCAAGGCCGGCGTCGCGCGCGTTTGCGAGGTGGCGCCAGAGGTCGGGCGGCTCGGGCGTGGTGTTTCTCGAGGGCGTCTCGTCAACGCCGTCGTAGGTCTCCACCGTGCCCATGATCCCGCAGGACCCCTTTCCGTGGGCCGCCTCCACGATCGAGCGGACCATGTATGCCGCGGTGGTCTTGCCCTTGGTGCCCGTGATCCCGATGATGGGCAGGTCATGGTCGGGGCGGCCGAACGCCACGGCAGAGGCGATCGCCATGGCGCGGCGCAGGTCGCTCGCCACGAGGGCGGGCGTCTCCGGAGCCACGGCGGCGAGCTCAGCGGCGCGGGCCTCGTCACAGAGGTAGGCCACCGCGCCCCTTTCCAGGGCGCCGGCGAGAAACGCCGGCTTGAAGGCGACTCCCTTGCACACAAAGAGGTCGCCGGGTCGCGTGGTGCGCGAGTCGCACGACGTCCCCGTGACGACCACGCCGCCCGCGGGCCCCACGGTCGAGACCCCGACTCCAGCAGCCTGCACGGCCGCCGCTATATCAGAAAGCGTCACAGTATCCATACGCACCAGTATAGACGTAGGCCCGGACGCGACAAACGTGACAAAGGGGTCGTAGCCGAGTGTCACACGCGGGGCCCGTCCGAACGGTGGGATACGAGGCACGTATGCTAGACTTCACGTGTTCGGGCGATTGGCGCAGCGGCTAGCGCAGGTGCCTTACACGCACAAGGTCGGCGGTTCGAATCCGTCATCGCCCACCAGGTCCAGTCCGGCCCCGTCCCCGCGGCGGGGCCGTTTGCGTTTCTCGCCCCGCCCGTCCTTCTCGCCGCGCTCCGAATTAACACGCACAGTTTGCTTCAGCATCGTATATCCGCAGATAAAAATAACACGCATTGCAAACCGTGCGTGTTATTTTCTCATCTCCAGCCGAGAAGACCCTTGGGCTACACTGGCACCGTCGAAAGGAAGCCCATGAACACCAACCCTGAGCCCTCCCGTGCCAACGGTCGCGCCGACAACGAGCTGCGCCCCATCACGCTCACGCCGGGCGTCATGAAGAACGCCGCCGGCTCCTGCCTCGCGGAGTTTGGCGACACGCGCGTGCTGTGCTCCGCCTCCGTGGAGGAGGGCGTGCCCGGCTGGCGAAAGAACGCGCATGCGGGCTGGGTCACGGCCGAGTACGCCATGCTCCCCGCAGCCGGCAACCGCCGCACGCCGCGCGAGTATCGCGGACGCAAGGGCCGCTCCATGGAGATCGAGCGCCTCATCGGGCGCAGTCTGCGCGCGGTCACGCGTCTTGACCGCCTGGGTGAGATCACGATCACGCTGGACTGCGACGTCGTCCAGGCGGACGGCGGCACCCGCACGGCCTCGATTACGGGTGCGTGGGTGGCGCTCCACCAGGCGCTCATGGGCCTCGTCGACGCGGGCAAGCTCCCGCGCCTCCCGCTGACGGGGCAGGTCGCCGCGGTCTCGGCGGGCATCGTGGGCGGCCGCGCCCTGCTCGACCTCGACTACCCCGAGGACTCACACGCCGAGGTGGACCTCAACCTCGTGGGCACCTCGGACGGCCGCATCGTGGAGGTTCAGGGCACCGGCGAGCGCTCCACGCTCGACCGCGCCCAGCTGGACGAGCTTCTCGACCTCTGTCAGGGCGGCATCACGCAGCTCGTGCGCGCACAGGCCCTTGCCACGGGGTACGACCTCGGCTGAGCGCTGCGGTGGCTCAGCACGCCCCGCCTGGCGCCTTGCCGCGCGTGCGAGCACGACAGACCTGAAAAACCAAAGCCTCAGCTCAAGTGCCGCGTTCCGACATTTTGATACCGTTCGCGGGAGCATCCGCAGGCCCTCTTCAGCGTTCGTTAACGTTGCCAAACAGAGCAATGTGCCCAAAGTGCGACGCTGGGAGCAAATATGAGTATCAAGAGCAGAATCTGTCGTGTGGTCGCTGCCGTGGCGGCGGCCGGCCTTCTCGTGACGGGCGCCACGGTTGCCGTTGGCAGCGTGCGCGCCGCCGCCGCCCCGTCCCAGACGGTCGATGCCGTGGTACAGGCATCCGGCCGCGTTGAGGTGAGCTTTAACAACGACTGGCGCTTCTGGGAGGGCAACGTCAGCGGTGCCGATGCCGCGGACTACGACGACTCCGAGTGGCTCTACGTCAACGTGCCCCACAGCACGATCAAGTACACGCCCGAGAACTACTACCACGAGGACTTGGGCGTCTACTGGTATCGCCGTCATTTCGAGACCCCCGATACCGTTCAGGGAGGGCGCCGCGCGCTGCTCACCTTTGACGGCGCCATGCAGAAGGCCGAGGTCTGGCTCAACGGCGAGAAGCTCGGTACGCATGAGGGCGGCTACACGGAGTTCTCGTATGACATCACGGACAAGCTGGCACCCTCCGGCGAGGAGAACGTGCTTGCCGTGAAGCTGGACACCAACCCCAACGCGTCCTTCGCTCCCGGCAAGAACAACCCCGACTTCCAGTACTTTGGCGGCCTCTACCGCAACGTCACCCTCACGGTGACCGACCCCGTGCACGTCACGGACGCCGTCTCCTCCGGGACCGTTGCCGGCGGCGGGGTGTTTCTCGCCACCACGGAGCTCGCGGACGACCACTCTTCCGCCACGGTGAGCGCCAGGACCGAGGTCGAGAACAGCGATGCGGCCGAGACCCAAGTCACGGTGAAGACGGAGTTCTTGGAGGATGACGGCTCCGTGGCAACCGCCATAGACTCGACGCAGGCCGTTCCGGCGGGCGAGAAGGTCACCTTTGACCAAGCGCTCACCGTTTCCAGCCCGCGCCTGTGGTCCACGGACACCCCTGAGCTCTACACCGTGCGCACCACCGTCTCCAAGGGCGGCGAGATCTGTGACACCGTGGAGACCACCTTCGGCATACGCACCGTCGAGTGGGTGCGCGACGACGAGGGCACCGCGTGCCTCATCAACGGCGAGCGTGTGCACCTCAATGGAACGAACCTTCACTCCGAGACGTACATGCTCGGCAACGCCGTTTCGGACGATGCCGTTGACGCGGAGATCAAGCGCCTGCGCGAGTACGGCTTCAACTTCGTGCGTATGGCGCACTACCCGCACTCCCAGGCCTTCTACGACGCCTGCGACAAGTACGGCGTGGCCGTGCTCGACTGCCTCTCCGGCTGGCAGCAGTTCTACAACACCGACGCCTTCAAGGAGAACACCTACCAGCAGATTCGCGAGATGGTACGCGCCAGTCGCAACCACGCCTCGATCGTGGCATGGGAGCCGAGCCTGAACGAGAGCTCCTACACCGAGGCCTGGGCACGCGAGGCTAACGCCACCACCAAGGCCGAGTACCCCGACAACGGCGCTGCCAAGGCGTGGACTTGCGGCTGGATGTACTGGAACGTCTTTGATATGGGCTGCGGAACCCCGCAGGCAAACGTCAACGGAGACGCCGGCACCTACGCGGACAAGCCCGTCATCGTGAGCGAGTACGGCGACTGGAACTACGGCGGCTACGACTCCACCACGCGCGTCACGCGCGAGCCCACGCACTACGCCGACGCCAAGGGCGGCGACGAGGGCATGCTCCAGCAGGCGGACAACGCCCAGGCGTCCTACGCGTGGAACCGCACCAAGAGTTGGAGCGGCGAGCATGGCGCCACAGCCTTCTGGCAGTACGCCGACTACGCTGGCTTTGACGTGGACAAGCTCACCTACTGCGGCGTGGTGGACGTGGCGCGCATCCCCAAGTTCAGCGCCTACTTCTTCCAGAGCCAGCGCGACCCGAGCGTGGACCTCTCCGAGTACGGCCTGGACAGCGGTCCCATGATCTACATCGCAAACTCCTGGGCGGATGACTCGCCCTCCGAGGTGCGCGTCTACACCAACTGCGACGAGGTCGAGATCTTCGTCGACGGCGTCTCCGTCGAGAGGCGCAGCACGCCCGATGCCACCATGTGGGACGCTCGAGCCACCATGAGCGACGACGGCTCCGGACAGCCGAGCCCGCTCGAGACCAACGGAGAGGGTGGTACCGGTGGCTACGTGAGCACCGAGGGTATCGAGTACCCGCCGTTTACGTTTGACCTCACGGACGAGGCGACGCCCGGCGAGGGCGCCATCAAGGTCATTGGCTACATCGACGGCGAGGCCGTCGCCGAGTTCGAGCGCCAGGCGCCGGGCGAGGCGGCCGCCCTCGAGCTGGAGGCCGAGAGCGACGATGCCCTCAAGCTCGACGGTAGCACCGCCAAGCTCGTGTGGGTCAGCGTTACCGACGCGAGCGGAACCGTGGTGAACGATGCCGCCAACACCGTGTCCTTCTCGACGGAGGGCCCCGGTTATGTGGTGGGCAGCAAGCAGCTGGACGTCCGCGGCGGCGTGTGGGCCGTGTGGGTCCGCGGACAGCGTGCTGACGCCGCCGCGCCGATTGTGCTCACGGCGGAGTCCGATGGTCTCAAGGCGGCAATCCTGGAGATCCCCACCGAGGTCGTGGCCGGCCTTCCCGCGGCTCCCGAGGGCGGCGACTTTGATGACACGGACTACGAGCAGCCTGCGCCTCCCGCGAACATCATGCTGGCCAAGGCCGTGACGGCGAGCTCCGTCAACGACAAGGGCAACGGCGTGCTCGAGAACGCCGAGTATGCCGTGGACGGCGACATTTCGACCAAATGGTGCGCCTCGGCGGGCGGCGAGACGGACTACACGACGCTCAAGCACTGGATCCAGGTAGACCTTGGCACGACCTACGCAATCGACGAGATCTCGATCACCTTTGACAGCGGTCCCCAGGGCGAGATGGCATATCGCTACGCGATAGCCGTCTCCGACGATGCCGACTCCTTCTCGGCCACAGCTCCGGAGGGTCTTGAGGCTACGACGGCTGACGCCCAGAGCGTTACGAAGGACATGGGCGGCGTCGAGGGGCGCTACGTGAGGGTTTACATGAACTGCCCGGGCAGCTCGCTGTGGCCCTGCGTCTACGAGATCAGCGGAGTCGGCGAGGCCGTCGGTAACATCGCGCTAGGCAAGGACGCCTCTGCTCAGGGAGCGGTGGCGGACGGTTCCGCCGACCTTGCCGTTGACGGCAACTACACCACGCACTGGAGCCGCGGCGCCGCCGGTCCTGCCTGGTGGCAGGTCGACCTCGGCGCCGACTACCTCGTTGACGGCGCGACGGTCTCCTTCCTCTGGGACGACGTTGATGACACCGGCAACCCCGTGCGCCACCGCTTCGCGCTGCAGGCGTCGAGCGATGGCGAGCGCTGGGAGGACGTTGCTGAGTGGTCCGACTATGATCAGGCGGACCAGGTGCTCAACCCCACGGCGACGATCGATCTCTCCGAGAGCCCCGTCGAGGCGCGTTACCTGCGCGTGGCCAACCTCGAGGCCAAGCGGCAGGACAACAACAGCGCCCAGTGGGTGGAGATCTCCGAGTTCACCGCCACGGGCGAGGAGCTATCCGGTCTTCTCGACCTGGAATACAACAAGGTTGCAACGGCAAGTTCCTGTGCGGACGGCGTGACGCCCGGAGACGGCAACGAGGGCAACCCTGCCAAGCACTGGGCGCCTGCGGCCGATGACGCCGAGGCGTGGTGGATGGTCGACGCCGCGGGCATCTACGACATGAGCGAGGTCCAGTTCACCTGGGCCGGAGAGGACGAGACGCACCGCTACAAGGTGGAGGTCTCCCGCGACGGCGAGACGTGGACGACGGTGGCGGACCACATGACAGACGGCGTGAACGGGCTCGCCAGCACCGACAGGATCGGTAGGACGGAGCGCTACCTGCGCGTGAGCGTGGCGCAGGGAACCACCGAGGGCTTCTACGTCCGCCTCAAGGGTCGCACCACTTCCGCCGAGCTTCTTACCACGGAGGTGCTGACGGCTGTGGATCCCGTCGTGGCAGAGGTGGGCACCCCGCTCTCCGAGCTGGGGCTCCCGACCGAGGTCAAGGTCCAGCTTGAGGATGGGACGGCAACCTGCTTGGCCGTTGACTGGACGACGTCTGCCTACGATCCCACGGGCCCCGGTACGATGACGCTCAGCGGCGCTCTCGAGGCCATCCCCGGCGTGACGCTGGGGAAGGAGCCGCTTGCGGTTGCGGCCGAGGTCACGCTTGAGAAGCCCGAGCCCGTGCTCGTGCGCATCGAGGTGACGGCGCCCACCAAGGTTGACTACGAGCAGGGAGAGGATCTCGACCTTGAGGGCATGAAGGTCGAGGCGGTCTACAGCGACGGTGCCGACGAGAGTCGCGTGGACGTTACGGACAAGGTCACGGTCGAGGGCTTTGATCCCGAGACTGCAGGAACGCAGACGATTACGGTCACCTACGAGGGCATGGCAGACACCTTCCAGGTGACGGTCGCCGAGTCCGAGCCGGAGCCCGTCGAGAAGGGCGACCTCCAGGCGGCTGTTGACGCAGCGGCCGAGCTCAACCAGGACGACTACACGGCCGAGAGCTGGGGGGCTCTCGTCGAGGCGCTTGCCGACGCCCGTACGGTCCTTGCGGACGAGGATGCGTCGCAGACACAGGTTGACCAGGCGCTCAAGGCCCTGGCCGAGGCCCGCGCCGCGCTCGTCGAGGATTCCGGGGCGACTTCCGGCGGCGACGACGAGAAGCCCGCGCCCGGCGGAGACGACGAGAAGCCCGCGCCCGGCGGCGACGACGAGAAGCCCGCGCCCGGCGACGACGAGAAACCCGCGCCCGGCGGCGACGACGAGAAGCCCGCGCCCGGCGATGACGGGGAGGACCCCGACGCAGAGCCCGGAAACGACGACGAGACGCCCGCTCCGTCCCCGGACGCTCCCGCGGAGATTCCTTCGACGGGTGACGTCGCCGGTGCCGTGGCCCCCGTCATGGTCATCGGTGCGGCGGTCATCGTCCTTGCCCGAGCGGTGAGGCCGAGGCGCGCGTAACCCAAGCAAGACAGCCAGCGCCGTGGGAGCGGGGATCCTTCCCCGCCCCGCGGCGCTCTTTGTCTGGGAAGCGCCGCAGCGACCCAAGGCTCTGCTCGCACGAGGCAGCGGGTTGCCGCCAGGCTCGCATTGTGAAAGAGTTGACGGTGATTTCTGGGCGCGGTCATGTCGGCCGCACGACCTCGGGAGGATGACGCGATGATTTCACTGGAGGAGCTGGACCCCAACAAGACCGTGGTCGTGGCCACGGGCAACGCCCACAAGGTCACCGAGATCGAGGCGATTCTCGCCCCCGAGATGCCGGGCGTCCGCTTTGTGGCCCTCGGTGAGCTGGGGGACTACCCCGATCCGGTCGAGGACGGCGAGACCTTCTTTGACAACGCGCTCATCAAGGCCCGCGCGGCGCAGGCGGAGACCGGCCTTCCCATGGCCGTGGCCGACGACTCCGGCCTCTGCGTGGACGCGCTGGACGGCGCCCCGGGCATCTTCTCCGCTCGCTGGGCCGGCGAGCACGGCAACGACCTCGCCAACAACGAGAAGCTCATGGCCCAGATGGCGGACGTCCCGCAGGAGGCGCGCACGGCCCGCTTCCACTCCAGCATCGCGCTCGTGCGCGGCAACGAGGTCCTGCGCGGGGACGGCGACTGCGAGGGCTTTGTGGGCTTTGAGCCCCGCGGGGACGGCGGCTTTGGCTACGACCCGCTCTTCCTTCCCAACGACACCCCCGGCAAGACCATGGCCGAGCTCACGGCGGACGAGAAGAACGCCATCTCGCACCGTTTCCACGCGCTGGAGGACCTTGCCGCCAAGCTCTAGCGGCGCAGCGGCCCACGCCCGTTCTGCTCGCCCGTGAAGGGGCGCCGTTCGCCCAATCGCCGGTGGCCCAAGCCTTCCGAAAGGTTCATGATTATGGAGTGTCCGGAGCTTGCGTTCCGGGCCGTCGTGGACGGGCAGGGGCCTCGACTCGACGGTGTCTCCCATAGTGTTTTGGCGGCCTCGCCCTGGTGGTCGCAGTCACGTTGGCAGCGGCCGGGCGGCCGCACGGCGGGGGCGCCCGCCGAGAAAGAAGGGAAGCATCATGAGGATTCTTCGCGCCAAGGACTATGACGACATGAGCCGCAAGGCCGCAAACATCATCGCGGCCCAGGTCCAGCTCAAGCCCGACTGCGTGCTCGGTCTTGCCACCGGCTCCACGCCCATCGGCACCTACAAGAACCTCGTTGCCGCCTACGAGGCCGGTGACCTGGACTTCTCTGAGGTCAAGAGCTACAACCTCGACGAGTACCGCGGCCTGCCCGGCGATCACGAGCAGAGCTACCGCTACTTCATGAACGTGAACCTCTTCGATCACGTGAACATCGACAAGGCCAACACCCACGTGCCCGACGGCCTCATGGAGGACTACGAGGCCGCCTGCGCCGAGTATGACGCCGCCGTCGCCGCCGCCGGCCACCAGGACCTCCAGCTCCTCGGCATCGGCAACAACGGTCACATCGGCTTCAACGAGCCCGGCGACTCCTTCGTCAAGGGCACCCACTGCGTTGACCTCACCGAGTCCACCATCCAGGCCAACAGCCGTCTCTTCGACAGCATCGACGACGTGCCGCGCCAGGCGTTCTCCATGGGCATCGGCACCATCATGGGCGCCAAGATGATCCTCGTCGTGGCCAACGGCGACGCCAAGGCCCAGGCCGTCCACGACATGTGCTACGGCCCGATCACGCCGTCCTGCCAGGCCTCCATCCTGCAGCTCCACCCCAACGTGGTGGTCGTGGCCGACGAGGCCGCGCTCGCGCTCTGCCCGGCGGAGTAGCGCCTCGGCTTTTCTGCGGCATCCTCGAGAGGGGCGAGAAGAGAGATCTTCTCGCCCCTCTTCCTGTGGCGCGGCCCTGCGCGACGCCTCGTTGAGGGCAATTTGCGCTTGCGAGAAGCGGGCGGTATGATAAACACTCCTGTATTTTGGCTTCTTGCCGCTGTCCTACGGAGGATTGGCATGGAGAACGATATTCCGCCCGTTAACCGCCTTGATGAGATTCGCGACACGCTGAAGGCCCTCGAGGGCAAGCGTCTCAAGGTGAAGGCCAACATGGGCCGCTCCAGGATCGTCGAGCGCTCGGGCACGCTCGTTCACGCGCACCCGTCGCTGTTCGTCGTTGAGGTCGAGGAGCGCCGCGGCCGCACGGCGCGCCAGTCCTACCAGTACGTGGACGTCCTCACCGGGACCGTGGAGCTCTACGACATCGAGACGGGCGAGCGCATGTTCGAGTTCGCCGAGACGATCTCGGAGTAGCTCGTGGCAGGGGCCGTTCGCATCGAGACCCCCTGTAAGGTCAACCTCTATCTCGGCGTCCATAGGGGGAGGGACGCGCGGGGCTACCACCGCGTGGGCTCCCTCATGGTTCCCGTGGCGCTGTTCGACGAGGTCGTCGTCCAGGAGGCGCCGGAGCTTTCCGTGCGCTTCTCGCCCGATCTGGGCATCTCCGCCGAGAAGACCGGTGTGTGGAGGGCGGCGACGCTGCTCGCCGAGGCGCTGGGGCGCGAGCCCAGCGTCAGCGTGAGCGTGACGGCGCGCATTCCCGAGCGCGCCGGCCTGGGAGGCTCGTCGGCCGACGCCGGGGCCACCCTCAGGGCGCTCGCCACGCATTGGGGGGTCGACCCCCTCGACCCGCGCGTCGTTTCCGTCGCGCGCCGCATCGGCGCGGACGTGGCCTTCTTCCTCGACCCGCGGCCGGCGTTCTACGTGGGCGCCGGCGACGTATTCGAGCGGGCCCTCCCGGCTCCGGAGCTTCCCGTTGCGCTCGTCATGCCGCGCGCCGAGGGCGGCTCCACCCCGGCCGCCTATGCGGAGTTCGACCGCTCGGGTGCCGCGTCTGACGATCCCGCACCCCTGATCGACGCACTTCTCGCCGGTGATGCGGAGGGCATTGCCGCCAGCCTCGCAAACAACCTCGCGCCCGCTGCGCGAGCGCTCTGCCCCGAGGCTGGCGAGGTCGAGGCCTGGCTGCGCGACCGCCCCGGCGTGATGGGGGCCCAGATCACGGGCTCCGGGACCTGCTCGTTTGCGATATGCGAGAGCGAGACGGCCGCCGATGCCATCGCCGCCGACGCCGCGGCGCGGGGCCTGAGATCGTGGTCGACAAAAACCCTTGGTTCTTCCACGGAAGTCTGCTAGAATATCCCCTCGCTACGGGTTGTGGCTCAGCTTGGTAGAGCGCTCGGTTCGGGACCGAGAGGTCGCTGGTTCGAATCCAGTCAACCCGACCACGAACTTTCGGGGTCGTCGGCACGCGCCGGCGGCCCCTTTTGCATGCGCGCCCTTCTCGCCGCACGGCCACGAGGCTCCGCCCCTCTCGCTACGCTCCCGCACCGCCGCCCCCTCGCCGCGCGCCCGCACCGCCGCCCCTCTCGCCGCGCGCCCGCACCGCCACCCTTCTCGCTACGCGCCCGCACCGCTGCCCTTCTCGCCCGCGTGACTTTTGCGGCCGCAAAAGTCATCCGAGCTTTTGGGTTTTCCCAGTTGAGCGAAAATCTCGCCTGACTTTTGTGGGGCGTCGGGCGTGACACGCCGACAAGAACACGCCGACAAGAACACGCCGACAAGAACACGCCGCCCCTTACGCAAACGGCAGTGTCACCCAGTCCACGAACACCTCGGCGCGCAGGCGCTCCGCTGCCGCCCGCTGCCCTGCGGTCTTCTCGCGGTGGGGCACACCCAGCTTCTGTGCCAAGAGCTGGGAGAGCGCCTCAAAGCGTCGCGGGTCTGCGAGCTGACCGTAGGTGACGTTCACCACGTCGACGCCCATGAGGTCGAGAGCCGCCGAACGATCTGCGTCAGACAGCGCCGCGTCACCGGAGGCGTGTACCAAGCGACTCTGGCACTCAACGTCAAGGGCACGCCGACCGTCCCCGGCCGCCCAGAAGAGGTCGCAGACAAGGAAGCCGCGCCGTGCGAGACGTCGTGAGTCAAGCGTGAGCGCCACCTTCCGGTTGTGCGAGAAGGCCCCGTATCCCTCGCCGCCGAGTCTGCGCGAGAATCCCAGCAGCATGCCCGCCACAACCTCAAACGGCGACGCCGCGCCGTCGACAACGAGTTCGGCGGCGCACATGAGCTGCGCCCGCCCGCGCGCAACTGGTGAGCCCTGCGCGTACTCCCGGATCTGTCGCGCGGTTGCCAGGGGAGGCCGTGACCACAGCTCCGTAAGGCGCCCGTCTTGGTCGAGGACGGGGGACCACCCAGATATGCGCGGGAGCCTGCCCTCGTCGATGAGGCGCTGGAGTACGGCGCGCATGGGCTCGGGTGCAACGTAGACCGAGAAGGACCCGCAGAGTTCGGAGGCAAGCATGACGGTGCGGGCCAGAGAGGCGCGGGCGGCGATCTGCTGGAGCGCAAAGAGTGGAGTGGTTACGCCAACGTTTGGGGCTGCAGCGCACATGGCGCACTCACCCTGCGACATCGAGCAGAGCCGTGGACGAACGAGTGCGGACGCGCTGCGCTGGGAGGGTTCGTTGACGAGAAGGTCGACGGGCGGATGAAGCGCAACCGAGAGCGCCGCGGCAGAGTCCGCGATCGCGCTCGCGCGCAACCCAAGGCGCGCGCGGCTCCTGCCTTCGCCCGCGGCCGCCGCGAACAGCGGGGAGGAGCTGGCGAGCGCCCCTCGGAGCTCGCAGGCCTCGCGCCACGTGAGCAGGTCGCGCAGCAGGGGGCCGTTTGCCGGCTCGGACGCGAGCATGCGGACAATGGGCGGGGTGCGCCAGTAGAGAAAGGCGGATATGTCGCAGATGATGGCTTCCATGAAGGGAGGCTAGCACGCGAAGGCAGGCATTGTGCGCGGGGCCTTGAGAAAGGCCGCCGATTCTCGCGTGACTTTTGCGGCCGCAAAAGTCAGAGTTCTTATCGATTAACTCTATTCCCGCAGGTCAGAGAGACGTGGTTTTTTGTCAGTCGAGGAGTCCTGTCATTTGCGGCCGCAAAAGTCAGACTTCATCAGCGGTTTTGGGAAGTTCTGACCAAAATCCGGGAGTTTCGCGCAAGCTTTGCGTCAGCCCAACCTGGCCCCAAGCGAAAGCAGCGAGAAGAGCCTCTCGGCTGCAAGCGCGTACAGCTCCTCGGCGCGCCCGAGCGCCTCGTCGAGCGGCATCGCGTCGATCGCGGTGGGAAGCATCGCCGCAAGTCCGGGTACGCGCTCCGCCCCCGCGCTCATTCCGCCCACAACCGCCACGCAGGGCACGCTTGCGCGCTCGCAGGCTGCGGCGACGCCCGAGACCACCTTCCCGCGCAGCGTCTGCGCGTCCGCGTGGCCCTCGCCCGTGACGCAGAGGTCCGCGCCCTCGAGGAGCTCGTCAAAGCCCACGAGCTCGAGGACGCGCTCCACGCCCCCAACGGCCCTGGCGCCGAGAAACGCGAGGCACGCCGCGCCCAGGCCGCCCGCCGCCCCTGCTCCGGGCACGTCGAAGCTTTCCCCAAACGCTCGCTCGAGCACGCTTGCCCAGCGGCGCATCCCATCGTCAAGCGCAAGAACGTCCTCGGGCGAGGCCCCCTTCTGAGGCCCAAACACCGCGCTCGCGCCCTCGGGGCCAACGAGCGGATTGTCCACGTCGCACATCATGGTGAAGCGGGCCTCAGCCGCGAGCGGGCACAGCCCGGACAGGTCAACGTCGGCCACGCGCGCAAGGTCGGCGCCGCGCCCCGCGAGCTCGCCGCCCTTCTCGTCGAGCAGCCGTGCCCCCAGGGCGCGGGCGAGCCCCATGCCGCCGTCGTTTGTCGCGCTTCCCCCAAGCGCCACCGTCACGTCGCGCGCGCCGCGCTTCAGGGCATCCCGCACAAGCTGTCCCGTGCCGTAGGTGCTGGTGGCGAGCGGGTCCCGCTCGCTCGGAGCAAGCAGCGTGAGACCGGATGCGGCGGCCGTCTCGATGACGGCTCGTCCGTCCGGCAGCAGCGCGTATGCGGCCTCAATCGGCCGTCCCAGCGGATCCTCGGCTATCGCGAGAACCCTCTCGCCTCCGCAGGCGGCGAGAATCGCGTCGAGCGTGCCCTCGCCGCCGTCCGCGACGGGCACGCTCGCCCACGAGCAACCGGGGAAGTGACGCTCCGCCGCCTCCCCGAGCAGCCGCGCCGCGTCGAGCGAGGACAGGGTTCCCTTGAGGGAGTCGGAGGCAAAGACGAACCTGGGGGCTGCGGGCATCATGGCTCCTCTCGCGCGCGTTTCTTCTCCCATTGTAGGGCGTGCCGCCCGCTCCGCTCGCTCCTCTCAGCGTGGTACTCTTGTATGAGGTAAATCCCGTCAACAGAGGAGTGCCCATGCGCATCGCCATTGCCTCGGACCATGCCGGATTCATTCAGAAGGACCCGCTCGCAGACTATCTGCGGTCCAAGGGTCACGAGGTGGTGGACCTGGGCCCCGAGACGGACGAGCGCTGCGACTACCCCGACTACGCCGACAAGGTCGCCCGCATGGTCGCGCGCGGCGAGGCGGAGCGGGGCGTCCTCATCTGCGGCACGGGCCTCGGCATTGCCATGACGGCCGACAAGGTGCCCGGCATCCGCGCCACGCCCATCCAGACGCCCGAGTTTGCCCAGCTCGCCCGCGAGCACAACGACGCCAACGTGATCGGCCTCTCCGGCCGCTTTGTTCCCCTCGAGGTCAACGAGAAGATCCTCGACGTCTTTCTCTCCACCGAGTTTGCCGGGGGCAGGCACGCCCCGCGCGTGGAGAAGATGATGCGCGAGGACGACCCGGCCTTCCAGGGGGTTCCCCTCGACCTGTAACCGGGGCGTCTTGGCCCCGCGAGAAACGTCCTGCCCGCGCCCATCGGGCGCACCCAGAGAAGGAGGGCCCATGACCTACGAAAACCTGAGCGCGGCGGATCCCGAGGTCTTTGCCGCCGTTGAGGACGAGCTGCGCCGCCAGCGCTCCTCCATCGAGCTCATCGCGTCCGAGAACTTCGTCTCCCTTGCCGTGATGGAGGCCGTGGGCTCGCCGCTCACCAACAAGTACGCCGAGGGTCTGCCCGGCAAGCGCTACTACGGCGGCTGCTGGGCGGTCGACGTGGTGGAGAACCTCGCCCGCGAGCGCGCCAAGAAGCTCTTTGGGGCCGGCTTTGCCAACGTGCAGCCCCACTCCGGTGCCCAGGCCAACTACGCCGCCCTCGCGGCGCTGGCTGCCCCCGGAGACACCGTCATGGGCATGGCGCTGGACAACGGCGGCCACCTCACGCACGGTTCGCCGGCCAACTTCTCGGGCAAGCTCTACAACATCGTCTCGTATGGCGTTGACGAGAAGACCGAGCTCATCGACATGGACGCCGTGGAGGCGCTCGCCCGGGAGACGAGCCCCAAGGTGATCATCGCCGGCGCCTCCGCCTATCCGCGTATCATCGACTTCGAGCGCTTTGCCCAGATCGCGCACTCCGTGGGCGCCTACCTCATGGTGGACATGGCTCACATCGCCGGTCTCGTGGCCACCGGACGCCACCCGTCGCCGGTGCCCTTTGCCGACGTCACCACCACGACCACGCACAAGACGCTGCGCGGCCCGCGCGGCGGCCTCATCCTCACCAACGACCCCGACCTCGCCAAGAAGGTCGACTCCGCCGTCTTCCCGGGCAGCCAGGGCGGCCCGCTCGAGCACGTCATCGCCGGCAAGGCCGTGGCCTTCGGCGAGGCGCTCGCGCCCGAGTTCGCCACCTACGCGGACGGGATCCTGACCAACGCCAAGGCCCTCGGCCGCGGCATGGAGTCGCGCGGCCTGCGCCTTGTCTCCGGAGGCACCGACAACCACCTGCTGCTCGTCGATCTCACGACTGCCGGCGACGTCACGGGCAAGGACGCCGAGCGCATCCTCGACGAGGTGGGCATCACCGTCAACAAGAACACCATCCCCGGCGAGAAGCGCTCCCCGTTCGTCACGAGCGGCATCCGCGTGGGCTCCGCGGCGGCAACCACCCGTGGCTTCTCCGAGCAGGAGTGCGAACGCATCGGCCAGCTCATCGGCGACGTGGTGACCCACATGGGCAACTCCGAGGTCACCGACCGCGTCTCCCTCGAGGTCCGCGAGCTTCTCGACGCCCACCCCCTCTATCCCGAGCTGTAATGTGACAAAGGGGTCGTAGCCCACTGTCACATGTGACAAAGGGGTCGTAGCCCACTGTCACACAGTCGCATTGTGAAAGGAAGGAAGCCTCATGGCAGAAGAGTTCGACCCGACGCGCTTCACCGTCATCGACCACCCGCTCGTGCAGCACAAGCTGCACATCCTGCGCGACAAGAACACCCCCACCAAGCAGTTCCGCGAGCTGGTGACCGAGCTCGCCATCTTCGAGGGGTACGAGGCCATGAGGGACTTCCCGCTCGAGGACGTTGAGGTGGAGACGCCGCTCGAGGTCACCACCTGCAAGCGCGTCGCGGGCAAGAAGGTGGCAATCATCCCGATCCTGCGCGCCGGGCTCGGCATGGTCGACGGCATCCTCCAGCTCGTGCCCTCCGCGCGCGTGGGGCACGTGGGCATGTATCGTGACGAGGTCACCCACGAGCCGCACCAGTACTACTGCAAGTTCCCCGATGACATCGAGAACCGCATCTGCCTGGTGGTCGACCCCATGCTCGCCACCGGCGGCTCGCTCACCGCGGCGATCCAGTTCCTCCGCGAGGCCGGCGTGAAGGACATCCGCTGCCTCACGCTCGTCTCGGCGCCCGAGGGCGTGCGCACCGTGCTGGACTTTGACTCCGAGGTCCGCCTCTACACCTGCGCGCTCGATCGCTGCCTGAACGACCACGCCTACATCCTGCCCGGCCTCGGCGACGCCGGCGACCGCATCTACGGCACCAAGTAGCCGACGTGACAAAGGGGTCGTAGCCAACTGTCACATTGTGACAAAGGGGTCGGACCGACGAGCGCAGGCGTTCAGCAACCTTATGACCCAAGGGTCCCCGCCCTTGGGTCATTTTGTGGTTGACCTGCGAACTTGGACCTTTCGCCACGTTTTGACTACCGCTCGATTGTGACGAAACGGGGGCGAAGGGCGGCCCTCTTGACCTAAATCGCCGTCGCGCTAGACTTCTTCTGTCCTTAAAACGCTCGAACGGGAGGCGCCCGCGCTTGGATTCTCAGGTCGCCATCGTCTCCGGCGCGCTCTTCGGTCTTTTGGGGTGCGTTGCGCCAGCGGCGCTCTTCGAGCGGGCTCTGAGGGGGAACTCGGGGGTTTCTCTTGCCACCGGGATCGCGGCGGTCGGCGTGTCGTTTTTCTCGCTCACCGTCGTCCTGCTCGTGGTGTACACTGCCACGAACGCCGGCTTCTTGGAGTTTGGTTGTGCGCTGGTCGCCGCGTTCCTGCTTTTCTGGGGCATCGAGGCGATACGGGCCTGGAGGGTGGCCAACGGCCGCTCTTCGCATAGAGGGGAAGGATGATCTTGAATCCTCTGGACCGCTTGGGAGACGAGGTCAACGAGCTCGTAGCGAGCTTCACGTC
The DNA here is from genome assembly GCA_949287905.1 of uncultured Olsenella sp. Taxonomy (GTDB): domain Bacteria; phylum Actinomycetota; class Coriobacteriia; order Coriobacteriales; family Atopobiaceae; genus Thermophilibacter. Next base: position 53,503 of record CASEHX010000007.1, read on the forward strand.
TCAGCCGATCGCGGGGTCGCTCGACTCCGTTGGCTTCACGCAGTACTCGTTCTGGTTTGCCGTGGCCGTTTTGCTCATGCTCGTCGTGCTGTTCGTCTTCAAGAAGAAGCAGGCGATGAGCATCGTCCCGCAGGGAACCTTCGTCAACGGCGTCGAGTACGTCGTCGAGTTCGTTCGTGACGACATGTGCAAGGGCCTGCTCGGCGACTCCTGGAAGAAGCACTTCCCGTTCATCGCCACGATCTTCCTCGTGGTTCTCGCCAACAACATCGTGGGTATCATCCCGGGCTGCAAACCGGGCACCGGGACCATCTCCACCACGGCGGCCCTCGCGGTCTGCTCGTTCGTCTACTTCATCGTCTGCGGCATCAAGAAGAAGGGCGCCGGCGGCTACGTGAAGAGCCTCGCGCCCGCGGGCGTGGCGTTCCCGCTCAACGCCCTCGTCTGGCTGATCGAGGTCTTCTCCACGATCCTGCGCCTCATCACGCTCGCCGTGCGACTCTTCTGCAACCTCTTCGCCGGCCACGTGGTCATGGGCACCTTCGCCATCCTCGCGTCGCTCTTCTTCGAGCCGATGGTCGAGGCGTTCTCCGCCATGACGGCCGTCCAGGCGGGCGCCTCCATCCTGTGGGTGGGCATCCTGCTCGTCATCTACGCGGTGGAGATCGTGGTCGCCTGCGTGCAGGCCTACGTCTTCGCCCTGCTCTCTGCCGTCTACGTCCAGATCGCGGAGTCCGACGAGGAGTAGGCGAGAAAAACGGAAACCCGCGGGCCCCTGCCCGCTGAGGTATAGCACGTTGGTTTGAAACTCGCCCCAGGACAACAGGAATCGGGGCGAATGTCAAAGGAGGAACAGTGGGAGCTCTCGGTGTCATTGGTTATGGTCTCGGCGTCATCGGCGCTGGTCTGGGCATCGGTCTTGCCGCCTACGGCGTGGCTCAGGGCATGGCTCGCCAGCCCGAGGTCCAGGGCCGTCTCTTCACGGTCTTCATTCTCGGCTCGGCCTTCGTCGAGGCGCTCGCCCTCATCGGCTTCGTCGTCAGCCTTATCGTCAAGTAGCGCTGTCGTACGTTTCCGACTGGAGGCAAGTATGAAAAACACTGCCATGAGGCTGGTTGCGCGCGCGGGTGTCGCCGGTGGCGTCATCCTGGCAACGCCCGCCGTGGCGCTCGCCGAGGAGTCTGCGGTGGGTCCGGACATCCTGATCCCCAAGATGGCCGAGTTCATCCCCGCGCTCATCGCCTTCATCATCATCTGGGTCATTCTTGCCAAGCTCGTGTGGCCGTCGGTCCTCGAGATGATGGAGAAGCGCCAGCAGAAGATCCAGGACGATCTTGACGCCGCGGAGCGCTCCAAGATCGAGGCGGCCGAGGAGGCCAAGAGCTACGAGGCCAAGATCCTCGACGCCCATCACGAGGCGGACGCGATCGTCGCCAAGGCCAAGAAGGAGGCCGAGGAGGTCCGCACCGCGGTTCTCGCCAAGGCCCAGCGCGAGGCCGCCGACATCATCGCCAAGGCGCACGGGGCCGTTGACTCCGAGCGCCACAAGGCCATGATCGAGCTCTCCAGCTCCGTCGTGGACCTCTCCGTTGAGATCGCGAGCAAGATCATCGGCAACGACCTCTCCGTTGAGGAGCAGCGCAAGCTCGCCGAGAAGTACCTTGCGGAAGTGGGAACCCCCGATGGGCGCTAAGCGGGTGGACGCCGAGAAGGTCGAGGCGTACACGCGGGCCCTTCTGGAGGCCGCGCGCTCCGAGGGCCGTGCCAACGCGGACCTCGTCCAGTGGCAGCACGCCCAGAAGTTCACGCCCGAGGTGCTGGAGACGCTCGCTGCCATGCAGAAGGAGGACGACCTCGGTCTCATCGAGGAGGTCGCCAAGCACTACAAGGAGCTTCTCGACGCCCAGGACACCACGGTCTCGGTGACCGTGACCACCGCCGTCCCCATGGACGACGACCTTCGCGCCAAGGTGCGCGCCAAGGCCGAGAAGGACCTCAATGCGCCCGTCTACCTCGTCGAGCGCATTGACCCCGCGATCATCGGCGGCATCATGCTCGAGGTGCGCGGCAAGCGCTACGACGCCTCCGTGCGCGCCCAGCTCGCCAACATCCGCAAGACCCTCTCGTCTACCTTCATCGAAGGCGAGGAACGCTAAATGGAAAGCATCAGCTCCGAGAAGATCATGAGCACGCTGCGCGAGGAGCTCGCGCAGATCAGTGCCACGGTCGACCGCCAGGAGGCCTCGGTCGTCACCGAGGTCGCAGACGGCATCGCACGCATCTCGGGCCTCAAGACCGCCATGTCCGGCGAGCTGCTCAAGCTCACGAGCTCCGCCACCGGCCTGGACGTCTACGGCCTCGTTCAGAACCTCGACCAGGACGACGTGGGCGCCGTTCTCTTCGGTGACGCCGAGGAGATCAAGGAGGGCGACGAGTGCCGCACCACCGGCCGCGTCATGGACATCCCGGTCGGGCACGCCATGCTCGGTCGCGTGGTGAACCCGCTCGGCCAGCCGATCGACGGCCTCGGGCCCATCAACGCCACGCACCGTCGCCCCATCGAGTTCAAGGCCCCCGGCATCATGGAGCGCCAGCCGGTGTGCGAGCCCGTGCAGACGGGCCTTCTCGCCATCGACGCGATGGTGCCCATCGGCCGTGGCCAGCGTGAGCTCATCATCGGCGACCGCAAGACGGGCAAGACGGCCATCGCCATCGACGCCATCGTCAACCAGCGCGAGACCGACATGATCTGCATCTACGTGGCCATCGGTCAGAAGGCCTCTACGGTCGCCGCCATCCGCGAGTCCCTCTCGCAGCACGGCGTCCTGGACAAGACGGTCATCGTGGCCGCCACCGCCGCCGAGTCCGCGCCGATGCAGTACATCGCCCCGATGGCGGGAGCCGCCATCGGCGAGTACTTCATGTACAACGACGAGCACGGCAACCCCGCCGATGCCGAGCACCCCGGCGGCCACGTGCTCGTGGTCTACGACGACCTCTCCAAGCAGGCCGTCGCCTATCGTCAGATGTCGCTGACGCTGCACCGTCCGCCCGGACGCGAGGCCTACCCCGGCGACATCTTCTACCTGCACTCGCGCCTTCTCGAGCGCGCCTGCAAGCTCTCCGACGCCCTGGGCGGCGGATCGCTCACGGCGCTGCCGATCATCGAGACGCAGGAGGGCGACGTCTCCGCCTACATCCCCACGAACGTGATCTCCATCACGGACGGCCAGATCTACCTGCAGTCCAACCTCTTCTTCCAGGGCCAGCGCCCCGCCGTCGACGTGGGCATCTCGGTGAGCCGCGTTGGCGGCGACGCCCAGATCAAGGCCATGAAGCAGGTCGTTGGCACGCTGCGCCTGGACCTCGCCGCCTATCGTGAGAAGCAGGCCTTCTCGCAGTTTGGCTCGGACCTTGACGCCACCACGCAGTACCAGCTCAACCATGGCGCTCACGTGATGGAGATGCTCAAGCAGCAGCGCTATGCGGCGCTCGACGTGCGCGACCAGGTCATCGCGATCTTTGCCGCCAAGGAGGACCTCCTCGACGACATCGACCTCGAGAACGTGACGCTGTTCCGCGACGAGCTCGCCAAGTACATGGCGCTTCACTGCCCCAGGCTGCGCAGCTCCGTGCTTGACGGAAAGATCGACGACGCCACGGCCAAGCGCCTGCGCGCCCGCATCGTGCGCTTCAAGAAGCTCTTCCTCGTCGAGCACCCCAACCGCAAGCGCCTCGAGGACGTGGAGCAGGCCGCCGAGGACACCGTTGTCGCGCCGCCCGAGGGCGGTCACGAGCCGCTGGATGGTCAGGGGCAGTAGACGATGGCGAGCCTTCGTGAGATACAGCGCCGCATGAACTCGATCAAGAGCACCATGCAGATCACGCGAACGATGGAGATGATCTCCACCGCGCGGATCCACAAGGCCCTCGAGCGCGCGGAGGAGGCGGAGCCCTACAAGGACGCCATCACGCGCATGCTCGCCAACGTTGCCGAGGCCGGGTTCACAACGAACGAGCAGCCCCTCCTCGCGCAGCGAAGCGAGGAGAAGCACGTGCTGTTCATCCTCGTGGCCTCCGACAAGGGCCTTGCGGGCGGCTTCAACATCGTGCAGCAGCGTGCGGTGGAGACCGAGATGCGGCGCCTCAAGGCCCGCGGGATCGAATCCTCGGTCATCACCTGCGGCCGCAAGCCCACCGAGTACTTCACCTATCGCAAGATGGCCCCGGTCATGTCGTTCGTGGGCATCTCCTCGGAGCCCAACCAGGACGAGGCGGACCGCATCGCCTCCTACGTCATGCGCGGCTACGCAAAGGGAGAGATCGACCGCGTCGTGCTGTACTACTGGCACGCCAAGAACCGCGTCGAGCAGACCCAGGTCGTCGAGCAGCTGCTCCCCATCACGAAGGAGCAGCTCACCATGCCCAACAAGCCGCGTGAGCGCGAGGCGCTCACCAAGGTCGAGGGCCGCGCCTACACCGACTACGCCTTCGACCCCTCGGCGGAGGAGGTTTTGGGGCATCTCATGCCGGCCTACTTCAGGACGGTCATCTTCCACGCGCTGCTCGACTCGGCGGCCGCGGAGCACGGGGCGCGCCGCCGCGCCATGCAGTCCGCGACCGACAACGCCCGGGAGGTCCTGGGCACGCTCGAGCGCACGTACAACCGAGTCCGCCAGGGCTCCATCACCACCGAGCTCAACGAGATCATCGGCGGCGCTTCCGCATTGGAGGACAACTGATGGCAGAGAAGAACCACGAGACGCGCACCGCCCTCGAGGAGGCCGCGTACAACAAGCTCAACCGCACCGTCGGCGTGGGCTCCATCGTCCGCATCGTCGGACCGGTCGTTGACGTCAAGTTCGACGACCAGGTGCCGGGCATCTACACGGCCCTCGTCGTCGAGGGTGACACCCCGGTCGGTCGCGTGAGCACCGTGCTCGAGGTGGAGTCCCAGCTTCCGGGCGGCGTCGTCCGTACCGTCGCCATGTCCTCGACCGACGGCCTCACCCGCGGCCTCAAGGTCCGCGACACCGGCCACCCCATGATGATGCCGGTGGGCCCCTCCACGCTCGGCCGCGTCTGGAACGTCATGGGTCAGCCCGTCGACGGCGGCGAGGTGCCCGAGGACGTTCAGTACTACCCGATCCACCACCCGGCGCCGTCCTTTGACGAGCTCACCACGCAGACTGAGATCTTCGAGACCGGCATCAAGGCCATCGACCTTCTCGAGCCCTACGTCCGCGGCGGCAAGACCGGCCTCTTCGGAGGCGCGGGCGTCGGCAAGACGGTCCTCATCCAGGAGCTGATCAACAACCTCGCCCAGCAGCACGGCGGCACCTCGGTCTTCACCGGCGTCGGCGAGCGCACCCGCGAGGGCACCGACCTCTACCTCGAGATGCGCGAGTCCGGCGTCATCGACAAGACCTGCCTGGTCTACGGCCAGATGAACGAGCCGCCCGGAGCTCGTATGCGCGTGGCGCTCGCGGGCCTCACCACGGCCGAGTACTTCCGTGACCAGGGTCAGGACGTGCTCCTGTTCATCGACAACATCTTCCGCTTCTCCCAGGCGGGCTCCGAGGTCTCGGCCCTTCTCGGCCGCATGCCCTCCGCCGTTGGCTACCAGCCCACGCTGGCAACCGAGATGGGCGAACTCCAGGAGCGCATCACCTCCACCAAGGAGGGCTCCATCACCTCGGTCCAGGCCGTCTACGTTCCCGCGGACGACCTCACCGACCCGGCCCCTGCCACCACGTTCACGCACCTCGACGCCACGACGGTGCTCTCGCGCGCGATCACCGACCTCGGCATCTATCCCGCCGTCGACCCGCTGGCGAGCTCGAGCTCCGCGCTCGACCCCTCGATCGTGGGCGAGGAGCACTATCGCGTGGCCATCGCCGTCCAGGAGACCCTCCAGGAGTACTCCGACCTCCAGGACATCATCGCCATTCTGGGCATGGACGAGCTCTCCGAGGAGCAGCAGCACGTCGTCGCGCGCGCCCGCAAGATCCAGCAGTTCCTCTCGCAGTCGTTCCACGTTGCCGAGAAGTTCACGGGCAACCCCGGAACGTACGTGACCGTCGAGGACACCGTCCGCTCCTTCGGCGAGATCGTCGACGGCAAGTGCGACGACCTGCCCGAGCAGGCGTTCCGCTTCGCGGGCACGATCGAGGACGTCCGTCGACGCGCGGCGGAGATGACCGGGACGGCGGGGGAGTAGGCTCATGGCCGAGCTCAACTGTCAGTTCGTGAGGCCTGACCGCCTCCTCTTTGACGGGCCCGTCGCCAACCTCGTCCTCGTGACCTACGCGGGCGAGCTTGGCGTGTGGCCGGGGCACGCCCCGGAGATCGTGGCCCTCGGAGACGGCGTCGTGCGCATGCGCGCCCGCCAGGAGGATGGTGGCGAGGAGTACGACGTCGTCGTCTCCGGCGGCTATGCGGAGATAGACAACGATGGGGTCATCGTCCTCGCCGACCACGCACGTCGCACCGACGACATCGATCCCGAGGTCGTCCGCCGCACCCGTGACGAGGCGATTGAGGCCCTCGACGAGATTGCCGCGGGGGACCATCGTGCGGCATACTATGAGAAGAAGATCAGATGGTGCAACCTCCTGCTGAAGCACGCTGCGGGGGCGCGCACCGAGTAGCTCCCCGGCACGGAGGCGGCATGGAAGTCATTCAGATCGAGGGCGGGCATCGCGTTTCTGGTGAGGTGAGCGTCGAGGGCGCCAAGAACTCTGCGCTCAAGCTCATGGCGGCGACCATCATGGCGCCCGGCGTGAACACGCTCACCAACGTCCCCAACATCGCGGACGTCCACGTCATGGGCAAGGTCCTCAAGAACATCGGCGCTCGCATCGACGTGGTGAACGAGCACGAGCTCAGGATCGACACCTCCGACGTCGACTCGTGGGAGACCCCCTATCACCTCGTCGCTCAGATGCGCGCCTCCACGGCGGTTCTCGGGCCCCTGCTCTCCCGCTTTGGCAAGGCGATCGTGGCCATGCCGGGCGGCTGCAACATCGGTGCGCGCAGCATCGACATGCACATCCTCGGCCTCGAGGCGCTGGGCGTCGAGTTTGAGGTGAAGCACGGCAACATTCACGCGAGCGCCCCCCACGGGCTCGTGGGCAACACCGTGACCCTCGACTTTGCCAGCGTGGGCGCCACGGAGAACCTCATGATGGCGTCCGTCTTTGCCAAGGGCGTAACCACCATCGACAACGCAGCGCGCGAGCCGGAGATCGTGGACCTCGCGAACCTCCTCAACGAGATGGGGGCCAAGATCTCCGGAGCGGGCTCGCCCGTGATAGAGATCGAGGGCGTTTCCGAGCTTCACCCGACCACCCACCGCGTCGTCGGGGACCGCATCGAGGCGGGCACCTTCCTCGCCATCGGCGCCCTGACGGGGGAGCCGATCACGGTTTGCGGGTTTGCCCCCCTCCACCTCGGCCTCGTGCTCAAGAAGTACGAGCAGATGGGCATCTCCATCGAGCGCGGCCCCAACTGCTGCACGGCCTGGCGCGAGGGTCCGCTGCTCCCCACGGACATCCAGACGCTGCCCTTCCCGGGCTTCCCCACGGACATGCAGGCCCAGACCATGACCCTGCTCGCGCTTGCCAAGGGGAGCTGCGTCATCACCGAGAACATCTTCGAGAACCGCTTCATGCTCGCCAGCGAGCTCACCCGCATGGGGGCCGACATCGTCATCGAGGGTCATCATGCGATCGTCCACGGCGTCGACGGCTTCTCCGGCACCCAGGTCAAGTCGCCCGATCTCCGCGGCGGCGCCGCTCTCGTCATGGCCGGCCTCGTCGCGGACGGCGTCACCACGGTGTCCGCGATCCATCACATCGACCGCGGCTACGAGCGCTTCGTCGAGAAGCTCTCTGCCCTCGGCGCCAGGATCAGGCGTACCGAGCTGCCCGACGAGGAAGACGACCTGTAGCTCGACCTGCGAGGGGAGCGCGCATGAGCGACTGCGAGACCAGAGACGAGCACGCCCTCAGCCGTGCGAGCGAGGACTATCTCGAGACGATCTATCGCATAGCGGTGGAGGTCGGCTCGGAGGAGGCCTCGGTCCGCTCGGTTGACGTCGCTGAGCATCTCGGCGTCTCCAAGGCGAGCGTCAACAAGGCCCTCTCCACCCTCAAGGAGGCGGGCATGGTCGAGCAGAGCCGCTACGGGCGCGTGACGCTCACCGACGAGGGGCGTCGCTACGCGGCGCTCGTCTGGCGCGCCCACCGTGCCTTGAGGACCTTCCTCGAATCAGATCTGGGCGTCGAGCCCCAGACCGCCGACGCGGAGGCCTGTCTCATGGAGCACGTCCTCTCGGCCGACACGATGGAGCGTCTCATCGCCTATCTCGAGCGGCAGGGCATGGTCGTTCCGGAGTAGTTCGCCTCCGCTTCTCTCGGGCGTCTCGCTAAACCTCACGTGTAGTCGATATGGCGTCTCGGCATCGAGGTGACGAAGAGCGGGACAATCTGTCCGCTTACAGGTATGTGAGATTCAATCCGTTCCCAAAGGGGTATCTTCTGAGTGCCGCTGGCCTTGTGCCGGGCGTCACTGGCACTACAACCCGAAGGGACGATTATGAAGGCAGTCATTCCCGCCGCTGGTCTTGGAACGCGCTTTCTTCCCGCAACCAAGTGCTCCCCCAAGGAGCTTCTCCCCGTCATAGACAAGCCCGTCATCCAGTATGTGGTCGAGGAGGCTCTCGAGCCCGAGGGCGTTGACGGCGTCGTCATCGTCAACTCCCACGAGAAGCCCCAGATCGAGCAGTACTTCTCCGTGGACGACGACTTCGAGGCCATGCTTCGCGAGCGCGGCAAGTCCGCGGAGGCCGATCGAGTCCACGCGGCCTCCTCGCTTCCCGTCTCCTTCGTCTATCAGGATGTTGCCCGTGGTCTTGGCCACGCCGTCCTTCAGGCGGCCGACAAGATCGACGGCGAGCCCTTCTTCGTGCTTCTCGGCGACTACTTCGTTCCCGGTCGTCAGATGTGCGTCCGCATGGCCGAGGTCTCGCGCGAGCATGGCGGCGCCTCCGTCATTGCCGTGGCGCCCGTTCCCGCCGACCAGGTGAGCCGCTACGGCATCATCGCCGGCGAGTGCGTGGGCTGCCTGCCCGGCTCGGACGCCACGGGCGAGCAGGAGGGAGCGGTCTGGCGCGTGAGCGGCCTCGTTGAGAAGCCCAAGCCCGAGGATGCGCCCTCGCACCTCTTCATCGTGGGCCGCTACCTGCTCTCGCCGCGCATCATGGAGCTCCTGGCGACTCAGGGCCCCGGTGCCGGAAACGAGATTCAGCTGACGGACGCCATGGAGCGCCTCCTCGCCGAGGAGGAGATGTACGCGCTCGTGGTCGACCCCGCCGAGGGCTGCGACACCGGCACGCCGGCGGCTTGGGCGGCTACGAACGCGCGCATGGTTCTCGAGGACGAGTCTCAGCGCGAGGCGTTTCTCGAGGCCTTTGGCTCCGACTTTGGCGGTGCGCTCGGATAGTGGCTGGCGTGGAAAAGAGGGCGGACATAATCCGTTTTGGCGTTGACGGCTGGCAGGCCCGATTCGACGACTCGTTCACCGAGGAGAACGTCGCCCGGGTCGCGGACGCGCTCGCGCTCGTGTGGGCGGACGCCCGCCCGGGCGCGACGGTCTACGTCGGCTACGACACGCGTCACGATGCGGCGGACCACGCACGGCTTGTCGCCGGCGTGCTCGCCTCCTACGGGCTCGTCGTCAAGGTCTCCGAGGGGCCGTGCCCCACGCCGGTCGTTGCCTGGACGTGCGCGAGGGACGAGAGCGCCGTGGGATGTGTGGTCCTTACGGCGAGCGAGCGCTCGTGCGAGTACGGCGGCATCATCGTTCGCGGGGAGGACGGCGGCCCGGTCTCCCACGAGACGCTCGAGAAGATCGAGCAGGCCATCTCCCTCGTCCCAACTACGGCGCGCGGCGCGTTTGAGGAGACGGACCTCGTTTCCGCCTATATGAGTGACCTGGTCACGTGGGTCGACCGCGATGCGATTAGGTCCAGGGCCCCCAGGGTCGTCGTCGACGCCATGTACGGCGCGGGCACGGGCCTTCTTGCGGACCTGCTCAGGAGCCTTGGATGCGACGTCGTGGAGATTCACGTGGAGAATCGCGACGACTTCGACGGAATTCATCCCGACCCGCGCGACCCGTGGGCGGATTCCTGCGAGCAGGCGGTCATCGCCCATAACGCGGACATGGGGCTTCTCCTCGATGGGGACGGCGACAGGGCATCCGTCGTGGACGAGAAGGGCGGCCTGCTGCCGGCTCGCGTTCTCGTTCCCATGCTTCTCGGCGACCTCGTGATGGCCCATGGGGCGCACGGCAGGGTCGTCACCACGCTCACGTGCTCCGCCTGCATAGAGCGCGAGGCCAACCGGCTGGGCTGCGACACCACGTCGGTGCCCGTCGGCTTCGCGCGCATATACAGGGAGGCGCTCGAGCCGGACGTCATCATGGGCGTGGAGGAGTATGGCGGCGTGTGTGTGCCGGCCCACCTGCGCGAGCGCGACGGCCTGCTCGTCTGTCTCCTTGCCGTGGAGATGCTCGCTCGTTCGGGCAAGACGGTCTCGACGATGACGGGGGAGCTCGAGGCCGTCATCGGGACCATGTGCTATGCGAGGAGGGACATCCGCCTCGAGGCCGCGGAGAGCCAGGCGTTCAGAAACGTGCTGCCGGGACTCAACCCCGGGGACCTCGTGGGCCACGAGCCCGTTGAGATATCCCATGCCGACGGCCTTCGCGTGCAATTTGAGGATGACTCCTGGGTGCTCATCCGACCTTCTCGCACGAGCTCGTTCGTGAGGGTCTATGCGGAGGCGCCCACGGCAGCCCAGAGGGATGCCCTCCTGACCGAGGCGTGCGAACTCGTTCGACGCGGCATATAGAGGCGCTCCCATGAGGAGCTCCGATCACATCACCCTGCTCAGGGGCGGGCGCTCGAGCTCATCCAAAGGTCGTGCGACCTGAGCCCCGAGGACGATGCCGCCCATGAGTTGCGTCTTCGCTTGCTGCTCCCCGAGATCTGGGCGCTTGTCCTGGAAAAGACGGGGCCGCTCATGGAGTGCGACCCCGTCTCGCGCCTCACGCTCCGAGACCCCCGCTTTGAGAAGGGGCGCGACTTCGTGCGCGCCCAATCCCGAGCCGCTGCTCGAGTGCCTGCGCCGCATGGGGGCAAAGCCGGAGGAGGCGATCTGCATTGGCGATGTTGAGTGCGGCTTCCTCGCGGCGCGCGCCGTAGGCGTCTCGTTCGTGTTTGCCGGCTGGGGTGCTGCGTCCTATGTGGAGAGGGCGAGCTACCGGGTGCTCGCTCCGGCCGAGGTGGGACTCGCGGCAGGGTGCGCGCAGAAGGGCCGCGCCGCCGCGCTTGGTGTTTGGCGCTCTTGGAGGGTCGGGGCGCAGGGATGCTTGTGGCTTGGGGCTCTTGGAGGGCCGTCGCGCAGGGGCGCTTAGCGTTTGCCGCCATTGGAGGGTGGCGCCCCAGCGCCGCTTAGCATTTGCCGCCATTGGAGGGCTAAGGCACGGAGTCGCTTAGGGATTCGCTCCATTGGAGGGCTGGCGCCCTTCCGCGCTTAGGAAACGGCGCGATCGGAGGCTTTCGGTCCCGGTGCGATTAATCTTTGGCACGATTGGAGGCCTCGACCCTATTCGGGCTTAAGAAACGCCGCGATCGGAGGACTCTTCTCGCCGATCAAGCGCCGGGAGCCTCCGATCGCGACAATGACTAAGCAAAAATCTGGGATGACCCTCCAACGGGGCGAGTCCCTAAGCGTCCCGGCGCCCCGACCCTCCAACGGGACGAAACCCTAAGCGCCCACGCTCCGCTGCCCTCCAACGGGACGAAACCCTAAGCGCCCACGCTCCGCTACCCCCCCCCCCCCCCCAACGGGACGAAACACTAAATGCCCTGATCCTTGGCCCTCAAAAGAAGCAAATACGTAGGCGCCCCAGCGCCTATACCCTCAAACAGGACGGATTCCCAGGCGTCCCGTCCCTTGGCTCTCCAATTGCCTGAATCCTTGAGCTGACCAACGCTCGCCGTCTCCGATTGCGAGAAAAGCCAGGCAGCCTCACGCAGAATCTCTCCCACGGCGAGAAGGGCCAGGCATGTTGGGGATCTCTAGACGATTGCGTGCCACGAACCTCAGATGGCGAGAAGAACCGGGCGATCTGTCACGGTCAGGGCGGTGAGGCGCCAGGTTCAATGCTCCGACGTGCGGGCCGGCCCCCCCAGGGGGCCTTCGCCGCAAAGCGCCCGCGCGCAGGGCTTCAGCCATATAGGAGAAGGTGTGGCGAAGGCGCCCGCGCACGACGCTCGCGAGAATCACCGTGAAACGTAGGCGGCGACCAAGGTGGGCGATCCGCCAAAGCTGGCGAGAAACCCAGAATATGTAGGAATTGTGAACCTCTCGATTCCCGCCCACGGGGGGCGCCCGGGTGCGTATAGTTATTCCCCGCGCAGCGACGAGCCCACCGAGGACGACCTGCGCGGGAGTACCTTGAGAACCGGATACTGCGATCGAA
>CASEHX010000008.1 GCA_949287905.1 uncultured Olsenella sp.
CCTCCCTTTCTCTGGCTATGGGCGGGCCTCACAGGCGTCGCGGGCCTCACGGGCGTCACGGGCGTCGCGTCCCGCGGCGAGCGTTGGGCGAGAAGACCTTAGGCGAGAAGCGCCGTCACGTCCCCCAGCACGCTCTCAAAGCTCACGCCGCGCACCTCGTAGTCGGGCTGCTCGGGCGTGATCTGCATGGCGTGGCGAACGAGCTCGCTCGCAAAGCGCACGGAGGACAGCAGGTCCCTGCCGGCGTAGATGGCCGCGACGAGGCCGGACGCAAAGAGGTCGCCAGTCCCGTGCAGCATGTAGGGGAGGAGCTCGCCGGAGACCTCCTCCGGGGCGCCGTCGCCGTCCGCCACGGCCACGTAGTTGCGGATGACCTTCTCGCCCTCGTGGACCACGCCCTTGAGGACCACGGACTTGGCGCCCATGCCAAGCAGCGCGTCCATCATGCGGCGCACGTAGGCCTCGTCCACGTCCTGGCTCTCGTAGGGGATGCCCGTGATGATGGAGGCCTCGGTGAGGTTGGGGGTCAGGACGTCGGCGCCGTCCACGAGGCCCTTCATGGCCTCGCACATCTCGTCGGTGTAGGTGGGGTACTTGGCGCCGCCGTCGCCCATCACCGGGTCCACGAGGCGCAGGGCGCCCGGATACTCGCGGTAGAGGCGCAGGATGGCGTCAACCTGCTCGGCGGAGCCCAGAAAGCCCGAGTAGATGCCGTCGAGCCCGATGCCCTCCTCGCGCCAGGCGTCGAGATAGTCGGTGAGCATGGGCGTGGTGTCGTGCATGTAGAACTTGGGGAAGCGCGTGTGGGCCGAGAAGAGCGACGTGGGGACGGGGCACACGTCGATGCCTGCGGCAGAGAGCACGGGGATGGCCACCCCGAGCGAGCACTTGCCGTAGCCGCACAGGTCGTGAACGGCCGCGACGCGCGGCAGGTAGCCGCCCTCGCGCTGGTAGAGGTACAGATTGCTGGCGTTGTTCATGGGATTCTCCTTTGTCCGCGGACTGATGGACCAGCGTACAAGGGCACAGCATAGCCTTTTTTGCGGATGAACGTCGTAACGTTTGTGTTTCTCCCTTGGAGGGCGAGAAGAACCTCGCGCCCCCATGCCTGAGCGCGTTGCGTCCTCGCTGGTCGCGTATACTGAGAGGGCACAAAACCAACCGAGAGGAGCATCATGGCAGACCAGCCGCTCGTGGGAATCATCATGGGATCCAAGTCGGACCTGCCCGTCATGGAGGCATGCACGGCGCAGCTCGAGGAGTTTGGCGTCCCGTACGAGCTGGTCATCGCCAGCGCGCACCGCAACCCCGACAAGGTCCACGAGTGGGCCGGCTCCGCGGCCGACCGCGGCCTCAAGGTCATCATCGCAGCCGCCGGCAAGGCGGCGCACCTCGGAGGCGTGGTCGCGGCCTTCACCTCGCTGCCCATCATCGGCGTGCCCATGAAGACCTCCGACCTCGGCGGCATGGACTCGCTGCTCTCCATGGTGCAGATGCCCTCCGGCGTGCCCGTGGCCTGCGTCGCGATCAACGGCGCCAAGAACGCCGCGATCTACGCCACGCAGATCCTCGGTGCCACCATGCCCGAGTATCACGATAAGATCGCCGAGTTCAAGCGCCAGATGGCCGAGGCGTAAGTGGCCCCAGCGACCGGTGCGGGCATGACCCGGGGCCGGTCGCGAATTTGAGGAGTTAGTGAAAGACGGTCGAGGAGGACCCATGGCTTCGCACTTCAAGACCCCTGACGACGGCAGCGTATCCGGCGGCACCGCCCGCCACGCCTCTGTCCCGAGCTCGGGCCGGGGTCCGGCGCACGTGAGGCCGCAGCACGGCGGCGACGAGTCCTACCACGCGCCCCAGGCAAACCGCCACGCGGCAAGCACCCCTCACAGCGTGAGCGCGCACTACATCCCCGTTGTGTCTGAGCCGGCAAACGGCGAGAAGAACAAGCGCGACGCCCGCTTCGTGGAGACCGACCCCTACGACCTGTCCGGGCGCAGGAGCGGCGACCCCAAGAAGCGCGTTGGCAGGATCATCTCCGCCGTGCTGTTCATCCTGGGCATCGCCCTCATCGTGACCGCCGCCGGCATGTGGATCTACAACCAGTGGCAGTACCACGAGCAGGACGTGATCAACGAGGAGCTCGCCACCTTCGCGGACGTCTCCGACGACGGTCAGACGTCGCCCCAGGTTGACTGGGAGGGCCTGAAGGCCGTCAACGACGACGTCGTGGGATGGGTGCAGATTCCCGGGACGGTTGTGAACTTCCCGGTCTATCAGGGCGAGACCAACGACACCTACCTGCGCACGAGCGCGGAGGGCACCTACTCCGTCGGCGGCCAGATCTTCCTCGACGCCGAGAACACGGCCCCGGGAATGGTCGACGCGCAGAGCATCATCTACGGGCACCACATGCGCAATGGCACCATGTTCAAGCCCATCTCGGACATGACCAACCAGGAGTTCTTCGACGGCATCGACACGATCTGGTACGTGACCGAGGAGAAGACCTACGAGCTCGAGCCGCTGTTGGTCTACAAGACCGACGGCTCCGACGTCAACGCCCGCCGCTTCAACTTTGACTCGACGGAGGGTCTGCGCGCCTACCTCACCGACCTTCTCGGCAAGGCGTCCGCGAGCCGCTCCGACGCATCCGACGTCATTGCGCGAACCAGCAACGTGCTGACGCTGTGCACCTGCAACTACGACTACAGCGACAACGGTCGTACGCTGCTCATCTGCGTGCCCAAGGCTGCCGAGTAGCGCCCCACCGCCTCCGAGAAAACGCCCCGCCCCGCGGGACTGAAAAGAAAGGACCGAGATGGCCGAGAACACCAAGCACGTGAGCTATGCCGACGCCGGCGTGGACACCGCCGAGGGCGCCCGCGCCGTGGACGCGATCAAGGCGGCCGTCGCCGCCACCAACCGCCCTGAGGTCATCGGCGGGCTGGGCGGCTTTGGCTCGTGCTTCTCGGCGGCCGCGCTCAAGGACATGGAGGATCCGATCCTGGTCTCCGGAACCGACGGCGTGGGCACCAAGCTGGCCATCGCGCAGCTGCTGGACCGCCACGAGACCGTGGGCGAGGACCTCGTTGCCATGTGCGTGGACGACATCGTCCCCATGGGCGCCGAGCCGCTGTTCTTCCTCGACTACGTGGCCATCGGCAAGCTGCGCGCCGAGCACGTGGCCAAGATCGTGGGTGGCATCGCCGAGGGATGCCGCAAGTCCGGTTGCGCCCTCGTGGGCGGCGAGATGGCCGAGCACCCCGGCGTCATGGCGGAGGACGACTACGACCTCGCCGGCTTTGTGGTCGGCGTGGTCGACCGACCCAAGATGATCGGTCCCGACCTCGTGCGCGAGGGCGATGTCATTCTCGGCCTGCCGAGCTCGGGCATCCACTCCAACGGCTACTCGCTCGTGCGCAAGGTCGCCATCGAGGGCAAGACCGTAGAGGAGCTGGAGGCGCCGCTCGACGAGCTCGGCGGAGAGTCGCTCGCCGACGCCGTCATGCGCCCGACCACGATCTACGCGGGCCAGCTGCTCGCGGCGCTGCGCGCCGGCGCCCCCATCCACGCGATGGCGCACATCACCGGCGGCGGCATCACCGAGAACCTCGACCGCGCCATGCCCGAGGGGCTCGATGCGCTGGTCTACCGCGGCGGCGAGGCGGGTCCGGCGTGGGACATGCCGCCCGTCATCACCTACATGATCCGCGAGGCCGGCCTCACGCTCGAGGAGGCGTACCGCACGTTCAACATGGGCGTGGGCATGGCCATCATCTGCGCCGCGGACGACGAGGACGAGGTCTGCGAGGCGCTCGTCGCGCAGGGTCTTGAGCCGTTTGAGGTCGGCCGCGTCATCGCCGGCACTCCCGGCCAGAAGGGAAAGGTCGTGTACGACGATGAGCATTAAGCTGGGCGTCCTCATCTCGGGCAGCGGGACCAACCTGCAGGCCATCATCGACCGCATCGCCGACGGCACGCTCGACGCGACGATCGAGCTCGTGGTGAGCTCGCGTCCGAGCGCCTTTGGCCTCAAGCGCGCCGAGGCGGCGGGGCTGCAGACGCTCACGATGTCAAAGGAGATCTACGCCGACCCCGAGCAGGCGGACGAGATTATTGCTGCCGAGCTCTCGCGGCGCGGCGTGGACTACGTCATCATGGCCGGCTACATGCGCAAGGTTCACGACCCCATTCTGGCCGCGTTCCCCAACCGCGTGGTCAACCTGCACCCGGCGCTGCTGCCGAGCTTTCCCGGCGCCCACGCCATCGCCGACGCATATGCGCGCGGCGTGAAGGTGACGGGCGTCACCGTTCACTTTGCCAACGCCGACTACGACGCCGGCCCGATCATCGCCCAGAGGGCTCTGCCCGTTGAGGAGGGGTGGACGGTCGACGAGCTGGAGGAGCACATCCACGCTATCGAGCACGAGCTCTATCCCGAGGTCGTGGGCCTGCTCGCTGCCGGTCGCGTTCACGTGCGCGAGGATCTGACGGTGGCGATTGACCCCGAGTAACCACCGCTCAACCCATTCAAATGTGACGAAGGGACAGTCCCTTCGTCACATTTTTCTTTGGTCGGGCTAGTGCCGTTTGAGGGTGACGACCGACTCCACGTGCTTGGTGTGCGGGAACATGTCGACCGGGCTCACGCGCTCGATGCGGTATCCGCGCTCGCGTAGAATGGCCAGGTCGCGAGCCTGCGTGACGACATTGCAGCTCACATAGACGATTCGCTCGGGAGCGAGGTCTGCTGCGCCGTTCAGGAACTCCGGCGTGCTGCCGGCCCGGGGCGGGTCCATGATGATGGCGTCGAAGTTCTGGCTGCGTCCCTCGTGGGCCATCCAGGCGGTGGCGTCGGCCGCCTCGAAGCGGCAGCGGGTCTCGACGCTGTTTGCCATGGCGTTGCGTCGTGCGCACGCCACGGCCCCCTTCACCTGCTCTACGCCGGTGACCTGCAGCGTCTCGTTTCTGGCGGCGGCACAGATGCCAATCGTGCCCGTGCCGCAGTATGCGTCCAGCACTCGCGAGGCGGGGCCGACGCCCTCGAGCGCAAGCTCGTAGAGCACCTCGGTCTGGGCGGGGTTGGTCTGGTAGAAGCTCGTGGGCCCGATCTCAAAGGTGCACCCCAGCAGCTCGTCATGCATGACTCCCGGGCCAAAGAGCGTGCGGCCGCGTCGCCCGAGGATCGCGTTGGTCCGTCGGTCGTTCACGTTCTGGACGATGGTCGTGACCTCGGGACAAGCAGCGCGGAGCTCGTTTACGAGGCGGTCCGCGGACCGGAGCTCGTCTACGCGCGTCACGAGGACGAGCATGACGTCGTCCGTCTTCCAACCACAGCGAACGACGGCGTGGCGCAGGACGCCCACGCCGCGGTCCTCGTCGTAGGGCGGGACGTGCAGGCGTTCGGCGGTGCGGGCGACGGCGTTGAGGATGCGGCGGGCGCGCGGGTCTTCGACGAGGCATTCGTCGCAGGGGACGATGCGGTGCGTGCCGGCAGCGTAGAACCCGCAGCGCACACGCCCGCCGCGCGCATGCGCGAACGGAGTGGCAGCCTTGTGGCGGTAGCGCACGGGCTCGTCCATTCCGCGAATGGGGTCGACGGTGGCGCCGTCCTTGCCGGCCATGCTCCCAAGCAGCTCATTGACCTGCTCCTGCTTGCGACGGAGCTGTATGGGGTAGGGCACTGCGAGCCACTCGCAGCCCCCGCAGTCGCGAGCGATCGGGCAGGTGTAGGTCTTGTATCCCATGCCTGACAGTATACCCGCCGTTTGCCGACATTCCTGCTGCGCTGGCGCCATCTCCTTGAACTGAAACCAATCTGATATCACAATGGCATCAGCGACCCAATCCCGGGCGCAAATCGGTTCGAAAGGAACTGCCATGACCGTAGAGAAACAGGCTCGTGCCGCGTCCGGCTGGCCCATGCTCTTCGTCACTCTCGCCGCGTACGCCGTTGCCATCTGGGGCATGGTCCAGGGAATCATCATTCTCGCCACTGCCGAGGACGCTGGCGTGGCCGCGCCCGCCACGGGTCCCGTGCTGCTCGTCGGCGGCATCGTCCTGCTCATCGTGGCAATCATCCTCTCCAGCGGGTTCTTCTCGCTGCAGCCCGGCCAGGCCCGCGTGCTCGTGCTCTTTGGCAACTACGTGGGTACCGTCCGCGAGTCCGGCTTCTACTGGGTGAACCCCTTCTACAGCCACAGCCTGGGCTCGGACGGCACCGGCGCCTCCATCGACGTCAGCCTGGAGGAAGGCACCCCCTCCGTGAAGGCCGCCGCGGCGGCCAAGGCGCTCTCCACCAAGGTCTCCCTGCGCGCCCGCACCCTCAACGGCGACCGCCTCAAGGTCAACGACAAGATGGGCAACCCCATCGAGATTGCCACCGTCGTGGTCTGGCACGTGGCCGACACCGCCAAGGCCCTCTTCGACGTGGACCACTATCCCAGCTACGTGGCCATGCAGACCGAGACCGCGCTGCGTCACGTGGCCAGCGTCTACGCCTACGACCACATGGAGGACGATGACGCCTCCAACAGCTCCATCACGCTGCGCTCCAACATCGAGGAAGTCTCCGAGTCCCTCAAGGAGGAGCTCGATCGCCGTCTGGCACCGGCCGGCGTCTCCGTGGACGACGCCCGCCTCACGCACCTCGCCTACGCGCCGGAGATCGCCCAGGCGATGCTGCGCCGCCAGCAGGCCGAGGCCATCATCGCCGCGCGCAAGAAGATCGTCGAGGGCGCGGTCTCCATGGTGGACATGGCGCTCAAGGAGCTCTCCGACGGCGGCGTCGTGGAGTTCGACGACGACCGCAAGGCCGTGATGGCGTCCAACCTGATGGTCGTCCTCTGTGGCGAGTCCGAGGCCCAGCCCGTCCTCAACACCGGCTCCCTCTACCAGTAAGGCGCTGACGACGTGGCCGCGCGCAAGCAATATCCCCTGCGCATAGACCCAGAGGTCTGGGCCGCGGTGGAGCGCTGGGCCACGGACGAGATGCGCAGCGCCAACGGCCAGGTCGAGTGGATCCTGCGCGACGCCCTGCGCCGCGCGGGGCGCCTGCCCAAGAAGGGTGACAGCGCCTCGAGCGGCGAGAATAACGACGCCTCCAAGCAATAGTTGCGAGAAGGACGAGAATACCGACGGCTCCGAGCGATATCGGCGGGGCGGGGCGGCGACGCCTCGCCCCGTTGTCCTTCTCGCTGGCCTTACGCGTTGCGTGCCTGGGACGCGCCGCGCGCACTGGCACGCGTCGACTTTGCGCCGGATTTGCCCCGACTGCGTAGTGAGTTACGCAGTAGCCCCGAATTCGGCGGCGAGAAGGACGCAGTAGCCCCGAATTCGGCGCACTTTTTACGCAGTCGGGCGGAATCCGGCGCACGGAAGACGCAGTGGCCCGAAATCCGGCGCACGGCACGCACGCCCGTCCCCACCGCTCTTCTCGCCCGCTGCCCGATATGTGCGCAACGCCTCCCAAAAACGTGGGTAAGGTGAATTGCATCGTGCACACACCCCGTTCAAGGGAGGCATCATGGCAGCTAAGGGAAGCGAGAAGGTCAAGAACGTGGTCCTTGTGGGCCAAGGCGGCGTGGGCAAGACCATGCTGGCCGAGGCCATGCTCCACCTGACGGGGCGTACCACCCGTCTCGGCGGCCACGCCGGCACCAAGCCCACGCTTGACTACGACGGCGAGGAGGGCGAGCGTGGCTTCTCCATCTCCACCTCCATTGCCCCGATCACCTGGGAGGGTACGCGCCTGAACGTGCTCGACGCCCCGTGCTACCCCGACTTCGTGGGCGACGCCTACGCCGCGATGAGCGCGTGCGAGACGGCCGTCTTTGTCGTGGACGCCGCGAGCGGCCCGGGCACCACCACCACGCGCCTGTGGTACGCCGCCGAGGAGCTCAGCCTCTCTCGTGCGCTGTTCATCAACCGCCTCGACCGTCCCGACGCGGACTTTGACGTGGCCATGGCCGCGCTGCAGGAGCGCTTTGGCGCCAACCTCGGCGCCGTGACCATCCCGATGGGCTCCGGCGAGGCCTTCTCCGGCATCATCGACGTCGTCCACATGAAGGCACGCCACCTCGAGGGCGGCAAGCCGGTCGTGGAGGACGTCCCCGCCGAGTACCAGGACGCCGCCGACGCCGCGCGCGCCCAGCTCACCGAGCTCGTCGTCGAGGCCGACGACGAGGTCATGATGAAGTACCTCGAGGGCGAGGAGGTCACCCAGGACGAGCTCGAGGGGCTTCTCGCCAAGGCCATCCGTGAGCGCGTCTTTGTGCCGGTCTTCTCCGGCAGCTGCGTCCGCGAGGAGGGCGTCATCTCCTTCATGGACGCCGCCGTGGCATGGTTCCCCACGATGGCCGACTTTGGCCGCATCCCGCTGGTCAACGGCGAGCAGCTCGACATCTCCGAGGACGACGAGCGTCCCGTGGTCTTTGCCTTCAAGTCCCTGAACGACCCGCAGAACGGCCGCCTCTCCTTCCTCAAGGTGCTCGCCGGCACCATCACGCCGGGCATCGAGCTCACCAACGCGCGCACGCGCAAGAACGAGCGCCTCGGCCACCTCTACCAGATGTGCGGCAAGGAGACCACCGACGTTCAGTCCGCCGCCGCTGGCGACATCGTGGTGGTTCCCAAGCTCGAGGCCATGACGGGCGACACCCTCTCCGTGACCGGCAAGGTCGAGGCCGCCGAGTTCCGCTTCCCCAACTCGCTCTACCGTATCGCCATCGAGCCCGACGCGCGCGGCACCGAGGGCAAGCTCTACGCCTTCCTCGAGAAGTCCGCGGACGCCGACCCCACCCTCAAGGTGGAGCGCGACGAGGACACCGGCCAGACCGTCATCTCCGCCATCGGCGAGGCGCAGGTCAGCGTTCTTCTCGACCGTCTTGAGGACCGCGCGGGCATCACCGCCCACACCGTGGCGCTCAAGATCCCGTATCGCGAGACCATCCGTCGCGTGGCCTCTGCCCAGGGCCGCCACAAGAAGCAGACCGGCGGCGCCGGCCAGTACGGCGACTGCTGGCTGCGCATCGAGCCCAACCCGGGCGCCGGCTACGAGTTTGCGGACGAGGTTGTGGGCGGCCACATCCCGCGCGGCTTCATCCCGGCCATCGACAAGGGCGTCCAGGAGACCATGCGCGAGGGCGTGCTCGCCGGCTACCCGATGATCGACGTCAAGTGCGCCGTCTACGAGGGCTCCTACCACCCCGTCGACTCCAACGAGATGGCGTTCAAGACCGCTGCGCGCATCGGCTTCCAGAAGGCCGTCAGCCAGGCCGAGCCCGTGCTGCTCGAGCCCATGGCGCACCTGCGCATCACCGTTCCCGAGAGCTACGCCGGCTCCGTGATGGGCGACGTCTCCGCCTCCCGCGGCCGCGTCGAGGGCATGGAGGCCGGAACCGGCGCCCAGGCCGGCGAGACCACCGTCGTGGCCACCATCCCGTACGCCGAGGTCACCGACTACGCCACCCGCCTGCGCTCGCTCTCGCGCGGCACCGGCGAGTTTGAGATGGAGGTCAGCGGCTACGAGCAGGTTCCGCACGACATCCAGCAGCGCCTGGCCGACGAGTACGCCGCCCGCCGCGCCGCCGGCGAGAAGTGATCCAAAAGGGGACAGACCCCTTTTGAATCATCGTGACCCCCACGCGGGCGGTCGACCTCCGGTCGGCCGCCCGTTCTTCTCGACCGATTCCTTTGTCCCCGCGCGGGGTAAAATGCCCCTTAACGGGTATCACTTCCATCCGAGGAGGACACATGCTCTCTGCCGTACAGATCAAGCCGGACGTCTACTGGGTCGGCGCGCTCGACTGG
Organism: uncultured Olsenella sp.; assembly: GCA_949287905.1. GTDB lineage: Bacteria > Actinomycetota > Coriobacteriia > Coriobacteriales > Atopobiaceae > Thermophilibacter. The sequence continues at coordinate 9,814 of CASEHX010000008.1, forward strand.
AACGCGCGCGAGTTCCACGGCTACACCACCGAGGCGGGCATCACCTACAACGCCTACCTCATCTTGGACGAGAAGGTCACGCTGATCGACACCGCCAAGGTCACCTTCACCGACGAGCTGCTCGAGCGCATCTCCTCGGTGATCGACCCGTCCAAGATCGACGTCCTCGTCGCCAACCACGTGGAGATGGACCACTCCGGCAACACGCCCACGATCAAGCGCCTCGCGCCCAACTGCCAGATCTACTGCTCCGCGCCGCAGGGCGTGAAGAACATGACCGCGCACTTCGGCGACCTGAGCTACAACGGCGTCAAGACCGGCGACACGCTGTGCATCGGCAAGCGCACGCTGGCCTTTGTGCAGACCCCGATGGTCCACTGGCCGGACAACATGGTCACCTACGACGCCTACGACAAGATCCTCTTCTCCAACGACGCCTTTGGCCAGCACTTTGCCAGCTCCAGCCGCTTTGACGACGAGAACGACCTCTGCGAGGTCATGCACCAGGCGCGCAAGTACTATGCCAACATCGTGCAGCCCTACCGCACGCAGACCGCGGCGGCCGTGAAGGCGGTGCGCGGCCTTGGCCCGGACGCGCTCGACATGATCTGCCCGGCACACGGCGTCATCTGGCGCTCCCATGTGGAGGACATCCTGCGCGCCTACGAGGAGGACTTCGTCTCCGGCGCCGTCCGCGAGCGCGCCGTGGTGGTCTACGACTCCATGTGGCACTCCACCGAGAAGATCGCCCGCGCGCTGGTGGACGGTTTCCTGGCCGCCGGCGTTCCCGCGCAGCTCATGGACCTCAAGGAGAACCACATCTCCAATGTCATGGACGTGTTCCTGGACTGCAAGTACGTCTGCGTGGGCTCGCCGACGCTCAACAGCCAGATGCTGCCCACCGTGGCCGGCTTCCTCACGTACATGAAGGGCCTCTCGCCCAAGAACGAGAACCGCGTTGGCCTGGCGTTTGGCTCCTACGGCTGGGCGCCGCTCGGTCCCAACAACGTGGCCAAGGAGCTCGAGGCCGCGGGCTTCCAGATGCCGGTGAAGACGCTCGCCGTCAACTGGATCCCCAGCGAGGAGCAGCTCGCCGCCGCCAAGGACGCCGTGAAGGAGCTTATGGCGTAGGGTTCTGGGTCATGCTTTTGTGAGACGCAGGTGGGGCGGCCCTTTGTGCCGCCCCTCTGCTTTGCTCGGAGAAAGGCGCATGTTGGGGGGCGCAGAGGGGCATCGCCGGATTATCCGGCATAGGCGGGTATTGCACGCCCTTGGCCCGCCCAGCGTTTGGCGTGTGCCCCGGCGAGTCACTTAACGACTGTCTGAGCATTTTGTTGACTGAGCGAGCGGGCTCCTGACCTGATAGAATCAATCTACTGTGTCGACGGCGGGGTCCTTGCCGCGGCACGCATCTGTCACCCGACCAAGGAGGTTGCGCTCAAGCGCATGGACGTAGCGATATCTATTGTGGTCACGTTTCTGCTCACCCTGGCCAACGGCTACTTCTCGATGTCAGAGCTGGCGGTGGTGAGCGCCAAGAGGGCGGTGCTCGAGCCCGAGGCTGAGGAGGGTGATCGCAAGGCGCGCGCCGCCCTCGATCTGGGCTCCAACTCCGAGCAGTTCCTTGCCACCATTCAGGTTGCCATCACGCTCGTGGGCTTTGCCTCCTCGGCATTCGCGAGCACGAGCCTCTCCGACCCGCTCTGCGGATGGTTCATGAGCCTTGGCATGCCCGCCGGCATCGCCACCCCGCTCGCACCGGTGATCATCACCCTCGCCGTCTCCTACCTCTCCATCGTGGTCGGCGAGCTCGTCCCCAAGCGCATCGCGCTCTCCAACGCCGAGCGCACGGCCAAGTCGGTCGCCGGCCCCATCGGCGGCTTCATGCACGTTGCCCGCCCGCTCGTGTGGCTCACCGCCAAGTCCGCCAACGGCCTCTCCGCCCTGCTGGGCATCAAGTCGGCCGACGAGCGCGACAGCGTCTCCGAGGAGGAGATCAAGTACATGGTGGCCGACGCCGACGAGCTCTCCGACGAGGAGAAGTCGATGATCCACGAGGTCATCGAGCTGGGTGACACCATCGCCCGCGAGGTCATGGTGCCGCGCGTCGACATGACCGCCGTCGAGGACACGGCCACCCTCTCCGAGGTGCTGGCCACCATGCGTCGCACCGGCTACTCGCGCATTCCCGTCTACCACGACTCCGTTGACCGAATCGTGGGCATCGCGCACATCAAGGACATCATCAGCCCCATCCTCGACGACGGGCGCGCGAGCGACCCCGTCTCCCGCCACGCCCGCACCGCCAGCTTCATCCCCGACACCAAGGACATCATCCCACTTCTCTCCGAGATGCAGTCCAGCCACGACCAGATGGTCATCGTCGTGGACGAGTACGGCGGCACGGCCGGCGTCATCACGATCGAGGACATCGTCGAGGAGGTCGTCGGCGAGATCGAGGACGAGTTCGACCCGGACAACAAGTACCTCACGCAGCTCTCCGAGCGCGAGTGGCTCGTCGACGGCCGCTTCTCCATCGACGACGCCATCGAGCTGGGCTGGCCCGTCGAGGACTCCGAGGAGTTCGAGACGATTGCCGGCTTTGTGCTGGACCAGGCTGACAAGCTCCCGCACCCCGGCGACGTCTTCGAGAAGGACGGCTACCAGTTCCGCGTGCAGTCCATGCGCGGCCGCCGTCTCTCCATGCTCCGCGTGATCGCCCCCGAGCCTTCAGCGGAGGAAGAGGGAAGCGCTGGCGAGGAGGAGAAGGACGCGCTTGCCGCCAAGGAGTAGGTTCGAGGGTAGACTTTTTATTACAATGACAGGAGGCGTCGCCATCTTGCGGCGTAATTGATCGAGAGGAAGCGTCCGATGGCTCAGATGTTCGAGTTCAAGAAGGTCACGGTGGGGCCTCGCGCCCTTACGGCCAGGGTTGAGCTTGCGCCCAATGCACCGGTTATGACGAGCGAGGATCCCGACGCGGTCGACCTCATCCTCGAGCTCCTGCCGGGGCTCTCGGACCACGTCTGCCTCGGTGACGCCGCGCCCACGTTTGGCGAGGTGATTCGCGACACCGAGCTCGCTCACCTCCTGGAGCACGTGAGCGTTGAGCTTCTCGCCCAGTCCAACATCGCCGGGGACATCGCGCGCGGCCAGACCCGCGAGGTGGGCGAGCGCACCTACGAGATCGTCCTCGGTTGTCCCGACGACGTCCTCGTTGCCGGCGCCATCTCGAGTGCCGCCTGGATCCTGCAGTGGGCGTTCTCCGGCGGCGGCGAGCCCGAGCCCAACATCGAGGCCACCGTCGGCGGCCTCGTGGCGCTCGTCGAGGACCTCGTTGCCGCTGAGGCCGAGGCCCAGGCTCAGATCGAGGCGCAGGTCGAGGAGGAGGCCGCGGACTTCGCCGAGCCCGATTCCGACGACGACTCGGTCGAAGACGCCGCCGAGGCCTCGGACGAGGTACTCGAGGATGACGCCGACCTCGCCGAGACCGAGGACACCGGAGACCTCTCCGCTGACGACGCTCTCGACGAGGAGCCCGAGGATTCCCCTGCTTCCAAGAACGACGGCTGGGACATGGACAACGTCCCCCGTCCCCATCTCGTCAGGTAAGGCCCGTTAAAGCGCGCCGCACGCGCCATCTGCACGGCTCGCATCGACAGGAGGTACTCATGAACAAGAAGACGGTTGGCTTCATCTTTGGCAGCATCGTCGGCGCCGCCGCCGGCGTCGTCGCGGGCATCATGCTCGCCCCTCGCTCCGGTGCCGAGAGCCGCGCCATGGCGGCCGATGCCATGAACGACGCCTGGGACTCGGCGGTTGACACCTACGAGCGCGGCGCCAGCATCGTGAACGACAAGATCGGCACCGTTCGTCCCGCCGTCGACGCCAAGGCCGACGAGCTCCGCGCCAAGGTCGACCTCGCCCGCGAGCGCATGGACCAGCTCCGCGAGTCTCTCTCCGACGCGGTTGCCGATGCCTCCAACCAGGTCAAGGACGCCGCTACCGCGGTTGTCGACCGCGTGAACTCCATGGCTGGCGACGCCCCGGCCGGCGAGAAGCCCGCCGAGAACGTTCACATCGAGGTCGTGGATGACGACATCGACGAGGCCGCCGAGAACGCCGAGGCCTAACGCGTGCCAAGAATAAGCGCTCTGACCGGCAAGACCGTCCTGCTCCTCAAGAAGACGACGAAGGACCGGGACGGCGTCGTCACGGACAAGTATCAGAAGTTCGGACGCCTGCGTGCGGCCGTGTTCTCGCCTGATGGCAGGCGGCTCGTCGGCTATGTCGTAAAGCGGCCGGACGTCGTTGGCATGATCAAGCGGGGGGACGCGTTTCTCGCCCTCGATGCCTTCAAGACCTTTGACGAGAAGAGCGTCGTGGTGACCAGGCCCGACGACGGGCTGGACGATGGGGCCCTCAGGCGCCTCGGCCTCGACTGGGACCGCTGCATCATGTGGTCGGGCATGGACGCCAAGACCGTTGACGGCAAGCCCCTCGGCTACGTCTCCGACGCCGAGTATGACGACAAGACCGGCCGGGTCACGAGCTTCTTCACCGCCGACGGCGGCATGGCCAAGGCCCTCATCGGCTCGTTCGTGATCGCGCCCGAGATGGTGCGCGGCTATTCCAACGGCTTCATGGTCGTGGATACCCAGGGCGAGCGCGTCTCGCTCGACGGTGGCCTTGCCGGCGCTGCGGGCGAGGGCTATGCCCGTGCCAAGGCGGGTGCGTCGAAGGTTGGCAGGAAGGTCGGGGCGGCTGCGGGCGAGGCCGTTGACAAGGGCTCGTTTGCCCTCGGTCGTGCGCTCGGCAAGGCCAAGCGGGCCATTGCCGAGGCGGCGGAGGACGAGCCTCGTCCCAAGGGGGGCGACTCGTCGCGTCCCGCCGTTCCGGCGGCAGACGTCCGCGTCGAGAAGCCCGTCGAGCGGATTGCCGAGAAGAGCGCGCCTGCTGCGGGCGACTCCAAGAAGGCGCCGGTCAAGACCTACGCTCCCGCCTCCAAGAAGCAGACGACTGCCAAGAGGCCGGCCGCGACCAAGTCGTCTGCCGCAAAGAAGCCCGCGGCCACGAGCGACAAGGTCGCCCGCGCCGCCGGCAAGCAGCTCGGCGCCTTTGGCAAGATGTTCGGCGATTTCAAGGACGAGTTCAACAAGGCAAGCAAGTAGGTGCGACAATAGGTGCCCGCCCTTTCCTCACACGGGATACGGGGTGGGCACGTTTCATCAAAGGCAAAGCGGAGGTAATCGTGGCCGAGAAGGTTCAGCGTCACGCCAAGGTGGGCGTGCTGGGAAGCGGCGCATGGGGTCTCGCGCTTGCGCGGCTCTTCTCGCTCGAGGGGCACGACGTCATCGTCTGGTCCGAGTCGGAGCAGACCGTGGAGCGTCTGGGCAGCACCCACGTCATCCCGCTGCCGGGCAACCCCGAGCTTCCCGCGGAGATCGCTCTCACCACGAGCGTCGAGGAGGCGTGCTCCGACAAGGACGTCGTGGTCTTCGTGACGTCGTCGCGCTTCGTGCGGGGCATGGCGGCCCAGGCAGCGGCTTACGTGCGTCCGGATGCCGTTCTCGTCTGCGCCACGAAGGGCCTCGAGGAGGGCACGCTCGACACGATGACCGAGGTCATCGCTGGCGAGGTGGCCAAGGCGCGCCCCGACGCGATGCCCGTGACCGTGGCGCTCTCCGGCCCCAGCCACGCCGAGGAGGTGGCCTTCGACATGCCCACGGCCATCGTCGCGGCGAGTCACGACAGCGAGGCCGCCCGTCTTGTCCAGGAGCTCTTCTCGAATGACGTGCTGCGCGTCTACACCAGCGCGGACGTGCACGGCGTGGAGCTCTGTGGCGCCATCAAGAACGTGATCGCCCTCGCGTGCGGCATCGCCCGCGGCCTGGGCTTTGGCGACAACTCCTCGGCCGCCCTCATCACGCGCGGCCTGGCCGAGATCCGTCGCCTGGGCACCGCGCTCGGCTGCGACCAGGAGACCTTCTTCGGGCTCGCGTGCGCCGGGGACCTGGTGGTCACGGCCGGCAGCCTCCACAGCCGCAACCTGCGCTGCGGCAAGCTCATTGGCTCGGGCGTGCCCGTCGACGAGGCGGTGGCCCAGGTCGGCGCCGTCGTGGAGGGCCTGAACGCCCTGCCCGCCGTGCTCGAGCTCTCGCGCCACTGCGGCGTGGAGATGCCCATCTGCGAGATGGTGGACAAGGTCGTCTCCGGCAAGATCAAGCCCGAGGACGCGACCGCCCTGCTCATGGGCCGCGAGCTCAAGTCCGAGGGCCCGGAGGCCTACGAGGCCTAGGCTTCGCCGCCGGCCAAGCGGGAAGCCCCGACTTTTGCACGAGCGTCCCAAGTGCCAGAATGGGTGATGACTGCATGTGAGCAGGTCAGCCGGGCGCGTCGTTCTTCTCGCCGGGCGAGAAGCGCCGGGCGCTCGTGCAAAAGTCCTGGGAAGAGGGGGTTGCCGTGCCTGTTGTTGCAGCGTTTGTCGTTCCCCATCCGCCACTTGCCGTGCCGGGCGTGGGTCACGGCCGCGAGAAGGACATCGCACAGACCGTGGCCGCGTATGACGAGGTCGCCCGACGCATCGCCGAGCTTGGCCCGGACACGCTGGTGATCTCCAGCCCGCATACCGCCTCCTACCTTGACTACCTGCACATCGCCCCGGGGTCGGCTGCCCGAGGGGACTTCCGTGACTTTGGCGACCGCGCCGACGGCTCCGACGTGAGCTATGACGAGCGGTTTGTCTCCGAGCTCTGCCGTGCGGCGGCGTCCGCCGGCATTCCCGCGGGGACGCGCGGCGAGAAGGACCCTGCGCTCGACTGGGGCGTGCTGGTGCCGCTTCACTTCATCCAAGCTCGCTACCAGGCCTTTAACGTTGTCCGCTTGGGGCTCGCGGGCTTCTCGCCGCTCGAGCACTACCGACTTGGGCGCCTGGTGCAGCAGGTCGCCGCCCGTTTGGGAAGGCGCGTGGCATACGTGGCCTCCGGGGACCTCTCGCACAAGCTCTCGGCCGAGGGCCCGTACGGGTTTGCCCCCGACGGGCCGGTCTTTGACGAGGCGGTCTGCGAGGCGCTTGCCGCCGGCGACTTCCTGCGCCTGCTCACGATGGACCCCGGCCTGTGCGAGCGTGCCGCCGAGTGCGGTCTGCGCTCCTTCCAGATCATGGCCGGCGCCTTGGACGGTACGCCCGTGCGCGCGGAGCTGCTCTCGCACGAGGCGCCCTTCGGCGTGGGCTACGGCGTGGCAGCGTTCACGCCCGAGGGGCCGGAGGGCTCGGACCCCTCGCGACGCTACGAGGACGCCTACCTCGCATGGCATGCCGCTCTGCTCGAGCGCACACGCACCGCCGAGGACCCCTACGTCCGTCTCGCCCGCGCCTCGCTCGAGCATTGCGTTTGCACGGGACGACGCCTTCCCCTGCCGCCGGACCTCCCTGCGGAGCTCTCGGAGCGCCGCGCCGGCGCCTTTGTCTCGATCAAGAAGGACGGCCACCTGCGTGGCTGCATCGGCACGATCGCGCCAGCGCGTGCGAGCCTGGCCGAGGAGATCGTTGCCAACGCGGTGAGCGCCGGCCTTCACGACCCGCGCTTCTCGCCCGTGCGAGAGGAGGAGCTCGCGGAGCTCGTCTACGACGTGGACGTCCTGGGCGAGCCGGAGGTCGTAGAGGACCGGTCCGAGCTGGACCCGTGCCGCTATGGCGTGATCGTGAGCACGCCGGACGGGAGGCGCGGCCTGCTCCTGCCCGCGCTCGACGGCGTGGACACCGTGGAGGAGCAGCTGCGCATCGCGGCTCGCAAGGGCGGCATATCGCTTGCCGAGAAGGGCGTGCGGCTGGAGCGCTTTGAGGTGGTGCGTCACCTGTGAGCGGGGGCGGCGCGCCTGACGCGGGTGCGGCTGCCGTTGTCTGTCCGGTCTGCCCGCGACATTGTCGCCTGGCGCCGGGCGCGCTCGGGCGCTGCCGGGCACGGCGCAACGTGGGCGGCCGCAGCGTGCCGGAGGGCTACGGCCGCGTTACGTCCCTGGCGCTCGACCCTGTTGAGAAGAAGCCCCTCGCGCGGTTTCACCCCGGCTCCTACCTGCTCTCCGTTGGCAGCTACGGCTGCAACCTCACGTGCCCGTTCTGCCAGAACCATCGCATCTCACAGGCTGGCGAGGGTGACGTGCCCTGGCGGGGCCTGCGGCCCGAGGAGCTTGCGGCGCTCGCCGAGGAGGCGCGCCGCCGGGACCCGCGCGTCCTCGGGATCGCGCATACCTACAACGAGCCGCTCGTTGCCTGGGAGTTCGTGCGCGACTCCGCGCTGGCTGCCCGCGAGCGGGGCCTCGTGACCGCGCTCGTCTCAAACGGATGCGCGTGCCCGGGCGTCATCGACGAGCTGGCACCCCTGCTCGACGCGGCGAACATCGACCTCAAGGGCTTCTCGCCCGCCTTCTACGAGGCGTGCGGCGGCGCGGAGGGCTCGCTCGACGCCGTGCGCGCCACGATCGAGCGGCTTGCCGCCGAGCCGGGCTGCCACCTCGAGGTCACGACGCTCGTGGTCCCGGGGATGAGCGACTCAGAGACCGAGGTCGACGCCATCGCCGCGTGGCTGGCCGGCCTCGATGGCGGCCGCGGGCGCGAGGGGATCGTCTATCACGTCACGCGCTTCTTCCCGCACTGGCGCATGGCGGAAACGGCGCCCACGCCCGTGGCGACCGTGCGACGCCTCGCCGACGTTGCCCGCCGCCATCTTGCCCATGTCTGTGTCGGCAACTGTTGATCGGAGGCCGTCCCCGGCTTACGGGTGGCGGACCTCGTCCAGGTAGCGGGGCCGCTCCACGAGCGCGCCGCGCGCCTCGTCCACGGCGCGCCGCAGCTCCCGCGCGCGGTCCACGTACTGCCGCAGGACGTAGCGCAGGTCCTCGCTCTCCAGGTCCATGATCAGGGGCGTGACCACGTTCACGCTCGTGCCAAACCGCTCGGGGTCGCAGTTCATCTCGGCGAGCTTCACGATGGCGACAAACGCCTCGCGCTCGCCGTCCCGCACGGCGCCCAGGCGCACCAGGAGCTCCAGCTGCTCAAGCTCGCAGCTGATTTCCCACAGGCAGAAGAGCATGCGCTCGGCGGCGTCCTTGTAGCGCGCCACCTCGGCAATCTCCGCGTTCTTCTCGCCTGTGGCGGAGATGGCGCCCAGAAGCTCCACGGCCTGGGTATGCACCATCTGGAAGTGCAGCAGACGCTCCGAGGAGACGACGGTGTCCACACGCTCGTCGAGCGTCGTGCGCACGAGGTCCCAGCCGCGCCGTACCATCGAGAAGAGCTGGCGCACGTCGGCGGCAAAGAGGCGGCGGTCCGAGGTGGGCAGCACGAGCCGGTTGACCAGCGCCACGGTGACCACCGCCAGCGCGAGTGAGGCCAGGCGCATCATGGTCGCGTAGCCGTCGTCGATGGAGACCGAGGCCATCGTCACCGCATAGGCCGTCGCAAAGAACGCCGAGGTGACGGTGCCCGGTCGCGCGGCGTAGAGCGGCGCCACGAGCACCATGCCCAAGACCATCACGCCGGCCCAGCCAAGGTTGAGGAGCGCCACCGCGTGCACGAACACGCAGCCCAGTGCCGTTCCCGCCATGCGGGTGCGCATGCGGCGCGAGCTCTCGTTGGGGAAGGGCTGCAGCAGCAGGTAGGCGTGGAGCACGTACCAATAGAGGTGGTCCACGGGAAACAGCAGGTTGACGCTGCAGCTCACGGCCAGCACGATGCCGCAGCGAACGGAGAAGCGCATCTCAAAGGAGTCGAGGGTGGGGCGCTTGCGGTAGAGCACGGTGCGCGCGGCGTGGGCGGCGGACATGCGCCAGACGCGCTGGCGGCGGTCGTCGGCGGTGCGCAGGATGAGCAGCAGCATGTTGAGGTAGCTCTGGCAGAAGATGCGGAAGCGTGGCTCGTCCACGGAGAGGTTGGCGAGCAGGGCCTCGGTGCGCCTGGCGAGCGTTGCGCGATGGCTCTTGCTCGCGCGGGCGTCGATGACGGTGTCAAGCTCGCGCGTGAGCGCGGAGAGCTGGGCGAGCAGGGCCGCGTGCCTGCGGCGGTGGGCGTCCACCCAGTCTGAGTTGCCGGTCAGGTACGCGGTGCGCTGCGCGAGCGTGGCAAGCATGTCGAGGAGGTTCCTCGTGCGCGGCGGCGCGGTGGAGTCTTCGCGCGCGGAGTAGGCAAGCACGGCAAAGTCTCGGCGCAGGTCGAGCAGCTCGCTGCGCAGGACCTCGTCGACGCCGCGCTCCGCCACGCGGTCGAGGGCGTCGGCAAGGCGGAGCACACACTCGTGCAGACGAGAGCGCGCCTCGCGGGCGCGGTGGCGCAGCGTCCCTGCCAGCAGCAGTCCCAGACTCAGCGTGGCGCAGCAGGCCACGAGCACCGCCGCCTGCGTCGCGAGGTTGCTCACGAGGTTTGCGGGCCGCAGCTGCAGGAAGGCAAAGAGCATCGTGTAGGGGAAGTAGCGGCGCGGGTTGAGCTGGGACGACCGCATGAAGACGAGCGCAAAGGGCATCGCCAGGTTCACGACCACGCACAGGGCGAGGTTGGTGACCGCGAGCCGCGCGCCCGCGAGAGCGAGGGCGCTCACCAGGAAGAAGCGGGCGTACTGGCTCGGGGGGTTGTACTTCTTGAGGCGCGTCTCAAAGAGCGTGGTGAACGGGGACACGGCAAGCAGATACTGGTCGCCAAAGCCAAGCTGCACGATCCAGAACAGGGCGATGAAGAACACGATGACGGGCAGCGTGCCCACGAGCTGGGCGCGCCGCGCCTCGAACCAGCCTCTGATCTTCTCGGTGTCCATGGGACTATTGTATCGGGATTCGCAATGCCTGACTTTTGCACGAGCGGTCCGGGTTCCAAGGTGATTCGGCTTCGTATATGCGCAGCTAAACGGTTTGCGCCGTGTTTCTCGCCAAGCGAGAAGGACGGTGTGCTCGTGCAAAAGTCAGGCTTTGCGAAGCCCTCGCCTACAGCCCCATGGCCTGCATGACAAACATGATGATCGTGAGCACCGTCACGGCCACGATCGTGAACCACGTGAGCGCGTTCCAGCCGCGGCCGTTGACGTGGCGGCCCATCACGTGCTTGTCGCTGGCGATGAGCACCATGAAGACGAGAAGAACGGGCAGCAGCACGCCGTTGATGACCTGGGCGATCATCATGATGCCAAAGAGGTTCACGCCCGGCAGCATCACGACTACGGCAGAGATGGCGATGACCGCGGTGATGATGCCGCGGTACGCCGGCGCCTCGGCCCAGCTGCGGTCCGCGCCGCGCTCCCAGCCAAAGGCCTCGCAGACGGCGCTCGACGTGATGCCGGGCAGCACGCAGGCAGCGAGGAAGGACGCGCCCACCAGGCCCGCGCCAAAGAGGAGCTCGGCGTAGTCGCCCACGAGCGGCGCGAGCGCGGCCGCCGCGTCCTCGGCCCCGCTCACCACAACGCCGGCGGGGTGCAGCACGGCGCCGGTGGTGAGGATGATGAACCAGGAGATGACGCTCGCCGCCACGGCGCCCGTCACGGTGTCGATGCGCTGATAGGGCAGGTCCTCGGCATGGGCGTTCTTCTCGACCACGTTGGACTGGGCCAAAAAGAGCATCCACGGCGCGATGGCGGTACCCACGCTCGCCACCAGCAGCGACAGATACTGCGGCGAGGCCTCCACCTGCGGCACGACGGTATGGAAGAGGGCGTCTCCCCAGTTGGGGCCCACCATCACGCCAGCAACGATGTAGGTGATGAAGACGCACGCGATGGCAAGAAGCACCTTCTCAATGCGGCGATACGACCCGCTCATCGTGAGCAGCCAGATGGCGAGCGCCGCAACGGGCACGCTCACGTAGACCGGCACGCCAAAGAGCGCGAGCGCAGAGGCGATGCCGGCAAACTCGGAGAGCGTGACCGTGGTGTTTGAGACGAGAAGCGCGAGCATGGCGAGGGCGGAGAGGCGCACGCCAAACTGCTCTCGGATGAGCGAGGCCAGGCCCTTGCCCGTGACGCACCCCATGCGAGCCGCGGTCTCCTGTGCCACGATAAGCAGGAAGCACATCACCGGCACGGTCCAGAGCTGCATGAAGCCGAAGAGGGCGCCGGCGTTGGAGTAGGTTGCCACGCCGCCGGCATCCGCGCCCGCGAGCGCCGCCACGAGGCCTGGGCCCATCGCCGCGAGGATGCGGCGCGGCTCCAGCCTGGTGCGCGCGGGCTCTGCGGCCGCGATGTTCTTCTCGTCCGTCTTGGGCATGGCTACCACCCGGCACCCACCATGCCACCGGGACCGGCGAGGAGGAGGGCCGCCGCAACAAAGATGGTCACGGCAACGATCATGGCGATCACGGAGAGGGTGAAGCCCGAGGTCTCCTTGTTGGCCTCGTCGCGAAGACGGAGAACGTGCAGGTAGACCGGGGTAAGCGCGAACGAGACAAAGATGCTGGCCGCCGCGGCAAAGCCGCCCGTGACCAGGGCGTCCCCGAGGCTGCCCTCGAAGAGCCCCGCGGTGGGGATGGCCGGGGAGAGGATCAGCCGCATGAGGGCAACCACGATGAGCGCCACGAGCGCCGCCAGCGCAAGGCCGATGCCCAGGCCGCGGAACGTGAAGCCGATGAGCGAGGGGGAGTCCTCGTCGTCGGGGTCGTGCTCGAGGAAGAAGTTGGTGACGTAGGAGATGGAGTCGTCCGCCAGCACGAGCGCGACCGCGAGCGGAATGGCGATGGCCAGCGTCTCGTGCAGGGCCAGCCGTCCCGCCACGCCAAGCGCCAGCGCCAGCACGCCGAGCGCCCACAGGCCAACCCACGCGTTGCGACGCACGAGCCAGATGAGCGCGCTCGCGTGCCCGGAGTCCTCGCCGTCTGCGGAGCCGCCGGCAACGCGCAGATCCTCCGCGTGCTCCTCCTCCAGGACGTCCAGCGCGTCGTCGACGGTGACGATGCCCAGCAGGCGACCCTCGTCGTTCACGACGGGCATGGCCAGCAGGTTGTACTTGGCAATGTCCTCGGCAACGTCCTCCTGGTCATCCTCGGGGCTCGCGGTCACCAGGTCCTCGGTGGCGATCTCGGAGAGGCGGGTCTCGGGCTCGCCCGCAATGAGCGCGTTCAGCGTGACAACGCCCGTGAGCTTGTGCTTCTCGTCAACGAGATAGACGTAGCGCACGGACTCGAAGTCCTCGTCCAGCCCGCGCAGCATGGCCACGGCGTCTGCCACGGTACCGTCCTCGGAGACCGTGGCCACCTCTGAGGTCATGATGCGGCCGGCGGTGTTCTCGCGGTAGCCCAGCAGCTGGCGGATGGCGCGCTGCTCCTGGACGCCCATCAGGCGCAGGAGCTTCTCGGCCTTGTCGTAGTCCAGCTCCGAGACCAGCTCGGCGGCGTCGTCCGGGTCCATCTCGGAGAGCATGCGCGAGGCGTCGGTCTCGGTGAGGTTGCCCATGAGCTCGGCGGCCATCGCGTCGTCGTCGAACTCCGCCATCGCGCCGGCGCGCTGCTCGTCGTCCAGCTGCGCGAAGACCTGGCCACGCAGGCGCGGGTCCAGCCGCTCGATGATGTCGGCGATGTCGGCGGGATGCATGTCATCGAGCGTCTTGTGGGACACGGAGAGCTTGACGTTGGAGAGGTCGCGCTCCACCAGGTCCATGTAGCTCCACGCGATGATCTTCTCGGGCATAGGGTGGCCAAAGGTCTTTGCCAGACGCAGCGCCACGCGCTCGAGGGCGGGGTGCAGACTGCGCAGCAGGCCGCGCGCGCCCACCTCGGCGCCCAGCAGGCGCAGCTGGGTGGAGCTGGTGTCCGAGAGCTTGAGGTCGTTCACGCGCACGACGCGCATGCCGTGGGTGTCAACGATCTGCTTGTTCAGGATGTCACGGGCGAGAAGGACCTCGTCCGGTTGCAGGTACGAGAAGCGCAGGTCGGTGGCTGTGACCTTGAGGTGGACCTCGTTCTCGTCGTAGGTGTCCACGAACTTGCGCCAGCTGATCATGATCGGCGTGCGGCCGGGGCCCATGAAGGCCAGGCTCGTGATGCGGGGGAAGACCTCGCCCGTGGCAATGCCGAGGTCAGAGACCGTACCGACCTTCTCGCCGTCGGCGTCAATAACGGGGTTGCCCAGGAGTTGGGACAGGTAGATCATTCGTGCTCCTTACGTGCGTCGCGTGGGCGCGCTCGCTCGTGTGAGCACGCCGCAGGTCATCGACTGTGAGGTCGAGGTTTCATGCGGACCTTTCTCCTAGGTGGATGAGTCGTGAGTATTGTAGCCCATGCGCCGCCCAGAAGCGCGGGGAGTCGTGTAAGGAGTGTGTCGGGGCGGGGCGGTGCGCGTGATGTTACGAATCGTGGCTCGTCTCAGCTTGGGTGCGGGGGAGCTTTGCGAATCGTGGCTCGTCTCAGCTTGGATGCGGAGCGGCTTGACGAAACGGGCCTCGTCTCAGTTTGGATGCGGAGCGGCTTGACGAAACGGGCCTCGTCTCAGTTTGGATGCGGAGCGGCTTGACGAAACGGGCCTCGTCTCAGGATTTGCGCCGTTTCAGGCTGAGACGAGCCGCGTTCCGTCAAGCGAGAAGAACTTTGGGCTGAGACGAGCCCCGTTTCGTCAAGCGAGAAGAGCCTTCGGGCTGAGACGAGCCCCGTTTCGTCAAGCGATGCTGCGGTGCAACACAAGAAGCGGGCCCGGACGCGGTTGGCGTCCGGGCCCGCTGGCCGCGTGGCTTAGAAGCTGCCTACTGGCGGCGACGCGTCACGAGGACGGCGCCCACGCCGGAGAGGGCCGCTCCCATGGAGGCGAGAAGCGCAACGCCGTAGGACGGGTCGCTCGTGGCGGGCACGTCCGCGCTGCCGCTGGTGCCCGGCTTCTGCTGGTCGGACGGCTTCTGGTCGTCGGACGGCTTCTGCTGGTCGGACGGCTTCTGATCGTCGCCAGGCTTCTGGTCATCGCCAGGCTTCTGATCGTCCGGGTCCGTTCCGGGTTCGTCAGGATCCGGGTCGGTTCCGGGATCGGGCTCGGCGTCCTTGAGGCCCGCGACGGCGGCGAGCAGCTCGTCGGCCGCCGTGTTCAGCTCGTCGGCCGTGGCGCCCTCGTCGTCGAGCGCGGCCTGCGCGCCGGCGAGCGCCTCGGCGTAGGCCGCCCAGGACTCGGCCGTGTAGTCGTCCTCGGCGAGGCCGCTGTTGTTCTCGATGACCTCCTGGAGGTTCTTGCGCGCCTCCTCA
>CASEHX010000009.1 GCA_949287905.1 uncultured Olsenella sp.
CGCTCACGCTCGCGGGCGCGTGGCCGGTCCTCGCGGTGCTCGCGGTCGCGCTCGCCATACCTGGATGTTACGAAGGGACAGTCCCTTCGTAACGTCAAAAGTTATTGCTGGTTAACAGTTGCCCCACAATAGTTTACTGTATCTAACAGATAAACGTCGGACGTGAGGGACGACGACACGTGATGATCGACAAGCGGCTCATTGGCATCGTGCCGGGGAGCATAAGGTACGTGGGCGCGAGCGTGATTCAAAAGGGGACATGAGCGTGATCCAAAAGGGGACAGACCCCTTTTGGATCATTCTGCGGGCGAGAAGAACGCGGGCTCGTAGGGAGGTTGCCATGATCAACGTCATTATCGTTCTGGCCGTGGTGGCGGTCGTCCTTCTCGCCGCCCGTCGCTACCTGCGGACGCTCCGTCAGGGCGGCTGCGGGTGCGGGTGCTCCGGCGGGGGAGGGCCCCACGTCGCCCGTCCGACGGTCGCCGACACCAACGAGGCGCACTACCCCTACTCGGCCGAGCTCACCGTTGAGGGGATGCACTGCGAGCACTGCCTCGCGGCCGTGGAGACCGCGCTCGACGGCATCGGCGGCGTGTGGGCGCGTGCGAGCCTGCCCGACCACGTGCGCGTGCTCTCCAAGGACCCGATCGACCGCGCCGTGCTGGCCGCCGCGGTGGAGGCGGCCGGCTACCGCGTGGTGGGGTAGGCGAAGGCCGATAGACATCACTCCGCTCAAAACGCGTCTTGTAGATACAGATATTTCTCTATTTCGTGTATCTAAATTACACAAAATAGAGAAGTATCTGTATGATGAATGCAGAAATCAGAGACGTAGGGAGGGGACATCATTGAAGCGGGCGATTGAGCAGCGGATTGAGCTTTGGGCGCAGCGGCCGGAGCGTCCCCTTCTCCTGCGTGGTGCGCGTCGCGTCGGCAAGACCTATGTGGTCGAGGCGGTTGGAAAGCGTGTGGCCGGGGACCAGTTCGTGAAGCTCGACTTCCAGACCGACCTCGATCTTGTCGCCCCGCTCTTCAACGGTCCCACTGACGACGTCGATGCCATCATGCGGCGTATCGCGGAGTACAAGCGCGTCCCACTTGACCGCGAGCGCTCGTTCGTCCTCTTTGATGAGGTGCAGCTCTGCGAGCGGGCGCTCAACTCGCTGCGCTTCTTCTCGGGCTCTGGGTGGCGTGTTGCGGCGACGGGAAGTCAGCTTGGCGTCGCCACGTGCAGGCGTCGGCTGCCGTTTCCCAGCGGCGTCCAGCAAGAGACGCTGCACCCCTTGAGCTTCGAGGAGTTTCTCTGGGCCATGGGGGAGAGCAACATGTCCGAGGAGATTCGCTGGCATGCGGAGACGCTGGAGCCATATCCGGCACATGAGCGAGCGCTCAATCTCTTTCGGCACTATCTTGTCATCGGTGGCCTGCCGGCGGCGGTCGCCGCCTATGCTGTCGGGCGCGACATTGACGCCGCGCGCGTGCAGCAGCGGGAGGTGGGCGACATCTATACCGCCGACATGACCGACCCCGATAGCGGCATCAGCGCCGTTGCGGCCCGCAAGGTCTGGAGGAGCATCCCGGCACAGCTTCTGCGTGCATCGACGAAGAAGTTCAAGTACGCAGAGGTGGAGCGCGGCGGCAGGCGGACAAAGCTCATGGAGCCCATCGACTGGCTCGCGAGTGCGGGCATGGTGTCGGTGAACGAGCTGACCACGTGCACGGAGGCCCCCCTCGTTCCGTACGACGAGGACGAGGGCAGCTTCTTCAAGGTGTATCTGGCGGACACGGGGCTCATGTTCTACAAGCTCGCCGTCAACCCGCGCCTGTGGCTCGAGGCGGAGTCGTCCTCGACCTTGCCGGTGTCTGCGGACTTCCGCGGTGCCCTTGCCGAGAATGCGGCCATGCAGGCGCTTGCGGCAAACGACGTGCAGACGTTTTACTGGACCCCGCCATCCGCATGGGGCGGTACGGGCGAGCTGGACTTTCTGCTGCAGGATGACCAGATGAGGGTCATTCCGGTCGAGGTCAAGTCTGCCCGGAACGTGCGTGCGCGGACGCTGTCAACGTTCATGGATCACGCTCGCTCCCCGTATGCCGTCGTGCTCTCCGAGCGTGACTTTGGGCGGAGCGTGGATGGCGGGGGCCACGAGGTCCGCGAGCTTCCCCTCTATGCGGCGTTCTGCCTCGGCGAGGGTTGCCGGAAGGCGCCGCTTTAGCGGGGACGGACCAACGCGGGGTACCGGCTCCTTGGACGGGGCGAGAAGAGCTCGGGCAAGTTGCGTGATCCAAAAGGGGACAGTCCCCTTTTGGATCACAGCGTCCAGTCTGCGCTTTGGGTCTGAAGGCGCACCATGCGGGCGAAGAGGCCGTCCGCGGCGAGCAGCTCTTCCGGAGAGCCCTGCTCGGCCACGCGGCCGTCCTCGAGCACCACGATCTTGTCCGCGCTCATGACGGTGCGCATGCGGTGAGCGATCACGATGACGGTCTTGCCGGCGAGCAGGCGCGAGAGCGCCTCCTGGACCTGCGTCTCGTTCTCCACGTCCAGGCTCGCGGTGGCCTCGTCCAGGAGCACGACCGGCGCGTCCTTAAGCAGGGCGCGGGCGATGGAGATGCGCTGGCGCTCGCCGCCGGAGAGCCGCGCGCCGTTCTCGCCGATCATCGTGTCGTAGCCCTGCGGCAGGCGGCTCACGAACTCGTCGCAGTTGGCCGCGCGCGCCGCCGCGAGCACCTCCTCGTCGGTGGCGCCGCGCCGGCCCAGGCGGATGTTGCCCATCACCGTGTCGTCAAAGAGCAGCACGTCCTGGAAGACCACGGAGAAGTCGCCGAGAAGGACCTCGGGGTCCACGGCTGCCACGTCCACGCCGCCCACGGCGACGCGTCCCGCGTCGGCATCCCACAGGCGCGCCGCCAGACGGGCGCAGGTGGACTTGCCGGAGCCGGACGGTCCCACGAGCGCCGTGACTTCGCCCTCGCGCGCCGTGAACGTCACACCGTCCAGGACCTTCTCGCCACGATCGTAGGAGAAGGACACGTCCTCGAAGGTAACGTCGTGCCCCGCCGGCTCGTACGTCTCGCCGCCCTGCGCGAGCGGCTCCTCGTAGAAGCCCTTCATGCGCGCCGCGGCGGTCTTGGCCGAGAAGAGCTCGGCGATGAGCATGAGGCACTGGTCGAAGGGTGCGTAGATGCGGCTCACCACCAAAAGGAAGGCGAAGAGCGTCATGAACGTGCAGGAGCCCTCCAGGATGAGCGCCGCGCCCACGAGCACCGTGGTGGCAAGGCCCAGGCGCAACACGATCTGGGCACCGTTGACGGCGATGCCGCAGGTGATTTCCGAGCGGGCGGCCTGGCGCTCCGCGGCGTCCGCGTCGGCATGGATGTGCTCGAGATAGCGCTCCTCCTGGTTGGTCGCGCGCACCTCGCGCACGCACTCGAGCGCCTCTTGGATGTCCTCCGAGGTTGCAAGGCCGCGCATGCGTGTGGTCTCCATCATGGGCTGGAGGGCGCGGCGCGCGCCGAAGAGGATCGCGAGCCCCACCGGGCAGCTCCAGAGCGACGCGAGCGCGAGCCGCCAGTCAAAGGAGAAGAGGCACACGGCCGCCACGGCGAGCGTGATGTAGGCGCCGTAGAGCTCGGGCAGCACGTGGCTGTAGGCGTGCTCGGTGGTCTTGACGTCGGTCATGAGGGTCTCGGTGAGGTCGGCCAGGTCGCGGCGGCCGAAGAAGCCCAGGGGCAGCTTGCGCAGGCGCTCGGCGAGGCCGATGCGCTGCCTGCCGCTCTCCTTGTAGATGACGCCGTACTGGTAGTAATAGGCCCAGTACTCCGCCACGAAGAGCGCGACGGCAAAGGCGACGAGGCCAGCTGCGTACGGCAGGAGGTCCGGCAGCGGCGCGCCCTCGGTGAAGTGCGCCACGAGCTCGCTCATGAGCAGGTAGAGGGTACCCACGCCGCCAAAGACCACGAGGTTTGCCGCCGCCGTCCACACGGCGCCGAGCTTGACGTTGCGCATGCCCTCGTCGGTGAGGGCGTACTTCTCCTGAATGCTCATCTACTCCACCTCCGCGGCGCTCGTGATGCGCCAGCTCACGGACTTCTCGTAGTCGGCCCACATGCGGGCGTAGAGGCCGCCCGCCGCCAGCAGCTCGTCGTGCGTGCCCTGCTCGGCCACGCGCCCGGCGTCAAGCACCACGATTTTGTCGGCATTTCGCACCGTGGAGAGGCGGTGCGCGATCATGAGGACGGTGCGCGCCGAGCCGCCGCGCCCTCGGGCGTGCGAGGCGCGGCGGGGGCGGAGATCACGGGCGCAGCCAGCACTTCCTCCACGCGCGAGACCGCGTCCGCGGCGGACTGGAAGGCCTCGGACATGAACATCACGCGCGTCATGGCGGTGGGGATCACGGCCGAGAAGATCGCGTAGAACGCGAAGTTGGCCAGAAAGCGCGCGAAGTCTCCCTCGCCGGGCGCAACGAGGATCGCCGCCGGCACGAGGAAGATCGCGACTCCGTTGATGATGGTGAGCGAGAGCGACTGCGGCGTCTGGCACCACTTGACGGCGTAGTCCTGTGCGAGCCGCGTGAACTCCTCGATGGCGTCGTGGAACGCGCGGAAGCTGTAGACCGTCTGCTGGAAGACCTTGACCACGGGGATGCCGCGCACGTACTCGGTGCCGGTCTTGTTCATCTTGACGAGCGACTCCATGTAGCGCGTCATGAAGTCCATGCCACGCCCGCCCATCATGTAGAACATGCAGCCGAGTGAGATGATCACCGCGACAAGGCACGCGAGACCGAGCCGCCAGTCAAAGACGAAGAACAGCACCAGCATGCCGACGATCATGGCAATGCTGCCCGCGGTGTCAGGGAGCTTGTGGGCGAGAAGCCCCTCGGTCTCGGCGGCGCAGCCGTCCACGACGCGGCGAAGCGCGCCGCTCGCGTGCGTATCGAAGTAGCCGAGACTCGCGTGCATGAGGTGGTCCGTGGTGCGCTTGCGCATGTTGGACGCACAGCGGAAGGCCGCGAGGTGCGTGCACATGAGGCCGGCGAAGTAGATGAGGATGCTCGCGGCCGCAAGGCCGAATGCCCACCAGCCGTATGCGGCGATTCCGGTGGCCGCGCCCCAGTCGGGGGCCACGGCGATGAGGTCGCGCGCCACGAGCCAGACGCAGACGTACGGGCCAAAGCTCACGAGCATCGAAACGGCCGAGAGTGCGCAGCCCAGGTACGTGAGCGTCTTGCGCGGACCGGCGAAGGCGAGCAGACGACTCACGGCACCCTTGCCGCGCGCGCCGCTCGCCTTGGTTGCTTGAGAGTCAGACATTGAAGCCTCCTTGCCCTCATGTCTTGATTAGCATTCCGTCGCACCGTATCATGGGAGTCGTTACTTGTTAGCTATGGTTAACTAATCTTGGACGATTCCTCAAGGGAGGCGGACGAACCCTCAAGATGACGGGCATGAGAGACATTCCCCGCGAGCTCGTCGCGCTCTTCGAGCCGCAGGTCGAGCAGCTCGGCGTGCACCTCGAGCGTCGGGGCGGCATCTGGTTGGGCGAGGCGCGCGGCTCTGTGGCGACAGGCTCGATGTGGCTCTGCGCGCCGGTTTCGCACTGCCTCGTGCTCTGTCACGACGTCACTCCGCTTGAGGACATGCCGCTCTTCGAGGGGTCGCTCGGGCCGTACGCCTGCGCCTGTACGATGGGGGACGATGCGGTAGCGTGCTCGCGGGACTGCGGACTTCCGATCAGGTTCGTCGGCGCCGGGGGCGGCATGCGTCGTCCGCATGACGAGGTGGCCACGTTCGTTGAGCACGGCCCCCGCTCGCTCTCGAGTCGCCTGCTCGCCGGCCACGTCTACCGCTCTCGCTCAGTCATCTGTCTGCCCGACTTCTTCGACGAGCTGGACCGCAGCTATCCGGGGGAGTTCGGCGGGCTCTTCTCGGCGTTTGACAGCTCCTGGGGTCTCGAGGCCAAGGGGGCGATTCGTCATGCGCTCGGCAACATACCCGCGAGTCCTCCGCTCGGCCCCGGTGGGTCGCTCGGGCTTCTCTCGACCGTCACCTCCCTCATGGCGTCTCTGGCGGCGGACGGGAGGGGCGTCGACCAAGATGAGGGCGCGCTGGTGAGTCAGGCGAGAAGGCTCCTGTCGGCTGCCGTCGAGGAGGGCGGCGCGCCACCTTCCGTTGATGCGCTCGCATGCAGGCTCTACGTGAGCCGGTCACGGCTCTGTGACGCGTTCAGGCGCGAGATGGGGCAGAGCGTGGGCGCATATGCGCGTCAGCTGCGGATGGAGCACGCGTGCCGTCTCCTCGAGGACGGGGATCGTAGCGTCTCCGAGGTCGCCGTCCTTCTCGGCTATCCAAGCCCCTCGGCCTTCTGCCACGCCTTCTCCGACTTCACGGGCCTGTCCCCGCGTGCGTGGGTCAAAAGTGACTGTCCCTTCTGACCCACTTATCCGAGCAGCGTCTCCGTGAGCCAGGCAATCCCGTAGCCGATGAAGAATCCCACCGCCATCCCAAAGAGCGCCCAGCCGACGATGCGGATGACCTTCATCCAGCGGGGGATGAGGCGCTCGCGCCGGCCACGCTCGGTGTCGCGGTCCACGGGCTCGCCGTTCCAGAAGGCGAGAACCTCCTGGTAGGTGACGAGGTCATGCTCCCTCTTGATGCGGTCGGCCCATCGCGCGGCAAAGAGGGCGATGCCCCAGAGCACGATCACCAGCGCCAGGGTGGGCAGCGTCTGCAGGATCGAGAGGTCCCACACGGTCATCTGTGCCACCCACCAGACTAGGGCGAGCACCATCAGCACGATGAAGCCCAGCATCACGTTGCCCAGGCGCCTGAGCAGCCGCACGTCCTTCTCGACCGTCTCCTTCATGGTGTCCACGTCTCCCCTCACGAGCTCGTCGATGGTCGTGCCAAAGACCTGCGAGAGGAGCAGCAGGCTCTGGATGTCGGGGTAGGTCTTGTCGTTTTCCCAGGACGAGATTGTCTGGCGACTCACGTAGATGCGCCCCGCCAGCTCATCCTGCGAGACCCCGAGCTCCGCGCGCTTCGCCTTGATGTGACTTCCCAGCTCCATGCCGCCTCCCTTCCGTGTCTTGGCTCGACCCGTGTCGAGAAGAACGTGCCACCGTGGAGGAGAGCGTACCATCAAAGGTGGCCGACACCGGGTCCCGAGCGGCCACCTGCGGCTGTCAAATGTTCCTTACATGGCCTGTGAACTGGCGATATGTGAAACGATCAGTTCTCAGGTGTTAGGAGGTGACAGCCCCTTTGTAGCATCGCGATGCTATGTTATGACCAACATGTTGGTTATACTTGTCACAACAAAGGAGGCGAGCCCTATGACAACGTTGACCATCGACCTTGAGGGCGCCGCATGCATGGGCATCGCGGAGGCAAAGGCCCATCTCAGTAGCATCGTCGAGCGTGCCGAGAAGAACGGTGAGGCTGCGATTCTCGAGCGTTATGGACGGCCAGCGGCGCTTGTCGTGCCGCTTCCGCGCGCGGAGGGCGTGGGGCATCGTGCGCGCGGCCTTCTCGCAGAGTACGCGGACGAGGGGCTTGTTGGCCTCGAGGAGGGCGCCTTTGCCCGGGCGATGGAGGCGAAGCATGGAAGCCCTGCTTGATGCCAATGCGGTGCTGCGCTACCTGCTAGAGGACAACCAGGAGCAGGCGGAGGCCGCTGCCGAGGCGATAGCGCGGGGCGTCGAGGTCACCGTGGAGGTGCTCGCGGAGTGCGTCTACGTGCTCGCGGGCGTCTACCACGTGCCGAGGGCGCGCATCGCGGAGAGCCTCGGCATCCTGCTCGATGAGGTGGCGTGCCGGCGCAAGAACGTGGCCGCGGCGGCGCTCGGGCTCTACAGCGGCGGTTCGTTCGACTTCGTCGACTGCGTTCTGGCCGCAGAGCGCCAGGAGCTCGGCCGCGACGTCGTGACGTTTGACAAGAGGCTCGTCGCGCTGCTGGGCAAGGTGGGGGACTAGCTCGCCTGAGGGTCTCGCATCGCCCCTGCCGTCTGTCGATGCGTGGGAGGCCGGGTAGAAACCTTGGCCTATCATCATCCAAAGCTCCTTTTGGGCAGGAGGATGTCATGGCTGGACGAGCGAGAGGGACGGTGCTCTCGGCGCTCGCGCATCCGCTTGTCATGCTGCTCGTCTTCACGGCGGCGCTTCTCTATGTGCGGCCTGCCCTCAGGGATGCCGTCCCGCGCGCGGACTCACTTGCTGCGACCCTGCCAGCCGGCCAGTACGAGACCCTCTTACGAAGCTACGAGAGCCAGCGCTCCGCCCTCGAGCTTCTTGACGCTCAGATCGGGCGCGCCGGTGGAGATCCCGTGCTTGAGCGCCAGCGAGACCTGCTGGCAGAAAACGTCGCTCTGCTTGGGCGCGCCTGTGAGGCGGAAGAGGCCAGAGAGCTCCTCCGTGCGGTTGCGACGTATGACGAGCGACTGGCGGAGAGGGGTCAGACCGCTCATAACGGCGCTTATCTTGGTGCTGAGGCCGCCCTCTATCGTGCCCTTGCGGAGCTCGATGATCCCCGTGTTATCAATAATCCCGGTGAGATGCCTACTGTCGTCTACCTGGCGACGAACCAGTTTGCGCTCGCGCCCGTCGTCTTTGCGATTGCGGACCTGGGATTCGCGCCCAATACGACCTACGACGGCTCGCTCGAGTTTCTCCTGTGGGTTGTGCCGCTCGCTGCGGCAAGCTTTGCGGGAGCATGCCTGTCGGAGCGAGCCGCAGCTCCGGTGCGTCTCCGCCTCGGCGGCGCTCACGCTATCGTGGTTGGGGCGGTGTGCGGGTGCGTTGCGGCCGCCGCCGTCGCCCTGCCCGCCGCGGTTGTCTCCATCCTTCGCAACGGCGTGGGAGAGCTTGCCTATCCGCTCGCCTATCTAAATGGCGTTGGAGGCTCTGTTGTCTCCTCGGTGGGGACGCTGCTCGGCCAGCGCGCCCTTATGCTCGTTGCGAGTGCACTGCTCTTCTCGGCATTGGCACATCTTTCGCTGCGGCTGGCGAGACGTGCCGCTCCGGGTGTCCTAGCGGCGGCTGGGGTTGTTGCCCTCGCGGCGCAGCCGTGGTGGTTCTCGCGGAGCAATTCCCTTCTCGACGCGGCGTACCTGATTCCCGTAACGTACCTGGACCCATTCCGGGTTACGGGTGGGGGAGCCTCGACTCTGGTCTCTACCCCCGCATCGCTGATTCCGGGGGCGGGCGCTGGCGTCGGCGTCCTCGTGCTCGGCCTGTCTGCCGTTCTTGTTGCCGCAGCTCCCAAGCTGGCCGTCCTTCTCGCTTCGACGACCTGTCGCTGGCGCCTCGTCACCGCTTGCGCCCTGTCCTCGTGTTTGGACGGCCTCTTCCAGGCTCGGTGGTGCGGTTTCGTAGCAGGGCTCTCTCGCCGTGTGCTCACCCTGCTTGCAGGTGACCCCCTGGCTCACGGCCCGCCGTCATGCCGACCGGGACTCACATGCGTTGGTGCCAACCGACGTGGCTCAGGTGTTCGATTCCCCGTGCGCACCCGCGGATCTCCCACCTAACTCGGCATGGGTCGAGAAGAACGGGACCGCAGTTGTGTGAGGGGAGTCGAACATGCATGAAGGTAAGAGAGTGTCGCACCCGGCGGCGCTTGTGCTTGCGGCGCGGATCGCAAGGTGGACGGCGAGAACGTGGTGGCTGTGGCTGCTTATGATGACAGTCGCGATGTGCCTTGTGGTGTCGCTTGAGGTGCCGAGCTTCCATACTATTGTGGGTGGCACGTATCACCCGGACGCCATGACGATGAACGCGGAGCTTGCTGGACAGGTGTCCCAGGAGTGGCTGGATGCGCCCTCGTCGACAGCGGCAGAGGAGCGCACGAAGGAGGACGCGAGGGCTCGGGCGGCGGCTTACGCGGACTACCTCGCCGCCACTGAAGACCGCGGGCGCATCGGTGCCGCGATCAAGCTGATGGAGCTCTCCCTCGCCTATTCCCCGGTGGGTCAGGTGCGCGCCGAGGCGGAGCTCGAGCTTGCGTTTTACCAGAGTCTGCTGGAGACGGAGGAGCCGCGGCTCTACGGCAGTCTCGACGAGATGCCGGCGCTCGTGCTTCTCTCCAGCCGTTGGCAGGATCACCTGTACGTCCCGCTCCTGAGTGACGCGCTGGACGTCCTCGCTCGGCCCGCCGACGTTGAGACTGGCGGCGAAACCGGACGCGAGGCCTACGTGCTCGCACTCGTGCCGATGATCGCCGCCATAGCCTGCACCGCCCGATGGCGGGCAGGAGAGCGGCTGCTTGGTGCCGCCCCGGTGGCCCGCGGCCTCGTCTCGGCGCTTGGCGTAGTCATATCCGCCGCTTCCGGATGGCTCGCGGTGGCGCTGACGAGGCTGCCGCTCGCCCTCGTGGCGGCGCTGCGCAACGGCATCGGTGACCTATCCTACCCGGTCGCCTTTTTCCGTGAGGGGGCTCCGGTGCTCACGACCGCTGGTGCCACGCTTGCTGGAACGGCCGCGTTCTACCTGCTCGTCGCCCTGTTTCTGGCGCTTGTCGTGGAACTCGGCCTCGTGCTGACCCGCCGTCTTGTGGCCGGGGTGGCGGCGTGCGCTCTGATTGCGCTCGTGCCACTCATCCCGGGCCACTACGGGAGCCTCTCTCCGCTGGGTGACCTGCTGCCCTGGCTGCCGAGCACCTACCTCGACGCGCCGCGCGTCACGGGCGGCTGGGGCTATCAGGTGAACATGCTCAACAGCCTCGTCCCGGATGCGCGCATCGCGCCCCTTACGGGAGTTGTGGTGCTCGGCGCGTCTTCGGCGGTGCTTGTGACGGCTCTGTCCGTGGCCATTCTCTTCAAGAGCCGGAGTGCCATCCGACACAGAACGGGCGGAGGGGGCGCGTCCGGCGAGAAGAACGTGCGACCGGGTGCCCCTGCGCACGGCGCTCATTTCTCAAGCGGTCGGAGTCACGCGGCGGCTCGCGAGGGCACCGGACTTCTCGCGGTGTGCTTGCTCGTCCTGCGACGTGGAGCGCTTTTGCCGTGCCTTGTGGTGCTGGCACTGGCGGTGTGCCTCGCGCCGGGGGTGCTGGGGTTCCAAACCGGTATGGACTCCTTCACGCGGGAGGCGTATGGGAACCGTTATCGACAAGCCAGCATGACGCTCGGCGCGGATGGAACGGTCCCCTCCGCCGCCGAGGAGGAAGAGGCCGCGCGACTGCGGGAGGTTGCCTTCGCTTCGGACGATGCCGCGTTCGCCCGCGAGGCGGCTGCCTTCGAGGCATGGCGAGCAGAGCGCATTCGGGCGGGGGAGCTGGGTGAAGACGGGCCTCTTGAAGCGGGGGAGGCCGAGGCGCGCGCCGAGTACTTCTCGGCTCTGGCGTCCTCGGGCGACCCGCGCGTGCTGCTGAGCGCCTCCGCGCTCCCATCATTCTCGTACCTGGGGTTTGTCTCGACGCTCATCCCTCCGGCCCTCATGGCCGCTCCTGCCGCCGCCGCGGGCGCCGTGCTCGTCTGGCAAGCGCAATGTGGTCTCATCAGGCAGGTTCCCGTACGCGGGCGGCGGCTATTTCGCGAGGTTGCGGCTTCCGTTGCGTTTCCGGGCTCGGGCGTCTGCCTCGGAGCCTGGGCTGCCGCCGTGCTCGTGGCGCTCGTTCGCAACGGCTTGGGCGACCCCTCGCAGCCCTGCCTGTTTGTCGTAGGGGGCGAGTTCATCGTCAGAGGCTCACTCGATGCCGCCCTCGCTTGGACCCTCTGGAGTCTCGCTCTCTGTCTCGTCTGCTCGCTCGCCTGCGCACTTCTCGTCGTATTTCTCTGTCGCGATACCCGCCACGCTCGCGGCACCTTCGGAAAGGAGCTCCGTCATGCTCAGCGCTGAGAATCTCATCCTTGGTTACGGAAGCCACGTTCTTCTCGACGGCGTGTCTCTTGAGGTGCGAAGGGGCGTGATCACGGGCCTCGTCGCGCCCAACGGATACGGCAAGACCACGCTGCTGCGGGCCCTTGCGGGACTGGGGGCGGGTCGTGTCCGCGGTCTGGTGCGCGTGGATGACATCGACCCGCGTGACACCCCCGCGATGCGTCGCGCGGTCTTCTACGCTTCCGGGGATGCCTCGCTGCTGTATCCCGCACTTACGGTGCGCGAGCACCTTCGAGCTGCTGCGGATCTCTGGGGCTCGGGATTGGACGTGGAGGCGATGGCGCGTCGATGCGGCGTGGATGGCTTTTCGACCAAGCGCGTCCGGACGCTTTCGCAGGGTATGAAACAGCAGGTTACGCTGGCGATCGCTTATCTCACGGGTGCGCGCTACCTGCTGCTGGACGAGCCCATGAATGCGCTCGACCCCACCAACGTGGGCATCAACACGAGGCTTCTGCGCGAGCTTGCGCGCGCAGGTCGGGGCGTGGTCCTGAGCTCGCATATCCTTGCCAATGTGGATGAGGTGGCAGATGAGGTGCTCTTCATCAAAGACCGGCACCTGCTTCTGGGTCGCGGAGACTCGGCAGACCTCTATCGGCGGCTCTACGAGTCCTGACGCATCCGCTACAATAGCTGCGCTCAATCTACGTCATCGAAAATGATTCAAAAGGGGTCTGTCCCCTTTTGAATCACGGGAGGAAGCGCATGCCAAGCCTTGAGGAGGAGATCTCTTCTCGCCGCACCTTTGCCATCATCTCGCACCCGGACGCGGGCAAGACCACGCTCACGGAGAAGCTGCTGCTCTACACCGGCACCATCCAGAGCGCGGGCTCGGTCAAGGGCAAGGCCAGCGCCAAGCACGCGGTCTCCGACTGGATGGACATCGAGAAGGCGCGCGGCATCTCCGTCACGTCCTCCGTGCTGCAGTTCACCTACGAGGGCCATTGCGTGAACATCCTCGACACCCCTGGCCACCAGGACTTCTCCGAGGACACCTACCGCACGCTCATGGCCGCGGACTCCGCCGTCATGGTGATCGACGGCGCCAAGGGCGTGGAGGCCCAGACCGTCAAGCTCTTCAAGGTGTGCGCGCTGCGGGGCATCCCCATCTTCACCTTTGTGAACAAGCTCGACCACGAGACGCGCGACCCCTTTGACCTCATGGAGGAGATCGAGAACGTCCTGGGCATCGGGACGTATCCCATGAACTGGCCCATCGGCAACGGGCGCACGTTCCGCGGCGTCTTTGACCGCGCGAGTCGCCACGTGCTCGCCTTCGAGGGCGACGGCCGCGCCAACGCCACCAAGCGTGTGGCCGAGGTGGAGGCCGAGCTTGGCGACGCCGCCCTCGACGAGCTCATCGGCGAGGAGAACCACCGCACCCTCATGGACGACATCGAGCTCTTGGACGGCGCGGACCACGAGTTTGACCTCGAGGCCGTGCGCACGGGCAAGCTCACGCCGGTCTTCTTTGGCTCGGCGCTCACCAACTTCGGCGTGGAGCCGTTCCTGCGCGACTTCCTGCGTCTCTCGCCCGCGCCCGGCCCGCACACGGACTCCCTCACGGGAGAGCCCGTCCCAGCAACGGACCCGGACTTCTCGGGCTTTGTCTTCAAGATCCAGGCCAACATGGACAAGAACCACCGCGACCGCATCGCCTTCCTGCGCATCTGCTCAGGCAAGTTCGTGCGCGGCATGGACGCCTTCCACGTGCAGGGCGACCGCAAGATCAAGCTGGCCACGGGCACGGCGATGATGGCGGACGACCGCGCCACGGTGGACGAGGCATGCGCCGGCGACATCGTGGGCCTCTTCGACCCCGGGATCTTCTCGATCGGCGACACGCTCTGCGTGCCCGGGCGCCGCGTGCAGTTTGCGGGCATCCCGACCTTTGCGCCGGAGCACTTCGCGCGCATCGAGCAGGTGGACACCCTCAAGCGCAAGCAGTTCGTGAAGGGCATGGAGGAGCTTGCCCAGGAGGGCGCCATCCAGATCTTCCGCGAGTACGGCGCCGGCATGGAGCGCGTCATCGTGGGCGTGGTGGGCACGCTGCAGTTTGAGGTGCTCGAGCAGCGCCTCAAGAGCGAGTACCACGTTGAGGTGTACCGCTCGCCGCTGCCGTACAACCTCATCCGATGGATTGACGAGAAGGACGGCGAGGTCGACATGCGCAGCCTCAACCTCACGCGCGAGACCCTGCGCGTGGAGGACATGCGCGGCGGCAAGCTGCTGCTCTTCACGAGCCCGTGGAACCTCAACTGGGCCGAGGAGCACAACGAGGGCCTGCACCTCTCCGAGTTCGGCAACGTCACGTTCTAGTGATCCAAAAGGGGACAGACCCCTTTTGGATCACCTAGGCGCGGCTGCCCCCAAACTCTGACTTATGCACGAGCGCCCTGCCCTTCTCGCCTGGCGAGAAGGGCAGGGCAACTTGTTTACCTGCATATATACGTAGTGGAATCAATTGGCGGCGCCGACTGCTCGTGCAAAAGTCAGAGTTTGGGCTACTCGGTAACCTTGCCGCCGGTGTAGAGCTGCCAGTAGCGGCCGCGCTGGGCCATGAGCTCGTCGTGGCTGCCGCGCTCGATGATGCGACCCTGCTCCATGACCATGATGCAGTCGGCGTTCTTGATCGTGGAGAGCCGGTGCGCGATCACGAACGTGGTGCGCCCTGCCATGAGGGCGTCCATGCCTGCCTGCACTATCTTCTCGGTGCGCGTGTCGATGCTCGAGGTGGCCTCGTCCAGAATGAGCGCCGGCGGGTCGGCAACGGCGGCGCGGGCGATGGCCAGAAGCTGGCACTGACCCTGGGAGAGCTCGGCTCCGTCGCCCGAGATGCGCGTCTGGTAGCCCTGCGGCAGGCGTCGGATGAAGCCGTCGGCGCCGGCCAGGCGCGCCGCCGCCACGCACTCCTCGTCGGTGGCATCGAGCCGCCCGTAGCGGATGTTGTCCATGATGGTGCCGGTGAAGAGGTGCGTGTCCTGCAGCACGATGCCGAGCGAGCGACGCAGGTCGGCCTTGCGGATCTTGTTGATGTTGATGCCGTCGTAGCGAATCTTGCCGTCGGCAACGTCGTAGAAGCGGTTGATGAGGTTGGTGATCGTGGTCTTGCCGGCGCCGGTGGCGCCTACGAAGGCGATCTTCTGGCCGGGCATCGCGTAGAGCGTGATGTCGTGCAGCACGTTCTTCTCGGGCGTGTAGCCAAAGTCCACGCGGTCCATCTCGAGCGCGCCGGTGAGGCGGGCGTAGGTGACGGTGCCGTCGGTCTTGTGCGGGTGACGCCATGCCCAGGTACCCGTGCGCTCCTCGCAGGGCTCGACGCCACCGTCGGGCAGCTCGCGGGCGTTCACCAGCTCGACGTAGCCGTCGTCCTTCTCGGCCTCTTCGTCCATAAGCTCGAAGATGCGCTCGGCGCCGGCTGCGGCCATGGTGACGAAGCTCATCTGCTGGGAGATCTGCGTGATGGGCTGCGTGAAGTTGCGGTTGAGCGAGACAAAGCTCACGAGCGCGCCGATGGTGAGGCCGCCCACGCCGCCGATGGCAGCCGCCGCGCCCACGGCCGCGATAATCACGTAAGAGAGGTTCCCGATGTTGGCATTGAGCGGCATGATGAGGTTGGAGATGAGGTTCGCGCGGGTGGCCGCCTCGAGCATGCGCCCGTTCACGCGACGGAAGTCCTCGCGCGCGCCGTCCTCGTGGTTGAAGACCTTTACGACCTTCTGGCCGTCCATCGTCTCCTCGATATAGCCCTCGAGGGCACCGGTCGCCGCCTGCTGCTCGGCGAAGTAGCGTCCCGAGAGCGTGGAGAAGCGCACGGTCACTGCCGCCATGATGGCCACGAGTACGATCGAGAGCGCCGTGAGCGGCACCGAGAGCATGCACATGGAGACAAAGGTCACCACGAGCGTCACGAGCGAGTTCACCACCTGTGGTAGCGTCTGGCCGTAGAACTGGCGCAGCGTGTCCACGTCGTTGGTGTAGACGGACATGATGTCGCCGTGCGGGTGCGTGTCAAAGTAGCGGATGGGCAGGCTCTCCATGTGCGAGAAGAGGTCCAGGCGGAGGCTCCGCATGGTGCCCTGGCTGATGGTCACCATGATGCGATTGTAGGCCCAGGCTGCCGCGACGCCCACGACGAGCACGACGCCAAGGCCGATGAGATCGCGCGCGAGGCCCGAGAAGTCCGTGGAGCCCGAGGCCAGCATGGGCTCGATATAGTCGTCGATGAGCGTCTGCGAGAAGAGCATGGAGTAGCTCGTTGCCATCGCGGACACGATGACGCAGACGACGACGGCGAGAAACGCGAGCTTGTAGTGACTGAGCATGTAGCCGAGGGCGCGCCCGAGAGAGATGAACGAGAAGGACGTGGAAGCCCCGCCGCTCTTCTCGGCGTTGGTGGTTGTGGTGTCTGCCATGGCTAGGCCTCCTTCTCGGCCGTGATGTCGAAGTCGCCGGAGCCCTCGGCCTGGGACTCCCAGACGCTTCGGTAGATGTCGTTGGTCTCGAGCAGTTCCTCGTGGGTGCCGATGCCGTCGATGCGACCGTCGTCCATGACGACGATGCGGTCGGCGTCCTCCACGCTCGAGATGCGCTGCGCGATGATGATCTTGGTGGTGCCTGGGATGTGCGTGGCAAAGGCCGCGCGGATGCGAGCGTCCGTGGCGGTGTCCACGGCGGAGGTGGAGTCGTCAAGGATGAGCACCTTCGGACGCTTGAGCAGGGCGCGCGCGATGCAGAGGCGCTGCTTCTGTCCGCCCGAGAAGTTCACGCCGCCGCGCTCCACGCGGGTGTTCAGCCCATCGGGCAGCTGGCGCAAGAACTCGGTCGCCTGGGCGGCGTCGCAGGCGGCCCAGAGCTCCTCGTCGGAGGCGTCCGCGTTGCCCCAGCGCAGGTTCTCCGCCACGGTGCCGGAGAAGAGCACGTTCTTCTGCAGCACCACGGAGACGGCGTCGCGCAGGGTTTCGAGGTCGTAGGCGCGCACGTCGACGCCGCCCACGCGCACGGCGCCTGACGTGACGTCGTAGAGGCGGCTCACCAGTGAGACGAGACTTGACTTGCCCGAGCCCGTGCCGCCGATGATGCCGATCGTCTCGCCGCTGGCGACGTGCAGGTCGATATCCGTGAGCGCGGTCTCGTCGCTCTTCTCGCCCGCGTTGCCGTCGCCGGCATAGGCAAGGCTCACATGGTCGAAGTCGATGCTGCCGTCCGCCACCTCGCGCACGGGCTCGCTCGCGTTGCGGATGTCCGGCTCCTCGGCAAGCACGGCGTTGATGCGTCGCGCGCTCGCGAGGCTCATCGACACCATGACCACGATCATCGAGAGCATCATGAGGCTCATGAGCACCTGTATGACGTAAGAGAAGAGGCTCGTGAGCTCGCCGGTGGTGAGACTGCCGCCCACCACGAGCTGGGCGCCCAGCCACGAGAGCGCCATGATGCAGCCGTAGACTGCGAGCATCATCGCAGGGTTGTTGAGCGCCACGAGGCGCTCTGCTTTGACGAAGAGATCGTGCAGTTTGGTGGCAGAGCGGCGGAACTTCTCGTTCTCGTATGCCTCGCGCACGAAGGCCTTGACCACGCGAATGGCGCCGATGTTCTCCTGGACGCTCGCGTTGAGGTCATCCACCTGATCAAAGACCACGTTGAAGACCTGAAGCGAGAAGAACATGATCACGCCCAGCACCACCACGAGAAAAACCATCGCCACGAAGAAGACGGGGGAGAGCTGCGCCGAGAGGGTCGTTGCGGCGGCGAGGCTCGCGACGAGCATGATGGGGGCGCGCACCGCCACGCGCAGAACCATCTGAACGGCCTGCTGGATGTTCGTGACGTCTGTGGTCATGCGGGTGACGAGGCCCGCCGTGCTGAACTTGTCGATGTTGGAGAAGGCGAAGGTCTGGACCTTGTCGAAGATCGCCTCGCGCAGGGCGCAGCCGTAGCCCACGGACGCCTTGGCGCTGTGGTAGCCCGCAAGTAAGCCAAAGCCGAGGCTTGCGGCTGCGGCCACGACCATGAGGGCGCCGTAGCCGAGGACCGCGCCCATGTCGCGTGCCTCGACGCCGCGGTCAATGATGAAGGCCATGACAAAGGGCAGGAGAACCTCCATCACGACCTCGCCGACGGTGCCCACAACAGAGAGCACCGCCTCCTTCCGGTATCGCCCGAGCGGGGCGAGAAGTGCGTTCATGCTGTACCTCCGCGTTTCCTGAATTGAGTCGCAGAGGTAGTATTTCCCGGATTCCACGCACTTGAGGCCTCATGTTTTCTATCATTGATAGGAAATGGTTATAAGTGATGATTCAATTGGGGACAGACCCCTTTTGAATCATCCTCATGATTCAAAAGGGGTCTGTCCCCAATTGAATCATCCAGGGAGGCCGACCATGAACACGATGCAGCTGGCGTGCTTCGCCGAGGTCGCGAGCACGTTGAGCTTCTCGCAGGCGGCGAACAACCTGCACGTTTCTCAGCCCACGGTGAGCCACCAGATCAAGTCGCTCGAAGACGAGCTGGGCTGCCAGCTCCTGGCGCGCAGCACGCGCTCCGTCTCGCTTACCGACGAGGGCTTTGCGCTGATTGGCTACGCGCACGACATCCTCGAGCTCTCCGAACGCGCCAAGCGGCGGCTCGCCGGGGCCGAGGTCGTGAGTGCCAAGACCCTGCGCATCGGCGTGAACGACGGCATCGAGGCTCAGGCGATTTCTCCCGTTCTGGCCGAGCTTCGCCGGCGCGATGAGGGCTTTGATCCCGTGATTCGCATGGCGCCACACTCAGTGCTTGTGGAGATGGTCGAGGATGGTCGTCTCGACGTGGTGATGGAGTATCGCGACCCCGCCGGAGCGCCAGCGGGGGCGACGGTGTTCCGGCGCCTGCGCGAGGCGCCCGCGGCGCTCGTCTGTGCGGCGGACGACCCGCTTGCTGATGGTGCGAACGCGCCTGTGGAACTGGCTGTACTTGGCGATGCCGCGCGCGTGGCAGTGGGGAGTCCCCATGTGCTCCCGCCGGCAATCTCCGCGATGCAGCGCGACCTGCTGGCACACGTGGATCCCAAACGCGTGATGATGTGTCCCAATATCGAGGTCATTCTCGCTCTGGTGTCGGCGGGGATAGCGTGCACGCTGCTGCCGGACGTTCCGAGCCTTCGTCGTGATGGCCTGCGCTTTGTTTCCGTCGAGGGCGTTGACCCCGTCATCTACGGCGTTCGCACCCGCCATGGCCGTCTGCCGAAGCTGCTCTCAGACTTCATCGCCCTTCTGGCTTAGGTGGTACCCGTCCAAACTCTGACTTATGCACGAGCGCCCCGTCCTTCTCGCCCGGCGAGAAGGACGGGGCAACTCGTTTGCCTGCACATATACGTAGCGGAATCAATTGGCGGCGCCGACTGCTCGTGCAAAAGTCAGAGTTTGCAGAGATCCAAAAGGGACAGACCCCTTTTGAATCATTTTGCGGTGGCGCAGCCGACGGCGAGGCCAATCGCGGCGGGGATGAGGCCGTACATGAAGACGGCCAGGTCGGCCGGCGCGATGTTGGTGAAGCCGAGGGCGTTCGAGAGGCTGAACGTCGCCACGGTGTGAAGCACGTAGAGGACGGCGATCGCAATCAGCGCGGCAAGGCGCCACCACCCGAGGTCAGCCATGCGGCCAATCAGAAACGCCGAGACGATTCCGGCAATCGGCAGGGCAATGTAGAGCGCCAGAATCACGTAGCCCATGATGCCACCCCCGCCGAGCTCGCCCGTCGCGAGGGACCCCCAATACAGGACAAGGCAGGCGAGCCAGACCACGCCGTAGATGATGGCGGGCTTGATGAGGCGTCTCTTCTCCATGGGGCACCTCCTCGTTCGTGCTGATGCAATTAGTCTACCCAGGAGAAATAAGTGATTGCCTCGGAGCGGCCGACAAAGATCCCGACAAACCGTCGAGCGCGACGGGACGCCGCCGCTTACAATTGCGCGGAAGGGGGTGAGGGGATGTCGAGTTCGTATTTGGAACGTGCGCTCGACTATATCGAGCGCCATCTTGACGAGGCTCCCGCGACCGAGGAGGTCGCTAGGGCGATCGGCGTCACAGCGGAGCAGCTTCGCGCGGCGTTCTTGCTGATTGCCGGCATGACGCCATCGCGCTACATCCGCGAGCGACGCCTCTCCGCGGCGGCATCCGACCTCATGTCTGGCGCGTCCGTCACCGAGGCTGCGTTTCGCTATGGGTATGAGTCAGTCGAGGGCTTCTCTCGGGCGTTTCGCTCCTGGTGCGGCACGCTTCCCTCGGACGTCGCCCGGCTGGGTTCGCACATGCGCTCGCCCCTGCATATTGCGCTTGACGTAAAGGGAGGTCATCTCATGGAGTACCGCATCGTCGAGAAGGACAGTTTTCGTCTCGCTGGCGTCATGGCCCGCGTGCCGATGCAGTTCGAGGGCGAGAACCCTGCAATCGCGGAGCTCGCGAGCGGCATCACGGAGGAGCAGCGTGCCGAGCTGCACCGCCTGATGGACGCGGAACCGCGCCGCGTGGTGAACGCCTCCTGGGACTCCGACACCAACTTCCAGGAGGAGGCGGGTGAGCTCACGCACCTCATCGGCGTGCCGACTACGGCGCACGCAGCGGGGGAGGGCCTCGCGCTCGTGGAGGTACCGGCATCTACCTGGGCGGTCTTCTCCTCGGACGGTCCTCATCCGGATGCCATGCAGCAGACGACCGCCCGCATCTATGCCGAATGGCTCTCCGAGGTGCCCTACGAGCTCGACGGCTTCCGCATGTTCTCGTTCAGCGACGTTCGCGACGACGGTACCGCCTACAGCGAGATCTGGGTGCCCGTGCGCCGCAAGGTGTGAGCGAGGGCGTTTAGGAGTCGCTGGGCCCCAGTGCATCGCGCAGGGCGGACACGAGCTTGCCGGTCAGCGAGAGAAGCTGACCCTGCTCGGCTTCGCTGAGAGTGTGGAACGCGCGACGCTCCCCCCGCATGAGCGGCTCGATGACTCCGTCGATAAGCGCCCGCCCCTGCTGGGTGATGACGATCACCTTGTCATGCCGACCTCCCGGAAGGGGCTCGAGACTGACGTAGCCCTTCCCCTCGAGGGTCTTCAGGGCGTAGTTCATGGTCTGCGGCGAGGTGTGCCACTCGTCGCAGAGCCTTCGCTGGGTCGGCTGCTCGCGATGCATCTGGAGGGAGTAGAGCAGCCACAGCATGGAGTCGGAGAGCCCGTGCCGTTTCGCGTAGCCATGGTAGAGCTCATCCATCTCCAGATAGAGCTGGTTGATTCGGGCAGCGATGCGGTCTTCTTTCTCTGACATGAGCGCCTTTTGTCGACTTGACCTTTCAGTGAATATTGTAATCCGAATTGGGATACCATTCCCCGTAAGCAGAAATCCGAATTCATACTTCACGCGGATTCTGGGAGGCATCATGAAGGATGACATGAACAGACGAGAGTTCTCAAAGCGTCTCGGCAAGGTCGTGGGCGGCTCGGTGCTTGCGGTCATCGGTGTGCCGCTGCTCATCCTGCCCGGGTCAGGAATGGTGCTCATCCTCATCGGGCTTGGCCTTGTCGGGCAGGGCCTCGGCATCGACGTGCGGGGGTGGCTGGAGAGGGCGGCGCAAAAGCTCGTAAGAAAAAGCGAGAAGAACGTCGATGGTTCGACGTTCCCGGCGGGCAAGGACGCTTTCGAGGGAAGGAACCCATCATGCTGAGGAAGTTTGCCGTCGTCACGGACAGTGCCTCCGACATCCTCCCGGCGACGGCCCGGGAGCTGGGAGTGAGCGTTGTCCCCATGCGCATCAACATGGGAGGGGAGGATCTCCGCGACGGCATCGACGTGCAGACGGGCCAGTATCTGGACCTGCTGAGGACCTCGGAAGACCTGCCGAGGACATCCATGCCAAGCCCGAGCGACTTCATCGAGGTCTACCGCTCGCTCGCGATACGGGGGTACACCGACATCCTGTCCATCCATCTCTCTCGGGCGCTCTCCTCGACCGTCGAGATACCGAGGTTTCTCTCGGGCTCGATGTTCAACGACGTCAACATCGAGGTCATCGACAGCCGGACGGCTTCGGTCGCGGAGGGGGCGCTGGTGCTCGAGGCGGCAGCGGTTGCCGAGGCAGGCGGCACCATTGACGAGGCGGTTGCCAAAGTCCTCACCCTCAGGGACCTCATCAAGATTCAGTTTGTCC
Source organism: uncultured Olsenella sp. (assembly GCA_949287905.1). GTDB lineage: Bacteria > Actinomycetota > Coriobacteriia > Coriobacteriales > Atopobiaceae > Thermophilibacter. The sequence continues at coordinate 22,045 of CASEHX010000009.1, forward strand.
CGAGGTCGCTCACCAACCTGGTCAAAGGCGGAAGGGCGACCGCCCTCCAGGCAGTTGCCGCCTCGGCGCTCCGCATCAGGCCCGTCGTGGGCTTCAACGGCAAGGGCGAGATGCACGTGGTTCAGAAGGCGCATGGCACTCGTCGGGCGGCGGGCTTCATGGCCAATACGCTCTCCGACCAGGAGCGCGAGCAGGGAGCGCTCATCTACTTCACGCTGCACACGCGGGCGGAGAAGAACGTCGAGCGTCTCGAAGCCGCCGTGCGGGAACGCGTTCCGGGTTCCGCGTGCGGTGGTCGCGCGACCATCGGACCCTGCATCGCCACGCATGTGGGGGAGGGGGCGATCGGGGTCATGAGCTATCCGGCATCCCTTCACAGCACGATGCTCAGGAGCGAGGAGATGTTCTTGTCGCTGTAGGGCCTGGCAGCGTCTTGGGCCTTTCCGGAATGCTCGGGGCCTTCCGCTGTGCCATTGGCTCTCAATTAACCTTCAGGGCTATCCAGCTAGGGAGTGCTGCGCTTAGCGGGAGAAAAACTATCCCGAATTCAGGCCACTATTCAATACATCTGTCCCGATATCGGGATAGATGGAAAAAAGAGTGATGACAAAGGTGACAGGGTAGATTGTCATCACCCTTACCACCCTAGGCCCATCCCAAAGGCCCCGAGGGGAATAGCCCGTTCCCACTTAGTCGAGCAGCCAGTCGATTGCGCTCAGCACCTTAATCCCGTCGCCGGTGGTCCCGAGTCCGTATCGGTCGAGGGTGATCACGCACTTGGGGAACGCGTCGGTGATGGCACGGAGCTGACCCAGCTCGCGCTCGCGCGTTGCGGAGTCGACCATCGTCTCGCAAACTTGGACGTAGACGGTCTCGTCAGCCCTTCTCGCCACGAAGTCGACCTCACCTGCTCTGAGCGCCCCCACCTCGACGGAATAGCCCCGTCGAACGAGCTCGTTGTGGACGACGTTTTCCAGCTGGAAGCCGGTGTTATCCGCCGAGAAGCGCGTCACGAGGTTCCGGAGCCCCTGATCGGCCGGATAGAACTTCCGCAGGGGCGAGAGTATCTCCTTGCCCTGAAGCCCCGTCTGCGGCGCCTCTGAGATGACGTAGGCCTTTTCGAGCGCGTCGATGTAGTTGTCGACAGTTTCTGAGCTGGTCTTTCTCCGCGCGCTGGCTAGGGCACCGACGATCTTGTTGGTCGAGAAGAGGTTTCCGGCAGTTGAGAATAGGTAGGCGATGAGACGCTGGAGAAGGGCGACGTCGCGCAGCTTGAGTCGGCGTGCCACGTCGTTAAGCACGACGGTGTCCATAATCGAAGACAGCTCGCGAGAAACGCTTTCGAGCGAGCGATCGCGAAGCGAGAACAGGCTGGGCATGCCGCCAAAGCGGAGATAGTCCGCAAAGGCGACGTCCTCGGGCTCCTCTGAGTCGAAGGCGCTGCAGAACGTGAGGTATTCCGCAAAGGAGAGGGGATGCACCATGACGCTGACCTGCCTGCCAGAAAGCTGCGTCGCCAGGTCGGAGGAGAGGATGTGGGCGTTGGACCCGGTGATGTAGACGTCAGTACCGGGGCGCGTGTGAAGGCGCCTGACAACGCGCTCCCAGCCGTCGACCTCCTGTATCTCGTCGAGGAATACGTAGGCCGTCGATTGGGCGTCTGCCGCCTCGAATGCAGCCTGGAGGTCCGCCATGAGCCCTTCTGCCGATTGCTCGAGCGGGAGGTCAAACTCGTCGAAGCGCCGATAGAAGATGTTCTGGGGTGCGATGCCTTCGGCGAGAAGCTGGTCTCGAAAGGCGGCGAGAATGGTCGACTTGCCACATCGACGGATGCCTTGGAGTACCTTCACCTGCTCGGTCCCGCGAAGAGAGTCTAGGACGTCAAGGTAGTGCTGGCGATTGACGCGCTGGGGACTCGTGCTCATGGCGCCTCCTTAGGAAGAATAATTTCGAGTATACCCGAAACTACATCCATGAATTATTCGAGTTTCAGTCATACCTGAAAGAAACTGGGACGTCCTGCCACTCATCAATGAGTTTCCGAATGCGAGGACGAGAAGTTCCGCCAGCGCGCGTGACGCTTCGCTACTCCGTCTCGGGACCCATGAGGCGTCGCTTGTAGACGAACCTTACGGCCAGCAGCGCCGTGCACAGGAAGAGCAGCGTGCCCACCGCAGAGAGCATGGCCTCGCGGCCAACGAGGGCGGTTACGACCACGATGACGGCGGAGAGCGGCGGAATGAGGTGGATGAAGGTTCGGGCGACCTCGCGCGCTAGGTACGCCTCGAGCTCATCGTTCTCTGTAGCAAGAAGGGCGCGCAGCGCGGCGTCATCTGCGAGGGCGCTCCGGAGCTTGCGAATCTGCTTTACGGTGAAGCTCGCAGCAAAAGCGAGAAGCCCGATTAGGAAGCCCGCGACAAAGCTCGTGACGAAGTCGCTTCCCCCGGCGGGTAAGATGTTGGCTACGGCCATGACGACGATAATAACCATCGCGCCTAGGATGATGGCGAGCGAGACGCCCTCGCGGCGCAGGCGGCGATGGATGTCAGCGCGCAGGGCTTCGGCAGTCTTCTTCATGGCGATCACAGCTCCTCGTCTATCTCGGAAAAGTCAAAGACGTCTTCGATTGCAAGGCCAAAGTAGCGGGCGATCTTGTAGGCGAGAGGCAGGGAGGCGGTGTACTTCTCGACCTCGATGGAGGTGATGGTCTGCCGCGTGGTGCCTACTGCCTCGGCGAGCTCGGCCTGACTCATCTTGCGCTCGCGGCGCAACTCGCGGATGCGCGTCCGCATGGCATCACCTTCCCTGCCTCGAACAGTCTTGCTAAGCATGCTTTGCAAATTAAGCATAGCATGCTTTGCATACAATGACAAGTACGCTTTGCAAGCAGCGTGTAAAGACCGGAGCGTGTTCCGAGCTGTCGGTCAGTGAGAGAAAAACCTGTCCCCTTTTACTCAGCGGTTGCGCGCTATGCGCAGGTCGAGCTCGCGCAGGAAGCGCTCCTCGCCGTCGAAGGTGCGGGGGATGTCCAAGTGGTAGTCCTTCTCGCCGTGCGGGGTGGTGCCGTGGCCGTTGACCTTGATGCACCATCGGCCCAGCTCATAGCTGGTGACGCCGTCGAGGTCCCAGGTGCTCGTGCTCGCGAGCTCGCCCGAGCCCGAGGTGAGCGCGTAGGAGAGATGACCGCCCTCGAGCACGATGGTCTGCGTGAGGCTTGTGCCCGAGCGGTGCGCCCACCAGCCGGCGGCGACGGGCCAGGCAAAGATGCCCAGGCCGATCACGCCTGAGATTAGTCCTTGTATCAGCGGAAATGCGTCAAAGAACGCGAAGCGTGGCCCCTCGGGCACGAGCACGACCACGCCGAGTGTGGCAAGCCCAGCGGCGATCATGCCAAAAGTGACGTTGCGCGCAAAGGCTACATAAGGACGACGCTTCTCCTCGTTTCGCGGGAACGCGATGGCGTCGCCGCGTTCGATGGCCTCGGCCGTGCTCGCATCGAGCGACCAACCTGCCAAGGTGCGCTTCTCACGACGTTCGCTCTTGACGCCGATAAGGAAGTGCGCGAGGTAGGCAATCGGCATTGCTATGCAGAAGACGGCGACGGTGCCAAGCGTCACCCAGCACATGGTGTCAAAGAGCGGCGTCCCCACGGACATAAAGACAGCGAGCAGCTCACAGCAGACGGCGAGAAAAACGGCCAGCACGGCGACGCGGGCGACGAGGGCGGCTCGGCGCGAGAGCCCGTAGGAGCGTCCTGCGCGCAGGCCGCGGTCTGCTGCGACGCCCTTGAGCATGGCGTCGCCAGCTGAGTCGCTCGATGTGATGCCGAGGATGATGAGCAGGTTGAAGAGGAGGCGCGCAGGCAAGGGAATCGCGACGGTGAGGCCGGCGCGGTAGTCGGCGAAGGACCGGACGATGTAGTAGACGCATGCGACGATGGGGTAGGCCGCCAGCGACAGCACGGCGAGAAGCATCGCGAGCTCGTGGCTGGGCGCGACGAAGGAGAGCGCGTTCAGTGCGACGAACGTGAGCAGGTAGCCTGCCGCGTGGATGAGGACGTGCTTGGCGGCGTCCCGAAGCTCGCGCGCGTTCTTCTCGGCCATGAAACCTCCTCGCTGTTGCCTCCAAGGTATCCCATCGCGCTCCGCGCCCGCGAAACCCTTACGGATCCCTGACGTGACAGGGGGACGGAGGCATTGTCGCCGCTCCGTCCCCCTGTCATATTGGCGATAAGCCCCTCTACCTGCGGCGCGCAACCGGCGGGTGCCTCCCGGTTGCCTCAAAACCAGCCAAATTGCTTACCGTCGGTTGGTAGAATTGCTCCGTGCGCGCCCGCAGAATACAAGGTGCCGGCAGACAGCGCACACCCCCGACGAAGGGCAGACCATGAGCTTTCGCGACAACCTCCAGCACCTGCGCGCAGAGCGCAACATGACCCAGGAGCAGCTGGCCATGCTGCTCGGCGTCTCCCGCCAGAGCGTAACCAAGTGGGAGGCAGAGAGGAGTCAGCCGGAGATGGACAAGCTCCTCAAGATGTGCGAGATCTTCGACTGCACGCTTGACGAGCTCGTGACGGGCGACCTCACCGGCCGCGCCGCGCCCGCGACGGCCGCCCCCATCCCCGCCGGCCCGCCCACCGACGTCTGCGGCTACGAGGAGCACCAGCGCATGATGGCGCTCAAGGTCCCCACCGGCGTGGCGCTCATCCTCTTGGGCATCGCGCTTGGCCTGCTCTTCGAGGGCTCCGTCGAGCTGGCGTCCTGGAACGGGCGCGACGGCCTCTTCGTGATCATCGTGCTCGTGGGCATCCTCGCTGGCCTCGCGTTTCTCGTGCCCGCGGGCATGGAGCACACGGCGTTCCAGAAGGCGCACCCCTACGTGGAGGACTTCTACACCGACGAGGACCGCGCCGCGGCCCGTCGGCAGTTCTCGACGGCGCTCATCGCTGGCCTCGCGCTCATCTTCGCGGGCATCGGCTGCGTGCTCATGCTCGAGAAGACCGCGGAGAACTGGGGGCTCTTCCTGCTCATGCTCTTCATCGCTCTGGGCGTGTGGTGGATTGTGCGCGGCGGCATGCTGCTCGGGCGGGTCAACGTCGAGGAGTACAACCGCTCCGTCGGGGAGGACCTCGAGGTGGAGGACATCGTATCCGCAGAGCTGGACGAGGCGCAGCGCGAGGCTCTTCTCGCCCAGAAGCGACGTGGCAAGAAGCTCGGCGCCGTGTGCGGCGCCATCATGATCGTGGCCACGATTGTGGGCCTGGCGCTTCTCTTTGCGCCGGTGTTCTCGGCGCCAAATATGGACTCCTGGACCCCGGAGGGCACCTCGGCCATGTGGTTCTGGGTGGCCTGGCCGGTGGGTGGCCTCGTCTGCGGCATCGTGACGCTGCTCTGGGAGGCGTTCGACCGGGAGGGGTAGCGTCCCTTTGTCCTGTGCCTCTGCTACTATGTAGACACGTCTACAAAGGAGGCTCGCATGGCAACGGCAGTCGTTTCCGGGCGCGTGGACGAGAAGATCCGTCAGCGCGCGGACGCCTACATCCGCGCGGCTGGGTCCACGCCGGCCGAGGTCATCAAGGTGGTCTGGGAGAACATCGCGCGCACGGGAGAGGTGCCGGAGGAGGCGCCGGCAGAGGAGCCCCGCGGTACCTGGGAGCGTTTCATGGAGTTCCGAGAGAGCCTTCCCGAGGCCGAGCCGTGGCTGGTCAACCTCACCAAGGAGCAGATGCGCGACATGATTGCGAGCCGCTATGCGTGACTTCAACAGCAGGAGGCTACTCTTGGACACCAACGTTCTTCTCGACGCGGTTTGCAGGGAGCGCCCGCAGTCGGCGGAAGCGTGCGAGGTCCTTCACCGTTGCAACGGTGGGGGAGACCTTGGGCTCGTTGCCGTGGGGTCTCTCAAGGACACGTATTACGTGCTTCAACGTCAGTACGGCGAGGCACAGGCGAGAAGATCGATAGAGTGGCTGCGTGAGCTGCTCGTTATCGCGCCGATGGGCGCGGAGGAGTGCGAGCTCTCGCTCGGCTGCGGCGAGTCGGACTTCGAGGACGGCCTCATCCGCGCCTGCGCCGAGCTCAACGACGTGGACGTCATCCTCACGCGCGACGCGGACGCGTTCAAGCGGTCCAAGGTCCGCGCCATGACCTGCGCGGAGTACCTCGAGACCTTTGACTAGGAGACGCCATGGATGAGCTGCTGTGCAACGATGCAAGCTACATGGAAACGCTCGAGCACATTAAAAGAGAGATCTCCGGATCGCGGGCGCGCGCCGTGCTTGCGGTCAACAGCGAGGTCATCTGCATGTACTGGAGGATCGGCAAGCTCATCAACGAGCACTCCGAGTGGGGCAATCGCTTTATCGACTCCTTGTCTAACGACATCAGGCTCGCGTATCCAGGCATCAAGGGCTTCTCGGTCCGCAACCTCAAGTACATGCTTCGGCTTGCGCGCGAGTACGACCTCGAATTTGTGCAGCAGCTTGCTGCACAAATTCCCTGGGGTCATACTATGTATCTGTTTGACAAGGTTAGGGACCGGGATAGACGAGACTGGTACATGAGGAAGGCGGCCGAGCATGGCTGGAGCCGCGCGACGCTCATGCATCAGGTGTCCACCGGATTGTTCGAGCGCCAATCCGAGGTCCAGAAAGTCACCAATTTCGACCGCATGCTCCCGCCGGCGGACAGCGAGATGGTTCAGGAGGTTCTCAAGGACCCCTACATCTTCGACTTCGTAACCGCGGACGAGGGCGTCGAGGAGAAGACGCTCGAGGACGAGATGGTCAGGAACATCACGGGGCTGCTCCTCGAGCTGGGCACCGGCTTCGCGTTCATGGGCAGGCAGTACCACCTAGCGGTTTCCGGCAAGGACTTCTACATCGACCTCCTCTTCTATAACACGAGGCTGTCGCGCTACTTCGTCATAGAGCTCAAGGCGGGCGAGTTCCGTCCGGAGTATACGGGAAAGCTCGGGTTCTACGTCGCCGCCGTTGACGACCTGCTCCGTAACGAGCACGACGGTCCCACCGTCGGCCTCCTGCTCTGCAAGACGAAGGACAACACCATCGTCGAGTACTCTCTGCGCAGCGCGTCAGCCCCCATCGGGGTGAGCGAGTACAGAACCGCGGACGAGCTCCCCGAGGAGATGCGCGGAGTCCTTCCGACGCCGGAGGACATCGCAAGCCGCGTTTGACGCGGGGTGTCCCGCGCTATTCTGGCATCTCGAAAGAATGGCATGCCGTTGAACGTCATTGGAAGTTCGGCGACTACGAGTCGATTCGCTCAATGAACGCCTGGTAGTCGACCTCGTTCTGGTCGGCGTAGGCGCGGGCGAAGTCCCACATGGCGTCCTCGAAGGCGTGTCCGTCGTCGAGGTAGGTCGCAATGGCGACCTCGTCGCCGGTGCGGGCGTGCGCGTGCGCGAGCGACCACGCGCAGAGGCGCGCGACGTTCTCGAGGCTCTCCGGGCCCACCGCGGCGAGGTCGATGGAGCCTTTGCCGTTCCAGAGCTGGCGCACGTAGTAGTCGCGCGTCCCGCCGTCCGCCGTGGGCACGCTCGTCCAGCCCAGCAGGAAGTCGCTCGTGGACTGCACGAGGCGCTGGCCCTCCACCACGCGCTCGCCGTGGCTGGCAAAGCCGCTCGGTCGCCAGAAGCGCTCCACGACGGACTCCTCAGCCTCCTTGACCTGGAGGACTAGCGGGTCATCCTCGTCGCGCCCAGTGAGCAGCGCAATCCAGGCGCGGCGCCCCACCGACCCCACGCCCACCACTTTGCGCGCGGCGTCCTGCAGGCGATAGCTGCCGAGAAGAACGCGGCAGTCGCGAGGGAGGCTCTCGAAGTAGGCGTCGAGCAGGCCGCGCAGCGCATGGCTCAGCTGGGCCGCGTCGTAGCCCTGGACGGACGAGAGTTCCGAGAGCGGCACCAGCTCCGGCGGGCGCGTGTCAAAGCGCAGGCGGCCCCCGTCGCGCACCGTGAGTCGATCCGCTGCTCGCACGCTGTCCTTCTCGCGCGCCTTCTCCACGACCTTGCGGATGGTCCGGCCGGTCTTGCCGTCAAGCTCAAACTCGTCGAGCATGCGCTCGACGTCGAGGTGGGCGTGCCAGACGTCAAGCTCGCCCATCCCCGCGAAGCGTGACATCGTGCGATGGTACTGCTTGGCGCAGGCGTGCACGGCGTCCTTGCGGTCCTGCTTGGAGAAGCCCCGGTCGCGCCCGCAGATCTCAATGCTCGCCACAAGGCGCATGACGTCCCACTCCCAGGGCCCGGGCGAGGTCTCGTCAAAGTCGTTAACGTCAAAGACAAGGTGGCGCGTGTGGCTCATGAAGATGCCGAAGTTGCCAACATGCGCGTCGCCGATGCATTGGACCTCGATGCCGGTGACGGGCATCGTGGCGAGGTCTGCTGCCATGATGACGGCGCTGCCGCGGTAGAACGTGAACGGCGAGACGCCCATGCGCTCGTAGCGCAGCGGCACGAGGCCCGGGTCGCGCGTGACGGACTGCTGCTCGATGAGGTCGATTGCCGGCTCGCTGGACGTACGCGGCTCCCAGGTGCCGAGCGTCTCGATCGGGCAGGCCTCGCGCGCGGCGCGCCCGGCGGCCCGGCGCTCCTCCACGGTGGGCGCGGGACGGTAGAGCACCGCCTGCGAGCTGGGTGCAGCGTTCTTCTCAATCATCTCGAGCTCGTCCATGCGAGTCCTTTCCTATGATATGAAGGGACAGTCCCTTTGTCTCATTCTCACACAGGAGGAAAGAAGAGTGGCAAGCAACTCCTGGAAGCTCAAGCTCGCGTGCGTGTGGGGCGGCGAGCTGGTCTCGGTGCTCACGAGCTCCATTCTGCAGATGGGCTTTGTCTGGCACATCACGCTCACCACGAACTCGGCGAGCATGCTCTCGCTGGCGTCGCTCGCGGGCTTCCTGCCGCTCGCGCTCTTTGGTACCTTCGCGGGGACCATCGTCGACCGTCTGCCGCTCAAGACTACGCTCATCGGGGCGGACCTCTTCATCGCCACGGTGAGCGCCGTCGTGGCGGCAGTCTCGCTCACTGGTGTGCTTCCTGTGTGGGTGGTCATGGTCGCACTCTTCGTGCGGGCCATCGGCAGCTCTCTACACACGCCGGCCTTCCAGGCGCTTACGCCTCTCGTGGCGCCCGCCGAGCACCTCACACGCCTTGCGGGCGTGACGCAGGCCGTCCAGTCCGGCGGCTACATCCTCGGCACGGCCGTCGCGGCGGTGATCTATCCGCTATGGGGCCTCACGGCTATGATCGCGCTGGATGTGGTGGGTGCGCTCTTCGCCACGGTGGCGGTGCTCGCGGCAAGGCTCGACGTGGGCGGCACCGGCCAAAACGCGGCGGCAGGCGAGAAGAACCTCGGCCTTGTGGCGCAGGCGCGCGCCCTGGCTGCCGAGACCGCCGACGGCTACCGCGTCCTGCGCGGCTACCGCGGCCTCTTCGCGCTTTTGTGGTGCGGCTTCGTCTTCACGCTGGTCTTCTCGCCCATATCGGCGCTCTTTCCGCTCATGACGCTCGACCACTTCGGCGGCACCACGGGTGACGCCGCCACGGCGGAGATCGTGTTCTCGGTGGGCATGATCGCGGGCTCAGCGTTGCTCACGGCAACGGGCGGCTTCAGGAACCGCGCGCTCACGGTCTGCTTTGCCACGGCACTTTACGGATTTGCGACGCTGGTCGCGGGCTGCGCGGGGCCAAGCGCTGGCGGCATGCAGCTCTTCTTTGTGATGAGCTTCCTCATGGGACTGAGCTCGCCGTTCTACTCTGGACCGCAGACCGCCCTCATGCAGGAGAAGGTTCCGCCCGAGTACCTGGGGCGCGTCTTTGGCCTCTACGGCGCCATCATGTCCTGGGCGATGCCGCTTGGGCTGGCGTTCTCGTCGCTCTTCGCGGATGCCGTTGGCGCGCCGGCGTGGTTTGTCGGCGCCGGCGCCGCGATGATTCTTCTCGCCTGCGTGACCTGGGCAATCCCCGCCATCCGCCACATCGAGGAGTGAGACAAAGGGGCAGTCCCCTTCTGGATCATTCCTGGTTGTGTCCCCAGGCCTCGTTTACGATTCGCAGCGTGAGCTCGTCGCGGCTGCCGCCGTAGTACTTGTTCAGCACGGCGCCAAAGACGGGGTCGACACCTGCGAGCTCAAAGAGCGTCATCGACGAGCGGACCTTGAGCGCGTCGATGTCTCCCAACACGGCCACGGGGTCGCTCCCGGGCAAGGCGAGAAGCGCATGCGAAATCTCGAGCAGACGTGCCCTGAGCAGGGGATGGTTTACATATGCGTCAAGCTCTGCTCGGCTGGCGATGCCGTAGCGCTCCGCCATGGGGCTGCGCCCGAGGCCGCGAGCTTGCGGGAAGACGAACCAGATCCAGTGGCTCCGCTTGCGCCCCGCGCGAATCTCGGCGAGCGCCTGCTCGTAGACGCCACCGCCCTGTGCGCGGACAAAGCGCTCGATGTCAAATCCCGTGGCCATGCGATGCTCCTCTCGTTTGTCAGATAATAGACCCGTCAAGCCGAGAAGAACGGAGCGCCGCATGTCCTACTGCGACTGGGACACCACCGATGAGCTCTGCCTGCGCTACCACGACGAAGAGTGGGGCGTACCGCTGCACGACGACCGCGGGCAGTTTGAGTTCCTCTCGCTCGAGGTCATGCAGTGCGGGCTCAACTGGACCATGATGCTGCACAAGCGCGAGGTGTTCCGCGCGTGCTTCGCGGGCTTCGACTTTGACGCCGTGGCGGCGTTCGGCTCGGATGACGTTGAGCGCATCCTGGAGGCGCCGGGGATGATCCGCTCTCGCCGCAAGGTCGAGGCCATCATCGGCAACGCGCGCTGCTTTCAACAGGTACGTGAGGAGTTTGGCAGCTTTGACGCCTACCTCTGGGGCTTCTCGGACGGCAAGACGATTCTCTACAACAAGCACGCTGACGGGTGGATCCCCGTGAGCAACGGCCTCTCGGCGCGTATTGCGGCTGACCTGCGCCGACGCGGCTTCAAGTATCTGGGCCCCACGACGGTCTACTCACACCTCCAAGCCTGCGGCATCATCAACGATCACGGTCGCGACTGCCCGCGCTACGCGGAGATCAACGCCCTGGGCCCCACGATCGAGAAGCGTCGCCACCTCGAGAAGGACGTCCGCCACTACGAGTGATCCAAAAGGGGACAGACCTCTTTTGGATCACAGGTCTGGAGATTCTTGACGCAATGTGTCAAGAAAGTGCACGCAGTGGGTGCGCAATTCGAGACGCGCCGTGTTTCGAATCGAAATATCCGGAAAAAGATACTAGCGAACAAACGTTCTCAACTGTGCTATACTCTCACCAAGGTACGGGAGCGACAAGAGCGGCACGGAGGCCCCCAATGGTACGTGTCGGCGGGTGACCAGGGGCAGTAGGGACTGGTCACACTTGAAGCTCTCGGGCGGGCACGCGCCCCCGTCGTCCGGCACCCCAAAAGTCCGGAGCTCACAGTCTGTGCAGGTTTATTTGCCGTGAGTGAGACGGGGGTTCAGTTATGGCCAAGAAGTCCATCAAGCAGTTTGACGAGAAGAACGACGAGCAGGTTTACGTATCCGTTCGCGAGACGCTGGAGTCCGCGCGCGGCAAGGTGGAGCGTGCTGTCAACAGCGCTATGGTCGAGGCGTACTGGGAGATTGGGCGTCAGATCGTGGAGGCAACGGGGGAGCGCGCAGAGTACGGGAAGCATCTGGTGCGATATCTTGCCGAAAGGCTGACGGCGGAGTATGGGAAAGGGTTTGACTACACCAATCTCACCAATATGCGTAAGTTCTACCAAGCCTTTCCAATTCTTGACACAGTGTGTCAAGAATTGAGCTGGTCGCATTACCGCAGGCTGATGCGTATTCCCAACCAAGAACAGCGTGAATTTTATATGCACGCAGCGGCTGAGGAACATTGGACCGTTCGTCAGCTCGACCACCAGATCGCAACGTTCTATCGCGAGCGCCTGCTCTCCTCGCAGGGAGAGAAGCGCGAACTCATTCGCTCTGAGATTCAACGTTCCGAGCCGGCGACGACAGCGGACGACTTCATCAAGGACCCGTACGTACTGGACTTCCTGGACCTGGGCGGTCGCACGGACTTTGACGAACACCAGCTTGAGCAGGCGCTCATGACGCGGCTGCAGGAGTTCATGTTGGAGCTGGGACGCGGCTTTGCCTTTGTTGGCCGCCAGTACCGGCTCGACAGCGAGCAGGCGAGCTACTACGTCGACCTCGTCTTCTACAACATCAAGCTCAAGTGCTACGTGCTCATCGAGCTCAAGACGCGCCCGCTCAACGCCAAGGACGTTGGTCAGATGGACTTCTATGTCCGTCTGTTCAACGAGAAGTACGCGGGCACTGGCGACAACCCGACCATCGGACTCATCCTCTGTTCGAGCTCCGACCGGACGGTGGCAAAGTACTCCGCGCTTGCCGACGGCAAGGGACTCTTCGCGTCGAGCTACGTCACATGCCTGCCTACCGAGGAGGAGCTGACCGACGCCCTCGAGCCCACACGCCGTGCGATTGCTGAGGCCCGTGCGGAGCGAGACGAGTAATTCGCTTATTTTGATGTCGACGACTCTTCCTATTCGATCACGAACAAACGGGACGGTAAGTGCTATGGGTAAACTAGTGGAAGGGAGACTGAGGAGGCCGGTTCAGGTGATGTGGGGCTACGTGCAACTTGCCGATGAGACCCAGGTTGCCTACTCCGACCTTCGCGAGGACGGTACGCTCGAGGTTGCCGTAGAGAGGCCCGTTGACATGGGTTTCGATTCCGCGCGATGCCTGTTGCCGGCTCATAGGTGGTTTGATGTAACAGGTTTCTCGGGTGAAGAGCTGGCAGAACTCGACGTCTTTGTCCGGAATAACGCGCCGTTCATCTTTGAGCTGGCAGAGCGTCGTGCCTCAGAGCAGGCGATTGCCTAGATTGTGAACTCAGTGCGTTCACAGCCCTGATTCGGCACACGCCGTGTGCCGAATCCTTGGCTTGGAGATTCTGGACTCAATGCGTCAAGAAAGTGCACGCAGCGTGTGCACAATTCGAGACGCACGGTGTCTCGAATTGACGGAGCGCTACAGATCAACCACGCGGACGTCGTGGCAGTGCGCGCGCAGCAGCATGATCAGGTCCGTCGTGGCGAGAAGGACGGTTGCGGTGTTGTCGCAGGGGTGAACGGTCACCCGCCCGGCATCGACGAGCGCCTGGTCGAGCACGACCTCCACGTGCCGCTCGGCATCGTTCAGCGCGCCGAGCGGCGTGACGGCGCCCGGCACCAAGCCGAGCATCGCGCGCAGGTCCTGCTCGCTCGCAAACGAGAGTCGCCGCGACCCCAGGCTTTCCTGGATCTCTCGCAGCGAGACGTTCTTCTCGTCCGGAAGGCAGACGAGGTAGTACGCACGGTGCTTGTCGTCCCGCAGAAAGAGGTTCTTGGCGCCGAGCTCGCGATGGGGGATGCCCGCGGCCACAGCCTCCGCGACGGTGTAGACCGCCACGTGCTCGTAGAGCTCGTAGGCAATCCCCTCGTGGTCGAGCAACTCCAGCGTCTCGGCTTTTCCGTACATGATGACCTCCCTTACCCCAGCTTAGCGGTAGAGTGGGGGAAACGCAGGACCTTTCGTCAGACGGAGGCGGACATGGCAGACGAGCAGAGCGTCCAGCAGCAGACCACCCAGGCAACGGACGAGGTGATTACGGCCCCGGCCGAGAAACGCCTAGGCCTCCCGGAAGCCGCGAGCAAGGACCTTGCGTGGGAGACAGACGGCCAGCGCATCGACTACACCGCCACGGCCGCCCACCTCGACGTCCGCACGGACACCGGCTCGCTCATCGGCAAGATGTTCAGCCTCTCCTACGTGGCCAAGCTCGAGGGCGAGAAGAGCGCCCGCCCCGTGACCTTCTGCTACAACGGCGGCCCGGGCAGCTCGTCGGTCCCCGTGAACCTCGGCGGCATCGGCCCGCGCCGCGTGGCCACGGACGGCACCGCGCACCTCTCCCTGCCCGCGCGCGTTGAGGACAACCCCCACACGCTGCTACGCCAGAGTGACCTCGTCTTCCTGGACGCGCTCGGCACCGGCTACTCGGCCATCGCCGAGGGCGTGGACCCCAAGACCGTCTGGGGCGTGGACGGCGACGCGGATGCCTTCGCCCGCGCGATCGTCGCGTGGCTCACGGCCAACCACCGCTGGGGCTCGCCGGTCTACCTCTTCGGCGAGTCGTACGGCACGATCCGCAACGCCGTCCTCATGCGCGTGCTGGGCGAGAAGAACGTGCCCGTGCGTGGCGTCATCATGCTCTCCGCGATCTTCGATTGGGTGCAGACCCTGCCCGGCGAGGACCTCTACTACCTGGGCATGCTGCCGACCTTTGCCGCGACGGCCCACTACTTCGGCCGCGCCGGCAAGGGCGCCGACGAGGTCCAGTGGTTCGAGGACGCGATGGACTTCACCGAGCGCGTCTACGCCCCGGCGCTGCTGCGCGGCGACCGCCTGCCCGCGCGCGAGAAGACCTCCGTGGCGCGGCGCATCTCCAAGTTGATCGGCCTTCCCGTCGAGCAGATCGAGCGGTGCAACCTGCGCGTTGACCTCGACACCTTCCGCCGCAGCCTGCTCGCGGACGAAGGTCTGGTCACCGGTCGCCTGGACATGCGCTTCACCTCGGCTGCGCCGCTGCCGGTCCAGGGGTCCACGGCCTTCTTTGCCGCTGAGGACCCGGCTGACGACGCGGTGGAGAGCGTCTGGCACGCCGCCTTCCGCGCGCACCTCGACGAGATCGGCTTTGCCGGCGCGCCCACCTACCTCGTGAGCAACTACAGCAAGGTAGGCGTGGCCTGGAACTGGACGCACGAGGAGCCTGGCACGGAGGAGCCCGCCACCGCGCCCAACGTCACCTACGACATCGCCGTGGCCATGAAGCGCAACCCCACGATGCGCCTGCTCATCCTCGGTGGCCGCTACGACGCGGCGACCACCTACTGGAACGTGGTGCACGACATGTCCTGTCTGTTCCTGCCCCCTGCCCTCAAGGAGCGCGTGAGCTATAGGCTCTACGGCTGCGGCCACATGGCCTACGTCGACGTGCCCACG
This sequence comes from uncultured Olsenella sp., assembly GCA_949287905.1. Lineage (GTDB taxonomy): Bacteria > Actinomycetota > Coriobacteriia > Coriobacteriales > Atopobiaceae > Thermophilibacter. Next base: position 37,148 of record CASEHX010000009.1, read on the forward strand.
CTCGAGGCGATGGGCGCCGACCTCGCGGAGTTCTACGCAAAATGATTCAAAAGGGGTCTGTCCCCTTTTGAATCATCGCTCGAGCTTGCGGATGACCTCGATCGTGGGATCTACCTCGGCGGCAAAGGCGTCGAAGTCGGCGTAGGTGCCGACGATGCTGCCGTAGTGGGTGGGCACCACGGCGCGCGGCCGCAGCGCGTTCACGAAGGCTGCGGCCTGGCGAGGGTCGCAGGTGTAGGTGCCGCCGATCGGCACGAGCGCGACGTCGCAGCTCACGACCTCGTTGTCCGGGTTCTGGTCCGTGTCTCCGGAGACGTAGTAGCGCGTGGGCTCGCCGTCGATCGTGACCACGTAGCCGAGCCAGCCGTTCTCGCGCGGGTGCATGCCCAGGCGCTCGGGCTCCACGTTGTAGGCGGGCACGGCCTCCACGCAAAGCCCCGGCAGCTCCAGCCTCTCGCCCGCGCCCATGAGGTGCGTCTCGGCAGCGCCCAGCCCCGCGATGTCGCCCGCCATGCTCGCCGGCGCCACGACCACGGTCTTCTCGCCGGCCACGCGCGCGTAGTCCTCGGGCGAGAGGTGGTCGTAGTGGGCGTGGGTGATCAGCACGTAGTCCGCGTCGTGCGCGGCCTCGGCGTCGGTCAGCGCAAAGGGGTCAAAGCAGACGACGGTTCCCGCCACCCCCTCGATTCGGATGGCGCTCTGGGTGAACACGCGGACGTTCTCGAGGCTGCTCATGGCGGCTCCCCTCCTATAATGGCGTTGCTGTGATTCTACGTTGAGTCGGAGGCCATCATGCGCGAGAAGATCGACGTCACCGAGTACGCACCCACCATCCTGCGCGAGCTGCCCCAGGGCGTGCTGCTGACCGCGAGCGCGGACGGCCGCGCCAACCCCATGACCATCGGCTGGGGCACGCTGGGCGTCGAATGGGGCAAGCAGCTCTTCGTTGCGTACGTCCGCAGCAGCCGCTTCACCTACGGCCTCGTTGAGAAGAGCGGAGAGTTCTCGGTCAGCGTGCCCATGCGCACGGGCGAGAAGGACCTCGACCAGCGCATCAACCAGATCCTGGCGGTCTGCGGATCAAAGAGCGGACGCGACATGGACAAGGTTGCCGAGCTCGGCCTCACGCTCGTGGACGGCGAGGAGGTTGCCGCCCCCGCCATCAAAGAGCTCCCCCTCACGTTGGAGTGCCGCGTGCTCTACAAGGACGAGCAGAACGAGTCGCGCCTCCCGGAGGACCTGCGCGAGCGCTACTACTCCACGGACGCGCCGCACACCGCCTACTATGCGGAGATTGTCTCCGCCTATCTCCTTCGATAGGCCTTTGCGAGTCGCGGGCGACTAGCCCTTTCGGCCGTCGCCCCTGATCGCGCCGCCGATCGCCCCCAGCATGTCCGCGCACCGCTGCGAGGCGGCGAGCGGCATGACGGGCGACTCCACGCTGCCGTCAAGCAGCAGGTCAACGAAGTGCTCGATCTCGCCGTAGAGGTCGTCCACGGGAAGGGGGAGGTCCAGCTCCACGGGCTTCTTGCCAGCCCGCTCCAGGCGCGCGTGCGTGGGTCTGTGGGGCTGGTCGACCACGATCTGCCCCTCGGTCCCCACGAGTCTCGTGTAGCGCGTGTTGTCACGGTCCGCGGCGGCGAGCAGCCGCGCGGTCCCCTCGCCAAAGCGCAGCTCGGCGTCAACGGCGCAGTCCACGCCCGCCTCCCAGCGTGCCTCGGCACCCGTCACCTCAAACGGTCCGGAGAGGTAGTCCTCGATCCAGGCCGCGCAGTAGATGCCGGTATCCAGCAGCATGCCACCGCCCACCGGCGAGGACAGGTAGTCGCCGCCGCGCAAGATGCGGTCCAGCATGGCGTTCTGGAGCACGGCCTCAACGCGCGTCAGCCGCCCGATCGCACCTTGTCCGACGAGCTCGCGCACGCGCCGGTACAGCGGCAGAAAGCGCGTCTTCATGCCCTCCATGAGAAGGGTTCCCGTCTCATGGGCCGTGCGGGCGAGAAGCGCCGTCTCCTCCGGGCTCACGCAGAGCGGCTTCTCGCAGAGAACCGCCTTGCCCGCCCTCAGCGCCGCGACCACCCACTCGGCATGGAGGTGATGGGGGAGCGCGACGTAGACGGCGTCGACATCAGGTCTGGCGAGAAGGGCGGCGTGGGCCGATCCGGCAACGCCTCCGAGCGCCTCGTCGGAGAGGGCGTCCTCGGTGGACATGCCGTGCTCGAGCGCGAATGCGGTCGCCTTGGCGGTGCTCCGGCAGCTGATGGCAACGAGCTCCGAGCGCGGCTCGCTTGCGAGGCTGCGCGCGAAGCGGTGGGCGATGTTGCCCGCGCCGACGATGCCCCAGCGAACGAGGCTCGACGCTCCGCTGGCCACGCCGTCCTTCTCGCCCATGGGCTACTTCTTTCCGAAGAGGCCGCCGAGGCTGTCGGCGATGCCGCCGAGCGGGCTGTTCTCGAGCATGTCGCCGAGATTGCCGGCAAGGTCGCCGAGGTTGTCGACGCCGCCGGAGATGCCGTCCTTCACGCCGTCGACGATCTTGGAGAGGTCGTCGTCGTTCACGGAGTGGCCCGTGAGGTCCTCGATCGCGCCCTTGGGATCGGTGACGAAGTCCTTGATCTTCTCGGGGGCGTCCGCGAGGGCGGCGGAGATCTGAGCGATGATTGCCTGGATGTCCATGTGATTCCTTTCGTCGTGTTGACACTCGGACTTCGTTCATTTTCACATAGCGAGGCAGGGTTTGCCGCTACGGGCGCATGAGCGCTCTCTCCAGGTTGAGGGCGAGCGGATAGGGGAGCAGCCTGGCGGCAGCATAGAAGGCGCGCATGTCCGCGGACGGGATGCAGAGGGCGTGTCCGGCGCGAGCGGCCCTCAGGCCGCGCCGCGCCACGCGGCGCACGTCCTCTGCGCCGAGCCCGGACGACGCCCCGGTGACGATCGCGATGTTGGCCATGGTCGACCTTTCGTGTGACAATGAGACACGTCTGTATTGTCCCACGAGACGAGGGAGTCATCCTTGTCCGATTGTGAAAAGCGTCCACATTGGGGGAGGCGCGTTCTTCTCGGCCTGTTGGTCGTCGTGGTCGTGGCCGGCGTGGCGCTTGCGATCGGCGTGTGGCACCGGCTCGACCAGCGCAGCCGCGGCGAGGGCGTGGTCCAGGCACCGAGCGAGTTTGCCGCGCTGGAGGGCTCTACCGGGCGCACCGGCGCCTTCACGGCAGACATCGACTTCACGAGTATGGCCACCGGTGCGGAGACCATCTCCACCGAGGTGGCCTGGGATGACGACTGGTTCTTCCAGGATCCCACCGTCTACAACCACGAGCTCGCCACCACGTGCTCCGTGCTCTCTGCCGTGGCCAACTCCGAGTCCGCATACTACCAGGCGGGGTCCGACTCGCCGGCCTACATGGAGGCCGCGCTCGCGGCGCTGGGCTTTGAGCAGATCTCCACGGCGTCCTACCAGTACCGCAGCGAGATCTTCGATGAGATCGTGGACTTTATCACCGGTACGGACGACGTGGTTGCCTACTCGGTTGCCACCAAGCACGTGACCAGCGCGGACGGGGCCGAGAAGACCCTCTTCCTCGTGTCCATCCGCGGCAGCTACGGCTCCGAGTGGCTGAGCGACCTCAACATGGGCGATGCCGCTGTCTACGACATGGACGAGATCACGCACGAGGGCTTCGCCCAGGCCGCGCGCGAGATCGTGGACGAGCTCATGGCGCGCATCACCGAGGAGGCGGGGCTCGACGGCACGGACGATATCTGCCTGCTCTTCACCGGGCACTCGCGTGGTGCCGCAGCGGCAAACATCGCGGCCGCGTACGCCGACGAGATGTCGCAGGGCCTGCGCGTGCTGGCACCGCTTTCGAGCATCTACTGCTACACCTTTGCCACGCCCGAGGTTACGACCTTTGATACGGCGCGCGATGCCCTCTACGACAACATCTTCAACGTCATGAACCCCAGTGACATGGTGCCGCGTCTTCCGCTTGCATCCTGGGGCTACGAGCGCTTTGGGCACGACCTGTGGCTCCCCGGCTATGGCGACGAGGGCTTCGACGAGGCGCACGAGGCCATGTGCGAGGTCTTCGAGGCCAACACGGGCGTTGCGTGTCCCTACGTGCCCGAGGACCGCGAGCACGTGGACAAGCTCGTGGAGGACCTGGGACGCGAGATCCCCACGGCCGACGATTTGGCGACGCTTGGCGGCGGGGCCACCGTTGTGAAGGACCTTCTCGCGGACGTGAACCCCATGCAGGTCCTCTACGGTCACTACCCGAGCGTCTACATCGCCTGGATGCAGTCGCTCGACTCTGTGACAATGGGGTCGTGTGACAATGGGGTCGTAGCCAACTGTCACATGTGACAATGGGGTCGTAGCCGACTGTCACAAATCGAGGGGGAGAGGGCATGGCGGACGTTCGAGAAGAGCTCGCGCGCGTGCTAAGGGCGGCCTGCGACGAGGTTGACATGCGCCTGGAGGCGTTTCTCGCCAATCCGGACGACGTCGAGACCATCCACAAGCTGCGCATCTCCATCCGCACGCTGAGAAGTCTGCTGGCGTTTGTCTCCCCGTTCCTCAAGCGCCTCCGCCATCGCCTGCTTCAGGCGGACCTGCGGTCGGTGGTGATAGAGACCTCGCGCCTGCGCGAGTACGACGTGATGCTGAGGGACGTCCGTGCGCTGGGCGCGCCGTGCGGCGAGCTCCCTGAGAGGATCGGCGAGCTTCGTGCCCTCGAGCGCAACCGCGTGGTGGGCGTCATGGGAGGTCGCCACACCCGCCAGGCGCTGGCCCGCGTTCGCAGGCGCGTGGAGGCGCTTCCCTGGAAGGACTCGGTGCGCGGGCGCGGCGTGACGAGAGACGACGTGCTCGCCGTCTTCGACGAGCTCGTGCGCACCGTGGACGAGGGGTATGCCTCCGTCGACCGCACGGACGCAGACGCCGTGCACACGCTGCGCAAGCGCTCCAAGCGCGTTCGCTACGTGGGGGAGTCGTTCGGCGCACTGCTCGGCGAGCAGGCGGTTGCCGAGGGCGCCCGGATGAAGGGGGTCCAGGACGAGCTCGGCGACGTCTGCGACGCCCGCGTCAACGCGGGGATGGCGCGCGACCTTCTCGCCCTGGGGCTCTCCGACGAGGCACGTGGCGCGCTCGAGGCCCTTCTCGGCCGGAACGAGGGGTTCGTGGAGGAGTTTGTGGCGGGGGCGGCGTCTGACGGCATGGATTAACACGCACGACGTGTTTCGATTCCCTATATTCCCAGTTGAGATTTACGCGCATTGCAAACCGTGCGTGTTAATCGGCGCGGGACCCTTCGTGGCGCACGGGAATCCCGGCCGCGCGGGCGGCGTCGAGCAGCTCGGCGTTGCGGGCGTTCATGGTGCCGAACCCGCTCGTGCAGCAGACGACCTCATGGCAGGCGAGAAGAACCTCGCGGGCGCGTGCCGCTGACTCTGCGCTCACGGGTTCGAAGTCCCGCTCGAAGATCGCCAGCGTGGCAAGGCTGCGCGCGAGCAGACCGTCCGCGTCGTGCTCGTGCAGCACGCCCGTGGCAAACGGCACGCCCTCGCGCGCGAGCCGTCGGAAGCACGTCGCTCCCGTGCCGCCGCCCGCGATGACAAAGACCTCCGGCTCGCCCTCGGGTCGCGCGAGCTCGACGCTGCCGAAGGCCGGGTCGAAGGCGCCCGGCGCTAGGTCGTAGAGCTCGGCGACGCGCTCGGCGGTGAAGACCTCGTCCGGCGAGCCCTGGCACATGACGCGCCCGTCCCTGATGCAGATCACATGGTCGGCGGCCTTCTGGGCGAGGTCGACCTCGTGCAGGGACGCCACCACGGCGATGCCGCGCTCGCGCGCCTCGCGGCGCAGGAGCTGCAGGACGTCCAGCTGGGAGCGTACGTCCAGGTATGACGTGGGCTCGTCGAGCAGCAGCACGCGCGGCTCCTGGCAGAGCGCCCGGGCGAGAAGGACGCGCTGCCGCTGGCCGTCGCTCACGTGCGCGAAGTCGCGCTCCGCCAGGCCGAGCACGCCCGTCGCGGACATCGCCGCGGCGACGGTCTCGTGGTCCTTCTCGCCGAGGACGCCAAGACGGCCCGTGAACGGGTAGCGGCCCGCCTCCACCACGTCGCGGCAGGTGAGGAGCTCCGTCTGCGGGCGGCCCGTGAGCATGACGGACATGGTGCGGGCACGCTCTGCTGCGGGGACGTCGCCCAGCGTCCGTCCAAAGAGCTCAACGACGCCGCCGAGCGCGCGCAGCTGCCCGGCAACGGTGCGCAGGATCGTTGTCTTGCCCGATCCGTTGGGACCGATCAGCGCCACAACCTGCCCGGGTCTCACGGCAAGGCAGACATCCCGCACGAGTGCGCGTCGGCCGTGCCCCACGTCCAGCCCCCGTAGCTCGAGGGCGCGCGCTGGCCCCTGGCTCTTCTCGGCGCTCATTTCCCGGCCCTCCCGCGGAGCATGAGGGCAATCACGATGGGCGCGCCAAAGACGGCGGTGACGGCGCTCACGGAGAGCTCGACCGGCGAGAAGAGCGTGCGCGCAATGAGGTCGCACCCGCAGCAGAACGCCGCGCCCGTGAGCAGGCACGCGGGCGTCACATGGAGCGGCCGCGACGATCCCACGCCGCGCTTGGCGAGGTGGGGCGCCGCGATGCCCACGAACGAGACGGGTCCCGCGAAGGCCGCGACGCACGCCGAGAGCAGGCTGGACACCAGCACGATGAGCATCCGCAGGCCGCCGACGTTCACGCCCACGCTCTGCGCATGGGGCTCGCCGAGCTGGTAGGCGCCAAGGGGCTTGGAGAGCGCAAAGACCGCGGCGCCGGCGGCGAGCACCACGACGGCAATGACGCCGACGTCGGTCCACGTGGCACCCGAAAAGCTCCCGCGCGACCAGTTGTCCAGGTTCACGATGGACTGGTCGTCCGCAAAGGCCACGAGGAAGTTGGTGGCGGCCGAGCAGATGTAGCCCACCATCACGCCGGCCACGATGAGCATGCTCTGGGAGCGCACGCGCCGCGAGATGAGCAGCACAAAGCCCATCGTGAGAAGCGAGCCGAGAAACGCCGCGCCCACGGACGCCGCGGGGCTCATGACCTGGCCCGCGCCCAGCACCACGATCATCACCACGGCCACCACGAGCTTGGCTCCGGATGAGACGCCCAGCACGAAGGGATCGGCGATGGGGTTTGCGAAGAACGTCTGCAGCAGGAACCCGGAGAGCGAGAGCGCGCCGCCCAGAAGCACCGCCTCGATGGCGCGCGGCAGGCGGATCTGCCAGATGACCTGTGCCGCAGTGGAGGTGTCGCCGGGACCGGCGGCTAGGATGCGGGCCACCTCCGCGGGCGACGTCTCAACGCTGCCCAGACACAGGCTCGCCACAAAGAGCGCGCCCAGGGCGAGAAGGACCACCAGGTCAAACGTCACCACCCGCCGCATGCGCGCGTCCTTGTCGCCCGTCGCGCGCGCCACGCTAGCCCAGCCTCCAGAAGAAGGCGGCGGGCTCGCCCGAGCCGCTGAGGGCGGCGCGCAGGTCCAAGATGATGTCCGCCATGCTGGTGATCTGCTGGTAGAGGTTTGCGTCACAGGTCCAGACGTCGCCGTTGCGCACGGCGCGGAAGTCCGCGAGCAGCGCGTTCTTCTCGACAAGCTCCTCGAGGCTGGTCACGCCGTCGTCGATCGTGCCGTTGTAGATGATGACATCGGCGTCGCGTGCGCCCTCGTAGAAGCGCTCCATCTCCACGGTCACGGTGGTGGGGGAGGAGTCGGTGGCGCCCTCCTCGGCAAAGCTCACGTACTCGCCGCCCGCGGCCTCGATCATCTGGCAGAAGTAGTCGCCGTTACGGCGCGTCACGGCGGCGCCGTCCTCGTTCACGTAGAAGAAGGCCACGGACCTGCCGAGCGGCCCCTCGGCGGCCGCCTCCGCCACGCGGGTCGCCACGTTGTCAAAGACCTCAGCCGCCTCGTCCTCGCGGTCGAAGAGGGTGCCCATGAGCTTGATCCACTCCAGGCGCCCGAGCATGTCCTCCTCGCGGCTCGACTGCTCCATGAGGACGGTCACGCCCAGCTCCTCGAGCTTGGCGCGGACCTCGGGCACATGGTCGATGTTGGTGTTCTCGATGGCGAGCGGGCAGCCTTTGGCCGTGATGAGCTCGTAGTCGGGGGCGCGGTAGAGGCCGCCGTAGGTGATGGTCCCGTCCTCCAGACGCTCGGTGAAGGCGGGAACGGGGGAGTCCTCGGCGCGTACGGAGGAGACGCCAATCGCGTCCAGCGCTCCGATGGCGTCCACGAGGCAGATCATGCCGGTGGAGACCAGGTAGACGTTGGCGAGCGGCTGCCGGATCACGGCTACGTCGGCAGGCAGGCCCGCCGGGGGCTCCGCGCCCTCGGGTACGACGAGCAGGCGGTCGCCGCTGGCAAGGCTTGCGAGCCGGAAGCCGCCCTCGTAGGCGTCGAGCGAGAACTGCGTGGCGTGGGAGAGGGCCAGCGGCGTGACCTTGCCGAGAGCGCCAAGCCCCTCCGCCTGCGCGCCTCCGCCTTCCTCGGCGGAGCAGCCTGCCAGTGCCAGCGGCATGAGAAGCCCGAGGGCCACGGCGGATCTGCGGGTAAGTGACATGGCCCTCCAGTCAGACGAGCGTGCGTCTCAATGATACGTCTACGGGCGACCAGACAAACCTATCGAAAAAGGCCCCCAAAGGGTGCGAACAGGTAGGCGTGCAGGGTCGGCCAAAGCGGGAGCGGCCCTACTGCCCGCAGAGCGCCTGTCGAATGAGCTGGGAGAACGCGACCATTCCCTTGCCGGTGAGATGAATGCCGTCGTCCACGAGGTACTCGCTGTGTCCCTCGCTCGCCCCGCACCAGTCGATGATTCCCACGTTGGGGTTCTCGGCGGCAAAGTCGCGCAGGATCTCGTTGTTGAGGTCTTGGAGCTCGAGGGGGCTGCGGATGGTGACAAAGAACATCGGCTTTCCCCCCACGACGTCGATGAGGGCCTGTACCGTTGACTTGTCCCTGATGAGACCGTTGCCGCCAAGGGCGAAGACAACGACCTCGGGGTCGTAGCCGCCTGCCACATCTGCCGCGTAGACGTCCTGTCCCACGTAGAGCTGCCGGCTCACCTTGCCGTCGACCAGGGCGTTGGGGAGCATCTTCCTCAGCTCCGGCGCGGCACCCTCGGTGACGGAGTCGCCGATGATGAGGGCACGGGCATCGCAGGTGCCGGTCTCGGGATCAAAGCTCCACGACTCCCACGGGAGATTGTCGGGGACCTTCTCGGCAACGGGCGCCGGCCGCTCGGGCTCCTCGGGCTTTTCTTCGGGCTCCTTCGCGGGCTTCTCGGAGTCCCCCTTCTCAGACGTGGGCTCGGACGGGGCGTTGGTGGCCTCGGACGGGTCGGTCTCGGACGAGTCGTCCTCGGGAGTGGTGGCCTCGGGAGCCGCGGCCTCGGGCTCTTCCGCGAGCTCGGGGCGCAGAACCGTCGCGCGCTCCTGCGCCATGGCCTGCCAGTCCACCGGCGCAAACGCGAGAGCTCCCACCGCGCAGGCCCCAACGACGCCGAGACAGGCGGCCACAGAGGCGGAGGCTATGTCGCGTGCGCGCCGCTTGCCCTTCTCGTGCCCGAGGAAGCGCGCGCACGGGGCCTCCACCAGGCGATAGAAGACCTCCGCCACGAGCAGAACCAGGATGACCTGCAGCGCCTGCTCCCACCATGTGACGTCCGTGGTCCGCGTGGCCGGGTTCATGAGGATGAGCATGGGGTAGTGCACAAGGTAGATCGAGAACGAGCGCGTGCCGAGCAGTCGCAGAGGGGCCACGGAGAGCGCCCGTCCGAGCGGGCATCCGGGAAGCTTGACGCTGGCGAGCAGCGCGGTGGTGACGAGCGCTGCGGCGAGGTAGCCGCCGCGATACATGAGGGGGTCCTCGCCGTTGGCGAGCACGAAGCCGGCGAGAAGCGCGGCAAGGCAGACGACGCCGACGATCGTGGCAAGAACGGTCGCGGCCGTGCCCGCCTTGACATGCCTGCCGTCCTTCTCTGCCGAGCCGGGGAGCGCGAGCGCGACGAGCGAACCCGCAAGAAGCTCGGCAGCGCGGGCGTCGGTTCCGTAGTAGACGCGCGTCGTGTCTCCCGAGGGGTCGAGGAGGAGGGCCATGACGGCAGCGGATGCGAGGATGAGTACGCAGGTGAGTGCGGTCCCGCGGCGGCGCGCGCCTCTGTGCGTTCGAGCGGTGCGCCAGATCGCCATGAGCACGAGAGGCCATACGACGTAGAACTGCATGACCACGCCGAGGTACCACAGGTGCGTGAGCGGCGAGGGCAGGCCCGCCGCCTGGAAGTACGGAACCTGGCGGAAGATGTAGGACCAGTTGCCAAAGAAGAGAGACCCGGGGAGGGCGTCCGCCTGGACCTTGGGGAGGAGGCTCGGGCTAACGAGATAGGTGCCCAGAGCCGTAAGTGCAACGATCACGAGCACCGGCGGGAGCAGACGAACGACTCGCTTGAGGAGATAGCCCCCGTAACTAAACGCCTCTCGGTCAAGTGCGCTCGTGACGCTTCGCGTGGCGAGAAAGCCCGTGATCACGAGAAAGACCGTGACCCCGAGAAACCCGCCCGCAAGCACCGAGGGCCGCAGATGGTAGAGCACCACGCCGATGATGGCGACGGCACGCAGTCCGTCGAGGGCGCCGATGCGCTGTGCCGACGCTCCTCCTTTGGTTGCCGAATGGGCGGTTTTCTCGGCAGCTTTATTTCGTGCGGTGCCGGTGGTGGTTGCAAAGTGCGAGGGCATTCTCGGTGCGGTCGCCCCGCTGGCTTGCGCGTGATTTGTCATGCGGGCTCCTTTCCGGCTCCCCATTGTAGGAGGTTCGGGGCGCCGAAGGCGTGCGGCCTGCCTGCCTATGACGGTTGTGCGCACCGTCGGCGGTTGTGCGCAGTCCCGACGGTTGTGCGCACCGCCGACGGCTATGCGCACCTCTGGAGCGCCTCGTTATTCTCGTCATGCTCCTGAGCTCGGAATATAGCAAATGAATCTTTGCGCACAACCGTTACGAGTGCGCACAGCCGCCGCGGGTGCGCATAACCGTAACGAGTGCTCACAACCGGCACGAGTGCGCACAATCGCCAACAGCGTGCACAACCGGCGCAAGTGCGCACAACCGCCGGGGAGATTGCGCCCGCAACCGGCAACACGCTCAGAATCATGTAAAGTTTCATATGTTGGCAAAGGAGGCGGGGAATCGGCGTGACGTGTGTCGCGCGCCGCCGAGAGGAGCTGTCATGCGCGTCGAGAAGATCGAGCTGCCGGGAGCTGGCCACGGGGCAAAGATTCCCACGCTCACGGCATACGTGCAGGACAACATAGAGGACCGGGCCGCGCGTCGGAGGCCGGCTGCGCTGATCTGCCCGGGCGGCGGCTACGCGTTTTGCTCCGACCGCGAGGGTGAGCCGATCGCCCTGGCCCTTCTCGCCCGCGGATATCAGGCCTTTGTCCTTGACTACACGGTGATCGATGCCGCCGAGGCAGCGCCACTGCTGCCCGCGCCGCAGATGGACCTCGCCCGCGCGCTGGCACTTGTGCGCTCTCGTGCTGGTGACTGGCACGTTGACGAGGCGCGCATCGGGCTCGTCGGCTGCTCGGCCGGCGCGCACCTGTGTGCCACGTACACGGCGCTCACGCGAGACGACGCGTTTCTCGCCCGCGCGGGAGTCTCCGCCGCGGAGGCGCGCGTTGCGTGGCAGGTGCTCTGCTACCCGGTCGTCGACCTCGAGGCCGGTTGGCCGCCGGACCCCGCGTACGCCGCGCGCATCTGCGAGGAGGGCTCACCCCTGCGGCACGCCCAGGATCTGGTGAGCGACGCCACGCCGCCCACCTTCCTTTGGCACACGGCAGTCGACGAGACGGTCCCGGTGCGCAACGCCTATCTCCTTGCGGGGGCCCTCGCCGCGCACGGGGTGGACCACGAGTGCCATGTCTTCCACGCAGGGCGCCACGGCCTCTCGCTCGCCACGGAGCAGACCTCGCACTATGCGGGCGACGCGCTGCCCCATCTTGCCCGCTGGTTCGACCTTGCCCTGGAGTGGGCCGGCGAGCTCATGGGAGAGAAGTAGCCGTGGGGCGAGAACGTCTCCCGCGGCGACAAAGGCATGCCCGTCGAGAGCGCGGCGGCACCCGCAAGACGCGTTGACCGACGCGTGCGCCGGAGCCGCCGGGCCATCATCGAGGCCTTTGACCGACTGATCATGGACGAGGCCATCGACCAGATCACCGTGAGCCTGATCGCGCGCGAGGCCGACGTCGACCGCAAGACCTTCTCGACCGCAAGACCTTCTACCAGCATTTTGGCTCTATCGACGGGCTGCTCGACGCAATCGCCGAGGACGTGGTCACCGAGCTGCTGGACAAGGTCGAGCGCGTCGTGCAGGCCAGCCCGGGTGGTTCCGATCAACGCCCCCTGCGCACCTTCCTCGCGTCCCTCACCGAGCATCTGAGCAAGAACCTCCTTCTGGGGCAGCGCTACTGCGAGCACGTGCCCTCCGAGCTGCTCTTGGAGCATCTTGCGCGTCTGCTCGTGCGTCAGTGCGTGGACAGGGGGTTCGTGAGCGAGGACATCCCGGACGACGAGCTGGAGATGCTTCTCGCCCATGGGCTCGGCGGGCTCTTCTCGCTGTATCGCTGGTGGCTGCTCTCGGACCGAATGCTGACGATTGCCGAGGTGACGCAGCTGGCCTGCCAGCTTGTAGAGGGCGGCGTGTCGTCGTTTGTGAAAGAGGGGGAGCGGGCGCTTCGCTAGTCGGCGACGGTTATGCGCAACCTTGACGGTTATGCGCACCGCCGGGGCGCTTCGATTTTCTCGCTAAGCCTTTGACGTTGGAATATAGAAAACGAATCTGTGTGCGTAACCGCCGCGATTGCGCATAGCCGCCGCGAGTGCGCATAACCGCCGCGATTGCGCATAGCCGTCGGCGGCGCGCATAACCGCCGGCAAGAGGCCCGCCCGCCGGGGGTGAGCGGCGGGCGGGCCTTTCTCGGCCGAGTCTGCGAGAAGGGCTACTTCACCGTGAGCACCGGCACGTCAACGGAGCGGAGCACGCCAAAGCTCACGCTTCCGATCATGCCGCGCAGCGCTCCCAGGCCACGCCGCCCCATCACAACGAGGTCGATGTCGTGGCTCTTCACGTAGTCCGCGATGCCCTCCACCGGGGAGTCCGCGATGACCGCGTCCGCCACGATCTTGCACTCCGCATCGTCGCGCGCCTGGTCGATGACGGCCTGGGCGTCGGAGCTCGCGCGCTCGACGGTCGCCTCCATGATGCGCTCGTACGTGCTCGGATCGCCGAGGGCGTAGGGCACGTCAAGGCTGCCGTCGCTCAGCAGCGTTGGATTGGGGAGCGCGGCAGAGGGGATGACGGTCACCACGCTGACCTTTGCCTCGGGATAGGGGCCCGCCAAGCCGAGCGCTATGTGAAGGGCGCTCTTTGCGTGGTCGGACTCGTCGTAGGGGACCAGGATGTTTTTGAAGTACATGGTTACCTCCCTCAAGACGAAACCGGGACCTACCTGCGTTATACCCGTCGTCCGACGAATGACGTGGGGGCTCGGTGAGCGTAGGCGAGAAGCCCGTGGACGCGTGACAAAGGGGTCGTAGCCGAGTGTCACCTATGATGTGACAAAGGGGTCGTAGCCGAGTGTCACGTTTGTGTGGGAGGCGGTCATGCTCGTCACGGTGCTCATGGAGAACAGCACGCCCTCGAGCCGTCTTGCCGCGCGACACGGCCTCTCCCTGTGGGTCGAGCTGGCAGACGGCCGTCACGTTCTCTTTGACATGGGGCCGGACGACGGGTTTCTCGCCAACGCGCACGTTCTCGAGGTGGATGTGACGTCGGCCGACCTAGCGGTTCTCAGCCATGGTCACTACGACCACGGCGGCGGGCTCCGCGCGTTTCTCGCCGCCTGTGCGAAGGCGGGGCGCGACGTGCCCGTCTACGTTCGAGACCATGCCTTTGAGGAGCACGTCTCCGGAACGCCCGCGCGCCACCACGACATCGGGCTTGATCCGGGGCTGGCCACCGATCCGCATGTCCACGTGGTTGGCGAGAAGCGCGAACTGGGCGGCGGACTCGTGCTCTTCTCTACGGAGCGGCGCTCACATCCTGCGGCCCGGTCGAACAAACGCCTGCTCATGCGCGATGAGGACGACGCGCTCGTCCCGGACACCTTTGCCCATGAGCAGAGCCTTCTGGTGAAGGAGGGTGGTCGGCGGATTCTTGTCTCGGGGTGCTCACACGGGGGAATCCTCAACCTGATGGACGCCGCCGAGCAGGTGGCCGGCGCGCCGCTGGACGCGGTTGTGGCAGGCTTCCACCTCATGGATCCGAGCGGGGGAGCGGTGGAGGACGCGGAGCTCACTCGTGCGTTGGCCCGGGAGCTGGCGGCGCGAGGCACCTCCTATTACACCTTCCACTGCACCGGCACCGACGCGTTCTCGATTCTGCGCGACGAGCTCGGCGAGCGAGTTCGCTACCTCCATGTGGGTAGTCGTGCGGATGTGTGACGCCGCGCCTGGGTACAATTGCACGTAGTCGTGTTGGGAGGTCCTCATGCCCCAGATAGTCAGCGTTCTTCTCGCCCTGCTCATCGTTGCGTTTGTGGTCTCGCTGGTGATTTCTTTTCTGGTGAACATCGTTGCCGGCGCCCTCTCGATGCTGCCGGCGATCTTTGTAATCGTTGCGGTTTGGTTCTTTGTGAAGGGAGGCAGGATCCACATCGAGCTGCCCGGTCGTCGCGACCGAGACGACCGCTATTAGGGGGAGGGAACCATGGCAACACCAGAGTTCATCCTGCGCCTACGCGAGAAGATCGGCCACGACTTGCTGTGGCTCATCGGTGTGACCGCCTATGTGGAGGACGGGGAGGGGCGCGTGCTCTTGGGCCGTCGCTCCGACACGGGGGAATGGGCGCTCGTCTACGGCATCAACGAGCCGGGGGAGGAGCCCGCGGATACCGTTGCGCGCGAGGTCTTGGAGGAGACGGGCGTGGATGTGGTGCCAACGGACCTGGTGCACGTTCAGGCCGCGCATCACGAGACCGTCTATGCCAATGGGGATCGCACGCAGTACCTGGACCTCATGTTCGTGTGCCGGCTCGCCGAGGGCGGAAGCTCCGAGCCGCGCGTGGCTGATGACGAGAGCCTCGCGGTGGGTTGGTTCGCGCCCGACGCGCTGCCGGAGCCGCTGGCAGCGTCGACGGTCCAGCGCCTTGCCGCGCTCGCCGCATGGCGCGAGGCGGGCGCGAGCAGGGCGCTCTTCTCGTTTGGGGAATGATGCGAAGGGACAGTCCCTTCGCATCACCTGTGCCGTCGCTATATCTGCGCTATCGCTTTGTTCGCGTGGCCTACCAGCGGATGGTGTAGGGGTCCTTGGTGAACGAGCAGAACGTGGCGGTGACGTTCTCCAGGGCAAAGACCTCGCAGTTGCCGTCGTCTGCGGCGTACATCGACTGCAGCTCGGGATACTCCGCGAGCACGGCCTCGCGCGCCTCTAGACGGTCGTCGAGAACGGCGTCGGCCTCGACGCGCAGCCACGTGCCATCGGTGCCCGTCGCGCAGATAGCCACGCGCGGGTGAGCGAGCATCTGGTAGGAGACCGCCTTGACCTTGCCGGTCTGGATGTAGAGCTTGCCCTCGAACTTGGCGATGGTGCCAAAGGGGCGGACCTGCGGGTCGCCCTTCTCATCGACGGTTGCCAGGAAGTACGTGGGATTGGCCTTGAGGTAGGCGAGGACCTCGTCCATGGTGGCTCCTTCCGCTGCGGCGGATGCGATCGTTGGTGTTACTTTACTCCGCCTTGGGAGCCGTACGGGCGTGCCGTTGACAGCTTTTCGCGCTGAACGGGATGAACGCGAGAAACATCTCGGCCATTGCAATCTTGGCGGGCCCTGCTCTCGAGAGCTTGCCCCGCCGCTGCGTTTGTGGTCGATTGCACTTGAGGCAGTAAATCGGCCCTCCGGTGTCACTTTTGGCCCCGTTTGTGTGGGTTTTCCGGCCACTTTTCGGAGTTGGGCAAGTATCCGCGCTCCTCAACTGCGGTTATGTTGCCCGCCAAACGCCTCCGGGAGGGCCAATCCACACAAACGGGGCCAAAAGTGACACCGGAGGGCCGATTTACTGCCTCAACGATTCTTCTTTGTGGTCGCTTGAGGCGCGGGGCCTATTGGTGCGCGTAGTGCTCGAGGCACATGCTCACGAAGTCGCGCATCTCGGCACGGAAGTCGGTCTCGGGGCGCTCGATCTCCAGGCGCCTCAGCGCCTCGGCGATGAGAGGGTTGCTCCAGCAGGAGCTGACGAGGCCCGTGGCGTGGTAATAGACGGCCAGCAAGAGCGGCTCCACGTGCTCGGGCTCGATGCCGATGACCTGCGGAAGGTGCTCGCGCATCTCGTCGACGTGCGCGTAGTAGCCGTGCTTGAAATCCATGAGGCGCTCGACGGTGACATTGGTCTCAACGATGGTGGTGAGAAGATCGCCCAGGCGGAAGTACTCCTGGTGGGCGTCCGCGACCTTCGCCCAGGCATCAGCGGCCTCGGCGGGGGAGAGCTCGTGTCCCGCGGGGAGGGCGGCGAGAAGCGCCTCGAAGTAGGCGTCGCATTCGTCTGCCGTGAGCAGGAGGAAGATCTCCTCCTTGGTGGTCACGTACTTGTAGAGGTTGGCGCGCGACCAGCCGAGCTCCTCGGCGATCGTGGTGAGCGTGATCTCGTGATAGGGGCGCTCCGCGAACTGTCGGCGGACGGCACCCTTGATTTCGTCGAGACGCTGCTCCTTTTGCTCGGGGCTCCGTGCCCTAATGAACTCGGCCATGACTCCTCCGTACGGTTGCTGCGCAAAGTATACCGCAGCGAAACCAGAAATAAGCGAAATAACGTCACTTATATCTTTACAAGCGACGTAGCGTCACTTATGATGAAGCCACACACCATGAAAGGAGAACCCATGCTCGGCAACTTCACCTATCACAACCCCACCAAGCTCATCTTTGGCAAGGACGCCATGCAGGCCCTCGCGACGGAGCTCGCGGCCTACGGCCCGACCGTCCAGCTCGTCTACGGCGGCGGCTCCATCAAGCGAAACGGCATCTACGACCAGGTGATTTCCGCGCTTGCGTCGGCGGGCAAGACCGTCGTCGAGGACGCGGGCGTCATGCCCAATCCCACGATCGAGAAGCTCTATGAGGGCGTGGCCATCGCGCGCGAGAACCGCGTGGATCTCATCCTCGCGGTGGGCGGCGGCTCCTGCATCGACTACGCCAAGGCGGTGGCCGTCTCCGCCAACCTGCCTGCGGACGTGGATCCCTGGCAGAAGTACTGGGTGGACTTCGACGAGCCGGCGGCCGACCTCGACGTCATCCCCGTGGGCTCGGTTCTCACGATGGTGGGCACGGGCTCGGAGATGAACTGTGGCTCGGTCATCACCAACCACGAGACCAAGATGAAGGTCGGCCATGTCTTTGCGGATGCGCACGTGTTCCCGCGCTTTGCCGTGCTGAACCCCGAGTTCACCTACACGCTGCCCAAGTACCAGATGGTCGCCGGCATCTTCGACATCATGAACCACATCACCGAGCAGTACTTCTCGGGCACAGACGACAACACGTCCGATTACCTCTCCGAGGGTCTCATGCGCTCGCTCGTGGCCGCCAGCCGCGCCGCGATGGCAAACCCGGAGGACTATGAGGCTCGCTCCAACATCATGTGGTGCGCCACGTGGGCGCTCAACACGCTCGTGGCCTGCGGAAAGTCCACGGACTGGGAGGTCCACATGCTCGGCCAGGCCGTCGGCGCCCACACCGACGCCACGCACGGCATGACGCTCGCCGCCGTGGCGCTGCCGTACTACCGCCTGGTCATGCCCTATGGCGTGGAGAAGTTCGCGCGGTTCGCCAGCAACGTGTGGGGCGTCTCGCCCGAGGGCCGCACGACCGAGGAGCTCGCGTCTGCCGGCCTCGACGCGATGGAGGCCTGGATGCGCGAGATCGGCTGCGTCATGAGCATCTCCGAGCTCGGCGCCACCGAGGACATGCTCGAGGATCTTGCCGACTCCACCCTCGTCATGCAGGGCGGCTACCACGTGCTCACGCGTGACGAGATCATCCGCATCTTCCGCGAGAGCCTGTGATTCAAAGGGGGACAGACCCCTTTTGAATCATTCTCGCTTGGGGAGGACGGAGAAGAACATGCTGACGAGAAGGACGTTCGTGAATGCGCTGGCTGCGACTGCGGCGACGGCGGTGCTTGCGGGTTGTGGCACCACGGAGAACACGCCAGAGACAACTGTGCCGGAGCCCACGTTGCAGGAGCCTGAGGCACCTGCCGTCCCGGCGACCTCGGCTTCGCCCGTCTACTTCACGCGAGAAATCTCGCCGGAGGGCCTTGCCCGCGCCTTCGACGCTCTGAGCTTCTCGCCCGCCGGAAACGTGGCCGTGAAGCTCTCGACCGGCGAGCCGGGAGGGCACAACTTCCTCTCTCCCGACCTCATTGGCGATTTCGTGCGCAGCCTCAGCGCCACGATCGTGGAGTGCAACACTGCCTACGGAGGGGCGCGTGGAACCACGGAGAGTCACCTCCGGGCCGCTGCCGACCACGGCTTCACCGCAATCGCGGACGTGGACATCATGGACGCCGACGGCTCGATAAGCCTGCCCGTCACGGGCGGGACGCACCTCACGGAGGACCTCGTGGGCGCGCATCTGGCGAGCTACGACTCCGTGGTCTCGCTCGCGCACTTCAAAGGCCATGCGATGGGTGGCTTTGGCGGCGCGATCAAGAACTGCTCCATCGGCATCGCCAGCCGAGAGGGCAAGATGCTCATCCACAGCGCGGGTACCTCGACCACGAGCTGGGGCAGCCCGGCGCAGGACGACTTTCTCGAGTCCATGGCCGAGGCTGCCAAGGCGGTCTCGGACCACTTCGGCGGCGTGGGCGGCGCCATGGCTTACGTCAACGTGATGAATCGCCTCTCGGTGGACTGCGATTGCGACTCGCATCCCGCCGAGCCTGAGATGGCCGATATCGGCATCCTGGCCTCGCTCGACCCAGTGGCGCTCGACCGCGCGTGCGTTGACTTGGTCTACGCGGCGCCCGACGGCGCAGCGCTCGTGGAGCGCATCGAGAGCAGAAACGGTGTCCACACGCTTGACCACGCGGAGGCCATCGGTCTGGGCGGCCAGACCTACGAGCTGGTTGATCTGGATGCCGGAACGACCGAGGGGGAGGCCATGACCATCAACGTTACCTGTGAGGACGCGACGGTGACCTACGAGCTCAATGACTCCGCAGCGGCCCGTGCGCTCTACGAACAGCTGCCTCTGACCTGCGACGTGGAGCCCTTCGGCAGCAACGAGCAGACCTTCTACCCGCCCGAGGAGCTCGACTGCTCGGACGCCCCGCTCGCCGGGGGCGGAGCCGGCGTGCTCGCCTACTACGAGCCGTGGGGAGACGTCGTGATGTTCTACGACGACTTCTCCGGCAACGACAGCCTCTACGAGCTGGGGCGCGCAACGACCGGCGCGGAGAGCGTCGCGGGCATGGCGGGGACCATCGAAGTGACGCGCGCATAGCGCACGAACAGAAGGGGAGAAGAACATGCTGACGAGAAGGAACTTCCTGGCAGTTGCCATTGCGGGCATGACCGCGCTCCTATCCGGCTGCTCCGGCGAGAAGGACGAGGCGCCCGCGGCCGATTCGGCAACGGGGCCGATCGAGGACGCCCCCGCGGCGGATGCCGCGCCGGCGGGCAACGTGCTCGTCGCGTATTTCTCGGCGACGGGCAACACGGAGGGTGTGGCCACCGTGATCGCCGAGCGCCTGGGCGCGGACGTCTTTGCCATCGAGGCCGCGCAGCCCTACACGGAGGCGGACCTGAACTACAGCGACGACGCCTCCCGCACGAGCGTCGAGCGCGCGGACGGGACCAACCCCGAGCTCGCGCAGGTCACGCCCGACGGCTGGGCCGACTACGACACGGTCTTTCTCGGCTACCCGATCTGGTGGGGCGAGGCGGCCTGGCCGCTGCGCACGTTCGTGGTAGGCAACGACTTTGCCGGCAAGACCGTGGTGCCGTTCTGCACGTCGGGCTCGTCGGGAATTGGGGGCAGCGCCGATGGCCTTGAGGAGCTTGCGGGTTCCGGTGATTGGCGCGAGGGCGAGCGCTTCTCGTCCGGCGCCGGCGACGAGGCGGCAGACTGGGCCGCCAGCCTGGGACTGTGATTCAAAAGGGGTCTGTCCCCTTTTGAATCACTGGGAAGGAGAGGAACGTGAACATCGTCATCTTGCAGGGAAGTCCCAACCGCGACGGCTCCACCGCCATCCTCTGCGAGGAGTTCGCGCGCGGGGCGCGCCAGGCGGGACACGAGGTCGAGCGCATCGATGTGGCACAGGCGGATGTGCACCCCTGCACGGGTTGTGTGGCCTGCGGCTATGGCGCGCATCCGTGCGTCCAGCGCGACGGCATGGCTGCGATCCTGGAGAAGATCCTCGCGGCCGACGTGCTGGTCCTGGCGACGCCGCTCTACTACTACGGCATGTCTGCCCAGCTCAAGGCAGTGATTGACCGCTTCTGCTCCGAAAACTCCGCCATCACGGCGCGGCGGCTGCACTCCGTTCTTCTCGCCGTGGCGTGGAACGCGGACAGCTGGACCTTCGATGCACTCGAGGCGCACTACGACACGCTTGTTCGCTACCTCGACCTGCGCGACTGCGGACGCGTGCTCGGCCACGGCTGCGGGACGCCGTCCATGACGCGCGCGTCTGACGCCCCGCAGCGCGCCTTCGAGCTGGGGCGCTCGCTGTAGGGGTCTTGGCAGTTCCCGTGTTCCGCCATGCCATGTGCTACAACAGTGCGTGATCGTGTTCGCGCGCGGCAAGTAGCGCCAACTCGGGGACATCGAGCCGCGCGAGGCCGCCTTCATCGCGATCGGCGTGGCGTGAGTGCGAGGCGTAGGCGAGAAGAACCTCGTGGGTTGTCCCTACGCCCAGCCGCGTGCCCGGAGCTCAGCGACCAGCGAATCGAGGTGGCTGCGCTCGCAGCCGTCGTAGCCCTCGCGCATCTGGGCGAGGGCCGTGGCCGAGCGCTCGCTGCCCCGGCGCGCCTCGCCCTCGAGCATCTTGAAGTAGATGCGCATCATGACCTTGTCGACCGCGCCGAGCCGCTCGAAGTGAAAGCCGCCCTGGCAGTAGCACCACGGCAGGTCGGGGTAGGCGTCTGCGGGGAAGGAGCATCGGAACGCCTCCTCGTGCTCGCTTGCGGGCCAGAGCTCGCAGGGCATGGGCGTGGCGCCCACGGCAACCACGGCATAGTGCTTCTCGCCGTGCGCCGCCATATAGGCCTGGAATCGTTTTGCCCCCTTGAGCGATGCCGCGTGGAACCAGCTACAGAGGACCACGAGGTTCGCGTCCGCGGCGGCGGCCTCGATTCGTTCGAGCGGGACCGCCCGGCATCCGAGCTCCCCCGCGAGCCAGTCGGCGTATCTCTTGGCAGAGCCCGTCTGTGAGCAGAAGGCGACGACCGCTCCCATGGTGACCCCTTTCGACGGCAGGCGAATCACCCACGTTCTTCTCGCCAGTGTACGGGGTTGACGTCAGCTCCCCGTAAGCCGCCTTTTCAATGCAATACCTGAAGGGCTATGGCCGTCGTCACGGCAGGCCGCTACCGTATGAAGTTCGTCTGCTGGCCGGTCTCCTGTGCGGGCAGCGGAACGCCGGCGGCGCGGCCCGCCTCGAGGCACTTGAGCATCCACGCCATGTTGCGTCCGAGCTGGCGCATGGTCCAGAGGCCCTCGGCGTCCTGCTCGGTCTCCTCGGCCACGTTGCCGTGCACGTTGTTCCAGTAGCGCGAGCTCACTACCGGCATCTGCGCGATGGTGAAGAACTTGTTGATGTCGTCGAAGGCCGAGGTGGTTCCGCCGCGCCGGGCGCTTGCCACGGCAGCTGCTGGCTTGTACGCGAGCACGTTCTTCTCGCCCGCGCGTCCGTTGCTGTAGAAGAGGCGGTCCATGAAGCCCAGAAGCGACGCCGCGGCGTGCGCGTAGTGCACCGGCGCGCCAAAGATGAAGCCGTCGGCTTCGGCTGCCTTGGGGCGGAACTCGTTCACCACGTCGTCGAACGCGCAGCGGCCGAGCTTTGCGCACCCGCCGCAGGCCACACAGCCGCCCACGGGCCGCGCGCCGATCCAGAAGATCTCCGACCCCACGCCCTCGGCCTCGAGCGTGCGCGCCACCTCCTCGAGCGCGCGGTTGGTGCTCCCCGCCTTGTGCGGGCTGCCGTTCACGAGCATGACCTTCATGGCATGTCCTCTTCCTATAAGTGCGACGTTGTTAGCGATCTTCGTAGTGACCTCGACAGGAGACGATGCGCACCACGTCTCCATCGACCCTGTAGGTGAGGCGGTTCTTCCCGTCTATGCGAACGCTGCTCAGACCCTCCTTTGAGTGTCTGAGCAGCTCGGACTTGCCGATTCCCGGCTCGGCTCCGCCGGTTCGCGCGATGTCCTTGAGCAGAGCGTTGATGCGGCGGAGGGTCCTCTTGTCCTGAGTGAGCCAGTACTGGTAGTCCGCCCAGGCCTGATCGTCCCAGAGGTACGGCATCCCTAGACCTCCACGAGGTCGTGCTCGGTCTCGTTTCCGTCGCGCATGGCGCGATAGCGGGTGTCCATCTCCGCAGCATATTCAGCCTCACTCGGGGTGCGTCGGCGCACGTCAAAGGGGAAGCCGCCGTCCTCCACAAAGCGCTTCATGAAGACCGTGAGTGCCGAGGTGGCGCTCAGTCCGAGTTCCTCTGCCGTCGCCTCGAACGCTCGCTTGAGATTGATGTCAACGCGGTTGCCGAGAGGTGTGGTTGTGGTAGCCATGTCGACTCCTTACTACAATTGATGTTGTATTGATTCTATCCAATATCAATTGAATTCAAACATCGACATATGATTCTGATTGTTGTCTTTCGCGAACGAGCTCAAGGAACCGTCGCGCGGCGTCGCCGAGGGGGACGTCGCGCTTCCAGGCGAGGTCGATGACCGAGACGAGCGGCGGGAAGAGCAGGCGAAACTCCAGCCCCGTGCCCGGGCCCACGGCCGTGAGCCCGTCGAAGGAGAGCATGCGGCCCACGCCCTCGCGCACGAGCAGGGCGCCGTTGTAGGCGAGGTTGTACGTCGCCGCGACGTTGGTCTCAGCAGCGCGCTCCCCAAACCACGTGGCGAGAGGCCCGGTGAGCTTGTCGCCCTTGGCGTGGCGCTCCGGCACAATGAGCGGCGCGTCGAGGAGGTCGGCAGGGCTTACAGCCTCGCGTGCGACCAGCGGGTCGTCGTCGCGCAGGAGGATGCCCCAGGCGTCGGTGGGGGAGAGGCGCAGATGGGCGTAGCGGTCCACGTCGGGATAGCTCATGAGCACGGAGAAGTCGTCGACGCCGTGCTCCAGGCGCTCGATGAGGTCCGGCGCGTTGCCGCTGTGCAGGTGGAAGCGCACGCCGGGGTACTTCTCGCGAAAGGCGCGCACGTGGCGGGCGATGACGCGCAGGCCCTCCGACTCTCCGGCGCCGATGAAGACGTCGCCCTCCACGATGTCCTCGCCGTGCGTGAGGTCCGCCGTGGTCTGGTCCGCGAGGCTCACGATCTCCTGCGCGCGACGTCGCAGGTAGAGGCCCTTCTCGGTGGGTGTGACGCTGCGGCTGTGGCGCTCGAGGAGCGGAGCGCCGAGCTCGCGCTCCAGCGCGGCGATCTGCCGGGAGAGCGCGGGCTGCGTCACGTGCAGCGCCTCCGCGGCGCGCGACATGGTGCCGTGCTCGCAGACGGCGAGAAAGTAGCGAAGCGTGCGGAGTTCCATGGGTGCTCCATTACATCGGAGAATATCACGATATGCAATATAAGCAATTGTAGCGCATCCCCCCGCGACGGAGAATGTGACAAAGGGACAGTCCCTTTGTCACATGGGGGGTCGGACGTGAGGGTTGAGCTGCGGATAGGCGAGGCTGTGGTGCCGGTGGAGCTGAACGGGTCCGCCGCCGCATGCGAGCTCGCGGCGCGGCTCCCCCAGGTGCTCTCCATGAGCGTCTCGAGCGTGGGGTGCTGCGGACAGCTGCCCTTCTCGCTGCCGCACGGCGCTGCCGACGTTCACCCCGGCTGGTCCGACGGCGACCTCAACTACAAGCCCGAGGGCGACTGGCTCGCACTCTTCTTCGACGACGAACGCAACTCCGCACGCTACGGCGGGCAGCTCACGCTGGGCCACGCGGTGGGGCCGCTCGACGCGCTGCGCGGCTTTTCGGGAGCCCACGAAGTGCGCATTGAGCTGTGAAATCAAACGGTTGAGAGATAGGAGCAACCATGGAAGAAGCAACAGATACGAGCACACTGACCTGCGGCATGGCACGGCTGGCGCCCACGGACCCGGAGTTCGCGGAGCGCTTCGCCTACTTCGCGGGCGCGGAGGTCCCCGGCGAGCCCACAGCCGAGCTCCCGACGCGCGAGCGCTACCTCGCGATTTTGGCGGCGCTTCTCGGCTGCCTGGGCGCAGAGCAGTTCCGCGCCACGCTGGCCGAGGCGCTCGACGCTGAGGCTGTCACCCCCGTTGAGGCACGCGAGGTCGTCTACCAGGGCACGGCGTATCTCGGCATCGGCCGGACCCGCCCGTTCTTCTCGGCCATGAACGAGGTGTTTGCCGAGAAGGGCGTTGAGCTCCCGCTGCCCGCGCAGGCCACCACGACGCTCGAGACGCGCGGCGCCGCGGGCAACCAGAAGCAGGTCGACTACTTTGGCGAGCACATGCGCGAGAGTTGGAAGACCTGCCCCGCAGAGCGCGCCAACGTGAACCTGTGGCTCGCGGAGAACTGCTTCGGCGACTACTACACGCGCAGCGGCCTCTCGGACCTCGACCGCGAGATGGTCACGTTCTGCTACCTCGTGGCGCAGGGCGGCTGCGAGCCGCAGGCCACCGCGCACGCCGGGGCCAACCTCAACCTCGGACGCACGAGGGGCTTCCTCTACCGCGTGGTCATGCAGATCCTGCCCTACATCGGCTACCCGCGCAGTCTGAACGCGCTTTCCTGCATCGACAACGCCGCCAAATGATACGAAGAGACTGCCCCTTCGTATCATCGAGCAAAGGAGAGACCATGAGCGAGAAGAGCGGCTTCGCCCCCATGTTCGGGATGGGCGACCCCAACGACGCGTACGCCCAGTACTTCATCGGCAACTCGTACCTCAATCCGCTGACCAGCGCCGCGGAGTGCGGCGTCGGCCTCGCCAACGTTACCTTTGAGCCGGGGTGCCGCAACAACTGGCACATCCACCACGCCGACAAGGGCGGCGGGCAGATCCTCATCTGCACCGACGGTCGCGGCTGGTACCAGGAGTGGGGCAAGGACCCGCAGGAGCTCACGCCCGGCGCCGTCGTGGTGATCCCCGAGGGCGTGAAGCACTGGCACGGCGCCGCGCGCGACAGCTGGTTCAGCCACATCGCCTTCGAGGCGCCGGGCGAGAACTGCAGCAACGAGTGGCTCGAGCCCGTCACGGACGAGCAGTACCCGGCGTAGGTGAGCAATATGGCAGACATGAACTACACGACGCTCGGACACTCCGGCATCAAGATCTCGCGGCTCTGTCTGGGTGGCATGAGCTTCGGCGCGCCCTCGACCGACTTCCACCAGTGGACGATCGGCCCGGACGAGACCCACGCGGTGATCGCTCGCGCGCTCGATCTGGGTGTGAACTTCATCGACACGGCCAACTGCTACGCGCACGGCACGAGCGAGGAGTACATCGGCACCGCCCTGCGCGACCTGGGCGTGGCGCGCGACCAGGTGGTTCTCGCCAGCAAGGTCTTCTTCAACGAGGGCGGACTCTCGCGCGAGGCAATCAACCGCGAGATCGACGGCACGCTCACGCGCCTGGGCACGGACTACCTGGATCTCTACATCATCCACCGCTTCGACTACGCCACGCCGATCGAGGAGACCATGGAGGCCCTCGACGCCCTCGTGCGCGCCGGCAAGGTGCGCGCCCTGGGCGCGAGCGCGATGTACGCCTACCAGCTCCACAACATGCAGGTTACGGCCGAGCAGAACGGCTGGACCCCGTTCACGAGCATGCAGTGCCACTACAACCTGCTCTACCGCGAGGACGAGCGCGAGATGATCCCGGTGTGCCGCCAGTTCGGCATGGCGCTCACGCCGTACAGCCCGCTTGCGTCCGGGCATCTGTGCCGCCCCACCTGGGACTCCGCGTCCAAGCGCTCGACGACCGACGCCACGATGCGCAACAAGTACGACGCCGACCGCGAGCGCGACATGCCCATCGTCGCGCGCGTGGCAGAGCTGGCCGAGAAGCGCGGCGTGCCCATGTCGCGCATCGCGCTCGCCTGGCACTGGGCGCGCGGCGTGGAGGCGCCCATCGTGGGCTGCTCGTCGCCGGCACGCGTGGAAGACGCGGTGGCGGCGCTCGACGTGGCGCTCACGCCCGAGGAGGTCGCCTACCTCGAGGAGCCGTACGTCGCGCACGAGCTCGTGGGCCCGGCAGCCCGCCCCGGCGAGAAGCCCCTCGCGGGCACCACGAACCCCAACGCAAAGTAGGCCAGGACGGGACACCGCTCCGGCGAGTGGTTCGAGCTGACGGCGGACGAGCGGTGTCCGGCATAGGGGCGAACCAAGAAACGCGTCGAGTGCGCGCCTGCCAGCGCACATTCGACGCGTTTTGTGTCCAACCGGACGTTTTTCTCGCCGAATGCGCGCTCTTGAAGGTGGTTGGGCGCGCATTCGTCGCGATTAGTGACTGCCCGGAAGCGGCTCCTCTGACACCCTCTTCCTAGGCGAGAAGCGCGGCGTGCTCCGGGTGCTTCTCGAACCAGCTGACTGCGTACGAGCACGTGGGGCGCGCGTAGTAGCCGCTCGCGGCGATGCTCGCAACGGCACGGCCCAGGAGCTCTCCGGCGACGCCCTGGCCGCGCAGGCTCTCGTCCACGAAGGTGTGGTTGATCTCAACGATGCCGGGCTCCACCACGGGGAAGGTCACCTCGGCCAGGACGTTCCATGCCTCGTCCAGCACCTGCACGCGGTCGCGCTCCATGATCCAGTCCATGCTGCCTCCTTCGATTGCGGTCTGCGGGGCTATTGTCTCACACGACAACGGGTAGGAAATGATACGAAGGGACAGTCCCTTCGTATCATTGGCGAGTGGAGGCGGGTATGGCACGGGCTTGGCACATCGCAAACGGGCACCTCGCAACGGGCGAGAAGGACGGCGGGCACGTCGTCACCCTCCTGCGCCTGGAGGAGGCACGGGCGCGCACCCTCTCTCACACGCAGCGCGAGGTCCTCGACCAGCTTGAGCACGCCGCGATGCCCTTTTTGGAGCGCACGTCCACCGGCGCGGCGGGCCTCGTGGTCACGCCGAGCGGGCGCCGTCGCTTTGGCTTCATCCTCACCCCCGACGAGCTGGTGCTCATTGACGACGGGGACGTCTGCGCCACGGCGCTCGGCCGTGCCGTGGAGGACCGGGCTCGCATCGAGGGGCCAGCCGGCGCGCTCTGTGCGCTTCTCCGCGAGCTGCTGCGCGACCACCCCGCGCGCCTCTCTCGCATGCGCGAGGACTTCGAGCTGATGGAGCAGCAGGTCCTCGAGGGCCGCGAGCGACCCGACCGGCGCAAGATGATGGCGGACTCGCGTCGCATGCTGGGGCTCGACACGTTCTACCAGGGAATGTCCGACCTCGCTGCGGACCTTGCCGAGGACGACTCCGGCCTTGTGGCGCCCGCGGACCGCGCGAGGCTCCGCTCGTTCGCGCGCCTGCTGGGCCGGCTCGCCACGCGTCTTGAGTCGCTGCAGGACTACAGCCTGCAGGTGCACAGCCTCTACCAGGAGTCCATCGACGTGCGTCAGAACAACGTCATGCAGTGGCTCACGGTGGTGACCACGATCGTGATGCCGCTCACCTTTGTCACCGGTTGGTACGGCATGAACTTCCCGCACATGGCGCTCTTCGACGTGCCGTGGGGCTACGCCGCGGTGATCGTGGTGTGCGTTGTGATCGTAGCCATCGAGGTGGCGTTCTTCTGGCATCACGGCTGGCTGAGCTTTGGCGAGTGGCGCCACGGTGACAGACGGCGTCACAGGTCCTAAGCTGCCCACTTATGCACGAGCGGGCCGCGGGTCAATCCGGTTGCGTTGTATATGTGCGCAGCTAGACGGCTTACATGGTTCTTCTCGCCAAGCGAGAAGGTCCAACCGCTCGTGCAAAAGTCAGGGATTGCGCTAGGATATCGCGCATCAGGTTCGTCTGAGGAGGCTCGCATGGCTGGCTTGGACTACACGACGCGCGACAAGGTCCTGTGGGGCGCGCTGGCTGCCTTGTGTCTGGCGAGCGCGGCGGCCTACGTCTTCTGGGCGCTGCCCGCGATGCCGGAGACGGTGCCCACGCACTGGGGCGTGGACGGCACGGCTGACGGCTGGAGCGACAAGGGCTCCACGATCTTCATGGGCGCGCTCATGCCGCTTTTGATGCTGGCGCTGCTCTTTGCCGTGCCGTACCTCGACCCGCGCGGTGAGAGCTTCAACCGCTTCAAGGGCATCTACCAGGGATTCTCTGTGGCGTTTACCGTGTTCATGGTGGCTGTGGGCTGGCTCACGCCGGCAACGGCGCTCGGCGTCCTCCCAACTGCGGGCAGCTCCTTCGTCAACATCATCGTCTTTGGCTTCCTGGGCCTCCTGTTCGTGGGCCTTGGCGTTGCGATGCCGCACATCGAGCCCAACTACACCTTTGGCGTCCGCCTGCCCTGGACGCTCGCGGACCCGGAGAACTGGCGCCGCACGCATCGCTTCGCGGGCCCGGTCTTTGTGGTCATGGGCGTGGTCACGCTCGCCTCGGCCCTTCTCGCCTCGGCAGCTCCGGAGCTCACGTTGACCGTGCTGCTCGTGGCCCTTCTCGGTGGCGTGGCGCTCGTCACGCTCTACAGCTTCCTCCTCTGGAAGCGCGTCATCCGATAGGTGTCGCTCGCTTGCGCAAGCTCCGACTTATGCACGAGCGCACCGCCCCTCTCGGCTGACGAGAAAACGGTGCGACTCGTCTACCTGTGCGTATACGACTTCTAATCATCGAAACCACCTGTTTGCTCGTGCAAAAGTCAGGGATTGTGCCGTGATCCAAAAGGGGACAGTCCCCTTTTGAATCATTTTTCGCGAATGAGGCCGTCGCGGACCTCCCAGGTGCGACTCGTGCAGGCATCGAGGAACCACCGGTCGTGGCTCACCAGCACGAGCGCGCCGGGGTAGGCGGCGAGCGCGCGCTCGAGGGCCTCGGTCGAGTGCAGGTCAAGGTGGTTGGTGGGCTCGTCCATGACGATGAGCGCGGGGTGGCGCAGGATGCCCTCCGCCAGCATGAGCTTGCGCAGCTCGCCGGGGCTCGTGCGACCGCCCTCGAGGATGCGGTCCGGGTCCGAGTTGAGCTGCGCCACCGTGGAGAGCACGCGCCCGCGGTCGGCGGGGGTCAGCGCGGTCACGCGCCCCACCATGACGTCGCGTGCCTCCGTCGGAAGCTCCTGCGGGATGTCCAACACCTCAACGCCCTGTCCTGCATCAGCCGCCTGGGCGAGAAGGACGCGCAGGTGCGAAAGGAGCGTGGACTTGCCGGCGCCGTTGGGTCCGACGACGCCCACGTGGTCGCGGCTCCCCACCCAGAGCTCGGGGATCTGGAGCGTGCCCTCCGGTCCGCAGGGGATGGTCGTGGCGGGAACATGTAGCACGGTGCGTCGGCGCGAGGGCTCGGCGTCCACCCAGAGGTCGCCGCCGTAGCGCTTGGTCACGCGCGCGGCGGCCAGGCGCTCCTGCGCGGCGGCTACCCGAGCGTCCATCTGCGAGGAGAGGCGCCCGGCCTGACCGTCCTTGCCGGTGAAGATGGCGAGGTCTATTCTGCCCTTGGCGTCGCGGTCCTTGGGGTCCAGTCTGCGCTTGCTGCGCCGCGCGTCGGCACGTGCCGCCTCGTGGGCCCGCGCGTCCTTCTCGGCGGAGAGGCGTGCCAGCTCGCGCTTGGCGCTCGCCCGCTCCGCGACGGCCGTCGCGCGCTCGAGCTCCGCCTGGCCGTGCGCCGCGCTGTAGCCGCCCTGCCGCACGACGATTCCCCCGGGCTCGAAGGACGCACAGCGCGTGGCGAGAAGGTCCACGAGGTCGCGGTCGTGGCTCACGAGGATCCCGATGCCTCGGAAGCGCGCGAGCGCCGCGCCCAGCTCCTCGCGGGCGTCCGCATCCAGGTGGTTGGTGGGCTCGTCCGCCACGAGCACGTCCGGGCGGCCCCAGAGAGCAACCGCCACCTGCAGCTTCTTGCGCTCGCCAAAGGAGAGCTCGTCAAAGCGCCAGGGCATGTCGTCCTCGATGCGGAAGGCCTCGCGCAGCTCGCGGGCCTCGCGGCCGTAGTCCAGTGCGAAGTCCGCGAGCCCCTCCGGCGGCTCGTCGGCGTCCTGCGCCACGTAGGCGCAGACCAGACCGCGCGTGACGGAGCCCGCGTCCGGAGCGATGAGGCCGCACGCGATCTTGGCCAGCGTGGTCTTGCCGCAGCCGTTGTCGCCCAGAAGCGCGGTCCAGCCGGTGGGGAAGGTGATGGTGACGTTGTTGAGGACGGCCTCACGGGCCGCGGGATAGGCGTAGCACACGCCGGAGAGCACAAGCTGCATAGACATCTCTTTTCTGGCGAGGCGCCGAGCGGGCGTCCTTCTCGCCATCAGGGGTTTCTTAGCTGAGGATGTCTAGCGAATGCGCACGGCTCTCCTGCTCTCTGCCGGTCCGACGGCGGCGCCACCCGCGCTGCGAGGCCCATTCCTCGCTCGGCCGACGCCGCCAGTATCCCGCGCCCGCGCTTGGGCGTCAAGTGATACAAAGGGACAGTCCCTTCGTAACATCGGGAGGTAGCATGAGGCAGGCGGTCGTGGGGCTCTTGGCGCACGTCGACGCGGGCAAGACCACGCTCGCGGAGGCCATGCTCGCCGCCGCGGGGGCCATCCGCAACCCCGGTCGCGTGGACAGCGGCAGCTCCCACCTGGACACCGATGCCATGGAGCGCGACCGCGGCATCACGATCTTCTCGTCCAGCGCGTCGCTTGACTGGGCGGGCGCCCGCGAGGAAAACGGCGCCCACCTCATGCTCGTTGACGCACCCGGCCACGTGGACTTCTCCGCGGAGGCGGAGCGGACGCTTGCCGCCCTCGACTGCGCCATCCTGGTGGTGGGTGCAAACGACGGCGTGCAGGGCCATACCGAGACCCTGTGGGACCTGCTCGCACGCTACGAGGTGCCCACCTTCGTCTTTGTGAACAAGTGCGACCTGGAGAACCCGGGGCGAGAAGAACTTCTCGCCGAGCTGGCCTCGCGGCTCTCGCCGGGCTGCGTGGACGCATCCGCGCTGCTTGCGGGCGACATGGGTGCGCTGGAGGACGCAGCCTCGACGGACGATGCTGCGCTCGAGGAGTGCCTGGAGACCGGCGCGCTTGCGTCGGACACGCTGCGGCGTCTGGTGGCCGGCCGCGCGCTCTTCCCGGTCTTCTTTGGTGCCGCGCTGCGCGACGACGGCGTGTGCGAGCTGCTCGACGGCGTGTGCGCGCTTCTCGCCGAGCGCTCATGGCCGGAGGAGTTTGCGGCGCGCGTCTACCGCGTGAGCCGCGGTTCGCGCGGCGAGCGCCTTGCCTGGGTGAAGGTCACGGGCGGCACACTGCGCGCGAAGACGCAGGTTGCGGGCGTGGACCGTCGCGGCGAGCCGTGGGCCGAGAAGGTCAACGAGGTGCGCCTCTACCAGGGCGCGAATTTTGAGACCGTGGCAGAGGTGCCCGCCGGGCAAATCTGCGCCGTCACCGGGCTGAGCCACGTGGTGCCGGGAAGCGCCTTGGGCGCGGAGTCGCAAGCAGCGCGCCCGTTGCTCGCTCCCGTCCTGTCCTACCAGGTGATTCCCGAGCCCGGTGCGGACGTCTCCGCTCTTGTGCGGGCCCTGCGCGAGCTTGCCGACGAGGATCCCATGCTCGGCGTCACGTGGCAGGAGCAGCTCCAGGAGGCGCACGTCCAGCTCATGGGCGAGGTCCAGCAAGACGTGGTCGCGGAGCTCCTGCTCGAGCGCTACGGCTTTGCGGTGACCTTTGGGCCTGGCGGCATCCTCTACAAGGAGACCGTGACCGCACCCGCCGAGGGCGTGGGCCACTTTGAGCCGCTGCGCCACTATGCCGAGGCGCGCCTCCTCGTGGAGCCGCTGCCGCGCGGAACCGGCGTGGAGTTTGGCACGCGCTGCTCCACGGACGACCTCGACCTCAACTGGCAGCGCCTCATCCTCACCAACGCCATGGAGCGTGACCACCTGGGCGCGCTCACGGGCGCGCCGCTCACGAACGTACGCATCACGCTGCTCGCCGGCCGCGCGCACGCCAAGCACACCGAGGGCGGCGACTTCCGCCAGGCCACGTACCGTGCCGTTCGCCAGGCGCTCATGGGCGCGCGCGAGCGTGGCGAGTGCCAGCTCCTGGAGCCGTGGTACCGCTTTCGCCTGACGGTGCCTGTCGACCGCGTGGGTCGCGCGCTCACCGACCTCACGCGCATGGCGGCGGAGTTCGAGGCGCCGGCGACGTCGGGCGACGCGGCAACCATCACGGGCGAGGTGCCGGCCTACGAGGTGGGGGAGTACGCGCTCGAGGTCGCGCGCTACACGGGCGGGCGCGGGCGCCTCTCGCTCGAGCTCGCGGGCCACCTGCCGTGCCACAACGCCGACGAGGTCATCGCCGCTGCGGCCTACGACCCCGAGGCCGATCTTCCCAACACGCCCGACTCCGTCTTCTACAGCCACGGCGCAGGTCACACGGTGAAGTGGTATGACGTGCCCGAGCACGCTCACACCGTCGCGGATCCCGCGCGTCTGCGCCCGTATCGCCCCGCGGACGCCGCGTTCTTCTCGGCGTGACTGTCTCGAGGTGCCGTCCTGGCGTGATGCAACGTGGGGCAGATGCCTCGGAGGCTTCTGTCTCATCCTCTAGAAACGCACAGCTCAGCGTAGCTGTCAAAGGGTTTGGACAGGTGGTTTGGCAAACAGCCGGTTGCCATCGCCTCGAGCGTGGGTATGCTTGCCTCAAGGAGGCATCATGGACGAGCAGCGTACATCTCGGCAGGTTATAGGATCCCGCATCCGAGAGCGTCGCGAGGCAGCGGGCATCTCCCAAGGCGAGCTGGCCAAACGCGCCTTTGTGGCACGGCAGACCGTAAACAACTGGGAAACGGGAAAGACCCTCATCGACGTGCAGAGCCTTGCACTCGTTGCCGAGGCTTTGGGTGTCTCGGTGAGCGAGCTACTAGGCGAGAAGGGCGTCGAAGCTGTGCGCGCCGAGGCAGACCTCCGTCATCGTCTCATCGCCCTGCTTGTGGGCTATGGGCTTCTCACGTTCCTTTGGGCGGCGCTGGTCGTGACGGGGGCCGCGCTGAGTGATTCGGGGGCCGAGACGGCCTCTCTCGTACTGAGCGCAGCCGAGCTCTGCCCGCTGGTCGCAGCGAACGCATGCTGGTTTGGGCTTTGGAACCTCATGAAGGAGCATGACCTTCTCACGGCGACGCAGCTTGTTGCATTTCTTGAGGGCCGCGACCTCAAAGGCGGCCTGCCACACGGCTTTCTCTACGACTGCGTCTTGCCTCATTGGAGAGTCTGGGAGCTCCTGCTGTGGGTCCCGCTCGTCATCATGTACGTGACGGTCCTTCTCTCCTCCGCGGCTTAGACAAAGTCGTACGG
Organism: uncultured Olsenella sp.; assembly: GCA_949287905.1. Classification (GTDB taxonomy): domain Bacteria; phylum Actinomycetota; class Coriobacteriia; order Coriobacteriales; family Atopobiaceae; genus Thermophilibacter. Next base: position 70,911 of record CASEHX010000009.1, read on the forward strand.
CATGCGACGCGCGAAGAGGAAGAAGAGCGCAAACACGGGCCAGAGGATCGGGAAGAAGAAGTACGCGGAGCCGAGAACCACGACGCGCAGCACGTAGAACACCGCCCGTCGCGCACCCTCGCGCTCGCGCGTCTCGCAGCTCATGCGCACGAATGCGCCTCCGGGCGTGGAGCCTGCGTGCCGCCAGGGCGCAACCAGCTCCACCCAGAGAAACGTCGCGTACAGCACGAGGTCCATGGCGTGCGAGCGCACGCCCTCCGAGGCCCCGAGCATCGTCAGAACAAGGCCGATCGCGCCGCCGGCCACGAGGGAGACGAGCGTAACGAGCAGCGTGTCCAGCCAGAACGCCACGCAACGTCGCACGAAGCCGGGCGTGTGCGTGATCTCGCCCTCCTCGGCGAGAGCGCCGGGCGGGAGCACGCGTGCGAGTGCTGTCGCGCAGGCCCAGCCAAGCGCCGCGCCTGAGGTGTTGTAGATGAGGTCGTCAACGTCGGCCGTGCGGTAGGCGTAGGGGTAGATGCCAAAGAGCCCCGTGCCCTGCGCTGCCTCGATGAGGAGCGATGCCAGAAAGCCCACGAGGACGGACCTCCAGAACCCCCAGCGCAGGAGGCGCCCCGCGATGAAGCCGAGCGGCATGAAGAGCACCACGTTGAACGCGATCTGCGGCAGCGTGCTCACACCCTCGCGTGCGAAGTCGCCCACGAACGCGAACGGGTCGAGCTGCCAGGGAACGCCGTAGGTTATTCCGAGTCCAGATTCTCCGCTTGGCAGCGGGTACAGCGTGAAGCATCCCAGTCCCAGCACGTAGAGCACTGCCAGATAGGTTGACACAGCCGACCCAAAGCGCAGCCGCCCGTCGCGGTGATAGAGCCAGGCGAGGATCGGAAGCGTGAGCAGGAAAGAGGCCAGGGGCCAAAGCATGAGCGCCAGGAGGAAGTTGTCGGTATATCCGGCAAGGAAGCGTCTGATGAGGTTCATGTCGTCCGTTCTTCTCGATGTTTAGAGACCATTGTGAGCCAAGGGGAAGCGGCCCGCCATCGACGTGCCTTGTGGTTGAGTGACGTTTTCAAAAGATTTGTGCGTTGGCCGAGAAGGACGGGTGACCCGGTGATGCTTTTCGCCCTGAGAACGTCCATTCCGCGCGCCTGCGCCCGTATCGCCCCGCCGACGACCGACGCCGCGTACTTCTCCGTTAACTGAGCAAAAGTCACGCTTTGAGCGCCAAGAGCGCGGCTTTTGCTCAGCCTGCCTTTGCAGTACAGACGCGTGGAGGGTTTCTTGAGGCACCTTGTCCCCAGGGCTCGTGTGTGTCATAGTCGCAGGCATAGGGGCGCGTCATGCGCAGATCGAAGGAGGTGCGACCATGAACGACCGAAGTAGCGATGCCTGCGGTGCCGGGTCGCACCAACCTCGTGCGGCGGTCATCGAGGCGTCTGCCCTGATCGCCTAGCAAACAGCCCAACCACAACCTACCCAGGCAGGGCGCAAGCCCGGTTGCGGCCCGCCCGCGGGCATCCCCTCGACCAGCCGGAACCTAAGGTATTGGGAGGTACGCAGGATGCCGAAGACCATGCTTATCCATCACATCAAGAATATAACCATAAAGGGCAACAGGAACGCCGGGGACGCACTGCGCGACCGTGGCGAGAAGAGCGCGGTCGCTCGTCGCGGCGAGCTGGGCTCCGCCCTCGAACATGCCGCCTGCGCCGAGAAGCGCGATCTTCTCGCCAGCCTCGGCAGCTCGGTAGATGGAATCACCTCTGCCGAGGCCGCGCGTCGCCTTGAGCAGAACGGCCCCAACTCGCCAACCGAGCGCCGTCGCCTGCCGCTCGCGCTGCGCCTCGCGGTGAGCTTTGTGAGCCCCTTCACGCTCATCCTCGCAGCGCTCGCCGCCGTCTCGCTCTACACCAACGTCATCCTCGCCGCTCCGGGTGACGAGGACCCCTCTACCTGCGTCATCATCGCGGTGATGGTTGCCATCTCGGGGGTGCTGCGCTTTGTGCAGGAGGACCGGGGCCTGGCCGCGGCGGAGTCTCTTCGCAAGCTGGTGACCACCACGTGCTGCGTGGAGCGGGCGGGGGAGCCCGAGCGCGAGGTGCCCTTCTCGGAGCTCGTCGTGGGTGACGTCGTGCGCCTCGCCGCGGGCGACCTCGTGCCCGCGGACGCCCGCGTCATCGAGGCAAAGGACCTCTTCCTCAACCAGGCGGCGCTCACCGGAGAGAGCGAGCCCGTAGAGAAGACCGCCGACCCGCGCCCCGCTGCCGCGAACGGCAGCGTGCTCACCGTGGGCGACTGCGGAAACATCGTCTTCACCGGCACGAGCGTGGTCTCGGGGTCCGCGCGCGCCGTCGTGGTCGCAACCGGCGACGACACGTACGTGGGGCGCGTCATGGGCGCCTGCCGGGAGCGCCCCGCCCAGACGAGCTTTGACGCCGGCGTTGCCTCGGTCTCCCGCGTGCTCGTTGCGTTCATGCTGGTGATGTGCCCCGTCGTGTTTGTGCTCAACGGCCTCACTAAGGGCGACCGGCTCTCCGCGCTGCTCTTCTCGGTGTCCGTTGCCGTGGGCATCACGCCGCAGATGCTTCCCGTGATCGTGACCACCTGCCTCGCCCGGGGCGCGCGCGAGATGGCCCGGCACGAGGTCATCGTCAAGGACCTCGCCGCCATCCAGAACCTGGGCGCCATGGACGTGCTGTGCTGCGACAAGACGGGCACGCTCACCGAGGACCGCGTGATCCTCGAGCGGCACATCAACGTGGAGGGGCACCCGGACGACCGCATCCTGCTCCACGCGTATCTCGTGAGCCATTTCCAGACGGGCCTGCGCAACCTCATCGACGAGGCGATCATCGGGCGCTACGAGAGCCTTGCCGAGAAGGACCGTGAGCTCGCGGGCGTTGCCTCGCCCTACCGCAGGGTCGACGAGGTCCCCTTTGACTTCGAGCGCCGCCGCATGAGCGTGGTGATCGAGGACGAGCGGGGAAAGTCGCAGATGGTGACCAAGGGCGCCGTGAGGGAGGTGCTTGCCGCGTGCTCGCACGTGGAGCTTGCCGAGGGGGTGCGCCCGCTTGACGGCAGGCTGCGCGCCCGGCTGCTCGCGCGTGCCGAGGACCTTGGGGAGCGCGGGATGCGCACCATCGCCGTGGCGCAGAAGGCCGACCCGCGCCCCGTGGGCGCCTTTGGCCCGGAGGACGAGCGCGACATGGTGTTCATGGGCTACCTTGCGTTTCTCGACCCGCCCAAGCAGAGCGCCGCGGGGGCCATCGAGCGCCTCACGAAGGCGGGCGTCTCGGTGCGCGTGGTGACGGGGGACGCCGAGGGGGTCGCGGCATGCGTGTGCCGTACGGTGGGCATTCGCGTGGAGGGCGTGCTTCTGGGGCCCGAGGTCGACGCGCTCGACGATGCCGCGCTCGCCGTCCGTGCGGAGGAGACCCAGCTCTTCGCGCGCCTCTCGCCGCTTCAGAAGGCGCGCGTGGTGAGGGCGCTCAGGGCCGCCGGCCACGTGGTGGGGTTCATGGGCGACGGCATCAACGACGCGGCTGCCATGCGCGCCGCGGACGTGGGCGTCTCCGTGGACACCGCGGTAGACGTTGCCAAGGAGAGCGCGCAGGTCATCCTCACGCGCAAGGACCTCTCGGTGCTCGTGCGCGGGGTGCGCGAGGGCCGGCGCACGTACGCAAACACGATCAAGTACATAAAGGCGACGGCGAGCTCCAACTTTGGCAACGTGCTCTCGGTGCTTGTCGCCAGCGCGTTCCTGCCGTTTCTGCCCATGTCGGCGCTGCAGCTCCTGCTGCTGGGGCTGGCGTACACGGTCGCCTGCGCCGCGCTTCCGTGGGACAACGTGGACGAGGCGTTTCTCGCCGGCCCGCGCACCTGGGACGCGCGGTCCATCGTTCGCTTCATGCTGTGGATGGGGCCGCTGAGCTCGGTGTTTGATCTCGTGACGTACGCGGCGATGTTCTTTGTGGTGGCACCGACGGCGGCGGGCGGACCATGGGACACGCTGGGGCCTGCCGCGGCTGCGGCGTTTGTGGCCGTCTTTCACACGGGGTGGTTCGTCGAGTCCATGTGGACGCAGACGCTCGTCCTGTTTGCGCTGCGCGGCGAGCGGGTTCTTTCTCCGAAGGGTCGCCCGGCGCGGGCGCTCGCGGCCGTTGCGGTCCTTGGCGTTGCGGCGCTGACGGCGCTGCCCTGGATCCCGGGCATGTCCGAAGCCCTGGGCCTCGCGCCGCTGCCCGCCGCCTTCTGGCCGCTGCTCGTCACCTGCGCCGTGGGCTACCTGCTGCTCGTCGGCCTGATGAAGCGGCTCTACGTGCGGCGGTTTGGCTCGCTTCTCTAGCGGACGACGCGCCCTTGTCTGCAGTGGGCAAGGGCGCTATCATGTGATGGAAACGTTTCCATACGTGCGCCAGAACGGAGCAGGCCACCCATGTCCATCGTTCTTCTCGTCGTCATCTACGTGGCCTTCGTGGGCCTGGGGATCCCGGACTCGCTCTTTGGCGCGGCGTGGCCCGCCATGCACGTTGACCTTGGCATCCCCGTCTCGTGGGGCAGCATGGTCACGATGGTCACCTGCTGCGGGACCATCGTCTCCAGTCTCTCCTCTGTCGCCCTCATCAACCGCTTTGGCACCGGGCGCGTGACCGCGGTCTCCACGGCGCTCACCGCCGCGGCGCTGCTCGGCTTTGCCGTGGCGCCGGGCTGGGTGTGGCTCTGCCTGCTGGCGATTCCCCTCGGCCTCGGCGCCGGCGCCATCGACACGGCGCTCAACAACTACGTGGCCCTGCACTACAAGGCCACGCACATGAACTTCCTGCACTGCGCCTACGGCGTGGGCATCACGGTGAGCCCCTTCCTCATGTCGCTCGCGCTCTCGGCCGGCACGTGGCGCGACGGCTACCTCGAGGCGGCGGTCGTCCAGGCGGCGATCATGGCCGCCACGATCGCGATCCTGCCGCTCTGGTCACGCGTGGGCAACGAGGACTCGGCGGGCGAGAAGGACGACGACTCCGCGCCCCGCGACGCCAGCCCCCTCGCCCTCGTGCGGCGCCGTGACATCCGCCTGGCCTGCCTCGTCTTCATGGCGTCCGTGGCCATCGAGGGCATCTGCAACACCTGGTGCGCGAGCTACCTCGTGAGCGCGCGCGGCATGGCGGCCGGTGCCGCCGCAGGCATGGTGACGGTCTACTACGTGGGCGTGACGGCGGGCCGCTTCCTCTCCGGCGTGCTGGCAAACAGACTCACGAGCAAGCAGCTCGTTGGTCTGGGGCAGGCGGTCACCTTCGTGGCCGTGCTCGTGCTTCTCGCCCCGCTGCCGCTTGCCGCGGCTCCGGTGGGCCTCTTCCTCGTGGGCTTTGGCAACAGCCCGCTCTATCCCAACATGCTGCACCTCACGCCGCGTCTCTTTGGCCGCGACCTCTCGCAGGCTGTGATCGGCGTCCAGATGGCGGCTTCCTACGTGGGCTCGCTCACCCTGCCGCCGCTCTTTGGCCTGGTCGCGGAGCAGGTGGGCTTCTGGCTCTTCCCGGTGGCGCTGCTCGCACTCTCCGCGGTGGTGCTCGCCGCGTTTCTCGGCCTCATGGCGCTCAAGGGCTGGCGCCCGCGCAGGCGCTAGAATGAGCAGAGGAGCCGTTCCCTCGAGGTGCGGCGAGAAGGGCGGAGCGCATGCGCATCTACAAGGGCAATCCTGAGCTGGTCTTTCGCGGGAGGGTCGCGCCGTGGTACGGGGCGCTTTCCGGCATCGTTGCCGCTGCCGCCGCGGTGCTGGCGCTCCAGCCGGACATGCCCGCGGGCGTGCCGGCGGCGGTGCTGGTCGCGGGCGCCGTCTTCCTCTGGCCCGTCGTGGTCCGCAACCGCGTGGAGCTCTACAAGGACCGCCTGGAGATCGTCTTTGGCTGGAGCCGCACGATCATCCCGTACGAGCACGTGCGTGACGTGCGCCGCGTGCACGGCGTCTCTGCCTCGGAGTTCACGTCGCACAATGCCGCGACGACGGCGGACGGCGTCTTCGTGGACGCCCCGCATGACGGCGACGCCCTGGTGAGCGTCCTCAACAACGACAGCCTGGTGACGGAGCTCCGCCGCCGCGCGGGTCTGGACGCGTAAAACCAGTAGGGGCTGCCGCTTGAAAGTAGAACGCCTGTTCTATATACTCATGAAACAGGGGTGATGAGGACAGTGCTCTACTCGACATTACTTCTGTAATAGAGTAGTATTCTGAGATACGGAAGTAGTGGTCAGATGGAGTTCAAAGATCGTGACCTGGCTGCGTTCTGGGAAGACTTCACGTGCCCACCGCGGAGGGTGCCCCCGGGGGTTCGCAAGATGCTCTACCGCAGGCTCCAGATGCTTGATGCGGCGCACACCCTGCTCGACCTGCGAACTCCGCCGGGGAACCGTCTCGAGAAACTCTCGGGGTCACGCGCGGGGCGCTACAGCATCCGCGTGAACGACCAGTGGCGTCTCTGCTTCCGGTGGTCGGATGGCGAGGCAAGAGAGGTCGAGTTCTGTGACTACCACTAATCCCTATATCTCCGCCCCCGGAGAGATTCTGCTGGAGGAGTTCCTGCAGCCCCTCGGCATCTCGCAGTACCGGCTGGCCAAGGCCATCGGCAGGCCTCAGTCCGCCGTGTCCGACATCGTGAACGGCCGTCGTGCCATCACGCCCGAGATGGCCTGGCTGCTGTCCCGTGCGCTGGGGACGACGCCCGAGTTCTGGCTCAACCTGGAGGCGGCCTACAGGCTCAAGACGATCGACGAGGCCTCGATGCCCGAGGTAACCCCGCTGGTCAACATCGCTTAGGAGGACGCATGGCAATCGAGCGCGTGGCAATCATCGGCAGGGGAGCGGTTGGCCTGCTCTACGGGACCATTGCCGAGAAGAACCTCGGGCCCGGGGCGGTCCAGTACGTGATGGACGACGCGCGCTTCGCCCGTCACGCCGGCGAGACAGTTACCGTGAACGGCGAGCCCTGTCGCGTGCCCACGGTCCCCGCGAGCGAGGCCACACCCGTCGACCTGGTGATTCTGGCGATCAAGGCACCGGGCCTGCCGGTGGCGCTGGACACGATGGAGCGCCTCGTGGGTCCGCACACGGCCATCGCCTCGCTCATCAACGGCGTCACGAGCGAGGAGCGCATCGCCGAGCGGTTTGGCTGGGGGCGCACCGTGCTCTCCGTGGCGCAGGGCATGGACGCCGTCTTCATCGGAACCGACATGACCTACAGCCATCCTGGTGAGATTCGCTTTGGCGCGGCGCCGGGAACGGCCGCGGGCGTGGTCGAGGACGTCGCCGACCTCTACGCGCGCGCCGGCATCCCGCATGTGGTCGAGGCCGACATCCGCCACCGCATGTGGACCAAGCTCATGCTCAACGTGGGCATCAACCAGGTCTGCATGGTCTACGGCGGCACCTACGGATCCGCGAGCGAGCCCGGCAGCGAGCAGAACCGCTGCTTCGTGGCCGCCATGCGCGAGGCGCTGGCCGTCGCGCGCGCCGAGGGCGTTGGCGTCACGGAAGGGGACCTCGCGCAGATGGCCCAGCTCGTGGCCTCGCTCGATCCTGCCGGCATGCCGTCCATGGCGCAGGACCGTATCAACGAGAAGCCCACCGAGGTCGAGGAGTTCTCCGGCACCATCTGTCGCCTCGCCGAGCGCCACGGTCTTCTCGTTCCCACAAACCAGTGGCTCTACCGGCGGATTTGCGAGCTTGAGGCGGGCTTTCGCACACGCTAGGGGATACGGTTCGGGCGGCGATCCTGCCTGAATCGTCCCCGATTCTGTCTGAAACGTCACAAAGAGAAATTGTGTAATTCTCAGCTTTGTGGCCCGTTATATCGCAAAGTGTTAAAGGAACCGAAATAACGCTTGGCTACAGTGAGATGACTGAATGCCTCGCTACCTGCGAGGTTTCGTCTCTGCGCAACACTTAAGGAGGATGTTATGTCCGCTTCTGTCTCTCGTCGCTCGTTCCTCGGTCTTGCCGGTGGCACTGCCGCTCTTCTCGGCCTCGCTGCCTGCGGCGGCAACAACAACGCCGACTCCGACGACGCCAACGCCGCTTCCGATGACGCCAGTGGCAAGAGCTACATCGTTGCCACCGACACCACCTTCGCGCCGTTCGAGTTCACCGATGAGAACGGTGACTTCGTGGGCATCGACGTGGACCTTCTCGCCGCCGTCGCCGCCGACCAGGGCTTCAAGTACGAGCTCAACTCGCTCGGCTTTGAGGCCGCCGTGGCCGCGCTCGAGTCCAACCAGGCCGACGCCGTGATCGCCGGCATGTCCATCACGGCCGAGCGCGAGGAGAAGTACGACTTCACCGACTCCTACTACCAGTCCTCGGTCTGCATGGCCGTCAAGTCCGGCAGCGACATCAAGGGTCTCGAGGACCTGAAGGGCAAGACCGTCGCCGGCAAGAACGCCACCCAGAGCCTCTCCTGGGCGGAGTCCATCAAGGACGAGTACGGCTTCGAGATCACGTACTTTGACTCCTCGGACATGATGTACCAGGACGTGCAGACCGGAAACTCCGTGGCCTGCTTCGAGGACACGCCCGTCATGGAGTACGGCGTGGCCCAGGGCAACGGCCTTGAGATCGTTGCCAAGGAGGAGGACGAGTTCGCGAGCCCCTACGCCGTGGGCGTCATGAAGGGCAAGAACGCCGAGCTCGTGGAGATGTTCAACGCCGGTCTCGCCAACATCAAGGAGAGCGGCGAGTACGACGAGATTCTCGCCAAGTACCTCGGGTAGTGGGTCTCGATTCCGCGCTGTGAAAGCCGGAGCTGCGCAGCCCTTGCAGGCTGCGCAGCTCCCTGTGAGTAAAGGCACGACATGGATTTCTCTAATCTCGGCACCGTTCTCATGGAGGCGTGGCCGCTACTGTGGGAGGGCCTGCAGACGACGGTCTTCGTGACCGTGGTCTCGCTCGTGGTGGCGATGCTCCTGGGCATCCTCACCTGCCTCATGAACCTCTCCAAGATCGCCCCGCTGCGCGGCATCGCCAAGTTCTACATCTGGATCATCCGCGGCACGCCGATGCTCGTGCAGGCGTTCTACCTCTACTTTGCCGTGCCCCAGCTGCTCCAGGCCACGATCGCCCCGGACTTCCGCCTGGACGTGATCACCGCGAGCATCATCACGCTGATCCTCAACGCCGGCGCCTACATCGCGGAGATCTTCCGCGGCGCCATCCAGTCCGTGGACAAGGGCCAGATGGAGGCCTCGCGCTCGCTCGGCGTGGGACATGCCACCACCATGCGCAAGATCATCCTGCCCCAGGCCGTGCGCATCTGCCTGCCCAGCCTCGTGAACCAGTGCATCATCACGCTCAAGGACTCCACGATCATGTACGCCATCGGCCTGCCGGAGATCATGAACCGCTCCAAGGCCTACGTCGGCCGCACGATGGAGTCGTTTGCCACCTACACCTGGGTCGCCATCATCTTCCTCGTGATCACCAGCGTGCTGATGCTCGTCTCGTCCCAGCTTGAGAAAAGGATGCGCAAGTAATGGCCGACAAGAATCAGAAGAGCGCCGAGCTCAAGATCCACGTCTCCGGTCTCACCAAGGACTTCGGCGAGAACCACGTCCTGCGTGGCATCGACATCGACATCCACGCCGGCGAGGTCGTCTGCGTGATCGGTCCGTCCGGCTCGGGCAAGTCCACGTTCCTGCGCTGCATCAACCGCCTCGAGGAGGCCACCTCCGGCGAGATCCTCATCGACGGCGAGTCCATCACCGGGCCCAAGGCCAACGTCGACAAGATTCGCCAGCACGTTGGCATGGTCTTCCAGCAGTTCAACCTGTTCCCGCACTACAGTGTGAAGCAGAACATCATGTACGCGCCCGTGGAGCTCAAGCTCAAGAGCAAGGAGGAGGCCGCCGCCACCGCGGAGCGCCTGCTCGCGCGCGTGGGCCTCTCCGAGAAGGCCGACGCCATGCCTCGCTCGCTCTCCGGCGGCCAGCAGCAGCGCGTTGCCATCGCCCGCGCCCTCGCCATGGACCCGGACATCATGCTCTTCGACGAGCCCACCTCCGCGCTCGACCCCGAGATGGTCGGGGAGGTCCTGGACGTCATGCGCGAGCTTGCCGACCAGGGCATGACCATGGTGGTCGTCACGCATGAGATGGGCTTCGCGCGTGAGGTCGCCGACCGGGTGATCTTTGTTGACGAGGGCATCATCCAGGAGCAGGGCACGCCGGCCGAGGTCTTTGGCAACCCGCAGAACCCGCGCACCCAGAGCTTCCTCTCCAAGGTCCTCTAGGCGCGGGCTGCGCGTCTCATGCTGGGAATCGTTGGCTACGGGGGCTTTGTCGCGTCTGCGGCGGCTCTCTGCCTCACGCCGGGCATCGACACCGTCTACATCCTCACGCGCACCGTCTCCGGCGGACGGCGCGAGGGGCTGGCCAGTGCGTTTGGCATCAACGCGGGTCTGGTGGTGCACACAATCCTGGTGGCGGCCGGGCTGTCACTCGTGCTCGCCGCCTCGCCGGTGGCCTTCAACGTGATCAAGGTCGCGGGTGCGGCCTACCTTGCGGTGATGGGCGTGCGGAGCATCCTCTCCGGGGGCTCCTCCTTCTCGGTGGGTGAGGGGAGCGATGAGCCTGCCGGTACCTCCAACCTGCGCGTCTTTGCCCAGGGCGTGCTCACCAACGTGCTCAATCCCAAGATCATCCTGTTCTTCCTTGCGCTGCTGCCGCAATTTGTGGCCACGCCCAACAACTTTGGTCCCGTGCCGTTCCTCGCGCTCGGCCTTACCTATGTGGCACTCTCCACGCTTTGGACCGTGGTAATCGTGCTCGTTGCGGCGCCCTTCTCGCGCCTGCTCACACGCAGCCCGCGTGCCGGGCGCGTGACCTCTGTGATCTCCGGCCTCGTCTACATCGCGCTCGGCGCAATGATCTTCTTCACGGCGTAGGGGTCCTGCGCCGCGCCGCCACGCTCGTCGCAAGAGTATGTTGCGGCGGCGGTTGGCTTGCGACGACTGTGTGTGATTGTGCAATTCTGCCGCCGAGAGCACCCGCCAGGGCGCTAGAGGCAGTAAATCGGCCTCCCGCTGTCACTTTGGGGCTCGTTTGTGCGACTAAAAATGCGATTGCTCGACGAGAGTATAAAAGCCAAAACCGCTATCTGGGAAAACGTCTTCTCGGCTGACGCTCAGAAGCTCTCGATTTCGTTCCGTCCACACAAACGAGCCCCAAAGTGACAGCAGAAGGCCGATTTACTGCCTCAAGCCTTCCGAAGCGGCTCTCGCCGCTTGATTGCGTTGCCCAAGGTCGTCTAGCGCATCACCGACGTGGCGATGTAAGCGGCGTAGAGCACCACGAAGACCACGCCGTTCGCGCGGCTCATCTCGTGACGGCGCCCGATGAAGGCAAAGCCCACGAGCACGGCGGAAAAGATCGCGAGCAGCGCAAGGTCCACGTTGTACGCCACATCGTAGGGGATGTTGGCAAAGAGTGCCGGACCTCCCATGACGAGCAGCAGGTTGGAGATGTTGGAGCCCACGACGTTGCCCACAGCGATGTCGGAGTTGCCGCGGAAGGCGGCCACCACGCTCGTGACCAGCTCGGGCAGGCACGTTCCGAGCGCCACCACGGTGATGCCGATGATGCGCTCGGAGATGCCCATGGCGCCGGCGATCTCGACGGAGTTGTCCACCACGAAGTCCGCGCCAAACTTGAGCATCGTGATTCCACCCACGATGAAGAGCAGGTCGCGGAAGGTGTTGGAGGAGACGATGCCGGTGTCGGGATCCTCCGGTGCGTTCTCCTTCTCCGTCGCGCCCTCGCGCAGACCCACTGCGACGGTCCGCGCCACGAAGGCGAGAAACGCCACGAGCAGGACGATTCCCTCGATCAGGGTGACCTGCCCGTCCGTGTTGGCAACGAGCGCAAGCAGGCCACAGGCCGCAACGCTCACGGGGATCTCGAAGCGCTGCGTGCTGCGCGAGAGCGTGACCGGGGCAATCACCGCCGAGAGACCGAGGATGAGCAGCAGGTTTGCCAGACAGCTACCCACGACGTTGCCAAAGGCCATGTCCGCGTGGCCGCCCACGGCGGAGGTGACACTGACCACGAGCTCCGGCAGGGAGGTGCCGATGGCCACGATGGTGAGTCCTGCCACGCGTTCGGGCACGCCGAGCCGAGCGGCGATGCTGCAAGCGCCGTCCACAAGGAAGTTGGCGCCAAAGATGAGCAGGGCAAATCCGAGCACGATGAAAACAAGGCTGAGAAGCACGACGGTCCTTTCCGGATCGGGGATACCACATCTGAGTATTCCATGGCTCGATTTGCCCCAATTCGAGTCGGTGACCGACTCCCAAACGAATCCACAGATGCGCCAACCATACAAACCTCCCCGTATTCAGACCTGAGCACCCTGAAACCGGTGGGTTTGTGTGGTTGGCAAAAACTAGGGGGCTACTTCTCCCGGCTGATGATGATCGCCCCGCCGAGTAGCGCCAGGCCAAATATCAGGCTGGCGAGAAGGGCGCTCAGCTCGCTGGCCGGATCGCCGGTGCTGGGGAGCATGTCCTCGTCTTCTCTGTCGGCCGTATCAGAAGGCGACTTTCCCTCGTCCGACGGCTGGTCGGAGGTGCCGCTGTGGTCCCGGTCGGGTGTTGGGTCTGGCTCTGGATTGGGCGCGGGCTCCGGATCAGGCTCCGGCTCCGGATCAGGCGTCGGTTCCGGGTTAGGTTCGGGCGTGGGCTCCGGATCCGGTGTCGGTTCCGGCTCCGGGTCGGGCGTGGGGTCCACCACGGGAGGCTCGTCCGCGTCATCGGGCAAGACGAGCGCGCCGTTGTTGCCCAGTCGTGCCGAGAGACGCACCGCACCCTCGCCCGTCTCGGAGAGTGCGAGCTGGTCCACGTACGGCGCGCTGCCCGTGGCGTTGGGGTCCTTCTCGCTCGATCCCAGGGCGACGGGTCGCACATAGCGCGGCGTGCCCGCGAGCGCCACGCACTGTCCGTCCCGCACGTCAAATCGAAGGGGGATCTCGCTCGCGTCAAGGGCCACCGTGTAGGGCTCCATGCTCTTCTCGACCTCGGCCGGCGCGTCGTTCTCCGCCGAGGAGACGTCCGCAGTGTAGACGGTCTGCTCAAAGTAGTAGGTCTGGCCGCTCTGGGGAAGCGTCGTGAGCGGGGCGTAGCCACTCGACGTGCGCGAGAAGAGCGGCGTGTCGCGCGAGAACGCGTAGTAGGAGTTGGTCTGCGCCGCCCAGGCAGACGCCACGGCTCCCGCGGCGGCGTCGGTGCCCGTGCCGGTGAAGGCGCTCGCAAAGACCGCCCGCGCTCCCGAGGGCACGTGCTGCACGTCCGCGCCGAGCGCCTCCCCAAGCTCCTCGTCGCTCACCTCCTCGCCGGCATCGACGCGCTCGAGCACGGCCTCGGTGTCCGGCGTGGGCGAGACAAGATACGCAAAGCGCAGCGGCTTGACGTCCGTATCGCCGTCAAGCGCCAGCGTGGCCGAGCCATCCTCTGCCACGGTCACGCTCGTGCGGCGCGCGGGAACGGCGTCCACGGGCACCGAGAGCAAAAGCGTCTGTCGCCCGGTGGTAAGGCTCGTCTCCACCATGACCGCAAAGTCGTAGAGCGTGACGTCGCCGCCGGTGTACTGGTTGGGCAGGTTCCCGATGTAGTAGTACGTCTCGCAGACGGCGGTGGCGCCCGCGGCCTGCGCGGCCTCGATCTTCTTGCGCACGTCCTCGGGCGCCCGCTCCTGCCAGCGCCCGTCCGCGGCGGCGTCCACCTCGGCCTGCGTGGCAAAGGCGAAGGGCTCGCCGTCCATCGGGATCATCTCGTGCGCGTCGTTCACGTACCAGGAGGCGTGGTTGGAGAAGGCCCCGGGACCGGAGTAGGAGAACTGGCCGTCCTGCAAGGCGTCGTAGAAGAGGTCATAGACGGCATACCCGAGGTTATAGCGTGAGTTCATGGCCTCCACGAGGTAGCCGAACTCGTGCGTGGCCTCCACGTGGCCGGGGTCCTCGAGGCTGATCTTCACGGCCTGTGCGGCCAGCTCTCCGTCGAGCAGCGTGTCCCCGTAGACGATGCCGCTCACGCGCGCGACCTCCATGCCGGCGCCTATCTCGTCGGACACGGTGACGCGGCTGCCTCCGGGGCGGTCGTCGCCGGGGCCGCCCGACGCCGGCGCCGTGTAGACCACGCCGAGCGAGCGGTCCACCACGGTGCCAAAGGCCCACGAGAGCGCGGTCGCGCTTCGGGCGGAGAGGTAGTCGTCGACGGGCGTGACCTCGTAGCCGTCGGCGGCGCTGAGCAGGCCCGGCGCGCAGGGGAAGGTGACGTCCTCGGCCACGAGGCCGCTCGGGCCGGAGCCAAAGAGGTGCAGCGTGACGTCCTTCTCGCCCGCCACGGAGGCCTCGGCGAACGTCCGCGCTGCCGTAGAGAGGTTGTCCCGCAGGTCCGTGCCGGCCGCCGCGCCGGTGCCGGGCAGAGGGTGGTGCGCCTGCTCGTGGGCGGTCTCCAGCAGATAGGCGGCTGTCTCGCTCGTGTCCAGGCCGCAGGTGAAGAACGTGAGCGGCCGCTCGGCGCCCCATGCGGCGCCCACGCGCGCGGCCTCGTTTCTCATCGTGAGCAGCGTGGCGAGAAGTGCGTCCGTACCGTAGCCGTTCTCTCGGCTTCCCGGCAGCGGGCCCAGAAAGCCCGTGCCGTCGCCGGTGTAGACGGGCGGGTTCGTGAAGTTGGTGCTCGCCATCGGCGGGGTCTCTCGGCCCATGAGGCAGAGCACGGGGACGCGGCCCGCCGAGCCGGGGTCGTCTGCGGCACCCGCCAGCACGTCGCCCGCCACGTGCGTGGCAAGCTGCAGGTAGGACCCGCTGCCGAGGCGCGCTGAGGCCGTCCTGCCCGCGCCGTCGGTGGCCGTGGCGGTCACGGAGAGCGTGCCGCCGTCGTACGCGAAGTAGTTGCCGTTTCCGTCCGGCTCGTAGGTGCCGAGCGGCATGAGCGTCGTGACCTTGGAGTCGTAGCCGATCACGGCCACGCGCGTGGGGGCGGCGCCGTCACCGTTTTCCGCCATGAGGCGCGCGACCGCCTGGTTGAGGGCGTCGACGAGGTAATCCGCCTGAGGCCGGCCGCCGTAGGTGATGTCCTCGAGGAGCCGGTTGGTGCTCACCACGAAGACCACGTCGTGTGCCGGTCCGCCCTCCTGACGCACGGAGACGGCCGAGGCCAGCGTGGAGAGACCCACGATGAAGCTGTGGTCGTCCGCGTCTATCTTCACGGGCAGGCCGGCGGCGCGCGCGTCGTCGGCACTGGCATAGACGGACTTGTCGGCCCAGATGCGCCCGGCGTTCTCCGTGGAGACGGTGCCGGAGCCCGTGCCAAAGACCTCCTCCCAGCGGGCGGAGGTGTCGGGGTCAACGAGCTTGCTCACCCCGGCGGTTTCCGCGCGCGCGGAGGGCGCGGCGGCCAGCGCAACGACGGCTGCGGCAAACAGGGCGAGAAGTGCGTGCGTGAGCGTGCGGCGTCGAGACATGATGCTCCGATTCTGAGACGGGAACGGGAAACAAATGACCCCTGTATACCCGCATTTCTCGCTTGTCCGCGTACGTTCGACGCGAGTGACACCAAAGCCGCGCATGCCTGACGCCTTGCTGAGCGGCGGCTCGACGCAACCTTGCGGCTGCCGGCCCTTCTCGCCGTGCCCGGCTCCTTGCCTGGCTCCGCCCGACCCCCTTGCCCGGTCTCTCGCCCGGCCCCCTTGCCCGGCCCCCGCTCTGCCCCCTTGCCCGGCCCCCGCCCGAACTCTGACTTTTGCACGAGCGCATCCGTCCTGCAGATGATTAGAACATACATACTCGCAGGTATAAGCATTGCTCACCTTCGAACCGCTGTTGAGAAGCCCTTTTCGCTCGTGCAAAAGTCAGAGTTGGCGCAAGGGGGCTGCGTGACGGTGGGTCGGACGGCGGCGGGAGCCGGCGGGCCCGGTGAGCCGGCCGCATGCTACACTGGTACCAACCACATACCGAGGGCACGGCTCTTGCAGCTGCTACGTCATGTTGAAAACGGCTCCGGTTTGACTCCGGATCAGCACACGGCTGTGCCAGGGACGGCGGGGGACGCCCGCTGGCCCCGCCTTGCCCTCCCGACACCCGGACACCCGGGAGGAAGCGAGGCACCCATGTCTCAGAACAACGCCAGATCTGCCGAGAAGAGCCTCTTCGTGCGCATCGCTGCCTGCGCGGCGGCGCTCGTGCTCGCGCTGACCGTCGCTGCGTGCGGCGGCGCGCCGGCGACGTCCGGCGGCGACAACCCCGCTGACACCGGCCAGGAGCAGCAGGCCACGATCGAGGTCACCGTGGAGATCGACGCGACGGCAGGTGAGGGCGAGAAGACCACGGCGGAGGTCGAGCTCCCCGAGGGCGCCACGGCCTACGACGCGCTCGTTGCCGCCGCCGACGACGTCAACGCCTCGGACTCCGAGTACGGCATGTACGTCCAGGGCATCAACGGCCTGGCCGGCGGTGACTTTGGCGACATGAGCGGCTGGATGTTCGAGGTCAACGGCGAGATGGCCGAGGTTGGCTGCTCCGAGTACGAGCTTGCCGCCGGCGACGTGGTGACCTGGCTCTACGTGACCGAGTTCACCGAGTAGCACGCCCCGGCGCCGCCCATGGCCCCCAAGCGACCCATAGCCTTCGACGCCTGTCACGCGACCGTCCCCGCCGCGCTCTTCGCGGGGGCGGTCGCGCTCTCGATGCTGGCGGTCCATCCCGTCTGCGTGGCGATCTCGCTCGCGGGCGCGCTGCTCTTCTCGCTGCTCGCGCGGGGCGGCGCCGCAACGGCGCGCGGGCTCGCGTGGCAGCTGCCGCTGCTCGCGCTCGTGTGCCTGCTCAACCCGCTCTTCTCGGCCTCCGGCTCCACGCTCCTCTTCAAGCTTGGACCGCGCAGCGTCTACCTGGAGAGCCTTGCCTACGGGGCCACGATGGGCGGACTCATGGTCGCCGTGGTCCTCTGGTTTGAGGGCGCGGCAGCGGTGCTCACGCAGGACCGGCTCCTCGCTCTTGCCCCGCGGCGTGCCCGCACGCTGCCGCTGCTCCTGGGCGTGGCGTTTCAGCTGGTGCCGCAGCTGCTCGGCCGCTCGCGCGAGGTCCGCGCGACGCTCTCCGCCTGCACGGCGGCCGGCGCGCGCCCGGGCATCCGCGAGGCGCTCACGCGTACGTCGTCCATGCTGCTCACGTGGTCGCTCGAGGAGTCGATCGAGCGCGCGGACTCCATGCGGGCCCGTGGCTGGGAATCGGGGCTGGCGCGCACGAGCTACCGGCCGGAGCGTCTCCGTCCGCGGGACGCGGCGACACTCTGCGGCATCGCGGCGCTGCTCGCGCTGTGCGCCGTCTGCGCGTGGGAAGCCTGCTCTGCGTGGCGCTTCTATCCCACGATGCGCGGGCTCGCGCCGTGGTGGTGTTTCGTGCCGCTCGCGGTTCTCGCCTTTCTTCCCTCCGGGGCGGAGCTCGTGGCGCGCCTGCGCGAGAGGGGGCGGCGATGAGCGCGCTGCAGTTCGATCGCGTGAGTTTTGCGTACGCGGGTGCCGAGAAACCCGTGTTCCTGGACGCGTGCCTCGAGGTGGCCGAGGGTGCCTTTGCGCTGCTCACGGGTGCCACGGGTTCGGGAAAGTCTACGCTTCTGCGGCTGGCGAAGCCTGAGCTCGCACCCAAGGGCGAGCTCAGGGGTGTCGTGCGCGTCTTTGGCTCCGACGCCTCCGCCCTGGGGGCGCGGGACTCCGCGCACGCGGTGGGCTACGTCTCGCAGAGCCCGGACGCCCAGATGGTCTGCGACACGGTCTGGCACGAGATGGCCTTTGGCCTGGAGAACCTCGGCGTCCCGGAGCCGGAGATGCGTCGCCGCGTGGCAGAGACCTGCAACTTCCTGGGCATCGAGCCGTGGTTCAGGATGCGCGTGTCGGAGCTCTCCGGCGGGCAGCGCCAGACCCTCGCCCTTGCGGCCGCCCTTGCCATGCGCCCGCGCCTTCTGCTCTTGGACGAGCCCACGAGCATGCTCGACCCCATTGCCGAGAAGAACTTCCTCTCGCTGCTCTTTAGGGCCAACCGCGAGCTCGGCATCACCGTCGTCGTTGCCACGCACGCCCCGCATGCGATGGCCGACTACGCCACGTGCGCGTTTGCCCTTGAGGGCGGGCGCGTGCGCGAGACCCCCCTCGATGACGTGCGCAGACCCGAACCCTGTGACGCTCGGCTCTGTGACACTCGGCTACGACCCCTTTGTCACGTGCTCCGCCTCGAGGACGTCTGGTACCGATACGATCGCGACGCCCGCTGGGTGCTGCGTGCGCTCGACCTCGAGGTCCGCGCCGGGGAGGTCCGCGCGCTCGTGGGCTCAAACGGCTGCGGCAAGTCAACGCTTCTGCAGGTGGCGGCGGGCGTCCTCAAGCCCCGTCGCGGCAAGGCGAGAAACGCGCTGGCGGCTGGCCAGGCGCTGCTCCCGCAGAGCCCCAAGGCCCTGCTCGCCCGCGAGACCGTGCTCGACGAGCTGATGGAATGGTCGCGCGGCGGCGGGTACGGCCGCGCGGAGGCCGAGGCCGCGCTAGCGACGCTTGGTCTTGCGGAGGACCCGGGCCGGCATCCGTACGATCTCTCCGGGGGTCAGCAGCAGCTGCTCGCCCTGGAGAAGCTGCTGCTCGTGAAGCCGCGGCTGCTCCTGCTCGACGAGCCCACCAAGGGGTTGGACCGTCCCGCGCGCGAGCGCATTGCGCGGCGTCTCGCCGCCGCGGCGAGCGACGGAGCCACGGTTCTTCTCGCCACGCATGACATGGCGTTCGTGAACGCCGTGGCCGGCAGCGTCTCCCTCATGTTCGATGGCGGCATCACCACAACCGAGCCCACGGACGAGTTCCTGCGCGGATCCTGGCTGTATCGCGCCTAGCCGCGCCGGGCCGTGGGCTCCGCTGTGCTCCGTGGGCTTCGTCTGGGCCCGCGAGTCGTCGGTCAAACGGATAAACCCGACTTTTGCACGAGCAGATCGTCATTCTCGCCCAGCGAGAAGGACGACGCAAACTCCCTACCTGCCAATATATATGACTCAATCAACGCGAGGTCGGGGCCGCTCGTGCATAAGTCACAGGTTGTGCCGAAGCAGCTTGCGAGCGTGCCTGCCGGAATATGCGACAATCGACAAAACCCCTGTTCACGCGACTGTACGGCAAAGATTGTCACGTTGTACGGCAGACCGAGCACCCTTCTTTTGGTAACCCGTCACTATCGGTTGGCGGGACCGATGTCTATCGGGATCTCTAGGGGACGGGCGCGTCGATGGGTGTATGGCTGAGGGCGTTGCGCTATCGGGGGTTTGCCGTCTGTACGGCTCTGGCGTGCCTCGTCGTGCTGTACCAGTTGGCGGGGAACCTCCTGATGTCCTTTGGCTGGAGCGCGTCTGGGTCTCAGCTGCTCGGCTTTGACCTGCCGCCGCTCGTGGTGGCGGAGCAGACGGTCTGCGCCAGCGAGACCTTTGCGGTGCTGCTCCCGGTTGGGACGACGCTTGCTCTCTCGGCGCCAATCGGGACGGGATATGCCCAGCTGCTCGCCTGCCGCTCCAGTGTCCGGGGCGTGGTGCGCCAGGTGCTTGCCGCGGGCCTGGTCATGGGGGCGGTGTTCTGGGCCTGCGTTACGGTTGCCGCCCTCGTGCCCTGCGCGCTTCTGTGTCGCGGGGGCATGGACTACGCCTCCGCGGTCGCACTCATGCGGCAGGGCGCCTTTCTGCCGGACGGGGGCTCGTCGCTCTGCCTCATCGTCTCGCTCGTGGCCCGTCTGCTCGCGTCGATGACGATCGGCTGCGTGACCGCCGCGCTCGTCTGCGTCTCTCGGCACGTGGCCGTCGGGCTGCTGGGCGTCCCCCTCGTCTGGGCGGCGTATTGCTACGTTGGCCCCGTGGGCGAGCTGCTGGACCTCCTGACGCTGCCTCCGGGCATGCCGGTCATGCAGCTCCTCTCATGGAGGGCGGACCTGCTCGAGCTGATGTTTGGCGAGGTGTGGACGCCCCTCGTCGAGCTCGGCGCGCTTTCCGTGGCAATTTCGCTCGCTTGGGCGGTGGCAGCCCTGTGGCGTCCGCGGGCGCTCGTCGTGAGGGGAGGACGCCCGTGAGGCGAGAAGAACGTGCGCCCAGACGTCTCCGTGAACTGCGTGGGATGGTTGTGTTCGAGCTCGAGAGGGTGCTCTCCTCGCGTCGGGTGGGCGCCGCGCTCGTCATCCTGCTGGCAGCTGTATTCGTGGCATCCAAGCGCCTCTCGGTTCTGGCTGGGCAGCAGGGGTCACTTGCGGGCGCGACGGCGCTCGACGGGTTCTACTTTGCCCTGAACGACCAGACGGTCGCCGCGCTGCTGCTCCCGACGGCCTGTCTCGTGCTCTGTGGGAGCCTGTTCTCCGGGGACGCCGAGGACGAGATGGGCCTGCTGCTCGTCTCCCGTCTCCGCTGGAGGTCGGATTACGTGGCGGCCAAGCTCGTGGCGACGTTTGCGGGCTGTTTGTTCTGCGTGGCCGCCCTCTTCGCGCTGGCCCTCCTTGTCGGCGCGGTCGCAGGGGGCCTCACGCTGGGGGATGGCGGCGTGCCGGAATGGCTTGCGGGAGGGAGCGTCGAGAGCCTGCCCTTCTCCGACTACGGCCCCATTCCGGCCGACTGGTGCTATCCGGTCGTTCTGCTCGGCCTCGCTTTCCTGTTTGGGCTTCTGGAGACCGCGCTCGTCTGCTTCGCGCAGGCCGTCTACGCGCTTTTCCGTTGCAGGTCGCGATGGGCGCCCGTGATAGGCTCCGCCTTTGCGCTCGGGGTGCTTCTCGGCGTGGGCGACCTCATCAGGAGCATAGGGGTCGCCCTAGGGGCCAATACCCTCACAAGCAGCTTTGGCTGGGCAAGCGACCGCCTGTGTCTTGGCTCGTACCGCCTGGGCGCCGGATTCTTTCAGACCTCGGCAGGGGCTGAGGCGGTGAGTGCGGGCTCGGGCGCCCTGACGACGGGATACAGGATCAACAGCTTCTTCGAGCTTGCGCTTCTTATCACGGTGCTGCTGGTCTTCTCCCTCGTGATTCACGCGGTGCTCCTCCGGCGCTCGTGTTGTCCCGAACGGGAGAGGCTGCTTGGGCGCGAGGGGTCAGGCGGAAGGCATTTTGCGTGAGGGGCGGAAACATGAGGGCTACCATTCGGCATGATGAGGAATCGTCGGCCAAGGACAACGGAATACGGCTCCGCAACGTCGGCGTGCGGCTGGGAGGGCGTGCGATCCTTAGGAAGGTTTACCTCGACGCCGACCCCGGGGACGTGATCGGTCTCATGGGACCCAACGGGTCAGGCAAGTCCACGCTGCTCAAGATGCTCGCGGGGCTGGTTGTGCCGAGCTCGGGGGAGGGCTCTGTTTGCGGGAGGCCCCTCGGCGGGGGTGCCGCCGGGCGCGTGGGCCTCATGCTCGAGATCCCGCCGTTCATCGACCATAGAACGGGGGAGGAAAACCTTGCCTTGCTGGAGAAGGTGGGAGGCCCGTCGCCGATTCCTTCTGCGGAGCTCATGCGGATGGTTGGCCTAGACCCAAAGGATCGCACGGCCGTGGGAGCGTACTCCCAGGGGATGCGCAAGCGCCTGGGCTTTGCGCAGGCGCTCCAGACCGACCCACAGGTCTACCTGCTCGACGAGCCAATGAACGGGCTCGATCCGCTCGGGATGATCATGATGCGAGAAAAGATCGCGGAGCTCTCTGCTGCGGGGCGTATCGTAGTGGTGTCGAGCCATCTCCTGGACGAGCTCGAGCGAATCTGTACGAAGGTCTATCTGGTCAACGGGGGCTGCGCGCGGCAGGTTGAGGGTCGCTTCTTGCGTGAGGGCCTGCTCGAGGAGGTCTATGTTTCTGAGGTCGGGTCAGGCACGTCAGAGGACTGAGTCCGCGATGCTGGCGATCGGGCTCGCTGCCTGGCTGGCATGGGCTACGAGCCTCCTGCTCCTCTCGCTTGGCTTTGACTATCTCCCCATGGCGAGAAGGGCTCTCACGCACACGGCGCATGCCGGGGCTCATGCGAGCGACGTAGTTGCAACGACGCTCTTCTGCGCGGGGCTTGCCTGGTGGGTCTCGTCGAGCCTTCGCCGTGTCATAGCGGCGCTCGAACGCTCGAAGCCGGTCCTCGCAGGTGGTTTTCTCACATCGACCATTTCCATGGCCTTCCTGCTGGCAACTCGTGACGCGTGGGTTGCCTGGGCAGCCCTCTCGGTGCAGGCTGCGTTCTGTGCGCTGACGGCTCCCTTCGTGGCGCGGCGGCTCGCAGGATGTGCTCCTCGCCTGAGACGGGCGGTTCCCTGCATCGGGGCGATGCTGTTGGCCGCCCTCGTGGCGTGCCCACTCGCCCCTCTCTTCATAGCCCCCGCCTGCCTGCTCTGTCTGGGATCCAAGGGCCCATCCGCCGAGGTTTCACCGGAAACCCCCTCGCCGCGCGTGCCGCCGCTGGCCATGTTCCTGTTGCTGGCTGGGGGCGCCCTCTTCGTCATCGGCCGCTCCATGGCGTTCGTGACGACCATCGGCCCTGATGGACAGCTTGTTGAGGCGGCGGGAAGTTGGCCCCTCGGTGGCGCCCCGGGATTTGCCATTGCAAAGATCATGGTGCCCATGGCCGGTCTCGCGCTTTCGTTCTCAGCGTTCGCCTGCGGGAGGGGAGCGCGGTGGGCGCGCGCCTCGTGGGGCCCCAGCGGCTTCATGTCGCTGCTCGTCGCTTGGCCGGTGGTCGCCGTGGCGCTCTCGTCGGGGCCCTGGGGCGCTGGCGGCACGGGGTCCGCGCAGCTTGTCTGTGCCCTCATTCTCTCCGCCGCGGTCGCAGCTCTGCTGGCGCTTGCACAACCCTCCCAAGCGGGCCATCGCCCCAAGGAGTGGCGAGAAGAGAGTCTCCTCGCGGCAGCGCTGACAGACCTGGGTCTCTCTGAGCGCGAATCACGCGTCATGCTGGAGATGCGCGGGGGAGCCAGCGTGTCCGACATGGCGTCTCGCCTGGGGGTCTCCCGGTCAACGGTGGGGTCCTACTGCCAGCGCGCCTATGGCAAGCTCGGCGTCAACAACCGAGCGGCCGCGCTCGCGCGCCTCGAGGACCTGACACGCCCTGATGGACGAGAAGGGCCTCGAGATGAAGATGGCGAGGGCGTCTCCCTGCCCGTTGGGACGCTCCTTCGCGGCGCTACCGCATGGCTCGTCCTCGCGGCGTCCGCCGCTCTTCTCGCGGTGGTCCTGGTGCCCTGGTCGGGCTCGGGCGGTAGAATCGCGAGCTTGGTGTTTTCCCAGCTTGGGAGCTCGGCACTGCTCGTAGCTGCACCTCTTGCGGTGCTCGCCTCCCGAGTGGACGACGCGGCGGGAGGGGGCGGTCGCGCGGACGGACGCGGCACCCCTTGGGCGGTGGCGTTCGCAGCGATCCTGGCGTGCGGATCGGCGCTTCTTTGCATGAGGTCCCTGGGGCCCCGTGCCGCAGGAGCTCTTGCCGCGCCGGGGTCGGCGACGCTTGTCGCGACCGCCTATCTGGGGGTTTCGATCATGGGGGCCCTCGTCGCGTCGGATGCGATGGCGGTTGTCGGGATGCGCGGGGGTCGAGAAGGGTGCGACAGCGTGTCCGTCCCTCTCGCTCCGTCACCTGCCTGCCACGTCGGTTTTGGCGCGAGCGGAATGGGCGTGGGGCTTCTCGCCTCTTGGTGCTCTGCCGTCGGTGCCCTCTCTCTCGACGTACCCGTGCACGAGCTTGTTGTCTGGGGGCTCTTCACTGCCGTGCTGCTGGGCGCCATGGCTGCCCTTGCGCTCTTGGCTCGTGACATCGGGGCGCCTGCCCATGCTGTGGGAGCGGCTCCTGCCGCCGCCCTTCTCGCCGGCGTCTTCTTCAGCGAACGAGTCGTGCTCGTCATGCGTGGCTATGGGTGGAATGCGCTCATGCCGCTTCTCGGGACCGCCCTCATGGTACTGGGCGTCGTTGCCGCGGTTGCGCACAGACGAACTCTGCTGCGCAGGCGGGGGCTCTGGAGTCTCACTGACGAGGAGCTCTCGCGTCGCGCGATCGAGGAGTGGGGGTTTGGCAGAAGTCAGGCGCGGGTCGCGGTGCTCGCGGCTCGCGGTTTGAGCCGGGCGCAGGTTGCGGAGGAACTGACCATCAGCCGGACTACCGTCAATGCCCACCTGCGCCTCGTCTACAAAAGGCTGGGCATCCATTCGCGCGACGAGCTCTCCCTCGTCTTTGCTGCCCTTGCCAAGACAAGGAGGGCTCGCCCGCAGCCCAAGATAACGGAGGGTGCGGACGAGCTCTGATCATGCGCTCGACCTTCTCGCCCGTAGATCGTCAGGCCGGAGTTTACTCAAACAACAGGAACGGCTCCTGGTCCATGAGGTCTTCCTCGTCGAGGTCGTCCAGGTCGTCGTGGTGGGCGTGCTCGTGCTCGTCGTCCTCGTCGCCCCAGGCGTAGGCGTTTGCGAGGTCGCTGTCCTTGTCCGCCACGGGCAGCGCGCTCGTGATCGAGCACAGGCCGTCCATCGCCGGCACGATCTTCTGCCACTGGCAGATGACGGGATCGGTGGGAACGCCCTCGAGCTCGGTCAGGGAGTCGAGGTAGATCTCGTGCGCCCCGTCGAGAAGGTCGGACGTCTTGCGGACCTCGTGGAGGTGCGCCGCGAACTTCTCCATCGCCTCGTCGGCGTTCTCCGCCTCCACGACGATGGGCATGAGGCAGTAGTTGTCCTTGCTGTCGGTGTCGTCGTTGTAGCTGAAGTTGCCGATGTACAGCATGGTGCCTCCTCGGTCGCGGGCCTATGGCAAACTGGTACCCATGATGGGGGAGAGACAAACACCGCGGGCCCGGGCGCTCGCCGCACTGGAGGTTCCGGCCCTGCTAGCGGTGCCGACGGCCATGGTCGCGCTCGCGCTTGCGGGGGTGCCGGCAACCGCTGGCCTCACGCTCGCCGTGGCGCTTCTTGCCGTGGGGCTCATGCTCGCGAGCTTTGAGGCGTCGAGGCCGGCGCTGCGCCAGCTCATGCCCACGGCGGTGCTCGCGGCGGTCGCGGCGGCGGGGCGCGTGCTCTTCTCGCCGATTCCTAACGTCAAGCCCGTCTCGGCCGTCGCCATCGTGGCGGGTGCCGCGCTCGGGCGGCGCAGCGGCTTTGCCGTGGGCGCCGTGGCGGCGCTCGTCTCCAACTTCTTCTTCGGACAGGGACCGTGGACGCCCTGGCAGATGTACGCGTGGGGGCTCGTTGGCTACGTTGGCGGCGTGCTGGGCGAGAAGGGCCTGCTCTCGCGCGGCGCCGTGCTCTATGGCTGGGGTTTTGCGTCCGGCCTGGTGTACGGCCTCATCCTGAACGGCTACCACGTCCTCGGCTACGTCCAGCCGCTCACCTGGGAGTCCGCGCTGCTCGCCTGCGCGGCCAGCCTGCCGCTCGACGTGACGCACGGTGTTGCCACGGTCGCGTTTCTCGCCGCGATCTGGCTGCCGTGGGGCCGCGCGATCCGGCGCGTCGTGGCCAAGTACGACCTCTAGGCGTCTTGCTTTGCGCGCCCCATAATGCCCGCTTTGCGGCGGCTTGGGAGGGCGTGACGCGGGGCCCGTCCCAGAAAACCTCTCGTTTTGCAGCCGTGCCGGCTCCGCTTGGGCGGCCCGACGCCCGCATGCTGCCGGGAACCGACGGGGCGGCCCGTTGGGCGAGACGCCCCTCACTTTGCTTGTCTTTGGGCGTAGCGTGGTTCAGTGAGTCTTAAGTCGGACGGTCCCGAATTCCCCTGAGCTGTGGGCGTGTGCGGCGCGAGGGCGGGGGCCGCCGTGGTTAGGAAGGGACTGGCCATGAAAGCTTCCCCGTTAGCCCATCTGTCAAAGTGGCGTTGTGCTGCGCCCGTGGTCGCTCTGCTCGCGGTCGCGTTTGCGATCGTGGCGGGGCCCGTGCGGCAGGCGCTTGCCCAAGACGGACCCCAGGCCTTTGCCGTCTATACGGCAGACAACACCACGCTCACGCTCTACAAGGCGGAGGATGTGCCCTCGGTCGGGGACACCTACGAGGGCCATGTGGTGACGAATGTGTTCACCATCGACGAGAGTGACACCTATTTCGGCGAGAGCCCATTTGCGGAAGTCGCCAACGTGGTGAAGAACGTCGAGGTTGCCGATTGCGGCGACAACAAGATCTCTCCTGTGAGCATGGACCACTGGTTCGAAGACTTCACGAACCTCATCGAGGTTGACGGATGGGAGTATGCCGACACCTCACGTGTCACCAACATGAGCTACATGTTCAGCTTCACCAACCTGAGCGGCGGCCTTTCGGCGCCCGAGCTGAACACTTCCTCGGTCACCAACATGAGCAACATGTTCAGCTACAACAAGGGACTTAAGACGCCAGACTTCTCGCACTGGGACGTCTCAAAGGTCACGGACATGAGCTACATGTTCAACAACTGCACAGCTCTGAGCACGCCGAACTTCTCGAACTGGAATCCCTCGTCTGTCACGACGATGAAGCAAATGTTCTATCAGTGCACGGCGCTGACCTCGCTCGACTTCTCCGGCTGGAACACACCCGAGCTCAAGAACCTCTCCTATGCGTTCTTCCAGGATGCCGCCCTCACGTCGCTCGACTTCGAGGGTTGGAGCGCCCCGAAGATTAGCAACCTGCAGAGCACGTTTAACCAGTGCTCCGCCCTCACCGAGCTGGACCTCTCCAGCTGGGGCGCCTCCAAGGTGACTGATACCTCCTCGACGTTCCTCGGATGCACGTCTCTTGCCACTCTTGACCTGAGTGGTATTGGTGCCAACGGGAAGTACGGCTATACGTTCGATCAGTGCGCAGCACTCTCCAAGGTGACCTTCGGCGAGGGTTGGTCGTTCGAGGAAGACGACTCGCTGCTCCCCGAGACCGCCGGCAAGCTCTGGTTCAAGGCCGACGCGGACGGAAACCCCACGGGCGACGGCTACACGCCCGACGAGCTCGCCGCCGCATGGGACGGCGCCACGATGGCCGGCACATGGGTCCTCGGCAACGCTCCCGCCGCGGAGCTCGAGGCCTTTGCCGTCTACTCCAGCACTGACAACACGCTCACGCTCTACAAGGCGAGCAACAAGCCTGCCGAGGGCGGCGTCTACAACAACAAGGCGGCCACGCGCGTCTTTGACATCGACGAACAGGCCACCCATTTCAGCGCGAGCCCGTTTGCGGACGTCAAGGACCAGGTGACCAAGGTCATCATCGCGGCGCCCGAGAACGCGGACAACAAGCTCACGCCCAAGAGCACGAACCGCTGGTTCTACAACTTCTCCAGCCTCGAGCAGGTTGACGGCTGGGCCAACGCTGACACCTCGCAGGTCACGGACATGAGCTACATGTTCTACCGGTGCAACCTCAGCAAGGGCCTCGACGCCCCCAACCTCAACACGTCCGCGGTCACCAACATGAGCAACATGTTCTACGGCTGCAAGGGCCTGAGCAGCGCCACCGGACCGGACCTCTCCCACTGGGACGTCTCCAACGTCACTGACATGTCCTCCATGTTCCAGGAGTGCACCGCCCTGCAGGCGCCCAAGACCACGGGTTGGGACACCTCCTCGGTGACGAGCATGTCCAGCATGTTTCGCGGCTGCTCCTCGATCGTCACGTTCGACCTCACCCCGTGGGACCTCAGCTCCGTCGAATTTGCGAACTACATGTTCAGCGGCTGCTCCGCGCTCACCACGATCACGCTGCCGGATGAGGATATGGCCTCGCTCACCAACGCAAAGAACATGTTCAACGGGTGTGCCGCCCTCACGACGGTCAACGCCTCCACCTGGGTTGCGCCCGCACTCACCAGCGCATCGAGCATGTTCTACGGCTGCCGTGCCCTGTCGAGCCTCGACCTCTCGAGCCTCGGCTCCATCGCGCTCAAGGATACCGACGCCATGTTCTGCGGCTGCAGTGCCCTCGCCACCCTCGACCTCTCCGGCATCGGCATTGCCGAGAAGCCCATCATGAGCGCAATGTTCACGGGATGCTCCGCCCTCTCCAAGGTGACGCTGGGCGCGGACTGGTCCTTCGCGGATGACCGCGGCGCCCTGCCCTCCGTCGAGGGCAAGCTCTGGTACAAGGCGGACGCCGAGGGCAACCCCGCGGGCACGGGCTACGCCGGCGACGAGCTCGCCGCCGAGTGGGACGGCGCCACGATGGTCGGCACCTGGGTCCTCTCCGTGCCCATCGCCGAGCCTGCCGTGCTCGAGGCCTTTGCGACCTACGACGCCTCGGACGCGTCCCTCACCATCTACAAGGCGAGCGACAAGCCCGAGATGGGCGACACCTACAACGGCAAGGCCGTGAGCCAGATCTTTGACATCAACGAGGAGGAGGACTACTTCTCCACGAGCCCCTTCATCAAGGTCCAGGGCTCGCTCAAGACCGTCACCTTCGCCGAGCCGGAAGACCCCGAGAACAAGCTCGCCCCGGCGAGCCTGAGCAACTGGTTTGACCACTTCAGGCAAATCTCGTCCATCACGGGCTGGGAGAACGTTGACGGCTCGCGCATCAAGCGCATGGAGAACGCCTTTGCCTACTGCGAGGGGCTCCAGACCATCGACCTCTCCGGGATAGACCTCTCCAGCGCAACCAGGATGAACTATCTGTTTGAGAACTGCACGAGCCTCAAGTCCGCAGACCTTTCCGGTCTTGTTGGCCCCACCGTCACCAACATCAGCAACATGTTCCTTAACTGCACCGCGCTCTCTGACCTTGACGTCTCCAACTGGGACACGACGGGAGTCACGGACCTGTACAGCCTCTTCCAGAACTGCAAGCTCCTCAAGGAGGTCGACCTCTCCAGCTGGAACCTGAGCAAGGTGGGCAACGCCAACTGGATGTTCAGCGGTTCGGCAATCGAGAGGATCACGCTCGGCGAGAACTTCCGCTTTGTGGACGGCAACGACTCCTACCTCCCGGAGAAGACCGGCAAGCTCTGGTACAAGCTCGACGCCGAGGGCAGTCCCGCCGGAGACGGTTACGCCTCCGACGACCTCGCCGAGGCCTGGGACGGCGCCACGATGGCCGGCACCTGGGTCCTTGTCGACGAGATCAGACCCGAGACCTCTGCCTTTGCCGTCTACAGCAAGGACGACAAGTCCCTCACCATCTACAAGGCAAGCGACAAGCCCGCTCGCAACGACACCTACAACGGCAAGACGGTGACCTACGTCTTCACGATCGACGAGACGAAGACGAACTACAGCTCGTCCCCGTTCTCCGGCTACGCGCGCGAGTACGAGTCCGTCGTCTTTGCGGCGCCGGAGTACGCCGACGACAAGATTGCCCCCGCGAGCATGAGCAACTGGTTCAGTGGCTTTGAGAAGGCGAAGTCCATCACGGGCTGGGAGAACGTCGACGGGTCCAACATCCAGAGCATGAGCAGGGCCTTCGAGTACTGCTACGCGCTCTCGTCGATTGACCTCTCCGACCTCAGGCTCACCAAGGCAACCGATCTGAGCTGGCTCTTCAGCGGCTGCACGAGCCTCGAGTCCGCGGACCTCACCGGGCTCGTCCGCTCGGGCGTCACCACCATCACCTACATGTTCAACAACTGCTCCGCCCTCACCGAGCTCAACCTCCTCAGCTGGAACACGAGCGGGATCACCGAGAACAACGCCAACTGGATGTTCAACGGCATCACGAGCCTCGAGAAGGTCACGCTTGGTGACAGGTTCGACTTCGTCGACGGCTACGGCGTCAGCCTGCCCGACGTTGCGGGCAAGCTCTGGTACCTGACGGACGAGAACGGCGACCCCACCGGCACCGGCTACACGGGCGAGGACCTCGCCGAGGCGTGGGACGGCGACACGATGTGCGGCACCTGGGTCCTCTCCGAGCCCATCGCAGCGCCCGAGCCCGAGGCCTTTGCCGTCTACTGCGAGGCGGACAAGACCCTCACCATCTACAAGGCGAGCGACAAGCCCACGGAAGGGGAGCAGTACAACGGCAAGGCCGCCACGCGGGTCTTTGACATTGACGAGACCGCAACGTCCCTCTCGGCAAGCCCCTTTGCCGACGTGGCCGAGGACGTGACGTTTGTCCAGATCGCCGCCCCCGAGAGCGCGGACGACAAGCTCACGCCCGCCTGCACCGCCCACTGGTTCGACGGCTTTGCCAACCTTACGCAGGTCGCCGACTGGCAGAATGCGGACACCTCGCTGGTCACCGACATGAGCTACATGTACCGCGGCTGCGACCTCAGCAACGGTTTTGACGCGCCCGACCTCAAGACGGGCTCCGTGACCACCATGAGCCACATGTTCGACGGCTGCACGGGCCTTGCGGCGCCCAACCTGGCCAACTTCGACATGTCGAGCGTCACGGACACGAGCTACATGTTCAATGGCTGCACGCGCCTCTCCGCCACCTCTATTTCCGGCTGGGACGTCTCGAGCGCCACGAACATGTCCCACATGTTCGCCGGCTGCGCCTCGCTTCCCGCCTCGTTTGACCTCTCTGGCTGGACGGCGCCCACCGCGCTTGCCGACGCCTCCGGCATGTTCGACGGCTGCACCTCGCTGACCTCGCTCGACTTCACCGACTTTGGCTTTGCCGAGGGCGCGACGTCAGCCGACATGCTCAAGGGCTGCACGTCCCTCACCACGGTGAAGCTGGGCGCGGGCTGGTCCTTCGAGGGCGGCGTCAGGCTCCCCTCCGCCGAGGGCAAGCTCTGGTTCAAGGACGGGGACACCGAGACCGCGGGCTACGACCCGGACGGCCTGGCCGACGCCTGGACCGCCGATATGGCCGGCACCTGGCAGCTCGCCGACGCGCCCGAGCCCGAGCCCGAGCCCATCGAGCTGACCGGCCTCACGGCATCCGACTCCCTCACGTATGGCGAGACCCTCGCGGTCGCCTTCACGCCCAAGTCCGGCGACGACGCCATCGCCTCCGGCACGGCCACGCTCAAGCTCGGTGACGAGGTCCTCGCGACCTCGAGCGAGCCGCAGACGGACGGGTCCTTCTCGCTCAGCTACAACACCGCCGATAAGGGCATCGCGCTTGGAGAGCAGACGTTCACTGTGACCTTTGAGAGCGCGGGGTACGAGGCTGCCACGGGAACCGTTGAGACCACGCTCTCTGCAAAGGCCCTCACGGTTGAGGTAACGAGCAGCCTGGACAAGACGTGGGATGGCTCCGACGAGGTCGACGGTCTTGCGGTGGAGCTTCTCGGCGCGCTTGAGGACGACGACGTGACCGTCTCCGCGACGGGCGCCTACGCGTCCCCCGACGCCGGCGAGCAGGACGTGACGCTCACGCTCGCACTCTCCGGAGACGACGCCGCGTGGTACACGGTCTCCGCCCCGACCGGCCTCGCGGGCACGATCAATGCCGCTGACATAGCCGGCAAGCTCAGCCTCTCCGGCACGCCCGTCTTTGGCGAGACCCTCACGGCGACCTATGAGCCCACTTCCGGCGAGCAGGTCAGCTACACGTGGACGCGAGACGGCCAGGTCATCGACGGCGCCACCGGGAGCACCTACACCCTCTCCAAGGAGGATGTGGGCGCCCGGATCGCCGTCGTCGCCACCGCATCCGACGCCAACCACGCCGGCAGCGTGACCTCCGATGCCGTGACCGTCGCCAAGGCCGCGCAGGACGCGCCCGCCGCGCCCGTGGCCACCGCGACGTCCCACACCACGATCGAGGTCGAGGCGCTGGCGGACAGCCCCGCGGGCGCCAAGGCCGAGTACAGCATCGACGGAGGCAGGACCTGGCAGGCCGAGACCACGTTCCCCGGCCTCGAACCCGAGACCGAGTACACGGTTATCGCGCGCTACCAGGAGCTCGACACGCATGAGGCCTCCGAGGCGAGCGAGGGCACCACGGTGTCCACGCCCGCCGAGCCGCTCCCCACCTTCACCGTGTCGGTGAGCGCCGAGGGTCAGGGTACGGTTGACGGTGGCGGGACCTATGAGCAGGGCACCGGCGTCACCGTGACGGCAACGGCCGCCGAGGGTCACCACTTCGTTGCGTGGCTCGTGGACGGCGAGCGGGTGAGCGTGGAGGCCTCCTACACCTTTGTCGTCGAGGCTGACGTTGCCCTCGTTGCCCAATTTGAGCAGGACGAGCCCGATACGCCCGACCCGGACGACCCGGACACGCCCGACACCCCGGACCCGGACGATCCGGACACTCCTGACACCCCGGACCCGGACGACCCGGACACGCCCGACACCCCCGATCCCGAGGACCCGGACAAGCCTGACACCCCGGACACGCCTGATATCCCTGACACCCCGGACACTCCGGACCCGGACAAGCCCGCCGACACCAAGCCGGGCGAGCAGCCCAAGCCCGAGATTCCCGCCACGGGTGATGCGGGTGCCGCAGCGGCCTTCGTGACCGCCCTTGTCGGTGCCGGGGCCCTCGGCCTGGGAGCATTTCGTCGTCGCAGCTAGTACAGTAGCTGCAAGTACGTGCTGAGAGCCGCCCGTCACGCAGCCAAGCGTGGCGGGCGGCTGTTCTTGTCGCCAGATCTTCTCGCCAGACTTTCTGAACCGGGTCTCGTCTCAGCCTCATTCGGCGATGACGTTGACGATAGGGGTCTCGTCTCAGCCACATCCGGCAGCAACGTTGACGACAGGGGGCTCGTCTCAGCATTTCTGCCCAAACAGGCTGAGACGAGCCCGCTTTCGCCAAGCAAGAACCGCTCCAAGCTGAGACGAGCCTACTTTCGTCAAGCAAGAACCGCTCCAGGCTGAGACGAGCCTGCTTTCGTCAAGCAAGAACCGCTCCAAGCTGAGATGAGACCGCTTTCGCCAAGCGAGAAGCCCGTCACCCTGAGACGAGCCCGCTTTCGTCAAGCGAGAACCGCGTCACCCTGAGACGAGCCCGCTTTCGCCAAGCGCCTCCACGTTCCGCGGGCAACTCTTTACAATCGCCCCGCTCTTCGCTATCGTAGGCACGTTTCATGCCACGAATACTGTCGAGGGCTCCGCGCCGGTGGCAGCCGCCAGCGGAGCAAAGAAGGAGATGTGCATGTCCGGACACTCTAAGTGGGCAACCACCAAGCACAAGAAGGCCGCTATCGACGCCAAGCGCTCGTCGCTCTTCTCCAAGCTCTCCCGCAACATCACCGTTGCGGCCAAGCTCGGCGGCGACCCCAACCCGGACAACAACGCGACGCTCGCCGCCGCCGTGGCCCGCGCGCGCATGGTCTCCATGCCCAACGCCAAGATCAAGGCAGCCATCGACAAGGCCTTTGGCTCCGGCGCCGACGCCGCCAACTACGCCGAGATCACCTACGAGGGCTACGGTCCCGCCGGCGTTGCCGTCTACGTTGACTGCCTGACCGACAACAAGAACCGCACCGCGGCCGACGTGCGCTCCGCCTTCTCTCACTCCGGCGGCTCGCTCGGCACCTCCGGCTCCGTTGCGTTCCAGTTTGAGCGCAAGGGCTCCATCGCCGTCGACAAGATCATCAAGTCCGAGGACAAGAAGGTCGCCGACAAGGAGAACGCCGTCGACGAGGACGAGTTCATGATGGCCGTGGCCGAGGCCGGCGGCGAGGACTACGAGGACGCCGGCGAGGAGTGGATCGTCTGGACCGCCTACGACAAGATGCAGGATGTCCAGAAGGGTCTCGAGGCCCAGGGCATCGAGGTCAAGGGCTCCGAACTCACCATGGTCCCCACCACGCCGACCGACGTCTCCGTCGCCGACGCCAAGAAGGTCCAGCGCCTCGTCGACCGTCTCGACGAGCTGGAGGACGTCCAGAACGTCTACCACACCATGAACATGACCGACGAGATCGTCGCTGCCCTGGAGGCCGACGAGTAAGAGGCGCTCGTCCCGTACGTACCTGAAGGCCCGCCCGTTCTTCTCCCCAGCTCATTGCGCTGCGCGCAAAAGTCGCTGGGCGAGAAGGACGGGCGGCCTGCGTATGGGCCGAAGGTCGCCTACCGGTACGTCTGGGCTGGGGCCCTACTCCACGGTGCCGTAGACGTTGCCCCAGCCGCGGGCCACGAGGCAGGAGTTGAGCTGGTCGCAGAGGCGCTGGCGGGTGTAGGTGCGCGGCGGCAGCGCGGCCACGACCTCGAGCAGGTCGGAGGCGAGGTCCAGAATCTCCGCGCGCATCTCAACGTCGAGCCGACTCACCGTGGCTGCGGAGGAGACCCCCGGCACAAAGAGAGAATCGACGAGTCTCTGCAGCTCACCATAGTCATCTGAGCGCATCTCCATGGCGACCTCCCTGTAAGCGTTCCTTTTCGTCCAAAACATGGTAGCAGCATCGGGCGCATTTGCCTCTATACTCAGACGGGACCAACCAAGAGGAGGACTCATGCCCAACGCATACCAGAACATGACCGACGCCGCCCTCGACGCCGCCATCGCGGAGCTCGAGGCACAGGCGGACGACCTGCGCGCCCTCAACCTCAAGCTCGACATGGCCCGCGGCAAGCCCAGCCCCGAGCAGACCGCGCTCTCCAAGCCCATGCTCGACCTGCTCACCGCCGACTCCGACCTCACCGACCAGGGCGTCGACGCCGACAACTACGGCGCGCCCGACGGCCTGCCCTCCGCGCGCGCCCTCGCCGCGGAGCTCCTCGGCGTGGACGCCGCCAACGTCTCCGTGATGGGCTCCTCGAGCCTCAACATCATGTACGACTGCGTGGAGCACGGCTACGTCCACGGCATCGCCGGCGAGAAGCCCTGGTGCCAGCAGGGCGTGGTCAAGTTCCTCTGCCCGGCTCCCGGCTACGACCGTCACTTCACCGTGACGGAGAGCTTTGGCATCCAGAACGTTCCCGTCCCCATGCGCGAGGACGGCCCGGACATGGACGTGGTCCGCGAGTACGTTGAGAAGGACGCCACGGTCAAGGGCATCTGGTGCGTGCCCAAGTACGCCAACCCCACCGGCGTGACCTACTCCGACGACGTGGTCCGCGCCTTCGCCGCACTCAAGCCCGCCGCCCCCGACTTCCGCATCTTCTGGGACAACGCCTACGCCGTCCACACCTTCGAGGGGGAGGGCGACGAGCTCCTCAACATCTTCGACGCCCTCGCCGAGCAGGGTGGCGACAAGAACCTCGTCTACGAGTTCGCCTCCACGGCCAAGGTGACCTTCCCCAGCTCCGGCATGGCGTGGGTCACCGCGAGCCCCGCGGACATGGCGGAGCTGCGCCGCGCCTTCGCCTCGATGCGCGTCTCCCCGGAGAAGATCTCCCAGCTCGCGCACGTCCGCTTCCTGAAGGATGCCGCGGGCGTCGCCGAGCACATGAAGAAGCACGCCGCGCTCGTGGCCCCGCGCTTCGCCCTCGTGGAGGAGAAGCTCTCCTCCGGCCTGGGAGAGCTTGGCTGCGCCACGTGGACCAAGCCGAAGGGCGGCTACTTCGTCTCCTTCGAGGGCCCGCAGGGCTCCGCGAAGGCGATCGTCGAGCTTGCCAAGGAGCTCGGCGTCACGCTGACGCCCGCCGGCGCTCCCTGGCCCTACGGTCGCGACCCCGAGGACACCAACATCCGCATCGCGCCCACCTACCCGAGCCTCGAGGAGCTCGGCCAGGCGCTCGACGTCTTCGTCGTGGCGGTCAAGCTCGTCTCGGCGCGTCTCGCCCGCTCCGAGAGGGCGTAACCGGCGCCGCGGGGTGCCTCTGATGAAGTTCTGTTATTATCGCCGCCTAACATGTGTGCGTCCCGTGAAGGGACGCGGTGGCGTATTCTAAAAACTCGTGAGCGTTTACGAACGTAGGAAAACGGAGAGTCGAACGATGGCACAGAAGAACAAGTCTTCGAAGAAGAAGTCACAGAACACCGCGACCGAGGACGCCAAGAAGAAGCGCAAGCCGGGCGAGCTCAGCACGTTCCAGAAGACGGTCATCATCATCTTCGTGGTCGTCTTCGCGCTCTCCACGCTCGCGGGCGCCCTGGCGTCCGTCTTCCAGTCGCAGAACTCGAGCACGCAGACCATCACGGCCGACGACATCGACGCGAGCTACGAGGGGACGGTCGCCGACCTCGAGGCCAAGGTCGAGGCCGACCCCGAGGACACCGAGTCGCTTCTCTCCCTCGCCCAGAACTGCAGCAGCTGGGGCAGCATGCTCGCGCTGTTCGGCTCCTCCGACGAGGATGCCGCCACGCGCAGCACCGAGCTCATCGAGCGTGCCATCACCTACTATGACCAGTGCCTCGCCCTCGAGGACTCTGCGGAGGCCCGCCTCGGCAAGGCCCAGTGCGAGTCCTACCTCGGCGACACCGCCACGGCGATGACCGAGCTCGGCGAGCTGACCACGGCCTACCCCGACTACGCCAACGGCTGGATGGCCCTCGGCAGCCTCTACGAGCAGCAGGGCATGACCGACGAGGCCGCTGCCGCCTATCAGAGCGCCATCGACGCCGACTCCGACGGCGAGCAGGGCGTGAAGGACACCGCCCAGCAGTACCTCGATGCGCTTCAGTCCGCGGACGAGGAGGATTCCGGCGAGGGCGACGACGCCGACGCCGAGCAGACCGATTCCCAGGAGACGAGCGAGTAGCGTCTCCGAGAAGGGAGAATGACATGAGCCTGACCATCACGACGTCTGTCGAGGGGTCGGAGCACCGAGTGAGCGTTGCGGGAGAGGTGGACGTCTCCTGCGCGGACGAGCTTCGCCAGGCGATCGACGCCCAGCTCGAGCAGCTTGACTCCGGCGAGCTCGTCGTCGACCTCTCCGAGGTTCCCTATATCGACTCCACGGGCATCGGCGTGCTCGTCGGTGCCGCCCACCGCGCCGTCGAGGCGGGGGGCAAGCTCGTCGTTGCCCGCCCGCAGCGCAACGTCTCGCGCGTGCTGGGACTCCTCGGCGTTCAGGCCGACCTCAACATCCGCGAGGCATAGTCCGCCCGCGCGGCAAGACTACGAAACGGGGGAATTGTTTCCGTGTTTGGCATCGGAGAGACAGAGCTCGTCCTTATCGTGCTCTTTGCGTTCATGATCTTTGGCCCGGACAAGCTCCCGGGCATGGGACGCACCATCGGGCGCGCCCTGAGGCAGTTCAAGAACGCCCAGGAGGGCTTCACCGAGGTCGTTCAGACCAACATCGTCGACCCGGCCGCCGAGGCCCTGAGCGACACGCCCAAGAAGCCCAACCGCAAGCGCGAGGAGGAGCTGGCGGAGGATTCCGACCTCGACCTCCCCGAGGGCGAGGAGGCCCCCCGTCCCAAGCGCACCGAGACCTTTGCCGAGCGCAAGAAGCGCCTCGCCGAGGAGAAGGCGGCCCGCGAGGCCACCGAGGCCGAGGCAGCCGCCGCAGCCGACGAGGACGCCGACACCGACAAGAGCGACGACACGGCTGACGCCCCCTCCGGGGCCACAGCTGGCTCCCAGCCCCAACCCTCAGTTGCCAGCAAGCCGAGCGCGGCCGATCTATATGCGATGGGCACTTCTGCCGCGACCAAGCGCGCCGGCGGGGACGCTGGGGTCAGCCCCAGCGCGACTCACGAAGTGAGCGAGGAGCGCAGCGACGAGCGCCGAGCAGACGGGGTTCTCCCCGACGGAGCCGGCGCGGACGACGCCACCGACGAGACGAAGGAGGCCTAAGCCATGCCGATCGGTCCCGCACGTATGCCCATCATGGATCACCTGGGCGAGCTGCGCCGCCGCATCACGATCATCGTGGTGTCCGTCATCGTCTGCGCGCTCGTGGTCTACTTCGCCACGCCCACCCTCATCGAGCTCATGATCGACCAGATCGAGGAGGCCATGCGCGGCGGCGAGCTCTACATCTTCACCGTGCTCGGCGGCTTTACCATCCGATTCAAGGTCGCCCTGTTCTTCTCGGTCATCATCTGTTGCCCGATCATCATCTGGGAGGTCCTTGCGTTCTTCCTCCCGGCCCTCAAGCCCAATGAGCGCAAGTGGGTCGTCCCCACGGTCGCCGCGATGGTCGCCCTGTTCTTCCTGGGCATGATCTTCTGCTTCTTTATCATCCAGCCGGCGGCGTTTGGGTGGCTCCTCGACCAGACCTTCGAGTTTGCCCAGAACATGGCCAACGCCGAGGACTACCTCAACATCTACATGCTGCTCGAGGTGGGCTTTGGCCTTGCCTTCCAGCTGCCGTTGCTCATCTTCTACCTGTCGATCTTCCACCTCGTGCCCTACAAGACGTTCCGCTCGCAGTGGCGCGTCGTCTACGTGGGCTTCATGGTGCTCTCTGCCGTCGTCACGCCTGACGCCTCCCCGGTGACGATGGTCCTGATGTTTGCGATTCTCATCTTCCTCTACGAGGCCGCCCTCGCCGTGGCGCGCTTCATCATCGTGGCTCGTGACGGCAAGGAGGCCCTCAAGTGGTCGCGAGAGGACTACAGCAACCGTGACCTCGAGAACGCGTAAGGCGGCCCTGCAGTGAGGCTTATCGTCACCGAGAAGAACGACGCGGCGCAGCAGATCGCGCGCCTGCTCTCCACATCCGGCAAGCCCAAGGCCGACAAGGTCTACAACACGCCGGTCTACCGATTCACCTGGGACGGGGAGGACTGCGTGACCATCGGTCTGCGCGGCCACATCCTCAAGGTGGACTTTCCCGTCCAGCTGACCTTTGACGACAAGAACGGCTGGCAGGGCCTCACCGCCGACGGCGAGCTGCTGCCCGCCGACGTCCCCGACGGCCTGGCGCGTCCGCCCTACAAGTCCAAGCGCAAGCCCTTCATGGCAAACGGCGTTGACCTCAAGGGCTGGAAGATCGCGAGCCTGCCCTATCTGGTGTGGGCGCCCATCGAGAAGCTCCCCGCCGAGAAGGAGATCATCCGCGCCCTCAAGAACCTCGCCAAGAAGGCCGACAGCGTCATCATCGGCACGGACTTCGACCGCGAGGGCGAGCTCATCGGCTCCGACGCCCTGCGCCAGGTGCGCGAGGTCGCGCCCAGCGTTCCCGTCTCGCGCGCCCGCTACTCGGCGTTCACCCGCGCCGAGATCGACCACGCCTTCGCAAACCTCGTGGACCTGGACCAGGACCTCGCCGACGCCGGCGAGTCCCGCCAGTACATCGACCTCATCTGGGGTGCCGTGCTCACGCGCTACCTCACCGCCGCGCGCTGGAGCGGCCTGGGCACCGTGCGCTCTGCCGGCCGCGTGCAGACGCCCACGCTGGCGCTCGTCGTCGAGCGCGAGCGCGAGCGCCTTGCCTTCAAGCCCGAGGACTACTGGGTCATCCAGGGCCAGGGCGAGAAGGACGGCGACGCCGCGGGCTCCTTCCGCATGACGCACGCTACGGCCCGCTTCTGGGACCGGGACAGCGCCGAGACGGCGTTCGGCCACGTGGCGGATGCGACCGAGGGCCGCGTCACCGCCGTGGAGCGCAAGAGCCGCACCCAGCGCCCGCCCGCGCCGTTCAACACCACGAGCCTGCAGGCCGCGGCTGCCGCCGAGGGCATCAGCCCCGCGCGCACGATGCGCCTGGCCGAGAGCCTCTACATGGACGGCCTCATCTCGTATCCGCGCGTGGACAACACGGTCTATCCCAAGTCGCTCGACCTGCGCGAGTGCGTTCGCATGCTCTCCACGGTTCCGGCCTACGGCTCCGTGTGCCACGAGCTCCTGAAGCAGGACAAGCTCACCGCCACCCGAGGCAAGCAGGAGACCACCGACCACCCGCCGATCTACCCCACGGCCCCGGCGTCCCCGGACAGCCTCCAGCCGGCGGAGTGGAAGCTCTACAACCTCATCGCGCGCCGCTTCCTGGCCACGCTTATGGGGCCCGCCACGATCGAGGGCACTAAGGTCAGCATCGACGTTGCCGGCGAGCCGTTCACGGTGAGCGGCTCCGTGCTCGCGTCCCCCGGCTTCCGCGCCGCCTACCCGTACGGTCTCAAGAAGGACGACCAGCTCCCGTCCCTCGCCGAGGGTGACGTGGTCTCCGTCAGCGACATGGAGCTTCTCGCCAAGCAGACCGAGCCGCCCGCGCGCTACAGCCAGGGCAAGCTCATCCAGGAGATGGAGAAGCGCGGGCTGGGCACCAAGTCCACGCGCGCGAGCATCATCGACACCCTCTACGAGCGCCGATACTTCAAGAACGACCCGATCGAGCCGAGCCAGCTCGGCATGGCGATCATCGACGCCCTCACCACCTACGCCCCGCGCATCACCTCGCCGGACATGACGGCCGAGCTCGAGCAGGACATGACCCACGTCGCCGACGGTGCCGAGACGCAGGAGCAGGTGGTCAACCACTCCCGCGCGCTTCTCGCCGGCCTCATGGACGCTCTGGTCGAGCACACCGAGGACCTCTCCGAGGCCATCGCCGACGCCGTGACCGCGGACGCCAAGATCGGAGTCTGCCCCAAGTGCGGCAAGGACCTCGTGGTCAAGACCTCCGCCAAGACCCGCGGCAGCTTTGCCGGCTGCATGGGCTGGCCGGAGTGCGACGTCACCTACCCGCTGCCCCAGGGCAAGATCTCCGCGCTCGAGGGCGAGGCGGCCGTGTGCC
Organism: uncultured Olsenella sp.; assembly: GCA_949287905.1. Taxonomy (GTDB): domain Bacteria; phylum Actinomycetota; class Coriobacteriia; order Coriobacteriales; family Atopobiaceae; genus Thermophilibacter. The sequence goes on from CASEHX010000009.1 coordinate 111,308, forward strand.
CGGAGTGCGGCGCGCCGCGCGTCAAGGTGCAGCCGTTCCGCAGCCGCGCGTACGAGACGTGCATCAACCCGGCATGCCCCACCAACCGCGAGCCCGACGTCGACGTGGGAGCGTGCCCCGCGTGCGCCGAGGCGGGGCGCGAGGGACGCCTGGTGGCTCACAAGTCCGAGAAGAGCGGCAAGCGCTTCATCCGCTGCACCAACTACGACGACTGCGGCACGAGCTACCCGCTGCCCGCCCGCGGGGCTCTGGAGGCGACGGGGGAGACGTGCCCGGACTGCGGCGCGCCGCTCGTCGTGGTGACCACGGCCCGCGGTCCGTGGAAGCTCTGCCCCAACATGGACTGCCCCGGGCGCGAGAAGAAGGCCGCCGCGCCGCGCCGTGGCGGACGTCGCGCGGGAGGCTCCCGCGGGACCAAAAAGAAGTCCTAGCCGCCGCGCTTCTCGCCATCCGGGGTCCCTGCGCCGCAACCGGCAGCTTTTGCATGAGCGCTTGGGCCCTTGCCGTCCTGGCCTGCCCTTCCACCGCAACTAGTCACTTTTGCACGAGCGGTTGGGGTCTGACGCTGGTACAACTATGTATAAGTGCTGGTAGACGTGTTGCGCAACGCCTCCTGACGAGCGAGAGGCGCGATTTGCTCGTGCAAAAGTCAGGAGTTGCGCGTGGGTTCTCGCGGGAGGCGCGGTCCGCTCGTGCGCAATGCGGGGGCTGCGCACGCGCAAGGCGGGGGCTGCGCGTGGTTTTCTCGCGACGGGCGCGACGCGCTCGAGCAAAAGTCAAAAGATTGCGCGCCGGGTGGCTCCGCGCGGGGACTTGTGTGGGAGAATGACGGCAGAGAACAAGGAGGCTCCATGCTGGATCTGAGACGCGTGCTCGCAAGCAAGCCCATGCCGCCCACAGATGCGGAACTGAACCCGCTGCTGACGCCGTGGGGCGAGAAGATCATGAACGGCGAGAAGGACGGAGTGCCCGTCTCTCATCCCCGCCCGCAGTTTGCGCGTGACTCTTGGATATCGCTCAACGGGACGTGGGAGTGCGCGTTCGTGGCTGCCCCGAACGCTGCGGCGGACTGGCATACGGCCGAGCCGCCGACGGACGGCTGGCAGCCCATCCGCGTGCCCTTCTCGCCCGAGGCCTCGCTCTCCGGCGTGGGGCGCCAGCTCAGGCCCGACGAGCTGCTCTGGTACCGCCGGGTGTTCACGACGCCCCCGATCGCCTCGGGCGAGCGCCTCATCCTGCACCTGGACGCCGTCGACTGGGCGTGCTCGGTCAGGGTGAACGGACGGGTGCTGGGGGAGCACGTTGGCGGGTACCTGCCCTTCTCGGTCGACGTCACGGACGTGCTGGGAAGGCACCCCGGCGAGCGCGCCGAGATCGTCGTCTGCGTCTTTGACCCGTCGGACACGGGCACGCAGCTGCGCGGGAAGCAGCGTCTGGCGCGCGGGGGAATCTGGTACACCGCTCAGAGCGGCATCTGGCGCGACGCCTGGCTCGAGGTCGTTCCCAAGACGCGCATCGAGGAGCTGATCGTCGAGCCTCACCAGATGGAGGGGCGCATGACCCTTCGGGCCAAGGTGACGGGCAAGGGCGACTTCGTTGCCTGCGTTCTGGACAACGGCTCCGAGGTCATACGGGCCTCCGCCACGGTGGGGGACGGCGAGCGGGACGTGAGGCTCGTGCTGGACGTGGACGACCCGCACCTCTGGTCCCCGGAGGACCCGCACCTCTACGGCGTTGTGGCAGCCTTTGGGTCGGACGTGGTGCGGAGCTACTGTGCGCTCAGGTCGGTGAGGGTCCATGCGGACGCTCGCGGCGTTCCGCGCGTGTACCTGAACGGAAGGCCGATCTTCCTGCGTGGGGTTCTCGACCAGGGGTACTGGCCGGACGGCCTCATGACGCCCCCGTCCGACGAGGCCCTCGAGCACGACATCCGCGCCATGCGCGACCTTGGCTTCAACATGCTGCGCATGCACCTCAAGGTTGAGCAGCCCCGCTTCTATGCCCTCTGCGACCGGCTGGGCATGCTCGTCTGGCAGGACATCCCCTCCGGCGGGGGGACGTACGAGCCGTGGCCTACGAGCTACCTTCCCACGCTCCTCCGCTCCAGCTGGACGCGCGTCCCCGACCGCAGCCCGCATGTGTGGCGCCTCCTCGCCGCAGACGACGCCGTCTACCGAGACGAGTGGCGTGCGACCTGCGAGGGTACGGTTCGCCTGCTCGCGGGGCATCCCTGCGTCATAGGGTGGACCCTCTTCAACGAGGGCTGGGGGCAGTTCGACGCGCGCGCTGCCTGCGACGCGGTGCGGCGGATCGACCGCACGCGTCCGGTGAGCGCCACGAGCGGCTGGTACGACCAGGGTTGCGGGAACTTCTTCAGCGTCCACAACTACTTCCGCCCGCTCAGGGTCTGGCGCGATCGCAGGCGTGCGGACCGCGCGTTCGTCATCTCCGAGTTTGGCGGTGTGAGCTGGGCCGTTGCCGACCACGTGAGTCTGGGGACGTCATATGGCTACGAGGAGGCGGCCGGCGGCAAGGAGTTTGCCGCGGAGGTGCGCGCGCTTCTCGCCCGCGCGGACTCGCTCGAGGCGGGGGGACTTGCCGGCTACGTCTACACCCAGCTCAGCGACGTGGAGGAGGAGACCAACGGCCTCCTCACCTACGACCGTCGCGTGAACAAGCTCGCCTAAGGCTCTCCGGTTCTGCATGAGCGCCGGCCCCGGGCTTCATCGAGCCGGGGCCTGCCCTTACGCCGAGACCCTCGTTCACGAGCCCCGGTCCTTGTCGCCCGCCCCCCCTTACGCCGCAAGCCCCGACTTTTGCACGAGCGCTTCGGTCATTGACGACCGGGTCCTGCCCTTACACCACAACTACCCACTTTTGCACGAGCGCTTCGGCTTCGATGCTGCTTCAACTACGTATATGCGCTGGTAGACGTGTTGCGCCATACCCCCTGACGCGCGAGAAGCGCGATTTGCTCGTGCAAAAGTCGGAGTTGCGAGAGGGCTTCGCACGAGAAGGGCGCTGCGCTCGTGCAAAAGTCGGGAGTTGCGCATGGTTTTCTCGCGGCAGGGTGGGCGAGGCGCTACCATGTAAGGGTTACGAAACCGAAGGGGGGCGCTTTGCGCGGGGTGTTCATCACGCTCGAGGGGGCGGACGGCTGCGGCAAGTCGACGCAGGCCGAGCTGCTCGAGGCTGCTCTTTCCGCCGACGGGCGCGAGGTCGTGCGCCTGCGCGAACCCGGTGGGACGGCGCTCTCCGAGAAGATCCGCGGGCTCCTTCTGGACCCCGCCAACGCCGAGATGGTGCCCGAGTGCGAGCTGCTGCTCTACGAGGCCAGCCGCGCGCAGCTCACGCGCCAGGTGATCGAGCCCGCGCTCGCCCGCGGCGCGGTGGTCCTGTGCGACCGCTACTATGACTCCACCTATGCCTACCAGGCCGGGGGACGAGGGCTGGACGAGACGCTCGTTCGCCAGTCCAACGTGCTCGGAAGCTGCGGCCGCGTTCCCGACCGCACGATCGTGCTCGACCTCGACCCCGCACTCGGCTACGCGCGCGCCACGGCAGGCGGCGCGGACCGCATGGAGGCCGAGGGCCTTGCCTTCCAGGAGCGGGTGCGCAACGCCTACCTGCGCCTGGCGGAGGAGGAGCCCGCGCGCGTGCGCGTGGTGGACGCCTCGGGCGAGAAGGGCGAGGTCACCGATCGCATACTCGCCGCCCTCGGCGACCTGTGGGTGAGCTGACGTGAGCGCTCCCGCTCCCATCCCCGCAGCCCTGGAGGCGCTCTCCGACCAGCCGCGCGTGCGCGACTTCCTGGCGACCGCGCTGGCCGAGAACCGCCTGAGCCACGCCTACCTCTTCCTCGGCCCTCCGGGGGCGGGCAAGCACGAGGCGGCGGAGGCCCTCGCGAAGTGCGTCGTCTGCCCGCGCGGGGGAGACGGCACCTGCGACGAGTGCCGTCGCGTGGCGCACCGCACCCATCCCGACGTCCGCTGGCTCAGGCCGGGGAGCGCGTCCGGATACCTCGCCGACCAGGTGAGGGACGTCATCGAGGACGCGGGGCTCGCCCCCGTGCGAGCAGGCGCCAAGATCTACGTCCTCGAGCGCGCGGAGCTTCTGCGCGGGACCGCGGCGAACGCCCTCCTCAAGACCCTCGAGGAGCCCCCGGCCCACACGATGTTCATCCTCTGCGGACGCGTCGCGGACGCGATGCTCCCCACGATCGTCTCGCGCTGCCAGCAGGTCCCGTTCCGGGCGCCCTCCCAGTCGGCGGGGCTCGCCTCGCTCATGAGGTCGTGCTCGGTCACGGAGGCGGAGGCCCGCGTGGCGCTGGCCGTTGCGGGCTCGTCCGGTCGTGCGGTCGAGTACCTGCGGTCCCCGGCGCGCGCCCAGGTTCGCAGGCTCGTCGTGGACACGCTCGACGCCCTCGCCCGTGACGACTCCTGGGACGTGCTTCTCGCCGCGCGCCAGATAGCGGCTGCCGTGGAGGTGCCCCTCGGGGACATCAGGAAGGCGCAGGAGGACGCCCTGAGCGAGACGCAGGACTTCCTCACCGCCGCGGCCCTCAAGCAGGTTGCCGACGCCAACAAGCGCGAACTCACCGCCCGCGAGCGTTCGGGTATGATGGAGGCCCTGGCTGCGGCAGAGTCGCTCCTGCGCGACGTGCTCATGCGCTCGGAGGGCGCGGGGCGCCCCATCGTCAACGAGGATGCCGCCGCCGTGGTGGACCGGCTCGCGTCGCGCGCCACCACCCGCTCCGTCGTGCGTGCGCTCGAGGCGGTCTCGCGCGCGGCGGACGACCTGTCGCACAACGTATCACCCCAGCTGACCCTCGAGGTCATGCTCCTCTCTGTCAAGGAGGCTCTCGAATGCCCACCGTCATCCCGGTGAAGTTTGCCTATGCGGCCCGCGACCTCTGGTTCGACCCAGCGGACACCGAGGCCCAGGAGGGCGATCACGTCATCTGCACCACCGAGCGCGGCCAGGAGATCGGCCTCGCCACGGGCGACGCCCGCGAGGTGAGCGAGGAGGAGCTTGCCGCCACGATCGGCCATGCGCAGCTGCGCGAGGTCGTGCGCATCGCCACTGACGACGACCTCGAGCGCGCCGAGGAGCTGGCCATTCGCGGCGAGGAGTCCATGTCCGCGTTCCGGCGCCACATCGACGCCTCCGGTCTGGACATGAAGCCCGTGGGCGTGGAGTACCTCTTCGACGGCGAGAAGGCCGTCTGCTACTTTGCCGCCGAGGAGCGCGTGGACTTCCGCCAGCTCGTGCGCGACCTCTCGCGCGAGTTCCACATGCGCATCGACATGCGCCAGATCGGCGTGCGCGAGGAGGCCGCCATCGTCGGCGGCTACGGCCACTGCGGCCAGGAGCTCTGCTGCCGCCGCTTTGCCACGGGCTTCGACCCGGTCTCCATCCGCATGGCCAAGGAGCAGGACCTCCCGCTCAACTCCACCAAGATCTCCGGCGCGTGCGGCCGTCTCATGTGCTGCCTGCGCTACGAGTTCGAGGCGTACCGCGACTTCAAGAGCCGCGCGCCCAAGCGCAACGCCGTGATCGACACGCCGCTCGGGAAGGCCAAGATCATCGAGTACGACACGCCCAAGGAGCAGCTCTGCCTGCGCCTGGAGAGCGGCAAGCAGATTCGCGTGGCGCTCGCGGACATGACGGCCTCCGAGGCCGCCCACAAGAAGTCCGAGGAGCTGGGCTGCCCGTGCCGTCCGGACACCGTGACGCGCGAGGTGCTCGACCGTCTGGAGTCCCCGGACGTCCAGATGGCCCTCGCCGAGCTCGACCGCAAGAACGGCGTGCTCGCCGAGCCCGAGGTGGACGCCGCCGACCTCTTCGTGGACACCCGCCGCAAGCGCCGTCGCGCGTCGGCGGGGGCGCCTGCGGCCGAGAAGGGCTCCCAGCCCGCGCCCGCCCATGCGGCGTCCGGCGACGAGGCGCCCGCGCGCCGTCGCCGCAAGCGTCGCCCCGGCGACGGCGGCGCCCCGAGTGCCCCCGCCCACATGGCGAGCGACGCCGGCACCGGCTCGTCCCAGCCGTCGACCCGTCGTCGCAGGCACCACCAAGCGGCCGAGGCGGACGCCGCCGGCGAGGCCCAGTCCCAGCAGCAGCCCGCAAAGCGCACGCGCCGTCCGGGCGACAAGGGCGGTCAGGCCGCCGCTGGCACCCAGCCGCGCGGCATGCAGCCCTCGCGCAGGAAG
>CASEHX010000010.1 GCA_949287905.1 uncultured Olsenella sp.
CCCGTGTCCGCCCGCCCGGGTCGGCCGCCCACGCCCGCCCGCATGGCCCGGCCGCCCACGCCCGCCCGGACTGCGCACCACGCCCCCTCGCCGATTCCTCGGGACGTGCGCCTAGCGACACCGCCGCCCAAGGTCTATCATCTTTCAGATTCCGGATAGGTTTCTGTGTCGCGCGTGACGCGCGGTCAAGGAATGGGGGATAGATGAGCAAGTTTGGATGGTCGAGGCGTGCCACGCACGTGCTCGTCGCCGGCGCCCTTGCGGGCGCGGCGGTCCTTGGCGTTTCGGCGCCGGCGATCGCAAACGCCGCAACGCCCGTCACGGCGCAGGCCCAGTACACGAGTGAGGAGGCCCGCACGCTGGTCAACCCCGTCGTGCAGTCCTACGAGGTCGACCCCGCCGGCGAGGCCTGGAGCTTCTCCGCGTCAACGCGCCTCATGATCGAGGCCTCGGACGCCAACGTGGCAAACGAGCGCCTGGCAGAGGTCGTCAAGCTCGTGAACGCCGAGTTCGCCGACAAGAACATCGTCTCGAGCACTCCCTTCGGCATGGTCTACGGCCTCTCCGAGGACGCCGCGGCCGCCGACGTCACGGTGGACATCGTTCCTGTGGCGGAGATCACGGATCAGTCCGAGAGCAGCGAGGCCTACAAGATCGAGATCTCCGCGGACGGCGTGCACGTGTACGCCGCGAGCGAGAACGCCGCCATGTACGCGCTGCGCACGCTCGAGTGCCTGGCCCAGACCACCGACAACGCGCTGCCCTGCGGCACCATCGTCGACTGGCCCGACCTCGAGGAGCGCCGCCTCTTCGTTGACTGCGGCCGCAAGTACATCTCCAAGGACTGGTTCATCCGCCAGATCCACGAGATGAGCTACATGAAGCTCAACACGCTCGACATGCACTTCTCCGAGAACCTCGGCTTCCGCATCGAGTGCGACACCGACCCCGCCATCGTCTCTGACGAGTACCTCACCAAGGCGGAGGTGCTGGAGATCCTGGAGGAGGCTCGCCTCTACGGCATCAACGTCATCCCGTCCATTGACTCGCCGGGCCACGTCGACCAGATCCTGCGCGCCCACCCCGAGTACGGCCAGATCGCCAACGACGGCGTGACGCACTACGCCTCCGGCCTGGACGTCACCAACGAGGAGGCCGTGGCGTACATGTACTCCATCTACCAGGAGTACATCGACCTCTTCAAGCAGGGCGGCGCCACCACGGACATCTCCATCGGCTGCGACGAGTACATGGAGTTCGACCGCGCGCCGTTCACCACCATGTACCAGTCCGTCCTGACCGACTGGGCGCACGAGAACCTCGGCCCTGAGTACAGCTGGACCGACACGCTGGCCACCTACATCAACAACCTCGCGGACTTCTGCCGCGATAACGGCCTCGAGCCGCGCGTCTTCAACGACGGCCTCTACTACGGCGAGGGCAGCTCCGTCCAGCAGAAGGTGGAGATCGACCCCACGATCGGCGTTGACTTCTGGTCCCAGATGTCCTGGAACTGGAGCATCGCCAACCTGCAGGACCTGCTGAACCGCGGCATGGAGGTCATCTACAACTTCAACGCCAACTACGGCTACTTCGTCCTGCGCAACGACGATCGCGGCGCCTCGTTCGACTATGACAACAACCTCGAGATGTGGTTCAACGACTGGACGCCCGGCACCTTCCAGGACGCTCAGAACATCGGCGTGCTCGCCGATGACGACCCGCGCATCAAGGGCACCGCGATCGCCATCTGGTGCGACTACCCCGACGTCGCCACCGAGGACGAGATCATGGAGGGCATCGCGGACAGCCTGCGCGCCATGGCCACCCGCAGCTGGAACGTGGACTCCAACAAGGACATGACGCTCGACGAGTTCATGGCCATGACCGAGGTCCTCGGCCACGCCGCCGCCTGGGACAAGGGCGAGAAGCTCGCCGACCCCGGTGAGATCCTGCCCGCCGAGAACGTGGGCAAGGTCACGGTCAACTACGTTGACGAGGCGGGCAACGCCGTCGCGGACAGCACGGTGAGCTACGGCGTGATCGGCGACGCCTACGAGGTTGCCGCCATCGACGTCTACGGCTATCGCCTCGTGAGCGAGGACGCCACCGCGAGCGGCACCTTTGCCAAGGAGGACGCCGAGGTCACCTTCGTCTACGAGCCCTACACCGACAAGACCGATCTTCTCGCCGCGCTTGACGGCGCCGTTGCCGCCGAGGACGCCATCGACGAGACCTATGCCGCGTACGGCGAGGCCCTCGCTGCCGCCCAGGCGGTTGCCGAGAAGGACGACGCCACGCAGCGCGAGGTCGACGACGCGCTCGCCGCGCTCGAGGGCGCCCACGCCAACGTGGTGCTTCTCGACAACCTGGCGCTCTTTGCCGAGGTGACGCACCCGCTGCCCGAGAGCGGCTACGTCTCTGGCTACGACGCCTACGAGCAGGCGCTCGCCGCCGCGCGCGAGCTCATCGCCAACGCCGGCGCCCCCACGGCCGAGGAGCGCGCCGCCGCGCTCGCTGCCATCCGCGACGCCAAGGCCGGCCTCACCAAGCAGACCTCCACGACGCCCACCGTTACGGCGACTGATGAGTGGTACAGCAGCTACTCGTACGCCAACATGCTCGACGGCAACGCCAACACCAAGTGCTGGTTCAGCCTGGACCAGGTGGCGGGCAAAGAGGTCGTCTTCACCTTCCCCGAGCAGGTGATGATGAGCGCCGTGAGCATCCAGCAGCCCACTGACGTGGGCAATGATGTCATCGACGGTGCGGACGTCCAGGTTGCCGGCGCGGACGGCGAGTGGGTCACCGTGGGTTCCATGGACTCGAGCAAGCTCGACTGGACCTTTGAGTTTGAGGAGCAGGCTGTCTCCAAGGTGCGCATCCTGATCACCGCCAACAAGAAGAATTGGTACCAGATTAGCGAGGTCACCTTTGCCGCCTCCCCGATGGAGGAGGACACCGAGCTCGCCGACCTCATCGCCAAGGCCGAGGACCTCTCGCTCGAGGGCAAGGGCTCGGACGTGCTCAAGCAGCTCGCGTCTGCGCTGCTCGACGCGCAGGAGGCGCTCGTCTCCGGCGCCACGGACACGACCGCCGTCACCGAGGCTCTGAACGCTGCCATCGAGGCTGTTGAGAGCTACGTGCCGCCTGTGGTCGAGAAGGGCGCGCTCCAGGCTGCCGTCGACGAGGCCAAGGGCCTTGTCGAGAAGGACTACACCGCCGAGAGCTGGGCTCCCTTTGCCACGGCACTCGCCGAGGCCGAGGCCGTCCTCGCTGACGAGGACGCCACGCAGGAGGAGGTCGACGGGGCTCTTGCCGCTCTGACGACGGCCCAGGGCAACCTCGTGCTCGATGAGGAGCCCACGCCCGACCCCGTTGAGGAGGCGCGCAAGAACCTCCAGGAGGTCATCGAGAACAACAGCGGCCTCGCCGAGGACGACTACACGGCCGAGTCCTGGGCGGCCTACGCCGAGGCGCTCGCCGGCGCGCAGGCCGCGCTCGACG
>CASEHX010000011.1 GCA_949287905.1 uncultured Olsenella sp.
TCAATGGCAGTCAAGCACCTCAAGCCCACGAGCGCCGGCAGGCGTTTCCAGACGGTCTCGGACTTCTCCGAGATCACCTGCACCACGCCCGAGAAGTCGCTTCTCGAGCCCCTGCCCAAGAAGGCCGGCCGCAACAACAACGGCCGCATCACCACCCGTCACCAGGGTGGCGGCCACAAGCGCCAGTACCGCAAGATCGACTTCAAGCGCCGCAAGGACGACGTCCCGGCCAAGGTCGCCACGATCGAGTACGACCCCAACCGCTCCGCCCGCATCGCGCTGCTCCACTACGTTGACGGCGCCAAGGCCTACATCCTGTGCCCCGAGGGCCTGCACGTGGGCGACACCGTCCTCTCCGGCACCAAGGACGTGGACATCAAGCCCGGCAACTGCATGCCGCTCTCCGAGATCCCCGTCGGTACCCTGGTGCACGCCGTGGAGTTCCAGCCCGGCAAGGGCGCCGCTATGGCCCGCGCCGCCGGCACCTCCGTCCAGCTCATGGGCAAGGACAACGGCTACGCCGTCCTCCGCATGCCCTCCTCCGAGCTTCGCCGCGTCCTTCTCACCTGCCGCGCCACGATCGGTGAGGTCGGCAATGCCGAGCACTCCAACATCGTCGTCGGCAAGGCCGGCCGCAGCCGCTGGGCAGGCGTCCGTCCGACCGTCCGTGGTACCGTCATGAACCCCGTCGACCACCCGCACGGCGGCGGCGAGGGCAAGAACCACACCTCCGGTCGTCCGTCCGTCACCCCGTGGGGCAAGCCGACGAAGGGTTACAAGACCCGCGACCCGAAGAAGGGCTCCAACCGCCTGATCATCCGTCGTCGCAAGTCCAAGTAGTCGGAACACGAGTAGTAGGAGATAGAAAGCATGAGCAGAAGTCTCAAGAAGGGCCCGTTCGTGGAGACTCGCCTCCTCGCGCGTGTCGCCGCACAGAACGAGGCTGGCACGAAGGAGGTCATCAAGACCTGGTCGCGCTCCTCGACCATCTTCCCCGAGATGGTTGGTCACACGATCGCCGTCCACGACGGCCGCAAGCACGTGCCCGTGTACGTCACCGAGTCCATGGTCGGGCACAAGCTGGGCGAGTTCGCCCCCACCCGCACGTTCCGTGGTCACAAGGAAAAGTAGGGGGTAGGGAAACAACATGCCTCAGAACACCAGCACTAACGAGGTTCGCGCCACGGCCAAGTACGTCCGCGTCGCGCCGCGCAAGGCTCGCGCCGTCGTCTCGCTGATCCGCAACCTCCCCGTTGAGAAGGCCCTCGAGGTCCTGCAGTTCTCCACGCGCGCCGCTTCCGTGGACGTCGCCAAGGTCCTGCGCTCCGCGATCGCCAACGCCGAGAACAACAACGGCCTCCGTGCCGACAACCTCGTCGTGAAGCTCGCCTACGTTGACGAGGGCCCCACCCTCAAGCGCATCCGTCCGCGCGCCAAGGGCTCTGCCTCTCGCATCAACAAGCGCATGAGCCACATCACTGTCGTCGTCGCTCCGCGAAAGGAGGCGTAAGCGAGCATGGGTCACAAGGTTCAGCCTACCGGCTTCCGTCTCGGCATCACCGAGGAGTGGCGTTCCCGCTGGTACGCCGATAAGAACTACGCCGAGACCCTCGGCAACGACCTCGCCATCCGCAGCTACCTCGAGAAGCGCCTCGCCAACGCCGCCCTCTCCCGCGTTGACATCGAGCGCGCCGGCGACAAGGTGAAGGTCACCATCTACACTGCCCGCCCGGGCATCGTCATTGGCAAGAAGGGCGCCGACATCGACGTCCTCCGCGCCGACCTCGAGAAGGTCGCCAAGGTCGCCAAGGGCATGGTCAACGTCGACGTCGTCGAGATCAAGCGCCCCGAGCTCGACGCCAACCTCGTCGCTCAGTCCATCGCCGAGCAGCTCGAGGGCCGCGTTGCCTTCCGTCGCGCCATGCGCAAGGCCGTTCAGTCCGCTCGCAAGGCTGGCGCCAAGGGTATTCGTATCCAGTGCTCCGGCCGTCTCAACGGCGCCGAGATGGGCCGTCGCGAGTGGTACCGCGAGGGTCGCGTGCCCCTGCACACCCTTCGCGCCGTGATCGACTACGGCCAGTCCACCGCCCGTACCACCATGGGTGCCTGTGGCATCAAGGTTTGGATCTACTTCGGCGAGAAGCTCCCCGGCCAGGCCACGCCTCGTCCGGCGCTCGAGGGTTCCTCGCGTCCTCGCCGCGGTCGCAATGAGAGGAGGGCTCGCTAATGCTCGCTCCTAAGCGCGTTCTTCACCGCAAGGTTCAGCGCGGCTCCATGAAGGGCCACGCCAAGGGCAACACCGAGCTGCACTTTGGTTCCTACGGTATCCAGGCTCTCGAGGCCCACTGGATCACCAACCGCCAGATCGAGGCTTGCCGTGTCGCCATGACCCGTTACATGAAGCGTGGCGGCAAGGTGTGGATCACCATCTTCCCCGACAAGCCCATCACCAAGAAGCCGGCCGAGACCCGCATGGGCTCCGGTAAGGGCAACCCCGAGGAGTGGGTGGCCGTCGTCAAGCCCGGCCGCATCATGTTCGAGATCGACGGCGTCTCCGACGAGATCGCTCGCGAGGCCCTTCGCCTTGCCCAGCACAAGCTGCCGATCAAGACCAAGATCGTCGCCCGCACCGACAAGGACGGGGAGGAATAGTCAATGAAGTACAAGGACATTCAGGCCATGAGCGACGCCGAGCTCGCCAAGAAGCTCGAGGAGGGTCGCGCGGAGCTCTTCAACCTCCGCTTCCAGATGGCCACGAGCCAGCTTGACAACACGGCTCGCGTCAAGCTCGTCAAGAAGGACATCGCGCGCGTTCTCACCGAGCAGCGCGCCCGTCAGATCGCTGCGGAGAAGTCCGCCGCTCAGAACTAGATCGCAGGAGAATGACTATGGCTGAGACCGAGAAGAGGAACGCGCGCAAGGTCGTCACCGGGACGGTCGTCTCCATTTCTGGCGACAAGTCCATCACGGTGAAGATCGACTACCGCAAGCGTCACCCCAAGTACGGCAAGATGATGACCATCTCGAAGAAGCTCCACGCCCACGACGAGAAGAACGAGTGCGGCGTTGGCGACCTCGTGACCGTCATGGAGTGCCGCCCGCTCTCCAAGACCAAGCGTTGGCGTCTCGTGGAGATCGTCGAGCGCGCCAAGTAAGTATCAGTGACGAGCTCCCCATGTGCGCCGCGCGTCTGGGCGCACCTCTGGGTGGCACACGTTCGGAGGAACACCAATGATTCAGATGGAGACCATGCTCAACGTCGCTGACAACAGCGGCGCCCGACGCGTGAAGTGCGTCAAGGTCCTCGGTGGCTCCAAGCGTCGCTACGCCGGCCTGGCCGACGTCATCATCGGCGCCGTTCAGGAGGCTACCCCGGGCGGTTCGGTGAAGAAGGGCGACATCGTCCGTTGCGTCATCGTGCGCACCACCAAGGAGACCCGTCGTAAGGACGGCAGCTACATCAAGTTCGACCAGAACGCCTGCGTTCTCGTTGACAAGGAGGGCGAGCCCAAGGGCACCCGTATCTTCGGGCCCGTCGCTCGCGAGCTCCGCGACCACAAGTACATGAAGATCGTCTCGCTCGCGCCTGAGACGCTCTAGGGAGTGAGTGAATATGGCGAAGATGCATGTGAAGAAGGGCGACAAGGTCGTCGTCCTCTCCGGTAAGGACAAGGGCAAGGAGGGCCAGATTCTCCGTGCCATGCCTTCTGAGGGCAAGGTTATGGTCGAGGGCGTCGCCATCGTCAAGAAGGCCGTCCGCCCCAACGCCCAGAACCAGCAGGGTGGCTTCCTCGAGCACGAGGCCGCCATCGACGCCTCCAACGTCATGCTGGTCTGCCCCAAGTGCGGCAAGCCCACCCGCGTCGGCCACGACGTCGACGACAAGGGCAACAAGGTCCGCGTGTGCAAGAAGTGCGGCGCCAAGTTCTAAGAGCCTGACCTGAGTTCCATCCGGGAGGCCCCCGGTTCATCTTCGAGAAGTGCGCTTCGCGA
>CASEHX010000012.1 GCA_949287905.1 uncultured Olsenella sp.
ACTGTCCCTTCGTAACATCCTGGTATGGCGAGCACGACCGCGAGCGCCGCGAGGACCGGCCAGGCGCCGGCGAGCGTGAGCGCCGCCACTGCCGGACCGCTTGCCGCCGAGCCCGCGAGGCCGCCGGCGCGCAGGGCGATCGACTGCACGGATGCCATGCCGGAGCGCTCGCGCGAGGGGACGGCGTTGTGGAGCACGGTCTGCTCAATCACGCTGCGCGCGCCGAGCGCGAGGTAGAGCGCCACGTAGACGACCACGAACACGGGCACGCTCGCCGCGGCCGAGAAGAGCGCCAGGCAGACGATCGCCGCCGCCTGCAGCGCCAGGTAGAGCCCGCGCCGCCCGTGCGCGCCGAACGCCGCGCTCCCCCAGCGCATCGCCGCCGCGCTACCGAGGGCCGCCGCACCCATGCCCGCGCAGTTGACAAAGCCGAGCAGCCACGTGCCGCCCGCGCCCACGAGGCCCTCGAAGGAGAGCTGCCAGTACGTCTCCACGGCGACCATCACCACGCCCGCGGAGGCTGAGGCGGCGAGCACCAGGCGGATGTCTCCCGGCCGGGCGAGCGTCGCGCGCATGTCGGCGAGGGTGGAACGCAACCGCTCGCACACCGGGACGCTCGAGCGCGCGTCCGGCGGGAAGAGCGCCAGACCGCCCGCCAGCGCGGCAACCCCGGATGCGACGATGCAACCAATGAGTAGCACGTAGCTGGGGTCGAGCGTCGCCAGCACGCCGCCGGCGATGGCACCCGCGCCCACGCCCGCGGACTCCAGCAGCGCGAGCCTCCCGTTGAGCGCATCGAGCGCGGCGAGGCGCCCCGCCGCCTCCGGGTGCCCCGCCACCACGCGATCCAGCTCGACCGCCTCGAGCGTCCCCGTGCGCGCCGCGAGGGCAAACCCGCGCAGGACGCCCGAGACCGACACCACGGCGAGGCTCGGGGTCGCGAGCAGCACCACGTAGGTTGCCACCTGCAGCGCCATCGAGAGCACGAAGACCCGCCGGCGCCCCAGCACGTCCGCGGCGATCCCGCTCGGCACCTCGCACAGACACGTGACCACGGTCGTCACACCCACGACGAGCGGCAGCGTCACCACCGTGGCGCCGCGAGCGAGCAGCATGAGCGAGAGCACGGGCGCGGCAAGCCCCGTCCCCAGATGGATCAACAGGAACACGAGAGCGTGCGAGACGGGCAGAACGCGGCTCTTCTCCATGACGAACCCCTCCCCTGGCGGGCTTTTGCAAGCTAAGTTGTGCGGATGGTCGCGCGGAGGCAGCGCTTACGCCGGGAAGCTCCTGTGCGGGTAGCAGGCCACACTGAACTCCCAGGGCACCGCGCCCTCCTGCGGCTGGTCGTACTTCTCGACAAACGCGCGCACCACGTCCTGGAACTCCCGGGCCGCGTCCTCCGTGAGGTACATCACGCCGCTGAGCAGCTCGCCGTGGACAAGACCCAGCTCCTTCTCGCGCTCCACCGCGTCCGATGCCGCATAGGCGCGCAGCCCCGCAAAGACCTGCTGGTTGAGGTAGTCCACGAGGAACATCTTCTCTTCCTGGAGGTCCCCGCCCTCGTTGGCGCGAAGAGACACGTCCGTGGGCACGGCCCGCCAGTAGCGCGCGGTGATGCCGCGGATGGCCTCGGTATGGTCGAGCTCCACCAGGCCTAGCGACTCGAGCTTCTTCATGTGGTGCGTGACCGAGGAGGCGGAGATGCCCATGGCGTCTGCCAACTGCTTGCACGTGGCCGGCTGCGCGAGGACCTGCATCTCGTGCAGCAGGCGCTGGCGCTGCGGGTTCATGTAGACGTCCAGCTGCTCGCGCGTCGTGATGTCCAGGGTTTTCTTGGCCATGGGACCCCCTCTCTCTTATCGTTGCACGATATAGTACGTTACATATTGTGTAATGTCAACGCAAGACTTCTTTACTGCCCTCACCTCCACACGTGGTATCTCTTTTTCTCGATGGGCTCATGCTTTGCGCAGGTAGCAAAGAGCGCGCTTGGAAAACCAGCCGCCACGTGTGGAGTTTTGGACTGCGAGTTGCCGAGACTTACTTCTCCACCACGTGGTAGCCGGCGGACTCCACGGCTTCGGCCAGCACGGCGCGGTCGATCGGGTCCTTCGAGAGCACGCGCACGTGGTCGGGCAGGCTCGCACGCGCCCACACGCCGCCGATGCCGTCGAGCGCGGTCTCCACGGCCGCGAGGCAGTGCTCGCAGCGCATCCCCTCAACGGTGAGCTCGGCCGAGTAGGGGTAGTGCGCCTCGTTGGTGTCGGCGACCGTCGGACGGGCGACGTGGGGCCCTCCCCCGCCGGAGCACCCGCACCCGCAGCCGCCCCGGCGCAGCGTCCGCAGGTAGCGACGGGCGGCGAGAAGGACGGCCGCCACCACGGCCAGGACGATAATGACGTTGATCATGGCAACCTCCCTACGAGCCCGCGTTCTTCTCGCCCGCCAAATGATTCAAAAGGGGTCTGTCCCCTTTTGAATCACGCCTCGGCGGGGACGCGGCGGGTCTTCACGCCGAAGCAGAAGTACAGGATGTGGAACACCCACACGCACGCGAGGACGACCTGGCCCACGCGCACCTGATGCATCATGACAAAGCCGATGGACATGAGCACGGTCACCGTGACCATCACGCGGATCTTGGTGGCCCAGTCCATGCCCTGGCCGCTCACGTAGCTCTCGAGGTTCTTCTTGTAGAGCTTGGTGCTCGTGAACCATGTGTGCAGCCGCTCGGAGCTCTTGGCAAAGCAGAACGCCGCGAGCATCAGGAACGGAAACGCCGGAAGCAGCGGCACCACCGCGCCGATGGCCCCCAGCGCAAGCCCCACGCAGCCCAGCGCAACGAGCAGCACCTTCTTCACCTTCATGCGTCCTCCTTGGAAAGTCGCCTTTTCTCTGCCTTGGTCTCGATGACGTGACGGACGGCCGCCACGGGGTGATGGAAGATCATGCGCGGGCCCGAGAAGCGCATGACCTCGCGGATCTTCTCGCGCATCTCCGGCCTGTAGCAGTGCACGCGGCAGTTGGAGCAGAAGGTCTTGGTCTCCATGAAGGGACAGCGGTCGCTGCGCTGCCGCGCGTACTCCGCGAGCTCGGCGCACTCCGGGCAGAGCTCGCCGGCGCGCGTGCCGTGGCGCTTGCGGCAGTAGAGCGCGATCATCTCGGACACCATGCGCTTCTCGCGCTCGCGCTTGGCCGCCACGCGCGCGGTGTCGGGCCTGCGCGCCATCAGCTCACCCTCCCGTCCTCAACGCTGACCACGGTGTCGGCGATGCGCATCGTGGACGGCCTATGAGAGACGAGAAGGACCGTCCGCCCGGCGCGCTCCTCGGCAATGGAGCGCAGGATGACGGCCTCGTTCAGGCTGTCGAGGTTGCTCGTGGGCTCGTCGAGCAGCATGAACGGGGCGTCGTGCAGGAAAGCGCGCGCGAGCCCCAGGCGCTGCCGCTCGCCGCCGGAGAGGGTGTCGCCGAGCTCGCCGACCGGCGTGTCGTAGCCTGCCGGCAGGCTCATCACGAAGTCGTGGACCGACGCCTTGCGGCAGGCCGCCTCGATCTCTTCGTCCGTGGCGTCGAGCCGCGCGATGCGAAGGTTGTTACGGATGCTGTCGTGGAAGAGGTGCGTCTCCTGCGTGACGAGGGACTCCAGCTCGCGCAGGTTGGCCGTGTCCACGTGCCGCACGTCGCGCCCAGAGACGGAGACGCTCCCCTCGTCTACGTCCCAGAACCGCATGAACAGGCGCAGCAGCGTGGACTTGCCGGAGCCGGAGCGCCCGGTGATGCCCACGATTCTGCCGGCAGGGGCCTCGAGCGAGACGTCCGTGAGCACGCGCTCGTCTCCGTAGGAGAAGCCCACGTGGCTCGCCGCGGCGCCGTCAAAGCCCACGTGCTTCTCGCCCGTGACCTCCGGCGTCACCGGCTCCTCGTCCAAGATGGCGAGCACGCGCTCCCCTGCCGCGAGGGTGGGCTGCAGCGTGGAGCCCAGGTTCGCGAGCGCCACGACCGGTCCAAACGAGCTCATGAGCGCGAGCACGGGGATGAGCACCCCGTCAAAGCCCACGGCACCGGCGCGGTGAAGCGCCGCCGCCACGAGCAGCATAATCAGATCGCAGGCGAGAATGACCGTGTTGGTGAGTGCCGTGGCACGACCGGTGGCGCGCTTCATGCGCTCCTCGTCCGCGGCGAGCGCGCGGGACCGCTCGTCCATCTGGGCCAGGCGTTCCGCACCCGCACCGTACTGCAGGATCTCGTCCAGTCCGCGCAGGCTCTCCAGCACGAAGCTCGAGAGCTCGCCCGCGCCGGCTCGGAAGCGCGCGCCAGCATCACCGGCGAGGTACGCCGCGACGAGCGGGCACGCCACGCCCACGGCGAGATACGACGCCGCGGCCACCACGGCGAGCGCAGGGTGGAAGCTCCCGATGAAGGCGCAGGCGCCCGCGCAGAAGAGCAGCGCGATCGCCGCCGGCGAGATGGTGTGAGCGTAAAAGACCTCGAGGAGCTCGATGTCCGAGGTGATGAGCGAGATGAGGTCGCCGCGGTCGCGCCCTTCGAGCCTGGCCGGGGCCAGACGGCGCAGCGCCCGGAACACGCGGTCGCGAACGAGCGCGAGCAGCTTGAACGCGATGAAGTGGTTGCACGCCTGCTCGCCGTAGCGAAGCAGACCGCGCGCCACGGCGCAGACCGCCATCGCCACGATGAGGCCCGCAAGCGGGGCCGCCGCGCCGCCCGCAAGCACCGCGAGCACGCCGTATCCGCCGAGCACCGTGATCGCCGCCGCGCAAGCGTGGCCGAGAAGCCCCATGAGGATGGCCAGCACCATGAATCCCATGAGCGGGCGCACCAGCCCCACGAGCCGAAGCATCACCCTCATGCGACCATCCCCTTCGTAACGCCGTATTCCTCGAGCTCGCGCTGGGCGCGCCAGAGCGTCGCGTAACAGCCGCCTGCAGTGACCAGCTCGTCGTGGCGCCCGTGCTCCACCACGCGTCCGCCGTCGAGCACGAAGATCTTGTCGGCCCCCACCACGTTGGCCAGGCGATGCGAGATGAGGATTACTGTCGCGCGCCCGGCCAGCCCGCGAACGGCGTCCATGATGGCGTCCTCGCTCTCCGCGTCCACGTTAGAGGTGGCCTCGTCAAAGACGTAGACCGGCGTCTCGTGCAAGAGGGCGCGGGCAATAGCCAGACGCTGGCGCTGACCGCCCGAGAGGTTGGAGGCGCGCTCCGCGAGCATCGTGTCCAGCCCGTCCTCGCCGCGCAGGAAGGGCGCCAGGCGCGTGGCCTCGAGTGCGACCCAGAGCGCATCGTCGCTCGCACCCGGAGCCGCGACCAGCAGGTTCTCGCGCACCGTCCCCTTGAAGAGGTAGCTCTCGTGCCCCACGTAGGTCACGTGAGTGAGCAGGTCTGTGGCGTCGAGCGCGCCAACCTCAACGCCGCCCACCGTGAGCGAGCCGCGGTACCCGCGCAGCCGCCCCAGCAGGAGCGCCGCGAGCGTGGACTTGCCGCAGCCAGACTCGCCCACCACGGCCACAAGGCCGCCCTCCGGCACGTCCAGGCTCACGCCGTCCAGCACCTCACGCGCGCCGTCGTAGGAGAAGCGCAGGTCACAGGCGCGCACGTCACAGCACGCTGGGAAACTCTCCCCGCCCGCCGGTGGCTCCGGCAGGCCCAGCAGCCTAAAGATCTTCTCGCTCGCCGCCATGCCGTTCATGGCCACGTGGAAAAACGACCCCAGCTGGCGCATGGGAATGAAGTAGTCGGCCGCCAGCAGGATGATGGCAAGACAGCCGCCCAGGTCAACGGCACCCGCAGCCATCTGCGTGAGCGCCACCGCCACGCCGGCGGCCGCGCCGCCGTACGCCACGAGGTCCATGATCGTGATGGAGTTGAGCTGCATCGTGAGCACGCGCATCGTGATGCGACGGAACTTCTCGGCCTGCTCGTTCATCTCGGCCTGCTTGAACTCGTCAGCCTGGTAGACCTTGAGGGTGGTGAGGCCCTGGAGGTTCTCCAGGAACGTGTCGCCGAGCTCGGTGTACTGGCCCCAGTAGCGGCCAAGCAGCCTCTTTGCCCAGGTCTGCACCGCGGCGATGGCCACCGGGATGAGCGGCACGCACACGAGCAGCACCACGGCCGCCGGCACGTTCACAAAGGCCAGGGCCACAAAGAGCGTGAGCGGTGCGAGCATGGCGTAGAAGAACTGCGGCAGATACGCGCCGAAGTAGGTCTCGAGCTGGTCGCACCCCTCCACGGCCACCTGCACGACCTCGGAGGTGCGCACGTCCTCGCGGTAGCTCGGCCCCAGGCGCAGGAGCTTCTCGTAGATGCGATGGCGCAGCGTGCGCTTGACCTCACGGCTGGCGAGAAACCCCATGCGCGCGGAGCCCACGGCGGAAAGACCGCGCACGGCTGCCGCCGCGACCACGCAGACGGCGAGAAGCGCAAGGTCCTTCTCGCCCGCCGTCCCTGACCAGAGCGCGGAGAGCGTCCTGCAGATGACGAGCACCATACCCATGTTGGCAACGAGCGACGCCCACTGCAGGGCCACACTCGCGCCCACGTACCTCATGCTCCCCGGCACGATGCCGATGAGCCGCCTGTCAATCATCACGTGTCGTCGCCCCTCACGTCCGACGTTTATCTGTTAGACAGAGTAAACTATTTTGGGGCAACTGTTAACCTCAAATAACTTTCAGCCTCGCGCGTCCTTCTCGCGAGAACCCAGAGGCCGTTCATGACAAGGGGCGGAGCGACCCGAGTTCGCTCCGCCCCGCCGCGGTCTATCTTGTCTTTCCTAGACGTTCATCCAGAGATACCATCCGCCGTCGAGATGCACCGCGTAGGTGCCGCTCTCGCCCATCTCCTGGTCGTAGGACTCGCCCAGCGCGGACATCTCCAGAGTCATCGAGATGTGATACCCCTCGGATGCGGAGGAGGTGACGCCGGAGTTCTCGAGGCTCGAGTTGATTCTGTCGAGCTCGTCGGAATCAAGCTCGTCGCCCAACGTTGCCTCGACGTCAAGATCGACCATGCTCAGGTAGGCGGAGTACTCGTCGATGGCCCCGAGGCTCTCCTTGAGCTCGTCACGAAGGTCGTCGCGGGTCAGGCCGCCCTTCTCGAGCGCCTCCTCGACCGCCTCGGGGGGCATGAGGTTGATGAGCTGGTCGACGCCGGCCGTCACGGAGTCGGAGGAGAAGTCCCCCTCAAAGATCGTCGTATACGCCGCGTCAACGGAGTCGGCAACGCCCTGTGCGGAACCCGTGCCGCCGCCCGCGCACCGCGTGACCCCAAAGATCACCAGGGCAACCACGGCCACGACGGCGACGATCGCCACGATAAGGGCGACGGGCGACTTCTTTCCGTTGTTTTGCGGGGTTCCACCAAACGGATCGGCGGGCGCTTCCGCCGACACGGGCGCGTACCCATCTCCCGGCTGCGCCCCGGTACCCGCCTGCTGCACGGGACCCACGCTCAGCTGAGCACCGCACTTGCCGCAGAATCTGCTCCCCTCGGGAACCTGGTTGCCACAGTGAGGACAAAACATCGCTGACCCCCAATTCAAGAAAGCCCTTTGCGCGGCGAGAGATCTCTCCCGTCTGGAAAGAGCTTACCTCTCTCTTTGGGCGAAAGGGCGAACTCCGCCAAACGGCGCATCTGGGACAGAGGACGCGCCATTCTGGGTACGATGGGGCTACGCGCCTGTGCCACGCGCCCCGCGCGCTGCCCCACGTCGCCCCCCCGCGCGCCTGCCCCGCGCCACACCCTGCGCCAAGAAGGAGACCCATGAACACCGAAGCGCCCGCACCCGCCGAGAGTCGCAAGATCTCCGTGATTCTCAAGCTCTACGGTGTCTACTGCCTCGTAACCGCCGCAGCGGTGCTCGTGATCATGGCCCTCATCATGGTGCCGCTCATCCAGTACGGCACACAGCTCTTCCGCGAGAGCCACGACGTCACGCTCACGATGTCGCTCGCCGTCCTCCAGCTCGTCATGTTCGTCGTGGGCGCCGTCGGCTACGTCGCCTTTGGCGTGCTCATGCTCAGGAACCGGCGCCGACACGTCGCGCAGATCGCCTACGGTCTCATTGCCGTGAACATCGTGAGCGGCCTTCTCGAGATCATGCTCAACGGCTTTGGCGACAACCTCATCTACGACGGCGTTCGACTGCTCATCCTCATCGTCATCGCCTCGACCATCGACCCCACGCTGATCTCCGAGCGCCAGCTCCAGCGCAAGCTGCGGGACATGGAGACCGAGGAGGCCGCCGAAGCCGGCACGCTCGGCCGAGCCAAGGGAGACCGCGGCTTCATCGAGCTGGACTTCTTCAACCTGTTCTGGGTCTTCGTGGTCTGCTGCGTGCTCGGCCTCGTCATCGAGACGATCTATCACATGGTGATCGTGGACCCAGGCGTCTACCAGGACCGCGCCGGCCTGCTCTACGGGCCCTTCTCGCCCATCTACGGCTTTGGTGCCGTGCTCATGACCGTTGCGCTCAACCGCTTCTACAAGGCCAACCCGGTGATCATCTTCCTGGTGTCCGCGGTGATCGGCGGCCTCTTCGAGGCTGCCACGGCATGGTTCATGCAGGTCGGCTTTGGCGCCGAGGCCTGGAGCTACTCGGGCTCCACCATCTTCGGCCTCTTCCCCGACCCCATCGCCGTGCTCTTTGGCGGACGCACGTCAACGCTCTTCATGTGCATGTGGGGCGTGCTCGGTCTGGCTTGGATCAAGGTCTGCCTGCCCTGGCTCCTGAAGCTCATCAACCTCATCCCCTGGCAGGCACGCTACTCGTTCACCGCGCTCTGCGCTGCCCTCATGCTGGTGAACGGCATCATGACGCTCCAGGCGCTCGAGTGCTGGTATCAGCGCGAGAGCGGCATCGCGCCCAGCTCCCCCGTCGAGCAGTTCTACGCCGAGCACTACGACGACGCCTACATGGAGCACCGCTTCCAGTCGATGACCATCACGCCCGGAGACTCCGCCCGCGCGTAGGTGCGGCCACCCCGCGCTTCTCGCCCGCGAGCAGGTGCGGCCACCCCGCGCTTCTCGCCCGCGAGCAGGTGCGGCCGATCCGTGCTTCTCACCCGCGCGTAGACGGGACGAGCGCCGCATATCGGAAATAACACGCACGGTTTGCAATGCATGTTATTTTTTCCTGCGGACATACGTTAGTGAAACAAACCGTGCGTGTTAATTTACATGGAGAGGGGCACGCCGGACAGGAACGCAGCGCTAGCGCTTCACGTAGCCCACTTGCGGGCGCGCCAGCCGATGCGCTCCCACCAAGATCGCGATGCCGAGAAGCACAAGCGGAAGGCTCAGCAGCTGGCCCATCGTGATGGGGCCAAAGAGGTAGCCGAGCTGGGCGTCCGGCACGCGGACGAACTCCACCAGAAAGCGAAACACGCCATAGAGCGCGAGAAACGCTCCCATGAAGGTGCCCTGCGGGCGCGGCGGGACGCGGCGGGAGAGTGCGTAGAGCACCGCGAACAGCACGATGCCCTCGAGAACGGCCTCGTAGAGCTGGGAGGGGTGCCGGTACACGCCGCCGCCCGTCTCGAACATCACGCCCCAGGGGAGGTCGGTCTCCTTGCCCCAGAGCTCACCGTTCACAAAGTTGGCGCAGCGGCCGAAGAACAGGCCGATGGGCGCGCCGATGACGCCCATGTCGCACACCGTGGGGATGGAGATGCCGTAATGCCGGCACACGAGCGAGCCACCGACGACGGCACCCACCAGTCCGCCATGGAAGCTCATGCCGCCGTGGCTGAGCATGAGGATCTCAAGTGGGTTCTCGAGGTAGTAGCCGGCGCCGTAGAACACGACGTAGAAGAGGCGCGCACCGATGATGATGCCAAAGACGATCCCGATCATGATCGAGACGACGTCGTCGAGGGTGAGCCCGAGCCCCCAGCGACGCTGCGTGCGCCACAGCACCACGCCCGCGCACACGAACCCGGCCAGATAGGCCAGGGCGTACCAGCGCACCGTGATCGGGCCCAGTGAGAAGGCCACAGGGTCGAGCATCTGATAGAGGTCATTCAGAAACACGTTCTTCTCCGCCCGCTCTTCTCGCCTGAACTAGAACGCCGCGGGCTGGACGCGCGTCACGCCGGGGACGTGCTCGCGCAGGATGCGCTCAATGCCCTCGGACATGTCGAGGGAGGAGAGCGGGCAGCCGGCACAGGCGCCCTGCATCTCCAGGGTCACGACGCCGTCGTCGGTCACGTCGATGAGGGCGACGTCGCCACCGTCGGCCTGGAGGCTCTGGCGGATGACGTCGAGGGTTGCGTCGAGAAGTGCGCGATCAACAGCCATGATGTTCCTTCCGTTGGCCCCGGCGCCAGGCGCGGGGCAATTCTTGTCCGAGAGACATCTTACCCAATGGGAGAGAAGAGATGACCTGACGTGGCGCCCTTCATGCGAGGCTCGGGGCGGCGGCCGTCGCGGGCAGCCTCAAGGGCGCGGGCGACGCGGGCCACGGCCGACGCCGTCTCGGGCGCATCCATGAGCTGGGCGTCCACAAGCAGGCGCGTCACGCCGGCGGATACGAGCTCCGGAATCTGCGGGGTCGCGTCGAGCGGGCGCGCCGTCCAGATGCGGGAGCGGCCGTTGAGGTCCGTGCGCACGGGCAAGAGGTTGCCATCGATGTCGCGCAGCGAGAGGCGGCGGGCACGCTCCGGGCAGTGGGCGCAGTCGTGACGGCAGCGCCCGAGCGCCTGAAGCACGCAGTGCTCGCTCGTCATGACGCGCTCGTGGCCAAAGACGGAGAGGCCCACGGGCACGGACGAGGTGCGGGCCAGGGCGCAGACCTCCTCGAGCGTGAGCTCGGGCGAGAGCCACACGCCCGCTGCGCCCGCGGCCGCAAGCGCCGAGAGGGCGGATGCGTTGTGAACGGGTATACAGGAGCGCACCTCGGGCAGCGCGCCGCGCTCCGCGGCGAGGGCCAGCTCGGAGACGTTGCCCACGGCCACGGGCTCGCCCGCGCGGACCCACGGGTCGAGGCGGACATGGTCCGCCTCGCGGCAGATCTCGTCGAGCCAGGGTATGACGCCGTCCGGCCACGATCCGCGCGCGAGGTCGTCGGCGGCCGCGTAGACGCGCGTCGCGCCGGCGGCGAGCGCCGACTCGGCGCACTCCGGCGTCGTTACCAGCGCGCAGATCGTCGCAGGGCCCTCGGGGACATGATTCAAAAGGGGACTGTCCCCTTTTGAATCATTTGGCAGTTCACGGGAGGCGTAGGGGGCCAGGATGGCCTCCTCCAGGCGGCGACACGCCTCGGCCCGGACCTTGTGTACCGCCGAGAAGGACATGCCGCAGCCAGCGTCCAGCCCAACGTCCCACTCCACGGGCTCGAACGCGCTCTGGCCCATGCGACCCACGTGCTCGACGAGGTCCTCCTCGGTGACCGGGCGGGTGCGCGCGGCCTCCACGACAAAGCCCTCGGAGCGCGCTGCGGCCACGCCGTCGAGCGTCTCCAGCTCCACGGCAAACGGCTCGCCCAGGCGCGCGACAACGCGCACGCGCACCGATCGGCGACGCACCACGTCCTTGTCGGCCACCCGCGCCGCATCGTCGAGCGCCGTCTGCGAGCGGATCACGCGCACGAGCGAGCCCTCCTCCATCGCACGCGACGTGCGACAGGTGATGGTCTCCCCCGCCGCCGCGTCTCTGGCGGCATGGGCGGTCAGGAACTGCGACGGGTCGGAGACGGGGCGGATCTCCAGCAGGTCGCCGGCACCCACCGGCTCGCTGAGAAGCACCTCGACGTCCGCCTGCGTGAGCCTGCGCAGGCGCTCGCGCCCGCCGTTGCCGCCGCCACGTCGCACGACCGCGTCCTCGAGCGCGCGCGACCCCACGACGCGCCCCACGAGCTCGCCGCGGTTGTTGGAGCGCTCGTAGCTCATCATGTCGTTGTCGGAGCCGCCCCAGAGGTAGCTCTCGGTGAAGTCTCGGTTGAACGCGCGCCGCAGGCGGCGGTCGCGCGCTGCGCGGGCGGCGTCCTCGTCGCGCCCGTCGCGCAGCGCGTCCAGCGCGTCGCGATAGGCCGCCACCACCGAGAACACGTAGTCGGGCGCCTTCATGCGCCCCTCGACCTTGAGCGAGCCCACGCCCGCGTCGCGCATCTCGCGCACGCGGTCGACCGTGCGGTAGTCCTTGGGACAGAGCAGGCGCGTCCCGCCCACCCCACGGCTCGTCTCGGGAATGCCCTGCGTCGCCACGCCGGGGATCTCCAGCACCTCGCCCTTCTCGTCCACCAGGTCGTACGGCAGGCGGCACGGCTGGGCGCACAGGCCGCGGTTTGCCGAACGGCCCCCGTTCATCGAGCTCATCAGACACACGCCGGAGTAACAGAAGCAGAGCGCGCCGTGGCCAAAGCACTCCAGCTCCACGCCCTCCCCGGCGATGCGAGAGATCTCCGCCAGCGAGAGCTCGCGCGAGAGCGTCACGCGGTCCACGCCCCAGACGTCGCGACACCACGCCACGCCACGCGCGTCGTGCACGTTTGCCTGCGTCGAGACGTGGGTCTCCACCTCCGGCCACCGGCGGCGGATCTCTGCCATGAGGCCCCAGTCCTGGATGATGAAGGCGTCCGCACCCAGTGACCATGCCCGGCGCACCAGGTCCAGGACGCGGGGCAGCTCGGCGGTGGAAACGGCCACGTTCACGGTCACATAGACGCGCGCGCCCGCGAGGTGAGCGCGTCGGCACGCGGCGGCAAAGGACTCGTCGTCAAAGTTCTTGGCGCCGCGGCGGGCATTGAAGTCGTTGCCGAGTCCGCAGTAGATGGCGTCGGCGCCGGCGGCAAGCGCGGCGTTGAACGGCTCCGGCCCGCCGGCGGGCGCCAGCAGCTCGGGCACGCCGCGCCCCTCAAGAAACGTGGTCCTTCTCGCCATCCCAACCCTCTCGCCAACGTCCTACGTCACAAGCCCCGCAAGAGGCCACAAACCCAGAACCCTGTCACAATCCCCGTCAGAACCCTGTCACAAACCCTGACTTTTGCACGAGCGCACCGCTCTTCTCGCGTGGCGATAAGAACGGTGCAACTCGATTACCTGCGCATATATGATAGGCAACAACTTTCTCGATACGGACGCTCGTGCAAAAGTCAGACTTTCTTGCACGGCCTCCGCACGCGCGGCCTTCGCACGCGCGGCCACCGCACGGCGCCCGTCGCGACCCTACACCAGACGCGCCCAGCGCTTCTTGCCGGACTGGACCGTAGTGCCGGCCGAGAAGAGCGCAGCGTCCACGTTGTAGCACTTGGGCGCCACGGCCTCGCCGTTGATCTTGACGCCGCCGCCGTCCACGAGGCGACGCGCCTCGCCGGCGGACTTGGCGATGCCCACCTCCACGAGGAGCTTGCCCAGGTAGACCTTGCCCTCGTCGTTGACCTCTGCCACGCTCACGGGGAACTCCGGCATGTCCTCGGGAGCCTCGGCGCGCTTGAACTGCGCGTCGAAGGCAGCGCTCGCCGCGGCACCGGCGCCCTCGCCGTGGTAGAGGTCCACGATGTTGGCGGCCAGCTCGCGCTTGAGCGCGTACGGGTCGGCGGAGCCGTCCGCGAAGGCGGCGTCGATGGCGTCGAGCTTGTCCATGTCCGCCGTGGAGCAGAGGCGCCAGTAGAGCGGAACCAGCTCGTCGGTGATGGACATGACCTTGCCGTACATGTCCGCCGGCTCGTCGGTGAGACCGACGTAGTTGCCGTAGCTCTTGGACATCTTCTTGTGGCCGTCGGTGCCCACCAGAAGCGGCATCGTGAGGGCCACCTGCGGCTCCATGCCCATGGCGCGCATGAGGTCGCGGCCGGCGAGCAGGTTGAAGATCTGGTCGTTGCCACCCATCTCGAGGTCGGCCTTCACCACGACGGAGTCGTAGGCCTGCAGCACCGGGTAGATGAACTCGTGGAGGGCGATGGACTTGCCCTCGGTGTAACGGTTGTGGAAGTCCTCGCGCTCGAGGATGCGGGCCACGTTGAACTGGCTCATGAGCTTGAGCATCTCGGCGAGGTTGAGGCCCTTCAGCCAGTCGCCGTTGTGGACGATCTGGGTCTTCTCGGGGTCGAGCACCTTCATGGCCTGCTCGACGTAGGTCTTGGCGTTGGCCTCGACCTGCTCCTCGGTGAGGGGCGGGCGGGTGGAGTCGCGGCCGGACGGGTCGCCGATGAGGGCGGTGCCGTTGCCGATGATGAGCGTCACGTTGTGGCCCAGGTCCTGGAACTGACGCATCTTGCGCAGCGGCACGGCGTGGCCGAGGTGCAGGTCCGGCGAGGTGGGGTCAACGCCCAGCTTGATGTTGAGCGGCGTGCCCTTCTCGAGCTTCTTCTTGAGCTCCTCCAGCGGCACGATCTGCATCGTGCCGGACGTGATCACCTTGAGCTGTTCGTCAACTGGCAGCAACGATCTCTCCTCCATAAGCTCTCTATGAGTCCAAGCCGCCCCAAGACGGCGCATGACTCTTAAGCATACCAGCAAGCGCCCCCGAGAACAGGCATCTTTCTTCCGCGGACACCGGTTGCGCGCAAAGGCGGGACACAACCAATGTTCACGGACTCACCACGCAATAACAGCCTTCCGAGAAGGACCGGTGCGCAGCACGTATAATGTTGGATAACTGTGAACTGTCTCCCCGGAACAGGAGGGGTACATGGGCATCCGAACCCGCCGTGCGCGGTCGCATTCGAAGACCCACTTCGTTGGCTTTGGCCTCGCAGGCCTGATGGGCTTCATCGCACTCCTGTGCGTGACGCTGGCGCTCTCCCTCGGAGCCGTCGTCTCGAGCTGGCTCGAGGACCTGCCGGACTACACCTCTGCCGACGCGTTCCTCGTCGCCGAGCCAACGCGCGTCTATGACGCCGACGGCAACGAGATCGTTGCGTACTACCTGCAGAACCGTCGCTCGGTCACCCTCGACGAGGTCTCGGACTACGTCAAGAAGGGAACGATCGACACCGAGGACAAGCGCTTCTACCAGCACAACGGCGTCGACCCCGAGGGCATCCTGCGCGCCGCCGTGGGCCAGGTGTTCGGAGGCGGCGAGCAGGGCGGCGGCTCGACGATCACCCAGCAGCTCGTCCGCTGGACGGTCCTCTCCGACGAGCAGTTCGAGAACACCCTGCGCCGCAAGGTCCGCGAGGCATACATCGCCATCCAGATGGAGAAGACGTACACGAAGGAACAGATCCTCAACATGTACCTCAACACCATCTACTACGGAAACGGCGCCTACGGCATCGAGGCCGCGAGCATCACCTACTTCAACAAGCACGCGAGCGACCTCACCCTCAACGAGGCGGCCACGCTCGTTGGCATCCCCAACTCCCCCACCTACTACGACCCCTTCGTCAACTACGATCGCTGCAAGGACCGTCGCAACATCGTCCTCTCGCGCATGCTCACCGGGGGAACCATCAGCCAGGAGGAGTACGACGCCACCGTCGAGGCGGAGATTCCGCTCAACCCCGGCGAGCTCACCGACTCCGAGAGCACCTATCCCTACTTCACCGACTACGTGCGCAACCTCCTGCTCCAGGACTTCTCCTCCGAGACCATCGCCCAGGGCGGCCTCAAGGTCTACACGACGATCGAGCCCGACAAGCAGAAGGCCGCCGAGAAGGCCGTCAACGACCGCGTGGAGATGGCCAACAACCCCGACCTCGCCGGAGCCCTCGTCTCGATCGACAACTCCAACGGCCACATCGTCGCCATGGTGGGCGGCCAGAACTACGGCAACGACACCGAGGCCGGCCAGAGCTCGGTCAACCTTGCGACCAGCATTCGCCAGCCCGGCTCGAGCTTCAAGGCAATCGTCCTTGTCGCCGCGCTGAGCGAGGGAATGAGCCCCTCCATCAGGATCAACTGCATGCCCACGCTTCAGGTCACGCCCACGTGGGCCCCGAGCAACATCGACAACCACGACTACGGAATCTGCTCCCTGCAGTACGCCACCGCGGTCTCCTCCAACACCGGCTACATCCAGGTTGCGGAGGCAATCGGCATGGACAAGGTCATTGCCATGGCAAAGACCCTCGGCATTGACGCCACGATTCGCGACGGCCTCGCGTCGAGCATCGGCGCGTCCGAGGTGTCCCCGCTCGAGATGTGCGAGGCCTACTCCGTCATCGCGAGCGGAGGCGTCCACCGCAACCCCGTTGCCATCACGAAGATCGAGGATCGCAACGGCAACACCGTCTACGAGCACGAGGACGACCCCGAGCAGGTCATCGACTCCGCGATCGCCGAGGACGCCACCGACGTCCTCGAGACGGTCATCACCCAGGGCACCGCAACCGTCATGTCCTCCTACTACAGCGCCAACCAGCCCGCGGCCGGCAAGACCGGCACCTCGGACAACTACGCCGACCTCTGGTTCGTGGGCTACACGCCCCAGCTCACCACCGCCGTGTGGACCGGCTGCCCGGACTACGGCCAGAAGCGCGTCACCTTCCAGGGCAGGACCGGCAACGGCACCGACCTGCCGATCCCCATCTGGGGCACCTACATGAGCGAGGCACTCGCCGGCGAGGAGCGCCAGGAGTTCCCCAAGTCCGATCATGAGGCCGAGTACAAGCCGAACAGCTCCTGGACCTTCATCGGCACCAGCCAGGGCGTGAATGGCTGGGGCTACAGCTCCGGCGGCGGCTGGAGCTCCGACGGCGGTTCCAGCTCCGGTGGCGGCTCCAACTCCGGCGGCTGGAGCTCCGGTGGTGGCTCTAACTCAGGTTCCAACTCCGGCACGGGATCCAACAGCGGCTCCGGCTCGGGTACGGGCGGGGGGTCCACCAGCGAGCCCCCGGAGCAGCCCTCCGAGCCCGTGACGCCCACCGAGCCCTCCGAGCCCGGCACCTCGGGTAGCAACGAGGGTGGAAACCAGGGCGGCAACTCCGGCGGCAACCAGGGCGGCGGCTCCGGCGATAACCAGGGCGGCGGCTCGGGCGGAAACCAGGGCGGCGGATCCGGCGGCGGGGGCGAGCAGGTTCCCACGACCCCCGACGGTGGCGGCGGAGGCGAGGGCGAGCAGACCCCCACGACTCCGGTCAGTCCCTAGCATCCTTCAAGCTGCACTTGAAAGAGGGCGCCACTCCCCGATTGCGGGAGGGCGCCCTTTTCTTGGTTGAAGTTTCTGTCCTATCATGCGAGAAGGGATTCGCTGTACCAGCACTTCTCGGAGGACTAATGGCATATAACGACAACGGCAGGCGCCCCCGGTCGGGCGCGGGTTCGCTCAGCGGATCCTCTCGCACCCATGCGCCCGGACAGCGCCTGCAGGTCCCCGGGCAGGGCACCTATCACGGCCCTCGCGGCACCAGGCAGCGCCCCAAGCCCTCGAAGCGCGGGGGCGGGGCCGGCTATCCCCTCAGGGAGCGCAACATCAACTTCCAGAGCGGCAAGGCCCGTCGACTCAACAGCAACAGGCGGCTGCTCATCCTCGCGGCACTCGCGATCGTCCTTCTCGTTCTTGTCGTCGTGGGCGTCTCGAGCTGCGTGAGCAGCTGTTCCGCCAACCAGGAGCCTCCCGAGAACCCCGTGGACGCCCGCGTTGCAAACGGCGTCCCCGAGGAGCTCACCGAGCAGTTTGCGCAGCAGCTCGACCAGAACGCGAAGTTCGCGGAGATCGCCGCCAACGGTGACGCCTACGAGAACCAGGGGCTTCTCGAGCTAGCCCTCTCTCAGCCCTCCGCCATCGACTTTGTCGCCGCCTACCCCGAGGCGGAAAAGGTCGGTCAGCCCTACGGTGAGGAGGCCGCCAAGGGAACCGTCCCCGAGCTCTATTGCTGGGACGCTCGCTGGGGCAACGTCGACTACGCGGGCGCCCCGCTCGCCCTCACGGGATCTGGCCCCACGGCGCTTTCCATGGCCTACATCGCGCTCACGGGAAACACCGACCGCACCGCCGCTGACTTTGCCGCCCTCGTGGAGGAGGAGCGCCTGGTGACGGGCGATTCCCTTATGTCGGGGACGTTCCTGACCGACCATCTGGACGACCTCGGCCTGGCTTGCTCGAGCTACACGTCCAATACGGACAACCTGCTGCAGATCCTGGACACGGGCACCTATCTGATGGTGGAGGCACCCGCCGACACCCTCACTGACGATGCCCACTGGATCTTGGTGGTGACCGAGGGCGCCGACGGCACCCTCACGGTCTACGACCCCACCTCTCCCGAGGTGAGCGCCCATCCGTGGGATCCTGCGACCATCGCCGGCCTGAACGAGACGCTCTACGCCCTCAGCGCCAAGTAGTAGCAGCCGAACGGGGCGGCGTTCAGCCTCAGCCCCTTCCCCGTCTCCTTGACCCAAACAGAAGGCCCCGCCGAGGCGGGGCCTTCTCGTCTTCTATGCGCTGGCTGGGAGCAGGCTACGACAGGATCGCCTCGGCGGCAGCCTGGAGCTTGTCGCGGACTGCCTCGGAGTCGGCACGCGTGGCACCCTTGGAGAAGAGGTAGGCCTTGACCTTGGGCTCGGTGCCGGACGGACGGAAGATGACCTTGTTGTCGTCCTCGAGGCGGAACTCGATGACGTTGGCCGGCGGCAGGGTCTGCGGCGCCTCCTTCTGCAGGCCGGAGACCCGCGGCATCTCGGGGCCGGTGGCGTAGTCCGTCATGCCAAGGACCTTGTAGCCGGCGATCTCCGCGGGCGGGTTCTCGCGCAGGCCGGCCATGATCTGGGCCATGCGGTCAGCGCCTGCCGCACCCGGGAAGGACGCGTTGACCGTGCCGTTGAGATAGTAGCCGTACTTCTGGTAGAGGGCATCCATGGCCTCGTAGAGGTCCATGCCCTTCTCGGCGTAGTAGGAGGCCATCTCGACGCAGAGCATCGTGGCAACGATGGCGTCCTTGTCGCGGGCGTGCGTGCCCACGAGGTAGCCATAGGACTCCTCGAAGCCCATGAGGTAGCGGTCCTCCTCGCCCTCGTCCTTGAGCTGGTCAATCTGGTCGCCGATGTACTTGAAGCCGGTGAGCACGCGCCTCATCTCAAAGCCCCAGTCGCGCGCGAGCGCGTCGGGCATGGAGGAGGAGACGATGGTGGAGACGGCTACCTTGCGCGCAACGTCCTCGCCGCGGTCCTTGGCCATCGTGGCGAGCCAGTCCATGAGCAGGACGCCCATCTCGTTGCCGGAGAGCAGGACGTAGTCGCCGTCGTGCGGGATGGCGGTGCCCATGCGGTCGGCGTCGGGGTCGGTGGCGACCACGAGGTTGGGCTTGACCTCCTCGGCGAGCTTGAGCGCGAGCTCGAGGGCCTCACGGAACTCGGGGTTGGGATAGGTGCAGGTGGGGAAGTTGCCGTCCGGTTCGGCCTGCTCGGGAACCACGGTCACGTTCTCGACGCCGATCTCCTTGAGGATGCGGGTCACGAGCTCCATGCCCGTGCCGTTGAGCGGGGTATAGACCACGGAGTAGTCGTCAGAGGCCTTGAAGCCGGGGACGGAGACCTTCTTGATGTTCTCGATGAAGGCGTCGAGGACCTCCTCGGGCGTCCACTCGATCAGGCCCTTCTCGATGCCCTCCTCAAAGTCCATGATGTCGACGGCAAACGGGTCGACCTTGGCGATGTTGGCAGAGATCTCGGCCGCGGCCTCGTCGGTGATCTGGCCGCCGTTGTCGTTGTAGACCTTGTAGCCGTTGTAGGGCGCCGGGTTGTGGGAGGCCGTGAGCACGATGCCCGCGGAGGTGCCGAGGTGGCGCACCGCAAAGGACAGCGTGGGGACGGGCTCGATGCGCGGGTAGACGTAGACGTGGATGCCGTTGGCGGCCAGGACGCCGGCGGCCACGCGCTGGAAGTCCTCGCCCTTGTTGCGCGAGTCGCGCGCGAGGGCGAGCGTGGGGTTCTCATAATGGGCGTTCAGGTAGTCCGCCACGCCCTGGGTTGCCTGCGCGACCACGTAGACGTTCATGCGGTTGGTGCCCACGCCGAGCGTGCCGCGAAGGCCGGCCGTGCCAAAGGCGAGGTCGCGGTAGAAGGCGTCAAAGAGCTTCTCCTCGTTGCCCTCGCGGCAGAGATCGTCGAGCTCGATCACCAGATCGGGCTCGGTGACGTTGTCCTGCCAGGCGCTGACCTTGGCCTCGATGCTTGCGTCCATGGTGACCCCCAATTTCTCTGGGCGCGTCTGACGCGCCGAATCCACACGTATGGGATTCATTTTACCCGCTCGACGAGCGCCCTTCTCGCCAGCTTACGCGGGCGGAGGGCACACGACGGCAGACGGACGGACGCGAGGCGTGCTCGGCGCGGTCCCGTAACGACCCCACGTAAGCGCGCGCTTTGCGAACTGGGCTTTTGGAGGGTCGGCACGTGTCCGCGCTTAGGAAAGCCGGCCGATAGAGAGCCCGTGCGATCCCACGCTTTGGCACGAGGCCCATTGGAGGGTCCACTCGTACCCGCGCTTTGTTATTTAGCCCATTGGAGGGTCGGTGCTATGGGGCGCTTAGACATGCACCCCATTGGAGGGTCCACTCGTACCCGCGCTTAGGGAAACGGTCCATTGGAGGACCGGCGCGGCAGAGCGCTTAGGCATGCGGCCCATTGGAGAATCCTATCGAGTTCACGCTTAGGCATGCGGCCCATTGGAGGGTCAGCGCGACAGAATGCTTACTCTTTGCAGCCGTTGGAGACCCGCCCGTACTTCTCGCCCTCCAACCCAAAGGATTGTTAAGCGTGGCGACTCCCCCACCCTCTTTTGGCGAGAAACTCTAAGCGTGTCGCGGCACGGGCACTCTAACGCCCCGTTTCCCTAAGCACACCACGACGCACGCCCTCCATCGGAGCGCTTTCCTAAGCACGCCGAGCGCCACATCCTCCAACGGAGCGCCTTCGTAAGCACGCCGAGCGCCGAGCCCCGAGCCCCCATCGGAACCGCAACTTAAGCGGAACGAAAGCGTCGGCCTACGCCTCGGACGCAGTCCGCTCCACGAGATAGGCGTGATGAATCTTGCGATTGCGCGAGAAGTCCTCGGGGATGGTCTCGTCCGTGATGTCGGTGAGGCGCACGCCGGCGCGCTCGAGCTTCTCCACGTCTGGCTTGAAGCTGCGCAGGTTGCACGAGAAGATCGCGCGACCGCCACGTATGAGCAGGCGAGAAACGCCAATGATCAGCTCGGCGTGGTCGCGCTGGACGTCGAAGGACGCCTTGCGCATGCGTGCGGAGTTTGAGAACGTGGGCACGTCACAGAAGATGAGGTCCCAGCGGTTGCGCGTGTGGCGCTGCTCGCTCACCCACGCGAGAACGTCCGCCTGCACGAACTCGTGCTCCGGGCCGTCAAAGCCGTTGCGCGCCATGTTGCGACGCGCCCAGTCCAGGCTCGGTCGGGAGAGGTCCACGGTCGTGGTGTGACGTGCGCCGCCATCCGCCGCGTAGACCGTCGCGGTTCCCGTATAGGCAAAGAGGTTGAGGAAGCGCTTGGATCCCTTGGTCTCCTTCATCATCTCGCGGATGCGCGAGCGCGTCTCGCGATGGTCGAGGAAGATTCCGCAGTCGTGGCGCGCATCGAAGTTGACCTCAAAGGTGAGGCCGCCCTCGTCCACGAGATGCGACCCCGCGGGCAGCTCCACACGGCTCCCGCGGCGAGAAGAGCGGTCCCGCCGCGCCTCGCGTGCGGACGCACGTCCCTCGTCCGCGTACTGCGAGCCGCCCCGGGAGCGCACGCGCACGCGCACGCTCACGTCCTGCGGCGCCACGTCGAGCACGCGCGGCGCGATCGTCAGCACGTCGAGCAGTCGCCTGCGTGCGAGCTCGGGGTCCACGCCGCGCGGGGCGGCGTACTCGGAGACCTGGAGCCAGCGCCCGGGGGTCTCGGACCCCTCGTAGAGCTCTATCGCCACCGCGTAGTCGGGCAGGTCCGCATCGTAGACGCGGTAGCAGGTCACGTCCTCGCGACGAGCCCACTTGGCGCGCAGCCTGGCGACCTTCGCAAGCCGGCGCGCAAACTGGTCGGAGGCGGGCACGAGCACGCTCGCGGTACCGCCTCCCGGAAGCTCAACAGAGGGCACGGGCGCAACGGAGTCGCTCGACTCGTAGACGCGCACGGTCGCCGGGTCACGACCGACGATCACCTCCGTCACGGACGTGGGCACGCTGCGCAGCGAGGCGTCCGGGGCGGTGTCGCGCGAGAGAACGACGAGCCTTCCCCCGGCATACGCCGCAAGCTCGGAGAGAGCGGCCGCCTCCGTCGCGAGCGCGGTCTCGCCCACCCACGACAGGTCCGCCACCGCAAGATGATACGAAGGGACGGTCCCTTCGTATCCCTCCGGCTCCAGGGCGATGCCCGCGCCGCGGAGCGCCTGGCGGCAGGCCGAGAGCGCACCGGGCCTGGTGTCATGGACGAGCAGCGAGCAGGGGTTCTTCTCGCCCGCCGATGCGCGGGCGTCAGCCTCGTCGAGAAGTGCCTGCCAGGCATCGGCGTCATGCCCTGCCCAACCGGCAAAGCCCCAGCGCGTGCGCAGCAGTCCCGGGGCGCGGTCCAGCGCCACGCCGGCCGCCTCCACGAGCATGCTGCCCTGTCCCGGCCACAGGGCCGAGAGCCTCGGCTCACCCGAGCGCACGACCTCGCCCCAGCCTCCGGCAGCGAGAAGCGCGGCAGCGTAGTCGGGGCGCAGCGAGCTCAGGCGGGCGTCTCCACGGGCGGCGTAGCCCCGACGGAAGAGCGGCTCGCCAGCAAGGTCGATCGCCAGCGTGGCCCGCTTCCCGGAGAGGCGCACGGAGATCGTCAGGTCGGCGCGGGACGTGTCAACCAGGGGACGGGCGCCGCGGACGGAGACCAGCCGGTCCACAACCGCGTCCTTGGCGCGAAGGGCAACGAACTGGGTGTTGCGGAGCTGGGAGTTGGTGCCATGCGCGTCCACCACGAAGGTGGCTCCGGGCGCAAGGTGCTCCTCCCAGGCAACCTCGGAAACGCTCGCATAGAGCTCGTTGGCATCGGAGGCCGCCACGCGCGCCAGCACGAGCAGGACGCGCGACGCAAGCCGCGACCACAGGCACGCCCGATACGCGTCCTGAAGCTCGCCGCCAAAGCTCACCTGGCCGGCCAGCGGCCTCAGGCGGCACGCCCCCAGCGCGTGCAGCTCGTCGGCCAGCAGTCGCTCAAAGCCCTTGGGGCACGTTGCCACAAACTCCATCGGGTCACCTTTCGCCCGTCACGACCTACCCTGCCATTCTCGCACGAACGACGGGCCGACGCTCTTCTCGTCCGCACAACTTTTGCGGCCTCAAATCTCGGGCGAGGTTTCGGGTTTTCCCAGTTGAGCAAAAATCTCGCTCAACTTTTGCGGCCTCAAAAACGAAGCGGTTGACGCCGGGCGAGAAGGACCGTCACTTGGCGAGAAGGACGGCGTGGCACCCTGAGAAGCGATACACTTGTCGCGTCCGTACAACCCCGAGTTTGGAGTTCCATGGCTACGAAGCTCGCGCCCCCTGCGCGCAAGGCCCGCTACACGGGCATCCCCCTCTCTGCGGCAATGATCCTCGTCACCCTAGGCGTCGTGTACGGAGACATCGGCACGAGCCCGATGTACACCCTCAAGGCGATCATCGCCGGCAACGGCGGACTCACCACCATGTCCTCCGACGTGGTCCTGGGCGCCCTCTCGCTCATCATCTGGACCCTCACGCTGATCACCACGGTCAAGTACGTGCTTGTGGCCATGAAGGCCGACAACCACAACGAGGGTGGCATCTTCGCGCTCTACAGCCTCGTCAAGCGATGCGGGCGCTGGCTCATCATCCCGGCCATGATCGGCGGCGCCGCGCTTCTGGCGGACGGCATCCTCACCCCGGCCGTCACCGTCACCACGGCGATCGAGGGCCTGCGCACGGTGGACTTCATCTACAAGCTCATCGGAGACAACCAGGGCATCGTGGTCGCCATCGTCATCGTCATTCTCTGCATACTGTTCTTCCTGCAGAAGGCCGGCACCTCCACGATCGGCAAGCTCTTCGGCCCCGTCATGACGCTCTGGTTCCTCTTCCTTGCCGGGGCCGGCCTCATGAACCTCGGCCTCGACCTGGGCGTCCTGCGTGCCTTCAACCCGGTGCGCGGCATCATGTTCCTGTTTGACGGCCACATCAACGCCGCCGGCATCATGGTGCTGGGCAACGTGTTCCTCTGCACCACCGGTGCCGAGGCCCTCTACTCCGACATGGGTCACGTGGGCAAGCCCAACATCTACGCCACCTGGCCGTTCGTGAAGGTCTGCCTGATTCTCAACTACCTCGGACAGGGCGCCTGGATCATCGCCAACCAGGGCAACGCGGACCTCGCCACGGTCTCCGACCTCAACCCGTTCTTCCAGATGCTCCCCGAGCAGATTCGCGTCTTCGCCGTCCTGCTCTCCACCTTTGCCGCGATCATCGCCTCCCAGGCGCTCATCACCGGCTCCTACTCCATCGTCTCCGAGGCGGTGCGCCTGGACCTCATGCCCCACATGCGCATCAACTACCCCTCCGAGACCAAGGGCCAGATCTACATCCCGCTGGTCAACAGCATCATGTGGATCGGCTGCATCTGCGTGGTCCTGCTGTTCCAGACCTCCGCGCACATGGAGGCCGCCTACGGCCTGGCCATCACGGTCACCATGCTCATGACCACGATCCTGCTCACGGTCTACCTCTCCAGGGTGCAGAAGAAGACCGCGCTCGCCGTGCCCTTTGCCATCTTCTTTGGCGCGATCGAGTTCATGTTCTTCTTCTCGAGCCTCACGAAGTTCTTCCACGGCGGCTACGTCACCGTGATCATGAGCTTCCTCATCTTCGCGGTCATGTACGTGTGGCGTCGCGGCACCGCGGTGGAGCGCACCCAGACGGTGTTCCTCCCCGTGAACAAGTACCTCGACCAGATCTTTGACCTCTCACACGACGAGGACTACCCGTTGCTGGCCGACAACCTCGTCTTCCTCACCAACGACTCGTCCTTCGACAGGCTCGACCGAGACATCCTCTACTCGATCCTGGACAAGCGGCCCAAGCGCGCGAAGGCCTACTACTTCCTCAACGTCCAGGTGACCGACGAGCCCTACACGCACGAGTTCATCGTCAACGACTTTGGGACGGACTTCCTCTTCAAGGTGCAGCTGCGCCTTGGCTTCAAGGTCAACCAGCGCATCAACACCTATCTCTATCAGATCGTCGCCGACCTCATGGACCGCGGCCAGCTCTCGCCGCAGAACCACAAGTACTCGATCTACCTCGAGCGCGGGCCCGTGGGAGACTTCCGCTTCTGCCTCATCCGCAAGATGCTCTCCCCCGAGACTGACCTCTCTGGCTTTGACCAGCGCCTCATCGAGCTGAAGTACCTCATCCGTGGCTTCTGCGGATCTCCCGCGCGCTGGTACGGCCTCGAGAACTCGAGCGTCATCTTCGAGTACGTGCCGCTCTTCTCCAAGACCAAGCGCCAGCACAAGCTCTCGCGCAGGCCTCTCGAGGAGGTGGCGCCCGCGGTCGCCGCAAAGCTCGCCGAAAGCCGCAAGAACGCCGAGGACGACGAGGACATCTTCTCCGTCCACATGAAGGGCGAGCGCGAGGCGCAGGCAGAGGAGGCCATGCGCGGCCTCGTCGGCGGCGACACCGCAAGCTTCCGACCGCTCGTTATGGACGAGGAGGACGAGGAGGACGTCGACGAGGGCTCTGAGGTTCTGCAGGAGGGCGAGGAGTAGACGCTCTTCTCGCCCACCCAACAGCCTGCGAGGAGCAGGCGCCCCTCTTGCCCGACCCACCGTTCGCAAGCAAAGCCCGATTCGTAACGTAAAACCCGACCTATGGCAGAAACCAAGTGCCATAGGTCGGGTTTTTGCGCAGTCTAGCGAGAAGAACCGCAGGTCGCGCTTCTTGCCTCGTGCCACAGGTCGGGATTTCGCGCAGCGAGGCGAGAAGAACGGAGGGTCGCGGCGCTACCGTTCGTCGATCGGCACGTACTCGCCACCGTGCGGCATGATGGAGTTGTAGGCGGGTCGAATGATGCGCCCGGCGCCGTAGAGCTCCTCCATGCGGTGGGCGGTCCAGCCGGCGAGGCGCGCCATGGCAAAGATCGCCGTGTAGAGGTCGGGCTCTATCCCGAGCATCGAGTAGATGAAGCCCGTGTAGAGGTCGATGTTGGCACAGATCGCCTTGCCCGAGCCCTTGACGTCGTGCATGACCTGCGGGCCGAGCCTCTCGATGCTCTCGATGAGGTCAAAGCGCTCGAGAAGCCCCTTGTCGGCGGCAACGCGGCGGGCGTACGTCTTGACGATCTGGGCGCGCGGGTCGGAGAGCGTGTAGACCGCGTGACCAAGGCCGTAGATGAGGCCGCTCTTGTCGAAGGCCTCCTTGCGCACGATCTTCTCGAGATAGCCCGCAACCTCGTCCTCGGAGTCCCAGTTGCGCACGTGGGAGGCAACGTCGTCGATCATCTGGCTCACCTTGAAGTTGGCGCCTCCGTGCTTGGGACCCTTGAGTGAGCCGATGGCGGCCGCGTAGGCCGAGTAGGCGTCGGTCCCGGAGGACGAGAGCACGCGCGTGGTGAACGTGGAGTTGTTGCCGCCGCCGTGCTCGGCGTGCAGGATGAGCATGACGTCGAGGAGCATGGCCTCCTCGTGCGTGAAGCCGTCGTCGCTGCGCAGGACGTCCAGGACGGTCTCTGCCATCGTGTAGCCCTCGCGCACCGGCGGCACCATGAGCTTCTCGTCGGCAAGCTCGGCCTTGTGGGCGGCATGCGCCACGGCCGCCGTGCGCGGCCAGCGGCCGAGAAGCGAGAGGGCAACGTCGATCTCGTGCGTGGGCGAGGTATCGTCGGGGTTGGGGTCAAAGGCGTAGAGCAGAAGCGTCGCGCGCTGAAGCACGTTCATGATGTTGTGGCTGTACGTGGCGCGCGGGAAGATGCCAAAGTAGCCCTCGGGGAGCTGCTTGCGGGCGTCGATGCGGGCGCGGAAGTCATCAAGCTCCTCGCGCGTGGGCAGCTTGCCGGCGATGAGCAGGTAGGCAACCTCTTCGTAGCCAAAGCGGTCCTCCGCCTGGGAGGCACCGATGAGATCCGCCACGCGGTAGCCGCGGTAGATGAGGTCTCCCTCGTCGGGCTCCACGCCGTGCGGCGTCTTGTTGTAGCCGTGCACGTTGGAGATCGTGGTGAGGCCGACGAGCACGCCCGAGCCGTCGGCGTTGCGCAGGCCGCGCTTGACGTCGTACTTGGTGTAGAGCTCGGCCGGGACCACGTCCACGTCCTCGTAGCCGTGGTAGAGGCCATCCGAGACGGGCGGCAGCCCAAGGCCCACCGAGGGCATGGGGTACGCGTCGGCTACGTGATCGAAGGCGGGGGTGTCACGAGGTGTGAGAATGGGCCTCCCGCCGCCCTTGGGCAGGTGAATCATGGGACCTCCTTTGTCTGTGGGCAAACGGCAGCGGCGCCGCGCGTGCGCCTAGAGGCGGTACATGTACCTGAAGACCTCTTCGCGCTGCATGAGGATCTGCACCCCAAGGCTCTGGGCGAGCTCGTCGAGGTGGCTCTTGAGCTCGGAGAAGTCCGCCTTGGCAAGGTCGACGAGCATGGTCATCGTGAAGATGCCCTGGAGAATCGTCTGGGAGATGTCGAGGATGTTGGCCTCGCGCTCGCTGAGGGCACCCGCCACCGCGGCAACGATGCCCGGGCGATCGCCACCCAGTACGGTGATGATCGCCTTGTTGGAAAGGGCTCCTTCGGTCTCGGGTGTCGTCATGGCTCCTCCTCGGGATCGCTTCGTCAGAACGCCCCTCATTGTACGGTGGAACGCAGCGGGCTCATAGCGACCACACGATAAGGACCGCAAACGGAAACGCAAGCGAGCGAGAGCAGGGCCGACAAGGTGGCAGAGCCGGCAGAAGTCCCCGCCGACGCACCATGCGAGCCGCTAGTTCTGCTCGCAGCCCTCCCCCAGCATGCGCTGGAAGAGCATCATCACGTCCTCGGGGGTGCAGTCCAGCGCAACGGCCAGCTCCACGCTCGAGCGCTCCCGCGCCTCCTTGAGGATGCGCTCGTAGACGACGGGGGGCTTCTTGTTGCGCGCGGAAAGCTCCTCGATCCTCGTGCGGAAGGTCTTTGCGATGCGGACGGAGTCGAGGCAGGAGCCCTGCCTCATCTCGTTGCGATAGTGCTCCTCCTCGAGGTTGTTGTTGCGCGCCTGGAAGCTCTCGACCTCCATCGTCGGGTACGCCTCGATGATCTTCTCGGCCTCGCCCCGAGAGAGCACGGGACGGAGCCTGCTCTCGTTGGAAACGGGAAAGCTGATGTGCACGGGATGCCGCTTGCCAATGGGAAGCAGCTGGTAGACCGCCTGTGGACCCTCCGTCACATCCTTCACCTGACAAACGCCCTGACCAGGATGAACGAGATAGTCTCCCACAGCATACATAAGGCAGCTCCTTTCGCGTGACTCCAGTATAGCACCCAAATGGTGCGGTTTTAGCCGTTCACGGAAAGGGTATTGTCAACGGGTTGTCATATAGGTATTTTTTTGCGTTTACCTTAAATGAAGCTGAGGGCGCGAGACGAGCATCGCCTCGCGCCCCCTCAGACCAGCGCCCTCTTGGCAGAAGCGCCTCGCCTGACTAGTCGAGCATCTCGATCTTCGTGATGACCGGCTGGTTCTCCACGGCGACCAGCCCGCTCTGCTCGTCGGCCACGGGCACCTCCTCGCAGATGGCGTCCACGACCTCCATACCCGAGATCACGCTGCCAAAGGCGGCGTACTCGCCGTCGAGGTACGAGGCGTCCTCCTGCATGATGAAGAACTGCGAGCTGGCGGAGTCGGGGTCGCTCGAGCGCGCCATCGAGATGGTTCCGCGCACATGAGGGATGGAGTTCTCGACGCCGTTCGAGGAGAACTCGCCCTTGATGTCGGTTCCGGAGCCGCCCGTGCCGTTGCCCTCGGGGTCGCCGCCCTGGATCATGAAGCCGGGAACCACGCGGTGGAACGTGAGCCCGTCGTAGAAGCCCTCCTCGACAAGGTGGCAGAAGTTCGAGACCGTGATGGGCGCGACGTTGGCGTTGAGGCTCACTTCGATGGTCCCGTAGCCCTCCACCTCGATGCGGGCGTGGTGGACGCCGGTTGCGTAGGGATCGTCGGGGTCTACCTCGGGGCTCGCCTCCTCGGAGGCTGACTCGGAGAGCTGCTGGTCCGAGGCGTCGTCCGAGGTCTTCTGGCCGGCATCGCCAGCGCAGCCTACCAGGACGACCGAGACGAGAAGAACGGCGAGAAGCGCGGGGAGGACCTTCCCCAGTTTCGACAGTGCTGACATGAGCTTCCTTTCTCAGGCGATTGCGTGACCAACGAGTCAGCTTACCGGATGGATCGCGAGACGAACAGGGAGACGCCCGCGGAGAGGGCGGCGG
Source organism: uncultured Olsenella sp. (assembly GCA_949287905.1). GTDB lineage: Bacteria > Actinomycetota > Coriobacteriia > Coriobacteriales > Atopobiaceae > Thermophilibacter. Next base: position 29,328 of record CASEHX010000012.1, read on the forward strand.
CAAGAAGCGCGGGCACCACCCAGCCCAGGCCGACGTCGGCGAGGGGAAGCACGTCGAGCGGGAGGGCGACGCCGGGAGCGAGGGCGTCGCGGACGACCCCGACGACGCTCACGACCGCGGTTACGCCGACCGTCCAGGGCCACACCGCGGGGACCCTGTCGCACGGGCGGCGAAGCATCCCCATGGCAACGAGCACGATCGCCACCGGATACATTGCCCCCAGCAGGAGGGCGGAGAAGTCGAGGATGGCGTCGAGCCCGAGGTTTGAGACGGCGCACGAGAACACCGAGAAGGCCAGGGCGCATGCACCGTAGGACGCCCGCGGAAGCTCCTCGGAGAAATAGGTGCCGCAGCAGCTGATGAGCCCGATGCAGACGTTGAGGCAGGCGAGCAGGAAGATTGCCGCGACGACGACCGTCCCCGCAGTCCCAAAGTGAGCCGTCGCGGACGCGGTGATAACCTCGGCGCCGTTGGTCGCGCCCGCCAGCGCAACGCTCTGCTCAAAGCCCACGGCACAGAGGCCGCCGTAGACGGCAATCATCAGGATGCCCGCCATCACCCCCGCGCGACAGATCTCTCGCATGACGCCACCGCGCGCGGTAACCCCCAGAGAGCGCACGTTGCTGGCTATCACCAGACCAAACGTGAGGGACGCGAGAAGGTCCATGGTCTGGTATCCCGTGAGAAAGCCCTGAACGGCGGGACTTGTGTCGTAGGGCGCCACGGCAGGAGCATCGGGCAGCGCCGGGGCACCGGCAAGCGAGGAGATCGCCGCCATGACCACGCCGACGATCAGAAGGATGAGGGCTGGCCCCGTCACGCGCCCGAGCAGGCGCGTGAGGCGTCCGGGGCGCATGGCGAGCACGTACGCAACGGCGAAGAAGGCCACGGAGAAGACAAGGCGGGCGACCTCGAGCGAGAGCCCCTCGGGGAGAAGGGGCGCGAGCATCTCGAAGGCGGTCGACGCCGTGCGGGGAATAGCCAGGCAGGGGCCGATCGCCAGGTAGACGAGGGCAACGAAGATCCGGGCGAACAGGGGGTGGACCCGTGAAGCGAGCTCTCGCAGGGTCCCCGAGAGCGCCACGGCGACGATGCCCAGCACCGGAAGGCCAACGCCCGCAACGAAGAAGCCCAGTATCGCGGGAAGGCTGTCACGCCCCGCCTGAACGCCCAGCAACGGCGGCAGGATGAGGTTTCCCGCCCCAAAGAACATCGAGAAGAGCGTCACGCCAACAAAGACCGCCTGCCTCGCGGGAAGGGAGGCACGCTCCGGGGAAGCCTGGAGCCCCGAGTCGACGGCGGCGCCACCCGCATCCTCAGCCATTTCCCACCCCTAATCCGTGCAGCAGGAGGTAACCCACTTGAGCAGGTTCCCCGCGGGAGACCCCGTGCGCTCGGCGAGGACGTGCCCCTGCCCCCATACGGGCGTGTGAGAGACGTCCGCGACGCCGTCGTACTTGCGCAGGGCGAGAACCACGTTCGCCGCGGTGCACAGCGAGGTGTCCGAGTCGAAGAGGCCCTCGTTGATGCGCCAGTGGGGGGCAACCGTCGACTGGCCGTACGCCTCATAGTGGCCGCTCAGCCACGTGAGGGGATCCATCATCGCAACGCGCTCCGCCATGGGCGTCTCCAGCGAGTCGACCTTCTCGAGGTCCTCGACCCAGGCGCCCTCCTGCTCGGCGTCCCAGCCCTCGCAGGAGGCGTACGTCTCCATCCCCGCCTCGACGGTCTGCTCGACGCAGCTCGAGAAGTGCAGCGTGGACTCCTCGCCAATGCCAAAGAGCTGGTTGATCTTGGAGCTTCGGTCGGGACGGTCGAACACGGAGCAGGGAAGCGTGGCGGGGCGGACGTGCAGCGCGTAGTCGCGCAGGCTCGAGACGGAGACGTTGCCGGAGCGGTGGTTGTAGTTGATCCACCACGTGCTCTCGTTGAGGGATGCAAAGTAGCTCTGGGCAGACTCGTAGACGGTCGACTGCACCTGGGCCACGCCCAGGGTCGCGGCAGGGGCGTCCTCACTCGGCTTTCCGGCCTCTCCCTCGCCAGTGCCATCGGCGGCCGCGGTCCCGGAGCCCGGCGTCTGGGTGGCGGCGTCGGCGGCACGCGACGCATCGAGGTTGGGATCTCCGGGGAAGGTGGGATCGTCGAGGTGAAGCGGGGTGTAGGTGTACGGGAAGGACTCGTGCTGGACAAAGTATGTCGCCGCCTCGTCGATCTCGTCGAGAAGGGCGGACGCATAGGAGCCCATCGAATAGACGCCCGTCTCGGTCTCGTCGAGCGTGAGCTGGACGTCGTCCGCGTCCCTCAGGTCCATCTCGTTTATCCAGGCGCCGTAGGCGGAGGCGAGATCGCGAGAGAGCAGCTGCGTCCACGTACCGTCCGCCCGGCTCCCGTCGTTCGCATACTGGCCCTGACACCACTCGTATGCCGCGTCGGCCATGTCGAAGGAGGTGACGGGGCACCACGAGGCGCTTCCGGCGATCGCGTCCGAAAGGGGCTCCCCCGAGGCGTCATGCGTCGCGGCTCCGATGGAGGCGAGGTAGGGCTCGAAGAGCGGGGAGTCGCCCGAGGCGCCAAGAACCTCGCTCAGGCCGCCTCCCGCGGAGAAGCCGAAGACGAAGACGCGATTGGTGTCGCAGGGGAGCGCGTCCGCGTTGTAGCGCAGGTAGCGAATGGCGGCCTTGAGGTCGACGGCGGGCCAGGGAGCCCCTCCGGGGATGAGCTCGTCCGAACCCGACGAGGTGTCGACCACCGCAGAGCGCCCGCGGAAGCCGGCGTAGACGTAGATGCACCCCGCATCAAGATAGGGTGCGAGACCCTCGCAGCCATAGACCGTCGGGCTCGCCTGGGCGGAGAGCGCCCCCGCGTTGATGGGCATCAGGACGGGCGCGGTGGCAGCGGTGAAGCTTCCCACCACGGTCTTGTCGTTCACTTGGCAGGTATAGGTGTCGCCGTTCTTCTCGGCGGTGAAGAAGGCACCGGGAACAAAGATGGCGAGGGTCTCGTAGGTCTCTGTGGCGGGCTCCAGGCAGTAGCTGAGGCCCAGCTGGTAATAGATGTCGTTCTCCTCGTCGTAGCTCCAGGCAGAGGAGTCGATCGCCAGCCCCTCGAACTTGGAGACGTCAACGTCCTCCGCCTCCTTGCCGCCGTTCTCTTGGGGGGCGGGGGGCTCCTTCTGCGGAGTGCACGCAGCAACACCCGCGACCGTCCCCATGGACGCTAGGGCGAGAAACTCTCTTCTGGTGCAGCCCATCATCCCTCCCTGTGCATAGGCTCGAAGACGCGGGTATATTGTAGCAACGGGTTGCATGGGCGCCGTCGCGCCATGCGACAACCACAATATTGAGCGCACGGGGAGGTCGCCATGTCCGCCTTCTGGAGCAGGAGGCCCGCAGAGGAGCCGATCGAGACGCCGGAGAACGCCAAGAGGCTTCACGTGCGCTTCGTGGGAAGGGTTCAGGGCGTGGGCTTTCGCTGGACCGCCCTGATGGTCGCACGCGAGCTCTCCCTCACCGGTTGGGTGCGCAACGAGGCCGACGGCTCCGTGACGGCAGAGATCCAGGGCGAGCCCTCCCACGTGGGGGCGTTCTTCTCCCACATGCTCGAGGAGATGGGCGGCCGACACGCGAGCTATGTCGTCGATCAGCGCGACGACGTTCCCGTGATCTGGGGCGAACCGTCCTTCGAGGTGCGCCACTAGCCCCGCTCGGACGCGGCGGCGCCTGTGACGGCCGAGCCAGATGGCCCCCGCCCCTCGCGGCAAGCGGAGGGCGCCCGAGCGCGTCGAAGACCCCTCCGCAATTTCCTCGAGAAAAAGTCTTTGACACTCACGGCGAGTTTGGTATAGTAATCGCTGCACCAAATGGCTGGGTAGCTCAGTTGGTAGAGCAGGGGACTGAAAATCCCCGTGTCAGGGGTTCGACTCCCTTCCCCGCCACCAGAACTTTCGCAGGTCGGAGGCCGTGTGTCTCCGGCCTGCTTTGCTATGTGACCAATACCGTCCGGTCGTCCTCGCAAGCCGCCCTCCCTCTCGGACCCGTCATGACGAGAGAGCATCCGCATACGTCGATCGAGTCCCCATAGGTCACGATGACGGTCCCTCGGATCTCCCTTCCGTTGTACGTCGCGGGATTCTTGGACCCGCGGTCACTCACTTCCATGCCGTCGGGGGTGGGAACGACGCGCAGATGTCTCCTCGACACAACGGGCAGGTGAAACGTGACGTCGTTGCTCGCCTCTCGGCCGATGTCGACCCCCTCCGGGCCAACTCCCCTCCAGACGTCGACCACGGGGGTCTTCACGAGCACCCCCACGTCCTCGGTCATTCCCTTGTCGGTGGAGGGCGCCTCCGCCCGCGACAGGACGGCAGTGAGCCCCTCTCCCGATCGCTCCGGACGATCCCGGGAGAAGTCATAGAGACACCCAAAGCAGACGCGCATGTCTGCGTAGAGCTCAGATCCGCACCGCGGGCACGTCTTGGTCTCAAAACCACGCTCATCGATTCCCATAGATTCCCTCTCCTCTCTCTCCATGACGGGGACCGGGACAACCCAGTCGCATGAGCCCCTCGTCAACCGTCAGCCAACCAGACTCACCCCAAGGGCGGACGTCCAGAGATGCTCCCCCTCCTCCACCCACTCACCCGCTCCGGCAGGACGCTCGATCGCGCAGCATGCGTCCGGATGTGAGAAGAGCTCCCCGGGCGCAAGCCCCCGTCTCACCGCGAGCACCTCGCCCAGCTCCCCGACGAGGGCTGCGTCGAGGGGGTACCTCATGCCAAAGGTATGAATGGAGCCGCACCGAGCGATCATCACGGGTCCGGCGTCGGGACCAGTGCCGAGAAGACCGAGCAGTCGCTCCCGCCAGGTGCTCAGGACACGAAGCTCGAGCACGAGACCGGGCCTCTCGTCAGAGGACAGCCGCACATATCCCATCTCACATCACCACCCCCGGACGATACCTGTCAACCACAAGCTCCCGCTCGTGGGTCAGCTCGAGGGGCGCCTCGAAGGTGACTCCAGGCAACCTCACGAGCCTCGGCCACGTTTGGTAGCGAAGCGTGCACACATAGCGTGTCATCAGCGGAGAGGCCGCGAACGTGGCGCCTTCCCCACCCGAGGGCCCGCCCTCCGCCCGCACCTCGACCTCACAGCGGTCCTCCCTCCCGAGAAGCTCCACGATGGCGGCGCGCACCTCTGCGACGGCGGTCGCCTCGCTCTGCTCGCCCGCCGGAGCGACCCCGTGTGCGACTATCGCCTCGAGTGCGGCCTGGTCGAACGCCGCGCACGCCTCGACATACCCAACGAGGTTCAGCACGACCAGTGAGACGACGATCGCCACGGGGACCATGACTGCCAGCTCGACCGTCATCTGCCCCCGACGGAAGGGCGAGTCACGCTGCCGACGCCCCCTCCTCATGGCGATCCCCCCAGCGTCGAGAGGTCGATCGTAAGCGGCACGGAGACCTCGGTACCGGGAATCTCGAGCTCGGCGATCGTGATCTTGGTGCCACTCGCCCCATCCGGCAGCTCGACGCCGAGCGACCGAACAAACTCGTAGGGCGTGGTGGCGTCGGGCAGGCGGGAGACGAACTCCCGTATCGTGCCAACGTCGTCGTAGCCGCCCTGGTCGAGAACGTCCTGCGTGTTCGTCAGGACGGGCTTCCTGAGCCGCATGTCAACCGGGGCAAATCCGGTCGTCCCGAGCGCGTCCTTGAGCCTGCCCTTCAGCCACGACCCCGTCGTCCCGCCGAGCACCCCGTCGAATTCGTCGAGGAAGCTCCCGCCCGCCTCCGCGATGCCCTCGCAGGCAGATCCGTAACCCACGAGCAGCGACCCCCAGAGCTCCAGGAGCCCGTCCAGGCTCCCCCCGACCACGGAGTCCCCCGCCCCCAGGGAGTCGAGGAAGCTCGAGAGGACGTTTCCCCCGCTCGTGTCCTGGTCAGGGGCGAGTGCCGCCGCAGAGACAGCGATTCCCGCGGGTAGATTGGCGGGCTCGAGAAACGCCTCTGTGAGTTCCGACGGCAGCGCCCCGCCACCGGAGCGCGACACGACGGCGACGCATCCCCAGGCCCCCGGAGGGCAGAGCCTCGGTCCCCCCGCCGAGAGCTGGTCGAGTGCCTCGTCGAACGCTCCCTCGCCCTCCTCGGCGAGCTCCCTCGTCTTCGCCTCCGCCTCGCTCCACTCGGAGCGCGCGGCACGATAGTCCTCGGATGCCTCGACCACGGCTCGCCAGTGGTGCTCGAAGCCGTTCTCGATGGAGGTGGACGCGGCGGCGACCCTTCCCATCTCTCCCACGTCCATCTGGCAGGAGGGGCACGACGCCACGGACCCCGCGTCGAGCTCCTCGAGAGACGCCGCCCCCGAGGGGGAGCCGAGCGCCCCCGGACAGCTGGAGGCGCTGTGAAGCACCCTGCCACCGGTCTCGTTCGTGCACGGCCAGACCCTCTGCGAATAGAGGGAGGTCCTGCGCGTCTCCTCGGCGTTTCTCGGCAGAGAGGGCATCTTGGCGTCGACGCTGCCGTCAGCGCTCTCCATCCAATAGCCCGCCCGGACCTCGCGGAGGGCGAACTCGTAGAACGCCCTGCGACACGCGGCGTCCGTGAGCTCCTCGGCAGTGTCCCCCTGCACGACCTCCCCAGCGAGGCGGGCGGCGTAGTAGCTACGGGCACGGGCGAGCGCCACCCCAAACCCCCACGTGTCGGAAGTTGGGTGATACGGATTCTGCGAGGCCGAGAGGCCACCGAGGCTCCCGGCTCGCTCGAAGAGCGAGTAGGGCCTCGAGCCGCAGTCGGCAAGCCATCCCCGCTCGAGTGCGTCGCTCATTCGCTCGTGGGCCTCACCCGCCTCCTCGGACGCCTCTCTCATCTGCCCCGAGAGCTCGTCCATGCCGGCGTCGTCCACCTCGACGGCAAGTGCAGAGAAGTCAGACTCCGATCGCTGGGGGAAGGGTATGGCGCACCCCGCATAGGAGAGGCCATCCTCGCAGTTTGCGGCGACGCACGAAGAGGAGTTCGCAACCACGATGAGGGGGAGGGCGTCCTCGAGCCTCTCGATGCCGGCCACGGCAGAGCGCACGAAGCTCGCACGAACGTCGAGCACCCTTTTCCCGGCGGCGCTCACCTGTGTCCCCACCGCCGTGAGACCGGGCACGCATGCGACGACGAGACCGGCGCCGAGAACGATGATGCCCGTGAGGCCAAGGCTGAGAGAGCACGCGTCGACCACTTGGACGATAGTCGAGAAGCCCGCCACGGCATTGGCCCCCGCCATCGCCGTGGCGTCCGCGACGTTTTGAATCTCCGCCGAGCGCGACCCCACCCACCCGGCAGAGGCGGCGGCAAAGACGAGCGTCAGGCTCAGGAGCAGGGCGAGGGCAACGGCGACCGTCGTGAAGCCGTCCTCGTCGTCAAGAAAGACCGAGAGCACGAGGCCTCCCCGGCACCTCTCCTTATCCCCACATCTCGATCCAGTCCCCATACTCGCCCCCTATCCATCCCGCACGCAAGGCTCCCGTGGTCTCCACCCTCAGCTCTACCGAGCCCCCGTCGTCGGCCCCCAGCATCGAGACAAACGCGCCCAGAAGGGGCAGGGGCCGCACCCTCCCCGATATGGACACGCTCACGATCCCATCGTCACCCGGACCCGTCACCTCGATCTCCCATGCCGAGGGGCCTCCCTCGTGAAAGGCGGGAACATCCGGGACCGCGGCGAGCCGTCGGAGGGCGTAGGAGCGCAGCTCCCCTTCCCCACCTCGAGAAGTGACGGCGAGACGGGCAACCTCGCCGGCCGTTGCAGCCATCACCGCCCTCGTGTACAGAACGCACGCCGGCTGCACGAGCAGGGCGACGACCGCCATCACCACGGGGACGAGAAGCGCCGCCTCCACGCTCATCTGGCCCGCCCTTTCTTCTTCGCAGGCCATGTCAGTAGCTCAGAACGTCCTTGAGCTGGGCAGCGGCTCCCTGCTCCGCCCCATGTGACGCCGCCCTCGCCGCCCGGTCGACGAGGCTTCCGTCCCCACCGGCTCGCCAGAGCAGGGCGAGCGCGGCGAGCATCGAGGCAAACGCCCCGAGCACCACGAGATACTCGACCGTCGACTGACCCGCGGAGGCCCCTGGGCGCCCAGGTCGGCCGCCACCTCGTCCGCGTCCATGCGCCACGTATGAACGGAGCACCCTTCCCCACCGTCCCTCTCCACGACAATGCATATCTCCACCCATCGGCTTCCCTGCAGCAGACATCCCCACGCCTTTCCCGAGACGTCCAGATACCCCGCCCGCGCCAAGACGCAGTCCCCGGCGTCCCGACGTTCCTCAATGAGCTGGCTCGCTACCTCCTCCACGCTGCCGCGACGCTCGGCGACCTGCCACCCGAGGGCGTCGTCGCCCAAGCCGAGCCCGTCGCCCCTCTCGGCATCACGCCCCTCCTCGGCGACGCCCTCGCCCTCTGAAGGCGCCTCCTCGGTCCGCCCCCCGATCTCCTCGAAAGGCGTGCCCGTCTCCGTGGCGACCGTCGTCTTGCCGGGCACCCCGTCACCCGCATCCCGGGCAAGGGCGAGAAGGGCAAGCGCCGCCGCGCCGATGAGCAGCGCCGCGACCGCCCGGCCACGCCACCTCACAGCGAGTTGATTCCCGTAGAGATGGCCTCCCAGAGCTCGGAGACCTTGTCCCTGAAGGCCAGAATCGCCACGATCGCTATGACCACGAGCACGCCCACGAGAATCGCGTACTCCGTGGTCCCCTGCCCGGACTCGCTGCCGAGCAGCCTCCGCATCCCAGCGGACCGCTGGCCAAGACCTCTCGTCGTCATCCCGCTCTCCCTTCTCCACCTCTCGTTCAGACTCATGTCAGCCCATCACCGAACCCAGCAACGGACCGAGAACCGCCAGAAACATCGCGGGAACCACGAGCGTCCCCAGGGGAATCAGCATCTTCACCGGCACTCGCTCGATTCGCTCCTCCACCTGAGCCCGACGCTCGTCCCTGATCACCCGCGCCTGTCCCTCGAGCGCCTCCGCGAGCGGGGCGCCAAAGGCAAGTGCCTCCCCCACAACCGAGGCAAACCTCCCCAGAGCGGGAACGCCCATGTCGTCCGCGACCCTCCAGAGCGCCCTCTCCCTGGTACTGGCCCCTATTCGCCAGCTGAGCATCGCCTCCTCAAACGCGCGCGCGAGAATCCCCTCGTTCCTCGAGCAGTAGAGCTCGAGCGAGGCGTCAAACGAGAGCCCGGCGGAAAGCCCGAGCGTCACCACGTCGAGAAGCACCGGCAGGTCGTTCAGGCACGCCGCTCGACGAGCCTCTGCCGACGCGGCGCGTCCGGCCCTTCCCGAAAGGCGAGCCCTCTCGAGAAAGGGGCCCATGCCGGCGAGCGCGCGAAAACCGGACACCATCGAGGCGCGCAGCTCGATCCCCGTCGCAAGAGCGACCGAGAGCGCCGCGGCCGCAGCCGCGAACGGGGGCAGCGCGCTCTCCCACCCGCCCATCAGAGCACCCCTCTCATGAGACGACCGATGATGAGCAGTGCCGCCCCGTCCAAGACCGCGGCAACCGTCACGCACCCAATTCCCACCGGCGTCGCAAGTCCCGCCTGGAAGTCAGGAGACATCAGCCCGAGAAGCCCCATCATGACCGCCGGCAGAAGGCAGACTATCCTCACCGAGAGCCTCACCTGGGCAGTCTTCACGCTGAGCGTCCTCTCGAACTCCCGTTGCTGCTCGGCGAGAGAGGCCGACCTCAAGAGCAGGTCGCGCAGGGGGCTGCCGGTCCTGTGCGAGATGACGAGGGCCGTCGCCAGAAGGTCGGCGCCGGGAACGGAGAGCTCCCGTGCCAGGAGGCCGACCGCCTCCTCCGTCGGGGTGCCGCACCTCAGGCGGAGCGACATCCTCGCGAACACCCGCGCCACCGCACCGTGCTCGTGCGCGCCCACATAGGCAACCGCCTGGGAGAGGGTCTGGCCGGAGCCGAGCGCGACCGAGAGCGTCCGGTAGATCCCGGGCATCGCCCCGAGAATCTCACGACGCTCGCGCTCGCGCAGCGAGGAGTCCCTGGCAAACACGCCTCCCACCAGGCCCGCCGCCACGAACAGGGAGGCGGTCGGCGAGCCAAAGAGAATTCCGCCCATCACCGAGAGAAGCGTCGCGCCCGCCAGAAGCACCACGGCGGAGGCGCGCACGTCCAGCGTGGCCCCCAACGGAGACACCCTCTCCGAAACCACCATGGACAGCTCCCGGACGGGACGAAGGGCGAGAAGGGCGCCGATCAGGGGAGACCCCCCGATCTCCCGGAGGACGGACTGAGCCCGGAGCCCGAGCGCCGGCAGGTGCCGCACGACGCTCCCGAGCGACGGGAGCGCCCCACCGCTCAGCAGGAGCCCCGAGATGCTCGCCAGGGCCATTGCGCCGGCTATCAGCGCGCCCGCCATTCCTCCACCTCCTCCTCGCTCAGAATGCCGTCCTCGAGGGCCTTCTCCACAAAGGACGGCTCCTCCCGCAGCTCCCAGGACCGCGCCCCCGAGTTGTAGCTCACGCGCTCGTCGAGCCTGGCAGAGCCGTCCTCCGCCCTCGAAACCTCCGTCAGAGACGTCACGACGCGAGTGCCGTCGGACAGACGTCGCGTCACCACGATCAGGTCGATCGCCGTTGCTATCTGCTCCTCGATGAGGTCGGTCGGGAGGTCCATGCCGAAGCGGGCCATCAGCACGAGACGCATGACCGCCTCCTCCGCGCTTCCCGCGTGGAGCGTGGTGAGCGACCCCTCGTGCCCCGTGCTCATGGCGTTAAGCATGTCGATGCACTCCCCCGCCCTGACCTCGCCCACGACGATGCGGTCCGGCCTCATCCTGAGCGCGTTCTTGACGAGGTCCCTGATCGTCACCTCCCCCGACCCCTCGATGGAGCTGTCCCGCGCCTCGAGGCGCACCACGTTGGGATGGGCGTCAAAGCGCAGCTCCGCGGAGTCCTCTATCGTCACGATCCGCTCCCCTGTCGGTATCTCGCAGGAAAGCGCGTTGAGCAGCGTGGTCTTACCCGATCCCGTTCCGCCCGCAACCGCGATCGAGCGCGCGGACCTCACCGCCCAGGAGAGGAGGCGGGCGTACCAGGCGGGAATGGAGCCGACCTCGACGAGCCGGGCGAGGGTGCGGATCCGATCGGAGAACTTTCGTATGGTCACCGCCGGCCCGTCGATGGCTATCGGGGCGGCGACGGCGTTCACGCGATCGCCGTTCGCCAGGCGAGCGCTCACGAGGGGGCTCGAGCGATCGAGACGCCTGCCCAAGGGCGCGAGGATTCGGTCCATGACGATCATGATCTGCTCGGGGGAGTCGAACACCGCCTCCGCGGGATGGAGCTCGCCCCCGCGCTCGTAGAAGAGCGCCCCGACCCCGTTGATCATGACCTCGGTTATCTCGCTGTCCTCGAGCAGCGGCTGGATGGGACCGAGGCCGCAGACCTCGTCGATGACCTGACGGAGGAGCGTCTCCCTGTCCGCGGCACGACACACGTCCTCCCGCGTGTTGAGGATCGCCTCGAGGACGACGCGAAGCTCCGAGCGCACCTCGGAGGCACCCTCCTCGGAAAGCATCGAGGCAATTGTCGCCAACCCGAGTCTCCCCACCAGTTCGGAGCGAAGCAGCTCTCTCGCCTGCCTGAGCTGGACGCTCGAAGCGGGGGCGCTCTCGGGGGAGCGCACGGACTCGACCTCTCTCACGCGCTCGAGAACAGACACCTACCTCGCCTCCCTTCTCGGCACAAACAAGGGCAGCCTGCGACCCTCGTCGGTACGCTCGTACGCCTCTCTCGCCTCGCCGCAGTCCGGCAGACGGCCCAATTCGGCGAGCAGCTTTGCCAGACCTGATGCCAGCGAGTCTGCGAGCGCCGACCCAGGCTCGCAGAGCTCCGCAGCCTTGCCCTCCCCCAGGAGCCCACCGACGTCCCGTCCTCCCTCGAAGACCCGGTACACGCGTGCGGTCTCGAGGCCGACCTCGGCCCTTCCCAGCGAGAGGTCCGGCTTGAAGCGCGGGTTGGCCCGGTTCTCGATGCGCGCGATGCGAGTTCTTGCCACCCCAAGACGGACGGCGAGACCGCTCGTCCTTGCCGCGGCGGCAATAGAGCCCTCGCGCGAGTCGGTCACGATGACCAGTCGGTCCGCCCGCTGCGCCGCCTGAGCGACGGCATCGGTAAACGTCGTCGAGGTGTCGACGATCACGAGGTCAAACTCCTTGGATGCCTCTTCGATCAGACTTCCCACATGGGGGAAGACGAGTTCGGCCGTCTCGGGCCGCGCACAGGGTCCGATCAGAGACACCCCGGATGACGACGTCTGAGAGAGCTGCGCGAGAGGCCCCGGACCCGTCTTTCCGAGTGAAGCGAGGTCGGGACCCCCGGGAAGTCCGAGCAGTGCGTGCGCGTTGCCGCAGGAGAGATCGAGGTCGAGCAGGCATACCCTCAGGCCCCATCTACCTGCGATGACCGCGGAACACACCGCGATCGTCGTCTTTCCCACGCCACCCCTGCCCGAGCAGAGGACGAGCACGGGAGCCAGGGCCGGAGCCGCGCTGTCGGAGGGTTCATCGAGATCGAGCATCAGGTCCGCGACGGCGTTGCTCCGCTGTCTCGAGAGACCGCGCGTCACCGGAGGCGCCTCCACCCGAGCGGCCCCCAACGCCGGCGCACCCTCGGACTGCCGTCTGCCCGGGGCTCCGCCGCCCACGCCCACTCGCCGGCCCAAGGCCGCGGGGGCCTCGCCCCCAACGTCAGCCGCGGGGGTCTCGTCCCCAACGTCATTGAGGTCGACGACTAGCCCGACCCCCGCACGGGCCGCCCTCGATCGAAACGACCCCGAGGCACCCCTCTTCGCGATTCCGACAAACCGAGCGCGCCCGTCTTTGGCGACGGCGGCGGCGAGGTTGATCTCAGAGACTCGCTCGCCCGTGGCGCCCACCATGACGCTGACTCCATCCGTCCGCGAGGTCGCCGCGCGACGTCTCAAATCGTCCTGGCTCCTTGCCCTGCTGATGGTTGCATGGCGGTCAATCGAGGCGACGGTTCGCGTCACCTCGTCGAAGTCCGCGTCCGAGCAGAGCACCACCCACTCGCTCACGACCGTCCCCCTCCCTCGCCATCGTCCTTCTCGTCCGAACCGGCTCCGTCAACCCCGCCCCGAGCCGCCTCCTCGGGGGCGAGCTGCGGGGGAACGTTGTCCGGATTGATCTCCTGATCCTCCGAGACCCGGACGCCTTCTCCGGGAAGGACGAGCCTCAGGCTCCCGTCTTGGCTCGTCGCAAGAAGCGGCGCCACGTCTTCGGGCGAGACCGCAACGGTCAGCTGGTCCGACAGAATCGCCCCGGTTGTCCCGGCGGGCGCCGAGAGGACCTTGAGGTCGTCGGCGACCAAGCGGACCCCCTCGGCGCCCACCTCATAGGCAGCCAGCGTGACGCCGGTCTCAAGCCCGGGCGGAACCCCCGTGTCATCGTCAGTCGCGATGGTGATCGCCATCTTTCCCGACGGCACCTCGACGGCCTCCTCCGGGTCTCTCAGGTTGAGGTCGGTGACGGGCATCCCAGCGGCAACGGGCACGCTCACCTTCAGCCCCTTCGCATCGTCGAAGCTGGTGAGGGCCCCTTCGGGTGCCAGCTCGGCAACCCAGTCTCGCTCGGTCGCGTTGGTGCCGTCTATGGCGTCCCCTGCCTCGATGGGCTCCGTTGCGACGACGAGCCTGACGACCTCCCCGCCGTAGCGCTCGAGCGCCTCGGTTCGCTCTCGCTCGCACTGAGCCCTCACCTGCTCGCCATAGGCTAGGCAGAGCGCGGCGGCCAGGAGCGCGCAGAATCCCGAGGCTATGTATCTCCAACGACGGCTCACGATGCCCCCTCCGTAAGGCCCAAACGGTCGGTAGGGGCATTCTCCGCTCACATCATGTCAACGCACTTGTCTAATTGAGAAACCGTGTCATGAATCTTTTCGAGCCTTGCAGACATCTGACAAGCTCCGTGCCTTCGCAGCAAGAGCGTCGTATGAGATACAGCATCTTGTATCAGTTACTGTATCCATCTCTCACACTTCCTTCACAGATGGAAAGGTATTTGATTGCAATCCTGTTCTAAAGAACGATGTCGGGGTCCAAAGTGCGGGCGCTTTCGCGCATCTCCGCCGCGAGCGCAAGGTAGCAGCGGAGGCGCTCGTCGGAAAAGGCGCCCCCCAGATGCTGGGCAACAACGGCGCAGCCGGGCTCATGCGTATGGGTGCAGTCGTTGAATCGGCACTCGAGCGCCGCGGCGGCGATCTCGGGAAACGCCTTGGCAAGGCCTCGCTCATGCCCCACCAGGGGCAGGCTCCGAAGACCGGGCACGTCCGCAATCACCCCGGCACCCGGAAGACGCACCATGACGCGAGAGACCGTGGTGTGACGACCCGCGTCGTCCTTCTCGCGCACCTCTCCCGTGGCGAGCGCCTCATGACCGAGAAGGGCATTGAGCAGCGTGGACTTTCCCGCACCCGACTCGCCGAGGATCATCGCGCAGCTCTGGGGCGGCACGCAGGCGCGCACCTCCTCCACGCCGGTCCCCGTGGCAGACGACGTCACGATCACGCGCACGTCGTCGCCAACAAGACGGCGCACGCGCTCCACCTCCGCCGCAAGGGCCTCCTCCTCGGCGCGATCCGCCTTGGTGAGCACGACGACGGGAACAAGACCGCAGTCGCGCGCCAGCACGAGCGAGCGCGCGACGCGTCCGAGCAGCAGCTCACCGACGCCAAGCGGCTGCACCACAAGAATGGTGTCCACATTGGCGGCAAGAACCTGACGCTCCCCGCGACTGCGACCACGCCAGCGCTCGAAGCTCGTGCGCCGCGGAAGCACGCGCTCGATGACGCCCATGTCATGGCCAGGCGCACGACGAACGGCAACGCAGTCGCCCACGGCGGGCAACAGACCGTCGTCCTTCTCGGCGTTCTGCTTTGCAAAGTTCACGGAGTGCTCGGCCCGGAAAGCGTCCGCGGCAGTGACCACGAGCGGATAGCCGCGGTCGAGACGCACCACAAACCCGAGCGCCATCTCTTCCGCGTTTTCCGCCGTGGCGAGAAACGCGTCGAAGGAGGAGCGCTGCGCGTCATCGAGCCGCAGGTCATCAAAGGCGGGCAGGTCGTGCAGGGCGTCTATTGCGGGAAGGGTGATCTGCTGCTGACGGCTCGCCCGCCGCTTGCGCGACGTCGCCGTCGACCGCTGACCCCGCTTTGCCACGCACGACCTCCCTCTGCCGTCGTCATCCTCGGCAATCTTACCGCAGTTGGCGCGGCATGTGCCGGAAGCGACACCCAGCTTTCGCGCGAAGGCCCGTCCCGAGGCCACACCTCGTCGTGCGTCGGCACCGCAGCGTGTCTACCGTGTAACGCGTTGGCATCGAGGCGTTTTCAGGTTTCCCGCCCGGTGTCCCCCTCCCGTAGACTTGCACAATCCAGCAGCACTCTCGGATTGGAGCCCTCATGCTCGGCATCGCCGGACTCGCCCTCGCCGTCGTCGCCATCGTCGCCCTCATCTGGCGCGGCTGGCACATGGTCGTGGTCTCGCTCGTCGCCTCGCTCATCGTCATCCTCGCCAACGGGATGGACGTCCTCTCCGCCATCAACGAGAGCTATATGGGCGACATGGCGGCCTTTGTGGGGAGCTGGTTCCTGCTCTTTGCCCTCGGGTCCGTCTTTGGGCGCGTCATGGGCGACTCCGGCGCCTCGGCGGGCATCGCGAGCAGCATGCTGCGCCTCGTGGGCGAGAAACACGCGCTGCTCGTGATCATGGTCACGGGACTCGTGCTCTCCTACGGCGGCATCAGCGCGTTCATCATCGCGTTCTCGGTCTACCCCATCGCCGCGGAGCTCTTCGAGCGGGCGGACATCCCCAAGAAGCTCATCGTTGCCGCCATCATGGTCTGCCCCGCCACGCTCGGCATGGTCATGATGCCGGGCATCCCCTCCACGCAGAACCTCATCCCCGCGAGCTTCCTCGGGACAGACGCCTATGCGGGCGCGCTGCTCGGCGTCATCTGCTCCGTGGTGATGTTCGTGCTTTCCTACGCCTACCTGCAGTGGGAGATCGGGCGCTGCCGCAGGCGCGGAGAGCACTTCTCCCCCAGCCCCGGAGAGACGCTCTCGCGCCCGGACGACGCCAGCACCCCGCCCGTCTGGGCGTGCTTCGCGCCGATCGCGCTTCTCGTGGTGCTGGTCTTCGTGCTGCAGCGTGCGGCGTCGATGTCCGCCACCGACGCCGTGACCGTCTCGATGCTCGCTTCGGTAATCGCGGCGTGCCTGCTCTACCGCGGGCGGCTGGCAAACGTCAAGCGTGCCATCGGCGAGTCCTGCACGAGCGGCCTGAGCTCGCTCGTCTCTGTTGCCGCCATCATGGGCTTTGGTGGTGTGGTGGTTGCCTCTCCCGCCTACCAGGGCATCATCGAGGCGCTCATGTCCACGAGCCTGAACCCCCTCTGGCAGGGCTTCATCACGATCTTTGCCATCGCCGGCATCACGGGCTCGGCCATCGGGGCGCTCAACATCTACCTCGGCAGCATGGCGCAGACGCTGCTGGCAACCGGACTCGACCCGGCGATGATGCACCGCGTGCTCTGCATGGCCTCCGTGGGGCCGGCCACGCTGCTGCCCCACACCTCGGCGATGCTCGCCGCAAACCAGGCCGCCAAGACCGAGGTCCGCGACACGTACCGCTACGTGCTCGTCTCGTGCGCGCTGCTGCCGATCGTGGTATCGCTTCTGGGCATGGCGCTCGGCCTCGCCGGTGTGGCGTAGGACCGGCGTCCGCCGCAATCGGGTGCCGGGGCAGTATTTCTCGTCCGCTATGTCACCTTGAGGCTCGCTCGAGGGGAGTTTTCTCGCCAGGCGCCCAACTCGAGCTTCTCGAAGAAGCAAATCCGCAGGTCGCAGCCATTCGGCTGGCCAACCTCCCTCGCCGGGGAACAGAAATCCCCCCAGACGGGGCCTAAAGTGACACAGCTCGCCCGGAATTCCGCCTCGACGCACCTCCCCGCGATGGCCTCGCGGCAAGACCGCCCGCGCCGCGGGTAGGCTGGGAATGCAACAGATGGCGCGTGGGACGCGCGCGACCTCGGGACGTGCGACGCGGCGCGACTTCGGGACGTGGGACGCGGCACGACTTGGGGACGTGGGACGCGGCGCGACTTGGGGACGTGGGACGCGGCGCGACTTGGGGACGTGGGACGCGGCACGACCTCGGGACGTGGTCTAAATCCCGACCTATGGCAGAAATCGACTGCCATAGGTCGCGATTCTGAGCAGCTGGCGAGAAGAACCGCAGGTCGCAGATTCCACGCTGTGCCATAGGTCGCATTTTTGCGCACGAAGCCCCGGGCGCGGTAACGCATCGCGAAACAGGGCTCGTCTCAGCCTCGTGGCGGCAACGCATCGCGAAACAGGGCTCGTCTCAGCTCCTGGCGCAGCAAAGCTTTACGAAACGCGGCTCGTCTCAGTCTGACAGCCCGTTTCGGCTGAGACGAGCCCCCTTTCGTCAACCGAGAAACCCGCCACGCTGAGACGAGCCTCCTTGAGGATGAAGGCGTTGCTGTAGCGAGAAGCCACCGCGCTGAGATGAGCCCTTCCACGCGCACCAGAGCGCACCCGCACAAAATAGGCCCCGCCGGCGAAGGCGGGGCCTGGGCAAAGCGTTGTCGCGAGAAGAGCGGTTTACTTGTCCTTCTCCACCGCGCGCATGACGGCCTTGTAGACCTCCATGATCGGGATGATCAGGAACGCCAGGCCAAGGGCCGCACCGAGAGCCTCCATCGGCAGCTCCATGAAGCCGAACATCTCGGCGAGGAACGGAACCTCAACGACGATGACGGTGAGGATGAAGGCAAGGATGGCGGCGCCCCAGAGCCACTTGTTCTGCTTGGGCATGCTGAACAGCGACGCACGACGGCTGCGCATGTTGAAGCAGTGGAAGATCTCCACCATGGACAGGGTGATGAACGCCATGGTGACGCCCTCCTCGTCGGCGGTGCCGGCGATCATGTCCGCGATGTCGATGTATCCCATATCAAAGTAGACGCCCACGAAGAACGAGGCCAGAACGAGGATGGTGATCACAACGCCCTGGAAGACGATGTCGACGCCCATGCCACCCGCGAAGACGCCGTCGGAAGCCTTGCGCGGCTTGCGCTTCATGATGTCGCCCTCGGCCTCCTCCATGCCGAGCGCGAGCGCCGGGAAGCAGTCCGTGATGAGGTTGATCCAGAGCAGCTGCACCGGCTGGAAGATCGTGAAGCCCACGAGCGTGGCCACGAAGACCGAGAGGACCTCGGCGATGTTGGCGGAGAGCAGGAACTGGATGACCTTGCGGATGTTGTCGTAGATGCGACGACCCTCTTCGCACGCGTTGATGATCGTGGCGAAGTTGTCGTCCGCGAGGACCATGTCGGCCACGTTCTTGGTGACGTCGGTGCCGGTGATGCCCATGCCCACGCCGATGTCGGCGCGCTTGATGGACGGGGCGTCGTTCACGCCGTCGCCGGTCATGGCCACGATCATGCCGCGGCCCTTCCAGGCGTCGACGATGCGGGCCTTGTGCTCGGGCTGGACGCGGGCGTAGACGCTGTACTGGGTGACGGCGTCCTTGAAGTCCTCGTCGGAGATCTTGTCGAGCTGGGAGCCGGTGATGGCCTCGGAGGCGTCCTTGCAGATGCCGAGGTTCTTGGCGATGGCCACGGCGGTGTCGATGTGGTCGCCGGTGATCATGACCGGACGGATGCCGGCCTCCTTGGCCTCGGCGATGGCCGGGGCGACCTCGGGACGCTCGGGGTCGATCATGCCGGAGAGGCCCAGGAAGGTGAGGTCGTGCTCGAGCGCCTCGGGACTGCAGTCAGCGGGCTGCGCCTTGTGCGTGCGCATGGCGGAGGCGAGCACGCGCAGCGCCTGGTTGGCCATGTCCTTGTTGGCCGCCATGATCTTCTCGCGGCGGGCGTCCGTGAGCTTCTCTACGGAGCCGTCGGCGTTCATGACCGTGGTGCAGCGGCCGAGAACCACGTCGGGGCCGCCCTTGGTGTACTGCTCGAAGGTGCCCTCGGGGGTCTTCACCACGACGGACATCATCTTGCGGCCGGAGTCGAACGGGGCCTCGCCCACGCGCGGGTACTTGTCGGCGTTGCCGCCCTCGTAGAAGCCGAGCTTGGCCGCGTCGTTGACGAGCGCGCACTCGGTGGGCTCGCCCACGGACTCGCCCTTCTCAGGGTCCCACTTGGCGTCGGAGCAGAGGGCCATGGCGCGGACGTGCAGGTCGTCGGGACCCTCGACCTCGTGCTTGACGACGGTCATCTTGTTCTGGGTGAGCGTGCCGGTCTTGTCCGAGCAGATGATCTGGGTGCAGCCGAGGGTCTCGACGGCGGTCATCTTGCGGATGATGGCCTGGCGCTTGGACATCTTGGTGACGCCCATGGAGAGCACGATCGTGACCACGGCCACGAGGCCCTCGGGGATGGCGGCGACGGCCAGCGACACGGCGACCATGAAGGTGTCGAGGATCATCTCGGGGTTGGAGCCGAGCTCACCGCCGTGGCGGATGAGGTCGACGGCGAAGATGATCACGCAGATTGCCAGCACCAGCTTGGTGAGAATGCCGGAGAGCTCGTTGAGCTTGATCTGGAGCGGGGTGAGCTCCTTCTTGGCGGTGGTGAGGGCGTCGGCGATCTTGCCCATCTCGGTCTTCATGCCGGTAGCGGCGACGACGGCCTTGCCGCGGCCGTAGACCACGGTGGAGCCCATGTAGCACATGTTCTTGCGGTCGCCGAGGGGCACGTCGTCAGTGTCGGAGGCAAGCGTGATGGGGTCGGTGTGCTTCTCGACGGGCACGGACTCGCCGGTGAGGGCCGCCTCCTCGATCTTCATCGAGGCGCTCTCGAGGATGCGGCAGTCAGCGGGCACGGAGTCGCCGGCCTCCAGCAGGACCACGTCGCCGGGGACGAGGTCGGCGGAGGGCAGGTGAACCATCTTGCCGTCGCGAATGACCTTGGACTGCGCTGCGCTCATCTGCTGCAGGGCCTCGAGCGCCTGCTCGGACTTGGCCTCCTGGACCACGCCGAGCACGGAGTTGATGATGACGACCGCCATGATGATGATGACGTCCGCCCACTCGGGCTCGCCTTGGATCACGCCCGTTATTGCGGAGATGAAGGCCGCCACGATGAGCATGATGACCATCGGGTCGGCCATCTGCTCGAAGAAGCGCTTCCAGAGCGGGGTCTTCTCCTCCTTCTCCAGTTCGTTGTGCCCGTACTGCGACAGACGGCTCGACGCCTCCGCCGCGGTCAGGCCGCTCTCCTCGTTAGAGGAAAGCTCGCCCAGGACCTTGTCCTTGGACTCTAGGTACTCCTTCATTCAGTTCCCCTCCTGGGAATTCGGCGCCCGGCAGATTGATGCCCGATCATAATTCCCCAGGAAGGGGCAAGGGCCCATCAAGGCTGCCATGCCGGACGCATGGACAAGAAACACGACGCCTATTCTACCCGACGCCGAGCTTACATTTCATTGGCCTCTTTACCAGCCAGACGGTTTCTCCCAACCCTGCCAAAGAGCACGGCAACCGCGACCGCCGCCGGTGCCGAGACCATGAGCGCCGGGAAGAACCACGCGAGGTCAACCGCGCCAAAGAGCGCGCCGCCGATCACGGGCCCCAGCGTCATGCCCACGTCAAAGCCCATGTAGTACGTGCTGTTGGCAAGGCCCACGTGCTCGGCCCCCACCGCGCGGACCGCCGTGGACTGGCAGACCGAGCACATGACGCCGTAGCCGCCGGCCATGAGCGGCGCCGCGAGCAGGAGTCCCACCGCGTCCGTCATGGTGGCGAGAAGCACGAGCGACGCCGCGGAAGACACGCCCGACGCCACCACGAAGGGCACGAACCCCACCCGGTCGAACGCACGGCCGAGAAGGACGCGCAGAGCCATGAGCGACACGGCGTAGACCGTGAAGAAGGCGCCCGTGGGGACGTCGAGCCCCCGTGCCTCCGCGTAGCTCACGAGAAACGACTGCGTAGCCATGTACGGGATCGTGAAGAGCGCCACCACCACGGCCGCCGGGACGGCGCGACGGTCGAGCAGGCTCAGCCGGGGGCGCGCGTCCTTCTCGCCCCGAGCGCCCTGAGCGCCCCGCACGGCTCCCCCGTCACGGACGAGGAGGATCCCCACGAGCGAGAGCGCGGCGAAGGCGGCGGAGAGGCCGAGCGCCGGGCGATACCCCAGCGCGTCCGCGACCCCGATGCCCAGCGCCGGGCCCACCGCCATGCCGAGGGCGTTCATGAGGCCAAAGATTCCCATCCCCTGCCCCAGCCGCTCGGGCGGGAGCGTCTGGGCAAACCACGTGGACATGCACACCGAGCAGAGCGAGTACCCCGCCCCGTTGGCGAGCCGCATGACGGCGAGAAGGGCGGTGTTCGGCGCCAGCGCCTGCCCGAGCGCGGTCACGAGCATGAGGGACGCGCCCGCAAGCGCGAGGCGGCGCTTGGGGAGGCGGTCGGCGAGGTTGCCGGCGACGGGGCGCACCACGAGGGAGCAGGCGTTCATGAGAGCGGTGAGGACGCCCATCATCGCGGCGGTGGCGCCGAGCGCCCCGGCAAAGCCCGCGACGAGCGGGTTCGCGAGCATCGTGCTCGCGAGGTAGCAGAACGTCGCGGCAAGAAGCACCACGCCGTCGCGCGTCAGCAGCATCTCCTCACCTCCCCTCACGCGACGGGGGCGGAGGAGACGTGACCGCTCCGCCCCCCTGTCGCGGTAACGCTAGACCTCGTCCCAGAACTGGTCGCCCACGACCTTGAAGCAGATCTTCTTGATCGCTCCGGGCTCCGCACCCGGGGTCACGAGGTTGGGCATGTGCGGCTCGCCGATCATGAAGACGGCAAAGCGCCCGCCGGCGAGGCACCCCTCGAGGAGGTCGTCGTTGCCCTCGGCCGCGTGGCAGTAGCCCTTGTCCGTGGCCTCGTCGAAGTCACCGGCGGGCACCGTGGCGCCCGGGGTGGTCTTGAAGCACTCGGCGCCCTCGAGGTCGATCTGGACGTCCATGTACTTGCGGTGCGTCTCGAAGCGGGCGTCCTTCTCGTACTTGGTGCTCGCGTTCATGACGTTGGCGTAGACGCGGTTGCCGTCGATCTGGGTGATGCCGAGCGGCAGGTCGGCGGGGTCGTTCTGACCCAGCCAGTCGATGAGCACGTCGAGGCCGCGGGAAAGTCCGCGATAGAGCCCGATGGCGCCCAGTCCGTCATAGATCATGGTGTTCTCCTCTCGTTTGTCTGACAAACCCTGTCAAGGTCACGCGACTAGCGGCAGCCCTCGCCCGAGGTGGGGTTGTAGGTGCCGGCGCCGCGCTTCTCGCCGATGACGTCCTCCTCGCGAAGGGTGACCCACTTCACGCCGCGACGGGTCTCGAACGCGTACGCAAGGTGCAGCATGCCGTCCGCGGCCTGGATGAGGCAGGGATACTCGTACTGCATGTTGTTGGAGCGGTTCTCGTCGCCCACGTAGCCCTGGCCGCGCTCGATGTGGCGGATGAGCGGGAAGGTCTTGCCGCCGTCCTCGGAGAGGGCGATGGAGACCGGGCAGCGGAGGCCGGGCCAGGCGCCCTTCTTGCCGTAGGCCTGCGGGGCGCTCGAGTGGTTGTAGGCAACCGCCACGCGGCCGCTCTCAAGCCTCACCGCGGCAATGCCGGAGTTGTTGTTGGGCAGCGGAGTGGGCTCGGGGACGCTCCAGGTGTCGCCGTAGTCGAGCGACTCGCTGCGATAGACCCAATCGGCCTCGCGGCTGCGCATGAAGGCGACGAGGTGCCCGTCCTCGAGCTCGACGACGCTCGGGTGAACGCGGCCGGCAGAGCCCGGCATGTCCACGCGACGCCACGTGGCGCCCTGGTCGTCGGAGATCGCAAAGGCGCTGGGGTCTCCGGCGAGGCCGCTCGCGCTGTCCGTGCAGAGCCACAGGCCGTAGATCCAGCGGCCGTTGGAGAGGACCTGGATCGCCTGGCGGGCGAAGGTGCCCTCCTCGGGGAGGACGACCTCGGGCTCGGACCAGGTGAGGCCGTCGTCCGCGGAGACCTGGCGCTTGATGACGGAGGTGTACTGCATGTTATCCTTGCCCGGCTCGCGGCCGCGCTGGGAGGTGTACATGCACCAGACCTCGCCGGACGGCGCCAGAAACAGCGACGGGTTCTGGTTGGAGAAGTCGTTGTCGCAGGAGACGTAGATGGGCTCGCTCCACTGGTCGGAACCCTTCTCGAGACGGGACACCACGATGTTGATGTCCGTGTCGCCCTCGAAGGTGCCGGCAAACCAGCAGCACAGGAGCGTGCCGGCGGGCGTCTCCACGAGGCCGGGGCCGTGGGCGGACGCCCAGGGGCCGGGCGGGAGCATGGCCTCGGTAACCTTCATCTCGGGATCGAAGTAGATCTGGCCGTCGGGCGTGAGCCCGGGGAGGGTTTTGACTGCCATCTTTCTTCCTCTCGTTCTGGAAGGGCCCGCCCCTACGGGAGATGGGGGCGGGCCGGGCGGGAAATTACATCGGGAAGACGATCAGGGCGCCCACGCACAGGAACACGAGACGCACGATGTACTGCGGGATGGTGAACTTCCAGAACTCGACCATCGTGTACTTGCCCATGCCGTAGGCCATGGCGGGCAGGCCGTCGATGGGCATGTAGTGACCGGCCCAGCCGGAGAGCGTGACGGCCACGCAGGCGGCCATGGGGTTGTAGCCCAGGCCCTGGCACACGGCGATGGCGAGCGGCGCGAAGATCATGACGATGCCGATCTGGGAGCCCGTGAAGCAGGCGAACGTGGAGCAGAGCACCGTGAAGATGAGCAGCAGCACGATCGGGGGCACGCCGGTGCCGATGACGCCGGCGACGGTGTTGCCGACGAGCGTGGAGAGGCAGGAGTCGGCGAGGCAGTTGGCAACGGGGATGACGCCCGCGGTCATGAGGATGATCGGGCTGAAGAGGTTGTCGCGGAACTCGCCGAAGTCGAGGACCTTGATGAGCACCATGAAGAAGGCGGCAGCACCCGGGATGACGTAGGAGAGCTGGCCGATGTAGTCAACGAGGACCATCGCCACGATGGAGATGACGAAGGCGAGGATGGTCGCGGTCTCCTTCCAGCGCGGCATGGCGGCGGGACCCTCACCGGCGAGCGCCTTGGCGTTCTCGACGGTGGGCTCGGCAACGGGGTGGCTCGGGAGGAAGCGATAGCCGACGATGGCCCACACGAGGAAGCCCACGGAGAGGAAGAAGGTCACGATGGCAAACTGGACCATCGAGATGCCCTCCTCGAGGCCGGAGGCGGCCAGGACGGAGACGGCCACGCCGTACTGCAGGGCAACGTTGATCGGGATGAGCGGGTGGTTGGAGGCGATGCCGAGCGGCAGCATCAGCTTGGAGCTGGGGAGCTTGTCGCTGTAGGGCATGGTGACCACGAGCGAGAAGATCAGGACGTAGAACGCGGTGGAGCCCATGCCGAGGATGGAGGCGCCGAGCATGACGACGATGAGGAGAAGGACATAGCTCTTGAAGCCGCCCTTCTCGACGAGCTTGGTCATGGCGTTCTTGACGGTGTTGATCATCTGGGTCTTCTGGATGGCCGCCAGGATGACCATGAAGAACGCGAGCATCCACGTGGTGTTGTTGGTGAAGCCGGCAAAGGCGTACGAGATGTCCCAGGGCTTGGCGAGCTCGGTCATCTGGTCGCCGAAGATCGAGCCGAAGATGACGATCAGGACGCAGCATGCAATGGGCGGCAGGCCGAACGGCAGAACGTCAAAGAGAATCATCGCGATCATCGCGACGAGAACGACGAGCGAGAGAATCATCGCGAGTGTCATTGTTCTCCCAACTCCTTTCCTAGTCTGACAAACGTGCGAGAATCACATGCGAGGTCCGTCGTCCGCCGGATGACGGACCCCGCCCTACCGGGCTCTGATGGGGCCCCAGTCGCCAAACCTCGGCCCCACAGAGCCCATCTCACTACCCCTGCTCCTTGGCGGCCCTCCCCGCCGCCATGCGCAGTGCGTAGTCGATGGCGTTCACGAGCGAGAGCTCGTTGGACGTCCCCTTGCCGGCAAGCGCGAAGCCCGTGCCGTGGTCGACGGACGTCCTGATGATCGGGAGACCGAGCGTGACGTTGACGCCCTCGACAGCCTTCCAGGAGCCGGCCTCGCGGTCGTACACGAAGCCGAGCGTCTTGGTGGGGATGTGCCCCTGGTCGTGGTACATGCAGACGACGATGTCGTACCAGCCGCCGTTCATCTCGGAGAAGACGCTGTCGGGCGGGCAGGGGCCCACGGCGTCGATGCCCTCCGCGCGGGCGAGCTCGATGGCGGGGATGATCTCGTCGATCTCCTCGGTGCCGAAGAGGCCGTGCTCGCCGGAGTGCGGGTTGAGGCCGGCGACGGCGACCTTGGGGTTCTCGATGCCGAGGTCGCGGCACGCCTGCCACCCCAGCTTGATGACCTCGAGGACGCGCGGGGTCTTCACGCGGTCGCACGCCTCGCGCAGCGAGCAGTGCGTGGACACGTGCACCACGCGGAAGTCGTGATGGGCGAGCATCATCGAGTACTTCTTGGTGCCGGTGTAGGTGGCGTAGATCTCCGTGTGGCCGTCGAAGTGCATGCCCTGCGGCGCGAGCGCCAGGTTCATGGCCTCCTTGTTGAGGGCGTTGGTGACGGTGGCGTCCACCTTGCCCTCCATGGCCAGCTCGATCGTGCGCTTGACGCTCTGGAAGGCGGCGTTGCCGCCCTCTGCGGAGACCTCGCCCAGCTTGAAGGAGGCCACGTCCTCGATGAGGTCGAGGTGGTAGACGTCGATCGTGCCCGCCTGGAACTTGGCATACGCGACGTCAGAGACGGGGTTGACCTCGATCTCCGGGTGGTTCACGAAGCCCTTGGCCTGCTCGATCATCTTTGCGTCACCGACCACGATGGGGCGGCAGCGCTCGTAGAGGGCGGGATCGGAGAGCGCCTTCACCGTGATCTCCGGGCCGTTGCCGGCCGGGTCGCCCATGGTGATGGCGACGATGGGGAGCTCGGCCGCCATTAGCACATCCCCTTAGCCTTGTCGGCCTCGAGCGCGGCGCTGAGGGCCTCGACGCCCTCGGGGCAGAGGTAGTTGAACGGCGCGCGGCACTTGCCGACGGGATAGCCAAGAAGGTTGACGGCGGTCTTCACCACGGTGTTGGGGTTGCCGTACTTGAAGCAGTCGCGCAGCGGCGCCACGGCGGCCTGGCATGCCTCGGCGGCCTCGTCGTCGCCCTTGGCCCAGTTCTCGTAGATGCCCACCATGTTCTTGGGGTAGACGTTGGCGCAGCCGGCTATGGCGCCCTTCGCGCCGCGGCGCAGCGCCTTGAGGATCAGGGCGTCGTTGCCGGAGAGCACGCCGAAGTCCATGTCCTTGGTGAGGTCGATGTAGGCGGAGAGGTTGTCCCAGTTGCCGGAGGAGTCCTTGGCGCCCACGATGTTGTCGATCTTGGCGAGCTCGACGATGGTCTCGGGCTCGAGGGCGTTGCCGGTGCGCGCCGGGATGTTGTAGAGGACGATCGGCATGTTGTGCACGGCCTCGGCAACGGTGGTGTAGTGGACGATCAGCTCGTGCTGGCTCGCCTTGGCGAAGGACGGCGTGATGACAGAGAGGATGTCGGCGCCCGCCGCCTCGGCCATCTTGCACTGCTCGATGGTCTCCTTGGTGGAGATGCAGCCGGTGCCGGCGTAGACGGGCACGCGACCGGCGACCTGGTCGATGACGGTCTCGAGGACGAGCTTCTTCTCGTCGCCGTTGAGGATGTAGCCCTCGCCGTTGGTTCCGAACGGGAAGATGCCGTGGATGCCGGCCTCGATCTGGCGGTCGACCTGGCGACGCAGCTCCTCGAGGTTGATGGACTCGTCCTCGTTCATCGGGGTGACGATAGGAACGACGATTCCCTTGAGCTCAGCCATGTTTCTATCCTTTCTTTTCCTGGCCGGGTGACCCGGCCGCTCCTGACGTGTTGGATCCCTAGAGCACCTGCGCGTAGATCGCCTTGGCGTCCTCGAGCGTGACCTCGCGCATGTTGTTCACGAGCAGGCGCTGGACCGTCATGCCCGCAGCCGCGAGCTGGTCGACGTTGGCGTCGGTCACGCCCAGCTCCTCGAGCTTCTTGGGGATGTCGAGGTGGCTCACGATCTGGTCCATGCGCTCGATGACGGCGGCGGACTTCTCCTCTACCGTGGCGGCGTCGCCGTGGATGGCGCGGTCGTAGGCCACCGCGAGGCGCTCGCGGATGGCGGGCTCGTTGAAGTGCATCACGGGGCTCAGCAGGATGGCGTTGGAGACACCGTGCGCCACGTGGTACTTGCCGCCGAGCGGGTAGGACAGGGCGTGCACCGCCGTGGTGCCGGAGGCCGTGATGGCGATGCCGGCGTAGAAGCTCGCGATCTGCATGGCGCGCTTGGCATCCATGGCCTCGGGGTCGTCGCAGGCGGCCTCGATGTTGTTGATGATGAGGTCAAAGGCCTCGAGGGCAAAGATGTCGGAGAAGGGGTTGGCCTTCGTGGACGTGTAGCACTCGATGGCGTGGCAGAGGGCGTCGATGCCCGTCGAGGCCGCGATCGGACGCGGGAGGTTCTTGATCATGCGGGCGTCCAGGACCACGTAGTCGGCGATCATCGCGTCGTTCACGATGCCGACCTTGAGCTCGTCCTCGGGCACGGCCACGATGGCGTTGGGCGTGGCCTCGGCGCCGGTGCCGGCCGTGGTGGGGACCATGAAGGTCGTGAGCTGCTTGGTGGCACGGGTCGGGTCGGCGAGAAGGTCGTGGACGGTGTAGGCGTCCGTGGCGCAGACGGCGGCGAGCTTGGCCGCGTCCATGACGGAGCCGCCGCCCACGGCAACGATGGCGTCCGCAGAGGCGCTCTTGACCTGGTCGACCACGTTCTGAACCTGGCCGTAGGTGGGCTCGGCGGGGATGTCGTCGATGATCTCGAACGTTGCGCCCGCGGACTCGATGGCCTCGAGCACCGGGTTCACCAGACCGAGCTTGTGCAGGGAGGCGTCCGTGAACACGACGACGCTCCCGGCGCCCTCCTTGCGCAGCGCCGCCGCGAGCTCGTCGATGGGGTTCTCGCCACCGTAGACGACCTTGGGGAGCCTGAGGGAATACTTGCTAAGCATGGGCACACTCCTTCACTGCCTCACGGGGGCCGCCCGCCATCTCGACGAAGAGCTCCCTGTTTCCAAACCCACCTGACTTAGAGAAGATCACGAGGCTCTGGCCCGAGAGGCCGAGCTCAAAACCCACGATGCCGGGCACCGGCTGACCGAGCGGCCTCACGAGCCCCACCCCCGCCTGGGAGAGAAAGCTCGAGAGGATGTCCCCGCCCGTGACGAGCACGCGGCCGCGCACGCCGCGCTCGCAGATGCGCACGAGGATCGCCCCGATGTGGTCCGCCACGACCTGGCGGACGTCCGCGCCCTCGGGCAGGAGCCCGGTGAGGTCCTCCATCCCGGAGCCGTCCACGACCGTGAGGGGGCGCTCCGACCACGAGGCGGAGACGCGGGAGACGAACTCGCGCCCCGCGGGGCCGTCGAGCCAGGAGTCGTCGCACTTCTCGGTGCTCCCGATGTGGAACGTGCTCGCGCCGGACTGCTCCGCGCAGGCGCACTGCGCCCTCGACGTGCCGTTCACGCTGCCGCAGACCACGAGCAGGCCGCCCGTCTCACCGTGCGCCTCAACGTACTCGGGGTCGAGGTCGAGGACGCGCGCGAGGGCGCTCGCGACTCCCGAGCAGCCCGCCACGACGCCGAGCTCGCCCGCCGCGTCGAGCATGCGCACGCGCTCGAGCATCGAGTCCTGGGAGGTGACGTCGTAGACCACGATGCCCCTGGCGTCGGGCGGGAGGGGCTCGCCCTCCCCCACCACGGTCACGGGAGCGTTGGTCTGTGCGGCGATGAGCTCGCGAACGTCCGAGCTGGCAACGGGCTCGAAGGGGTCGAGCCCAAAGCGGCTCTCGCTCACGGGGACGCCGTCCACGTAGTGGATGCCGGCGCGCGTGACGCGGTCCATGTCGGGCAGGGCGGGTATGAAGTGGAGCCTCTCGGCGCCGCTCGCCTGCCACGCGGCCGCCAGCTCGGCGCCCACGTTGCCCCGCAGGGCGGAGTCGGTCTTCTTGACCACGCAGGAAACGCCCGCCTCGCGGGCGAGGGAGACCAGGCGGCACACGCGCTCGGCGGCTTCGGGGGCACTGAGATGCCTTGTGCCCGCGTTGACCGCGAGCGCAGAGGGGCACGAGTCGAGAAGGTGACGGTCGACGCCCTCCGGAGAGGTGGACACGACCACGGCGGCCGGCAGGAGGCACACGCCCGCATCGAGCGCGCCCGTAAGGTCGTCGGCGATGAGCAGGATTTTTGCCATAGGCACCTCCGTTCTGTCTGAGAAAATCCTGAACCTCTCGCCATCGTTTCGACACATCCTCGCGACCGAAGAATCGTTACAATTTGAAACGTCTTTCTGGAGATATGTGTTTCATATCTGAACGGATGTGAGCCATGGAGACCTACAGCGCCCTTCTCGTCTCTCCCTACCCCGAGCTCGTCAAGGTTGCGGAGTCGGTTGCGGGAGACTACCCCGAGCTCGACCTGACCATTCACGAGGGCGACCTCTCCGAGGGACTTGCCGCCGCGCTCGGCAGCATGGACTCCGGCTACGACGTGATCATCTCGCGCGGCGGAACGGCGCAGATGCTCGAGGACGAGCTCTCGATCCCTGTCATAGAGATCGACGTCTCCGCCGCGGACCTCCTGGAGGCCCTCGCCCTCTACAACCCCGGGGGCGCGAGAACCGCCGTGGTGGGCTTCTCCAACGCGCTCGAGGCAGTGCGCCAGGTGGCGGACTTCTCTGACTTCGACCTCGACATCTTTGACGTGGACTTCGAGGACGAGCTGCCGCTTGTCCTCTATGACATGCTGGAGGGCGACTACGAGGTCGTGCTCTGCGACAACTTCTCCCAGAGCGCCTGCGCCGCACGGGGGCTGGACGCCCACCTGCTCGCGTCCGGCGAGCAGAGCGTGAGGAAGGCCCTCAGGGCGGCGCTTCTCCTCTGTCAGCAGATGGGCGAGATCACCTCGCAGAACCACGTTCTCTGGCAGGTCATCCGCAGCCTCCCGTCAAAGGTCGCGCTCTTCACGGCGGAGGGCAGGCTCGTCTACGCCAACCTCTCCGAGCATCGCCCCGACCTCCTCTCCCTCATGCGCGCCCACCTCGACGGGACCGACGACGAGCGGCTCGTCCTGCAGCGCGGGAGGAGGACGTACCGCGTCTCCAAGACCGTCTTCCAGCAGGGGCCCGACACCTACGTGTCCTTCTCCGTCATGTCCTCGAGCGCACCCACCAACGACAGCCTGCTGGGCATCGAGCGACGGAACCGCGACGAGGTCGAGCGCTCCTACCGGGAGAGCACCTTCAGCGCGGTCCGGGCGGAGGAGGACATCGCCCCGGCGATCGTGGCGGCGGTGAGGTCCGGGCGGCCCGTGGCGCTCGAGGGCGAGGTGGGCACCGGAAAGAACCGCATCGCCGAGCTCCTCTACCTGAGGGGCACGTGGGGCTCCAGGCCGTTTGTGACCATCGACTGCCCCCTGCTCACCGAGAGGAGCTGGGACCACCTCATGAACTCGCCCAACTCCCCGCTCTACGGGGAGGGCGAGACCCTCTGGGTCAAGGCGGTCCACGCCCTGCCTCCCATCAGGGCGCAGCGGCTCGTGAGCGTGATGCGGCAGACGGGGGCGTGCGAGCGGAACCACGTGATCTTCTCGGCCAACGACAACCTGGACGCCACCGAGCCGGGGGCCATCGCCGTATTTGTGGAGCATCTGCACTGCCACGTGCTCACCGCCCCTCCCCTGCGACGCCGGAGGACCATCCGACAGGCGGTCCGCCTCTTCCTCGACCGGGAGGCGCAGCGGATGAGGGCGGAGCCGCCCTTCGTCACCGACGAGGCGATGGAGCTCCTGGCGGCGCACCCCTGGCCAAGGAACTACATCGAGCTCCGGCAGGTGCTCCAGCGAGCCGCCGCAACGGCGGAGGGCGGCGTGGTGAGGGCGGGAGACGTCCGCGAGGCGCTCGACCGCGAGGGGACGACGCGCTTCTCGTCGCTCGACACGCCGAGCGCGGCGTCGAGCATCGACCTCCTGCGGCCCCTGCGCGCCATAGAGCGCGACGTCGTGCGCATGGTCGTGGAGAAGTACGGCGGAAACCAGACGGAGGCGGCGCGCACGCTCGGCATCAGCCGGACCACCGTCTGGCGCCTGCTGCGCGACGAGGACTGACGGAAGCGGAGGGTTGGACGGTTGCGAGGCGCTGGCTCCGCACCCCGCGCCCCGCTTGTGGGACCGATTCCATCAAACAGCGCAATTTCAGGCTGCGCAGCGCTTACATGTGCCTTGCCTGCGCTAAACTTGGGGCCAGTACGTTACCAGTTGCAACTGCGCGCAAGGGGCGCGCAACGGAAAGGAAGCGCAACGAGATGAACATCCTGTTCTATGGAACCGCCAGCTATGACAGGGCCTCGTTCACCAAGGAGCTCGTGGACTACCCCGAGATCAAGATCGACTTCACCGAAACCAACCTCACGCCCATGACCGCGGCGCTCGCGCGCGGCTATGACGCCGTCTGCGCCTTCGTCAACGCGGACTGCGGCGCCATGACGCTCGAGATCCTCGCCGGCTTTGGCGTGAAGCTGCTGCTCATGCGCTGCGCCGGCTTCGACGCCGTCAACGTTGCCGTGGCCGAGGACCTGGGCATCAAGGTCACCCGCGTCCCCGCCTACTCCCCCGAGGCCATCGCCGAGCACGCCATGGGCCTCGCGCTGGCCGCCAACCGCCGCATCTGCAAGGGCTACATCCGCGTCCGCGAGAACGACTTCTCGCTCGACGGCCTCGTCGGCGAGACGCTCCACGGCAAGACCGCCGGCATCATCGGCACCGGCCGCATCGGCGCCGCGCTCTGCCGCATCTGCAAGGGCTTTGGCATGAAGGTCCTGGGCTCCGACCTCTACCCCAACCAGAAGCTCGTGGAGGAGGGCGTCGTCGACGAGTACGTCGACTACGACGAGCTCTATCGCCGCTCCGACCTCATCTCGCTCCACGCCTTCCTCAACGACGAGAGCCGTCACATGATCAACGACGAGTCCATCGCGAAGATGAAGGACGGCGTGATCTTCATCAACACCGGTCGCGGCGGCCTCGTGGACACGCAGGCCCTCATCCGCGGCATCCTCTCCGGCAAGATCGGCGCCGCCGGCCTCGACGTCTACGACGAGGAGGGCCCCAACGTCTACCAGAACCGCGGCGGCCAGGTCATCGACTCCGTGACCGCGCGCCTCTGCTCCTTCCCCAACGTCGTCATGACCAGCCACCAGGCGTTCTTCACCCACGAGGCCCTCGGCGAGATCGCCCGCGTCACGCTCGACAACGCGCGCGCCTACGCCAACGGCACCGACTTCGTGGACCGCAGCGTGGTCTGCTAGCCGGCATCGCCCGCCCCGTCCCCCTGTTCCCCCTGTCCGAGCGAAGAGAGAGGCTCAGATGGCAACTTTCAAGAAGAAGAAGACCAAGATCGTGTGCACCATGGGTCCGGCCGTCGAGGACGAGGAGGTGCTGCGCCAGCTCATCCTGCACGGCATGAACGTTGCGCGCTTCAACTTCTCCCACGGCTCCCACGAGTACCACCGCAAGAACATCGAGCGCGTGCGCAAGCTCTCCCGCGAGCTCTCCATCCCGGTGGCGATCCTGCTCGACACCAAGGGCCCCGAGGTCCGCACCGGCCTGCTCAAGGACGGCGAGAAGGTCCAGCTCGAGACCGGCAAGACCTGCATCGTCACCACCGACGACGACGTGGTGGGAACCGCCGAGCGCTTCTCGCTCGACTACAAGGAGCTGCCCAACGAGGTGGAGAAGGGCTCCGTCATCCTGATCGACGACGGTCTCATCGGCCTGGAGGTCGACCACGTCGAGGGCACCGACATGTACTGCAAGATCACCAACGGCGGCCTGCTCGGCGAGCGCAAGGGCGTGAACATCCCCAACGTCAACATCAGCCTGCCGTCCGTCACCGCCCAGGACCGCGCGGACATCATGTTTGGCTGCGAGCTGGGCATCGACGCCATCGCCGCCTCCTTCATCCGCGACGGCAAGGCCGTCCAGGAGATCCGCAAGATCTGCATCGAGATGGGCACGCCCAACATCCTCATCTTCCCCAAGATCGAGAGCGCCCTTGGCGTGAAGAACTTCGACGAGATCCTCCACGAGGCCGACGGCTGCATGGTCGCCCGCGGCGACCTGGGCGTTGAGGTGCCGGCCGCCGAGGTGCCGCACATCCAGAAGACCATCATCCGCAAGTGCAACCAGCACTACAAGCCGGTCATCACCGCCACGCAGATGCTCGACTCCATGCAGCGCAACCCGCGCCCCACGCGCGCCGAGGTCACCGACGTTGCCAACGCCATCTACGACGGCACCGACTGCGTCATGCTCTCCGGCGAGACCGCGGCCGGCAAGTACCCGATCGAGGCCGTGAAGACCATGTCCGAGATCTGCAAGGAGACCGAGAAGTACGTGCCCGAGCGCAAGGAGTACCACGACCGCGGCGGCGTGCGCAACGTCAACGGCGCCACCGGCTTTGCCGCGCTCGAGATGGCCGACCGCGTGAACGCCAAGTGCATCCTCGCCCCCACGCACTCCGGCCGCTCCGCGCGCCTGATCTCCACCTTCCGTCCCAAGATGCCGCTCTACGCCACGTCCCCGAGCGAGGAGACCATCCGTCGCACCTGCTTCTACTGGGGCGTCTACGCGTACCGCACCGTGGAGCAGGGCTCGCTCTCCAGCACGCTCTACAACGCGCTGACCACGGCGAAGAACAACGGCCTGGTCGAGGCCGGCGACATCGTCGTCATCACCGCCGGCGACGCCCAGACCTCGCCGCGCCTGGGCGACTACACCACCTCCACCAACATGGCGATGGTGGCGCAGGTCCAGTAGCCGAGAAGAACAGCGAGTCGCAGGGCCCCGGACGTGCGTCCGGGGCCCTTTTGCGTTGCCCGCGGGGCTTCTCGATTGACGGTTGCGGGCTCGTCTCAGCCTTGCGTGCTTCTCGCGATTATGAAAGCGGGCTCGTCTCAGCCCTGCACGCTTCTCGCTTGACGGTGGCGGGCTCGTCTCAGTCCTGCGGGGCTTCTCGCTTGACGAAAGCGGGCTCGTCTCAGCTTTGAACGCCCTTCAGGCTGAGACGAGCCCTGTTTGGTCAAGTTTTCCGGCCGCAAGGCTGAGACGAGGCCCGTTTGGTCAAGTTTTCCGGCCACGAAGCTGAGACGAGCCCCGTTTGGTCAAGCGGAGAACTCAGCCCTCAAAGAAGCCCTGGTCGCTCATCTTCGACCAAGCAAGGTACATCTCCCGATAGTTCGCCTTAATGAACCGGCAGATGACACTCAACTCATGGTCGGAGAGCCTACCGCGATCCCGCACAACCGCTTCGCCACTGCTCCGTACGAAGAACTTGGCCGAGCCGCCTTCGGTCAGGCGCGCATCGCTTGCATGGACGTGCATGCACTCAACAATGCAGTGGGCAGTGAAGTAGAGGTAGTACCCGCATATCTTGAAGTCGTAGTACTTAGGCATGCAAGTCGTCCAGACAGTCTCGATTCCGCGAGAGGTAGTCGGCGACAATTGCCAGCTCTATGTCATCCATGCTTGTCTCAAGCATCTCCCCGTCTCGAGAGAAAACCGCGGCATTGAAAGGCGCCCTGAGCTTGAGAACCCGGATACTGCCATCTGCAAGCGTGAAGGCATACCCGTTCACGATCATGTCCGCACCGTCGGCCACGGCCGCCAGCTCAGTCTCGCTCATGCAACAAGCACCTCCTCTATAGGGGCAAGCACGGAGTCAGCGTCAAGATAGAGGTTTTCCAGTATCGGCACCAAGTCGATGTATTCCTCAACGGGGTTGCCCTGCCCGTCGTATTCCGCCTCGACGACGATGTAGCCCCTGTCCCAAGACTTAACGCTTAGATAACGCCTCAGGCTCCTCGACGTACGGAATCGAATGCGGTAAGGCCCAAACGAAAAGCAGGTGTACGTGCCGTCACACGACAGCCTGGCAGTATGTGCGCTATCGTCCACCATGACTCCCATCGCACGTCCTCATGTCTTGTCATCGTACCCAAAAAGTTCGCTCTGCCACATTGCTACAGAAAGACAGGGCTCCGATTTCTCAACCTCGCGGGGCTTCTCGCTTGACGGCGGCAGGCTCGTCTCAGCCCTGAGGGGCTTCTCGCTTGACGAAAGCGGGCTCGTCTCAGCCCTGCGCGCTTCTCGCTTGACGGTGGCAGGCTCGTCTCAGTCCTGCGGGGCTTCTCGCTTGACGATGGCGGGCTCGTCTCAGCTTTGAACGCCGTTCAGGCTGAGACGAGCCCCGTTTGGTCAAGTTTTCCGGCCGAAAGGCTGAGACGAGGCCCGTTTGGTCAAGCTAAGAGCCGGCGCCCCTAGCGCTCGCAGCGCCAGTAGTATGCCGAGAAGGGCTTGAGCTCGGAGCCGCCGCCAAAGTCATGCTCCTCCCCGGTGATGAGGTCCACGGCGCGGCCGCACTGGGCGTCAAAGTGCGCCGTCGCGGGCTCGCCGCTCGCGTTGATGGCCACGATCACGCGCTCGCCCTCGCTGCGACGTTGGAAGACCAGCTGCTGCGGCTGGCACTGGAGCTGCGTGTAGTCGCCCCAGACGAGCGCCTCCGAGCCCGCGCGAGCCTTCGCCAGCGCTGCGATCCAGTCCGTGAGCGCGTTCCACTCCGGCGCGTCCAGCGCGGGGCGCAGCTCGTGGTCGCCGGGGAGCTGCTCGCCCTCGATGCCCCACTCGCTGCCGTAGTAGACCGCCGGCACGCCGCTCATGGCAAAGAGCAGCCCGTAGAGCGGCACCAGCTGGCGACCGTCGTCCAGCTTGGTGGCGATGCGCGGCACGTCGTGGTTGTCCACAAAGTCGAGCATGTGACGGCCGGTGTAAAGGTCCCACGGGTGGCTTCCGCTCTGGCGCTCCAGCGCGTAGGCGACCTCGTGCATGTTGGCCGCGTTCATGGAGGACCACAGGCCCTTGTAGGCCTCGTAGTTGGTCACGGAGTCGCAGAGGTCCTCGCCCATCCACTGGTTGTAGTCGCCGAACATTGTCTCTCCCACCAGCGGGAACTTCTCGCCGCGCTCGCGGCCGATCTCATCGGCAAGGCCACGCAGGGAGCGCAGGTAGCCCTGGTCGAGGCAGTACGCTACGTCCAGGCGCAGGCCGTCGATGTCAAACTCGCGCACCCAGCCGCGGATGACGTCGGCCAGGTAGTTGTTGAGATCCTGGTTCCAGTGGTTGAGCTTCACCAGTGCCGCCGCGCCCTCCCAGCAGCTGTAGGAGAGGCCGTCGTCGAAGCAGTTGTTGCCGTTGAAGTCGATCTCGAACCATCCGGCATACGGGCTCTCGCCGCGGCGCTGCAGCACGTCCTGGAACGCCCAGAAGCCGCGCCCCACGTGGTTGAACACGCCGTCGAGAAGGACCTTGATGCCGGCGGCGTGGCAGGCGTCCACGACCGTGCGCAGGTCCTCGTTGGTACCGAGGCGGCAGTCCACCTTGGAGTAGTCGCGCGTGTCGTAGCCGTGCGCGTCGGACTCGAAGACGGGGTTGAGCAGCAGGCACGTGACGCCCATCCTGGCCATGTGGTCGACCCATCCGTCGTCCACGATCTTGAGCAGGCGATGCTCGAGTGCGCCGTCGTTCTCGTACGGGGCCCCGCAGAGACCCAGGGGATAGATCTGATAGACAAACGACGGCTCGTACCAGCTCATGCGCGCACCTCCCGGCACAGACAACAGACCCATCCATTCTACCTGGGCGCCGTTCGCCTAATTTGCGCGCCGCAAGCGGCGGGATGACTCACACGCGGCTTGAGAGGCCCCCTACGATCGTGGCGTTTGCCTCCTCGCGGGCCACGTCAAAGAACTCGGCCGTGAGCAGCTGGTAGTCCGGGGCCCCGCCCAGGTGCTCCACCTGGTTCTTCTCCACGATCCTGCGCGCGGACTCAACGGCGCCGCGCACGTCTCGCTCCAGGATGGAGTACGGCGGAAACGCGGCGCACTGGGCGAGAAGCGCCTCGTCCACGTGCGGCACGAGCGAGATGTCCAGGGTGCGCCCAAAGAGCGCGAAGTCCCCCTGCTTGCCGATGCGCGCCCGCTCACCCGGCTCCACGCCGATGCTCGCCAGGTAGGCTCGCGTATGCGCGTTGTACACGTGGTCAGCCACCAGATGCGCCCACGCGCCGAGCACCACGTCAGAGACGTCGTCGCGCCCGGCGATGTAGAAGTCCCAGAAGTCGTCGTAGCGCGGCAGCGGGATATGCTCGCGGATGGTGTAGTGCGTGAGCTTGTAGTCTATGCGCACGGTGGTGTTGGGGACCATGTAGCCCACGTAGACGTCGGGGGCCAGGTTGCCGAGAAGAAACGCGTTCTCGTCACGCACGCCCAGGGCGGCCGCCCCCTCCTCGCGAAGGAGCCGCTCCACGTGCGCGGTATGTATGTTCCAGCTCGGCATGACCCCATGCTAGCACGGAACCGGCGCCCCAGAAAGAAAGACGCCCCGACAGACGAGCGCGTTTGAGGCCGGCCTAGACGTAGGACGAGCCGCGCGACTGCTCGAGCTCGAGGATGGTAGCGGCGTTCTGTTGCTCGGTGCTGTTGAGCAGGCTCATGCCGTCGAACTCCTCGGGCGAGTAGAGCGGCGTGTACCAGGCCTGACTGTTGAAGTAGCTCTGGAGGTCGTCCTTCTGGAACGTGCGGCCGTGACGGGCGTAGATCTCGTTGCGAGCCACGTAGAGCTCCCAGTTGGAGAGACCCTGGAGCTCGCTCTTGCTGTAGAGGCGCGTGGCGCTGTCCGGGAGGACGTACGCATTGGAGGAGGAGCTGGTCGTGGAGCCGCCGCCGGACGTGGGCTTCTCGTCCTCCTCGACCCTGACGGTGAAGACCGCCTCGAAGCCCTCGTACGTCACGGTGACGCCGATGTCACCGGCGGCGTCGAAGGTGCTCGGGTCGAAGGAGAAGTCACCGGCGTTGGACGAGGAGTACGCCGCCTCGCCCCTGTCGCCGTTGTCGTACACGAGGGTCAGGACGAGGCCGGAGGGGTCGAGCTTCTCCCCCACCTTGTACTCGGTCCTGCGCGGGCTCTCGCCGATCGCGATAAGCTCGAGCTCCGGCTCCTCGTCTTCTTCCACGACGGGGTCGTCCACGCCCTCGTCATCCACGGTGACGGAGAACTCCGTCTCCTTTCCCTCGTAGGACACGGTCACGTCAACCTCGCCCTTCTCGTCAAACTCGGTCGGGTCGAAGGAGAAGTCGTCGGCGTTGGCCCTGGAGTACTCCACCGCCTGCGAGGTCTTGTCGTCAAAGGTGAGCGTGAGGACAAGGCCGTTGGGGTCGAGCTCCTCCCCGACCTCGTACGCAATCTTCTCGGGGGCAGACTCGACGGAGATCTCGGACAGCTTGGGCCCGAGGAGGTTCAGGCCGAAGGGGTCGACGAGCACGATCACGACGGCAGCAACCGCGAGCACGGCAACGACGCCCGCGACGATTGCGGCGACGAT
Organism: uncultured Olsenella sp.; assembly: GCA_949287905.1. Classification (GTDB taxonomy): domain Bacteria; phylum Actinomycetota; class Coriobacteriia; order Coriobacteriales; family Atopobiaceae; genus Thermophilibacter. The sequence goes on from CASEHX010000012.1 coordinate 67,987, forward strand.
GCGTCCGCGCCCGCCCTTCTGCTGGGAGGTCCCCACATAGGCGCTCTCCTCGTAGGGCTGGGCGTACGGGGCGCTCTCCAGCCCGGAGAAACCGGCGGTGTCCCCGACTGGACCCGAGCCCGCGCCTCGCCGGACTGCTCCCGGATAGCCCCCGGCAGCCGGGGAGCCGCCCTCCATCACCCTCGTCTGGGCGGCGCCGCCCTCCATCACCCTCGTCTGGGCGGCACCGTCCTGCCACGCCCGGCTCTTCTCCGGACCCATCTCACCCGAGGGCTTCGAAGACGGTTCGTCGATCAGGTTTCCGCAGTTCGTGCAGAACTTTGCCCCGTCGGGAACCGGCATGCCGCAGTTCGTGCAAAACATGGTGATCCTCTCAGTCGTGCGTGCGATGATCCTGATAGTTGGCCAGGTATCCGGCGAACTCGGGTGAGGTGTCGGAGTTACCGGAGCGCCACGCCTTGTGATCGGTTATCTCGCTCTCAAACCCATAATACGCGTCTATGTAGGCGACGAGCCGATCGAGCGCCTCCAGCTGCTCGGGCGGGTAGTCGCCGGAGCCGCCCACGTGCACGAGCTCGATGCCCACCGACCAGGCGTTCATGCCGTAGTCGGCAAAGCTCGAGCCGATGGGGGTGGCGCCCGCCATGTCGTCGCGCCCGTCCTCGGCGATGCCGAAGGCCTCGTTGTGACCCGTGTCGCCGTAACCAGCGTGGTGCGCGATGCGATCGAGCGGCACGCACTGGACGATGTGGCCGTCCTTGCCCACCACAAAGTGTGCCGCCACGAGGTTTCCGCTGGTGGCCCACCACGACACCACGCTCTCGGGGTTGCCCTCGCCCTCGGTGTCGTGCAGGACGATGTAGCGTTGATGCTCGGCGCCCTTGGGGCCGTGATCGAACTCCGCGCGATAGTCCTCGACGATGTCAAGCTGTGCGCGAAGCTCATCCGCGGTGGGACCCCGCGGCTCTTCGGGCTTCTCGCCGCGACTGGAGGTGCTCGCGTCGGTGCCCGTAGGGTCAAGGGGGGCATCGGACGTGCCCCCGCCCTGATGATCCTCATTCCTCTCGATGGTGGGATCCGGGGGAGCCGGGTCGGTCTCGGGGTCAGAGTCGGTCTCGGGGTCCGGCTCGGAGGGCCCGTCAGCCGATGCCGGGACCTTCTCTGCAGGAGAACGCAGGCCGAAGCCGTTGGTGAGGACACCGGCAAGCGTCACTATGGAGGCGAGTGCGAGGACGACGAGAGCGACCGTTGCGACCATCAGGCCGCGGCCCGACTTCTGAGGGATCGGTCGCGAGGTCACCGGCTGGTGATCGGGTTGCTGCGGGGCGGCTTGGTGCTGGTCGGGCTGCTGCGACGTGGGCTGTTGCTGGTCGGGCTGCCGCGGGGCGGCTTGGTGCTGGTCGGGCTGCCGCGGAGTGGGCTGTTGCTGGTCGGGCTGCTGCGGGGCGGGCTGTTGCTGACCGGAGATGGCCGGAAGACGGCAGTCGCGGACGTCCTGACGAGGCATGCCGACCGACTCTTGGCAGGAGGCTTGCTGAGGCCGAGCCTGGGAGGGCTCCCCCTCAAGGGGCCTGCCGCAGTTGGAGCAGAACCTCGCTCCGTCGCGCTGCTCCGAGCCGCAGAATCTGCAAAACATGGCCGCTCCCCTCGCCTGATAGCACGAGGATAGCCGTTGCCGTCAGACCCAGAGAGCCAAAATCGGCGCGTGAGCCCCAAGTCTTTTGGAATCGAGCCTCATCCCGGCGTCCTTCTCGCCGCACTTTCTGAATTGACGCTCGTCTCAGCCTTGCGCCGGATCTCACTTTGCGAGAAGGGCCTCGTCTCAGTGTGCGGGGCGCCGCGCTTTGCGAGAAGGGCCTCGTCTCAGCCCTGCGGGCTTCTCGCTTGACGAAGGCGGGCTCGTCTCAGCCCTGCGGGCTTCTCGCTTGACGGTTGCGGGCTCGTCTCAGCCCTGCGGGCTTCTCGCTTGACGGTGGCGGGCTCGTCTCAGCTTCGAACGTGCTTCGGGCTGAGACGAGCCCTATTTCGCAAGGCATTCTGCGCGCAAAGCTGAGACGAGCCTTGTTTGGTGAAGGCTATGCAGCACAAGGCTGAGACGAGCCGCGTTTCGCAAAGCGATTCCAGAACGAAACTGAGACGAGCCTGCTCACGCAAAAGGCCGCCGCCCGCGAACAGTGCGGACGGCGGCCGAGCAAACTGAACTCGGGCCAGAGGCTAGCTGCGGACCTCGCCGCCGGTGGACTTGCAGACCTTGGTCACGAGCTTGGAGTGAGCCTTCTCCACCTCGTCAGAGGTGAGGGTACGGTCGGCCGCGCGATAGGTGAGCGAGAAGGCCATGGACTTCTTGCCCTTGCCCACGCGCTCGTCGTCGCGATAGACGTCGAAGAGACGGACGTCGGAGAGGAGCTTGCCGCCAGCCGAGGAGATGCGCTGCATGAGGGTCTCGCAGGTCACGGACTCGTCCACGACGATGGCCAGGTCAACGTCAACGCCAGGCAGCGTGGGCACGTCCTCGTAGGGCAGCTGATCGGCAGCCAGGCGCAGCAGCGCCGCCTGGGAGAGCTCGAAGGCCACCACGGGGGCGTCCACGCCCATGGCCTTGAGACCGCGCGGGTGGACGTTGCCCACCCAGCCGATGACCTGGCCGCCGCCGGCCGTGACCTCGGCGGCGCGGCCGGGCTGGAGCCACGGGTACTGCTCGGGGTCGGCCACCTTGAAGCGGACCTTGGTCACGCGCAGGGCGTCCAGCAGCTCCTCGACCACACCCTTGGCGTCGAAGAAGTCGTACTCGTCAAAGTGCTGGTTCCAGGCGTCGTCGGCGCGCTTGCCGCACAGGACGCCGCAGACGTAGCTCGGCTCGTCGGGGAGGCTCTTGGTCTCGTGGCCAAAGAAGACGCGGCCGATCTCGTAGAGCGCGACGTTGGCCACGCCGTGGTCGAGGTTGTACGCCACGGAGCGAAGGAGGCCCGGCAGCATGGAGCGGCGCATCTCGGACTGCTCGGCCACGAGCGGACGGATGATCTTCACGGGCACGCCACGGCCCACGTCGGGAATGCCCAGGCGGGCAAGGTCGTCAGGAGCGGCGAAGTTGTACGTGGAGGTCTCGGAGAGGCCGCAGGCGCGCAGCACGGCACCGATCTTGCGGACGCGACGCTGCTCCACGGTGAGGCCGCCGGCGTGGTTCTTCGCGGCGGGCAGGGTGGCCTCGATGTCGCCCTCGCCCCAGAGGCGCACAACCTCCTCGATGAGGTCGACCTCGCGAGTGAGGTCGGGACGGTTGGTGGGGGCGGTCACGGCCAGGGCATCCTCGCCGGACTTCTCCACCGCGCAGCCCAGGCGACGCAGGCGGCCGGCCATGAACTCCTCGGGGATGTCCGCGCCGCCGATGAGGCGCGCGCGGCTCGGGCGCAGCGTGATCTGGGCGGGCGCGTCGTCGGCCTCGCCGGGGTAGACGTCCACGATGCCCGGGCAGACCTCGGCGCCGCAGCACTCCTCAAAGAGCGCCGCCGCGATCTCGGCCACGTTGGCGCAGTTGGAGCCGTCGACCTTGCGCTCGTAGCGGATGGAGGCCTCGCTCATGAGGTCGAGGTTTCGCGAGGTGCGCGACGTGTGGCCGGACGAGAAGTTCGCGCTCTCGAGAAGGACGTCGACGGTCTCCTCCGTGATCTCGGATTCGAGGCCACCCATGACGCCGGCGAGGGCGATCGGGGTGTGACCGTCATCGGTGATGAGGCACATGTCGTGCGTGAGCTCGCGCTCCTGGCCGTCGAGCGTCACGAGCTTCTCGCCGTCGCGCGCAGCGCGGACAACGATGTGGCGGCGGCCGTCGCGCTCGGTGAGCTTGCCCAGGTCAAAGGCGTGGAGCGGCTGGCCGGTGAGGTACATCACGTAGTTGGTCACGTCCACGACGTTGTTGATCGAGCGCCCGCCGGCGGCGGCAACGCGCTGGGCGAGCCACTCGGGCGAGGGGCCGATCTTCACGTTGCGCACCACGCGCGCGGTGTAGCGCGGGCAGAGCTCGGGGTCATCGATCGTCACGTCGACGAGGTCGGCTGCGTTCGGGCCCTGCTCGGCCTTCACGGCGGGCAGCTCGATGTGGGTGTCCTCGTCGAGGATGGCCGCGACCTCCACCGCCATGCCGGTCATGGAGAGGCAGTCGGGGCGGTTGGGCGTGATCTCGCAGTCGATCACGGTGTCGGACATGCCGAGGTAGTCGGTGAAGTCCATGCCCACCGGTGCGTCCTCGGGCAGGATCATGATGCCCTCGTGGTCAGCGCCCAGACCAAGCTCGCGGGCCGAGCAGTTCATGCCGCAGGACTCGACGCCGCGCAGCTTGCTCTTCTTGATCTTGAAGTCACCGGGCAGCACCGCGCCGATCATGGCGGTCACGATGTGGTCGCCCTCGTTGAAGTTCTGGGCGCCGCAGACGATCTGCAGGGGCACGGGGTTGCCGTCGGCATCCACGTTCTTGTCGCCCACCGAGACCTGGCAGAGCCACATGTGGTCGGAGTCGGGGTGGGGCTTCTTGCTCACGACCTGGGCCGTGACCACGTGCTCGAGGTTGGCGCCGACCTTTTCTGTGGCCTCGACCTCGGTGCCGGTACGGGTGAACTCGGCCACGAGCTCGGCGGGGTCCGCCGGCACGTCGACCATGCTCTTGAGCCACTCATATGAGACGCGCATGTTCTTCTCCTTCTCGCGCGATTTAGTAAAAAACAATTTCTCGTAGTTCTAGGGGTTTCTCTGGTGCCCCAGATGGTGGTGAAAGAGGAGCGACGCGTACTTAGGTACGCGAGCGACGAATGAGCCGCCAGATGGGGTGCCAGAGGAAGTCCTAGAACTGCGAGAGGAAGCGCATGTCGCCCGTCATGAGCATGCGCAGGTCGGGCAGGTCGTAGCGAAGGGCCGCCACGCGCTCGACGCCGATGCCAAAGGCAAAGCCGGTGTACTTCTCGGGGTCGATGCCGCAGAACTGAAAGACGTTGGGGTCCACCATGCCGGCGCCCAGGATCTCAAGCCAGCCGGTGTTCTTGCAGAAGCGGCAACCCTTGCCGCCGCAGACGCCGCAGGAGACGTCGACCTCGCAGCTGGGCTCGGTGAACGGGAAGAAGTGCGGGCGGTAGCGCGTGGCGCGGTCCTTGCCAAAGATCTCGCGCGTGAAGTAGTCGAGCGTGCCCTTGAGGTCGCCAAAGGTGATGCCCTCGTCAACGACGAGGCCCTCGACCTGCGTGAACTGCGGCAGGTGGTTGGCGTCTGCCGTATCCGGGCGGAAGACCGTGCCCGGGCAGATCATGTAGATCGGCGGCTTCTTGTTCTCCATGACGTGCACCTGGACGCCGGAGGTCTGGGTGCGCAGCAGGATGTCGGACTCGCCCTGGACGTTGGTCTCCTCGGCGTGGAGCATCGTGCCCGGAGCGTTGTCCACCACGTAGAAGGTGTCCTTGGCGGAGCGGCTGGGGTGGTCCTCGGGCGCGTTGAGCGCGGTGAAGTTGTACCAGGTGCTCTCCACGTAGGGGCCGTCCTCGACGGTGTAGCCCAGGCCGCAGAAGATGTCCTCGATCTCCTCGCGGATCTGGTTGATGAGGTGCTGGGTGCCGGAGCTCAGGCGACGTCCCGGCAGCGTGACGTCAACGGCGTCGGCGGCCATCTTCTGCTCCAGGAGTGCCGAGGAGAGATCCTCCTTGCGCGCCTTGAGCGCGGCGTCCACGGTGGCGCGGACGGTGTTGGCGAGCTGGCCCATGGCCGGGCGCTCCTCGGGCGGCACCTGGCCCATCGAGCGCATGATGGCCGTGAGCTGGCCCTTCTTGCCCAGGTAGCTCACGCGCAGGGCCTCGAGGGCCTCCATGGTCTCGGCGGCGGCCAGGCCCTCCTGGAACTGGGCCTCGATCGCCTTGAGGTCGTCGGACATCGACATCGTGCAATCCCTTCTCTACTAAAAAACCGCCCGTGAACAGCCATCTTGCTGCCCAAGGACGGAATGATCCGCGGTACCACCTCGGTTGGCGCGTCGGGATTTCTCCCCCGAGCGCCCGCTCTTCTGCCCCGTTCCGTGGGACTGACGGCTTCCCTACTGAGCTGGCGAGAAGAACCTCGCGCCGTTCAGGTCGCGGCTGGTGGAGTGAACTCCGGGCCTCTGCCTTGGAGGGGGCTCTCAGCCGGTGACCCCCATCTCTTGTCCGCTGGCAACGCGACGCCCAGACCTCTCCGTCATCGCCTGCCGGACATGGTAGCACATCAGGTTATTCGATGCGCAGGTCCTCGGCCGTTGTGACGTCGAGCCACGCTATGTAGGTGTTGGGATAGTGGCTCGTCAGCACCTGGCCAACATCGAAGCCGAAGCACGCCTGCGCAATTGCCATCGCGCCGCCCACGGAGAACAGGTCGTCCACTCCCCCAACGCGGTCCGTGAGAAAGCCGACGAACTCCTCCGAGAGCGCGAGGGCATCGATCTTGACGGGACACGCAACGCCCATGGAGGCCTCGTACGAGGCGCTCATGGCCTGCGTGAGCCCGGCGTCCCCGGTCATCGTGGGCAGCCAGACGTCCCGGCCGTGACGCGCGTAGCCCCACTGCGTCGGCAGGAGCATCGTCACCGCGTCGGAAGGGTTGAGGACGTTGAAGATGTTGTCGTAGCGCTCGCTGCGAGCCGCCGGGTCGGTGGTGCAGTTGGGGGCAGCAAAGGTGTAGGCGCGCACGGACTCGGCGGAGCTTATCGCGCCCATGTCCCCGGAGACGCCGTCGGCGTAGCTCGCGAGGAGGTTGGAGACGGCGCCGCCCCTGCTGTGCCCACAGAAGAGGTAGGTCCGCTCGATCCCGGACTCGATCTTCTCGGCACGGGCGTTGAGGTCCGCCACGATCTCCTCGGCGGCGAGCGTGAAGCCCAGGTGGTCCTCCACGCTGTCCGACTCCCCGATGTTGGCGTTGGAGAGCCACTCGGAGCCGTACGATCCGCGCACGGCGACCACCGTGAGGAGCTTCTCCTCCCCCGTCTGGGACGAGCGCACGTGCTTGGTCGCAACCGAGTACGCAACGACGTCGGTCCCGTCCACGAGGCCTATGATCTCGTCCATCACCTCGCTGCGATAGCGGTAGGACGCAGTGGAGACCTCCTCGAAGCCCAGGTCGGCAAAGGCGCGCTCGGCATAGGCCGGGGCCGTCGACCCCTGCTGGTAGTAGCCGCTCTCGGCGTTTGCCACCGCGGCAAGGACCGCGCAGGTGTGCGCAAGCTCCTGGTTGTAGGCCGTTGGGTCCTGGAAGAACCAGTCGTCGTCCCAGGCAACCTCGGAGGATACCTGATGGCCGGCGGCGGAGTAGAGGGCACCGTACTCGATGGTTGCGGAGAAGGCGCCGTGACGGTGCTCCGTCTCCACGTTTGGGGCGATGACGGCGTTGGTTCCCATGGCGCGCTCGAGGCGACGGGTGTGCAGCACTGCCGCGCCCGCGAGCGTGGCGCTGTCGGCAACGGCAACAAGCACGAGCGCAACGAGAAGCGCACCCCTGCGGCGGCGCTTCCGCTCCGTCTTTGTCCATTTGGTGCCGCGTCCGAACACTGTTCCCCTTTCAAGTTTTGCTAATGATAACGAAGGAACGGGCCAGCTGGGGGCGCACGCAAGAACGTGAAGAAACTGTTAGACAAGCGGCGAGAAGGACGCTCTTCTCGCCTTGGTACGGATGGGGTGGGGACGGTGCGGAGCCGGGAGCGCATAGACATCGGCGGCGTTGGAGGGTCGGGGCCGCGCGGCGCTTAGACATCGGAGGGGTTGGAGGGAGCAGCCGCGTTTGCGCTTAGTCTTTGGGCCCGTCGGAGGGCACCGCCGCGTTTGCGCTTAGTCTTTGGGCCCGTCGGAGGGCACCGCCGCGTTTGCGCTTAGACATCGGAGGGGTTGGAGGCCGCGGACGCGGGGGCGCTTAGACTTTGGGGCCGCTGGAGGGCACCGCCGCGACCGCGCTTAGACTTTGGCGGCGTTGGAGGGCACGGGGCCGGTGGAGCTTAGACTTCGGCGGCATTGGAGGGCGTGACCCCATACGCGCTTAGACTTTGGCGGGGTTTGAGGTCGCCGCCGAGATTGCGCTTAGACTTCGTCGGCGTTGGAGGGCCGGGGCCGCGCGGCGGCGAGAACCGCCCTCTTCTCCCGCGGTTCCCTAAGCAGAATGCCCGCCGAGCCCTCCGACGGGGCAAAAGTCTAAGCGCCCTTCTCGCCGCGCCCTCCGATCCAGCCAAAGTCTAAGCGCACTTCCCGCTGAGCCCTCCGACGGGGCAAAAGTCTAAGCGCCCTTCTCGCCGGACACTCCGATCGCAAGCTTCTCTAAGCGGGAGTTCTGTTGCGCCCCCCAACCCCGCCAAGGACTAAGCGCCGACCTCGCTGCGGCCTCCAACGGGCAGAGTCTCTAAGCCTCTTCTCACCACGGCCTCCAACGGGCTGGATCGCCAAGCGCCGCCCTCGCCGCAGCCTCCAACGGGACCAAAGTCCAAGCGCCCTCTCGCGGGGCACTCCGATCGGGGCCTTGCCAAGCGGGGGCTCCGCGCCGCCCTCAGGGGCAAAAAGGCGAGCAGCTGGCAGACGCGCCCCCGACAAACAAGACAGGCGCCCGTCGGCGAGAAGAACGCGGGGCCGGACGCCGTGTCCGACCCCGCGCTGCGGTTCAGTGCCTGCCGAGAGGGGCTACCTCATGCGGCGCGCCTTCAGTGCCGTGGCAACGGCCGCGGCGCCGGCGAGCGCGGTCGCGAGGGCCGCGGCCATCGTGGCAGGGTCGCCCGTCTGGGCGAGGCCGTCGCCGGAGGGCTTGGAGGTTCCGCCGGTCGTGGAGCCGCCGGTACCGGGCTTGGAGGTACCACCGGTGCCGGGCTTCTGGTCGTCGCCGGATCCGGGTTCCTCTCCGGTGCCGGGCTCGTCACCAGGCTCCTCGCCGGTACCGGGTTCGTCGGGCAGCTTCTCCCACTTGGCCTCGAGCGTCAGGTCCTCGGTACCGTCGAAGACCGTCTCGGCCGTGACCTCGTTGCCGTCCGCGTCGAACCAGCCAAGGAACTCGTAACCGTCGCGGGTCGGAGCGGGCAGCTCGCCAAAGGGCTCGCCGTAGGTGACCTCGATGGTCTGCGTGGTGCCGTCGGGCATCTGGAAGGTGACCTCGTAGGTGTTGGCGGTCCACTGGGCCGTGAGGGTCACGTCATCAGCGGCAGAGAATACCGTCTCGGCCGTGACCTCGTTGCCCTCTGCGTCGAACCAACCCTTGAAGGTGTGACCAGCGCGAACGGGCGTCGGCAGCTCGCCGACCTTCTCGCCGAAGGTGACCGTCATCGTGATGGGCTCGGTCGCGCCGTCGTTGGCGTCAAGCGTAACGGTGTACTCGTTTGCCTGCCACTTGGGGGCAAGGGTCAGGTCGGCTGCGGTCGTGAGGGTCGTGTCGGCCGTGACCTCGTTGCCGTCGGCGTCGAACCAGCCGAGGAGGGTGTGGCCCTCGAGGCTCACGCTCGGCAGCTCGCCGATCTTCTCGCCAAAGGTGACGTCGCGCTTCTGCGTGGCGCCATCGGGCATCTGGAAGGTGACCTCGTAGGTGTTGGCGGTCCACCGGGCAGTGAGCGTCACGCCGTCGCCGCCCTTGAAGATCGTCTCGGACGTAACCTCGGTCTGACCGTCAAACCAGCCCTGGAAGGTGTAGCCGGTGCGCGTGGGCTCAGGCAGCGTGCCGTAGGCCGAGTCGTAGGTGACGGTGACAACCTCGGGGTTGACCGCGCCGCCGTTGGCGTCGAGCTTCACGCTGTAGGCGTTGGCCGTCCAGTGGGCAACGAGCTCGGCGTCGCCGACGGTGGTGTAGGTCGTGGTGGACGAGACGGAATCCTCACCAAGGAACCAACCGGCGAAGGCGTAGCCGTCGCGGGTGGGCGTGGGCAGGGTTCCGAAGGCCTCGCCAAAGGTGACCGTCATGCTGGCGGGATCAACGGTGCCGCCGTTGGCGTCGAAGGTCACGGTGTAGGCGTTGGCGGTCCAGCGGGCGGTGAGGGTCACGTCAGCGGTGCCGTCGAAGACGGTGGCTGCGGTGACCTGCCCCTCACCGTCATACCAACCCGCGAAGGTGTAGCCGTCGCGAGAGACGGTCGGCAGCTGGCCGTAGGCCGTGCCATAGGTGACGGTCTGGGCGGCAGGATCGGAAACACCCTCGCCCGCGTCGAACGTGACGTTGAAGGTCTTGGCGGTCCACTGGGCCGTGAGGACCACGTCATCGGCGGTCGAGAAGACCGTGGAGGCCGTGACCTCGTTGCCGTCCGCGTCGAACCAGCCGGTGAAGTCGTAGCCGGCACGCGTGGGCGTGGGCAGCTCGCCGTAGGCGGCGTCGAAGGTGACGCTCTTGCTCGCGGTGGCAACGGTTCCGCCGTTGGCGTCGAAGGTGACCGTGTAGGTGTTGGCGGCCCACTTGGCCGCAAGGGTGAGGTTGCCCGTGACGGCGGTGTCGAAGTCGTACGCGGTCTCGGCGCCGTCGGCGAACCAGCCGACGAAGGTGTAGCCGGTGCGCGTGGGATCGACGGGCTCGGCAACCTTCTCGCCGTCGGTGACGGTCTGGGTGGTCGGCTCGTTCACGCCGTCGTCGAACGTGACGGTGTAGGTGGGCTTGGGAGCGAAGGCCAGCTCGATCTCGCCGGTCGCGGTGGCGGTGAGACCGCCGGCGTCGGCGGCGGTGACGGTCACGACGTAGGTGCCGGACCCGGTGACCTCGAGGGTTGCCTGGGCGGCGTCCTCGACCGGGGCGTCGCCCTTGGTCCAAGCGTAGGTGTAGGTGATGCCCTCAGTCAGGTCGTGGGTCACGTTGGCGGTGAGCGTCACGGTCTCGCCCTCGACGGGGGCGTCGTCGCTCGCGGTCACGCTGACCGCCGGGGCCTTCAGGGCCCACTTGGCCGTGAGGGTAAGGTCTTCCTCAATCGCCGTGTTCTCGAAGTCGAACGCGGCCTCGGCGCCCTCGGCGAACCAGCCGGCGAAGTCGTAGCCGGTGCGGGTCGGGTCGGTCTCGGGCTTAGTGGCCTTCTCGCCGTCGGCGACGGTCTGGGCGTCGGGGGCGGTCACGCCCTCGGGCACGACGAACGTGACGGTGTGGGTCTCGGGCACGGTCTCCTTGAGCGTGATCGTGAGCTTGTCGAGGCGCGGGGCGCCGGCGGAGTCCTTGGCGCCGAAGGAGAGCGTGGAGGAGCCGGCCTCGTCGACGGTCATCTCGAACGTCACGGTGTGGAGCTCGGCGGCGCTGTCGGTCGCGCCGGCGGTCACGTCTCCGGGGGCCACGAAGCCGCCCTCGTCGTCCCAGGAGAGGGCGTTGCTGGCGGAGCCGCTCGCGTAGGAGAGCGTCACGCTGTAGGTGCCGGCAACATCCGCGGTGAACGGAACGTCGATGTAGTCGCCGAGCTTCACGGCGTCGACGACCTTCTCGCCGTTCTGGTCGATGACGACCATGGGCCAGCCGGCGTTGTTGGACTCGTCGTCGCGGAACTGGCCGAGCTCGAACTCCAGGACGGAGGACTCGCCGACCGCGCTCGGGAAGACGAACGGGTTCTCGGTGGTGTAGTGATCGTCGGCGGGCTCGGGAATCGTGAGGGAGACGGTCGCGGTGTCGCTGGCGTCGCCCATCGTCACGGTCTCGATGACGTCGGACGTGGCCTCGGGCTCGTAGGTCTTGGTGAAGTAGACGTACTTGCTCGTCTTGGCGTAATCGATGGTGCCCGTGAGCTCGGAGTCGTAGACCGCCGTGGCGCCGTCGCAGGCAAGCTCGTACGGGTACTGGCTGTTGCCCTGGACCTGGGCACGATAGAGCACGGTCACGGGGCCGTCGGCAACCTCGAGGGAGGCGGTGTCGGCGAACTCGTAGTCCGTCACTGCCTTGTTGGCGTCATACGCCGTGGAGGCAACCTGAAGGTCGACATCCATCCAGTAGGCATCGAGCTTGACGTTCTGACCGAACATGGTCATGTCCGTGCCCTTGGGATAGAAGTGCACGGTGCTGGAGGTGCCGCTCTTGATGGAGGCCTTCCAGCCGGCGAAGACGCCGTTAGCGTTGGTGAAGGGAGCGGTCTCGGGAAGCTCGACCGTGGCGCCCTTGTCAAACGCTCCGCCGTCAACTTCGTCACCGTCGGGAATGCCGCCGGAGAGGTCACGACCAGGTGCGTAGGTAACCGTGTACTGCTGGATGAGGCGGAAGGCAACGCCGTTCTTCTCGTCACCGTTGCTGTAGTCCACGCCGTCGGACGGGGCGATCCACTTGCCGGAAGAGACGTCGTAGGTGAGCGTGATCGACTTGGTAATGGGATCGCTGGTGTCGCGACGATAGTGGCTCGAGGCGTGGTCCCTTAGGAACTTGTTCACCAATGCCGTGGCGTTAAACGACCCGGGGCTGATCCAGACGCCGTCCTCCCTCAGAATGGGATCGATGACGCCCCACGCAACCAAATCCGAGGTACCGAAGAGAGAGCTGGAGACACTCTTGTAGATCGTCGTGCCGTCATCCTGCGGAGCCGCGCTGTAAATCGTCACGTAGAAGTTCTTGATGTTGTCGGGATTCGGCTTGGGCGGGGGAACGGGCACACAGGAGCCCGTGAGGGCGATGGTGACGATGTCCTCGTCGGACTGGATGGCCCACCTGCTCTTGGCCTCGACGTACTCGAGCGTGAACTCGAGGTCCTTCTCGGCCTCGTGGACAACGTCGAAGTGATCCTCGAGGATCGCGGACACGTCGAGCGTAGCGGGAACGGTCCAGACCTGGTTCTCGGCGTCGTAGCTCATCTCGCCGAAGGAGAAGAACTTGCCGGAGATGGTGTTCTTCTTCGTGGGCTTGCTGTCAGAGGGCTTGTGCGTGGCGCCGAGGGTGTCGCAGGCGTAGGAGATCTCAAGCTTCCAGGTCTCGCCACCGGGACCCCAGACCTGAGTGGACGTACCAGGAGCATCCGGGGCCTCGGGCGCGGCCTCCTTGAGCGTGATCGTGAGCTTGTCGAGGCGCGGGGCGCCGGCGGAGTCCTTGGCGCCGAAGGAGAGCGTGGATTCTCCGGCCTCGTCGACGGTCATGTCGAACGTCACGGTGTGGAGCTCGGCGGCCTCGTCGGTCGCGCCGGCGGTCGCGTCTCCGGGGGCCACGAGGCCTCCCTCGTCGCTCCAGGAGAGGCCGTTGCTGGCGGAGCCGCTCGCGTAGGAGAGCACTACCTCGTAGGTGCCGGCGACCTCTGCGGTGAACGGCACGTCGATGAAGTCGCCGTTCTTCAGGGCGTCGATGGCCTTCTCGCCGTTCTGGTCGATGACGACCATGGGCCAGCCGGCGTTGTTAGACTCGTCGTCGCGGAACTGGCCGAGCTCGAACTCCAGGACGGAGGACTCGTCAGTTGTGGTCGGGAACTCAAAGCGGTTGGAGTCGGAGTACAGCTTGCCAACCTGGAAGGCGGCGCCATACTCAGCCTTTCCGCCATTCATCGAAATGCCGGAGGCCGGGGCAACCCACTTTCCGCTCGCCTCATCGTACGTGAGGGTCAGGCTCTTGGAGCCGTTCTCGAGCAGACGGTAGTTGGCCAGCCTGCTCTCAACATAGGAGCTCACGTCAACCGTTGCCTCGATGGTCCACACGCCGTCCGACTCCACGGGGCTGTCGGCAAAGCTTACGGTGAAGCTGTTTTGCTCCCCATAGGTCCACTTCGTTCCAAGGCGCAGCTTAACCGACCCGTCCGCGTTGAACTCGTAAACGGAGACCCAGAAGTTCTCGCAGTTTTCCGCGTTCGGCATAGGGGCTTCGAAAGCGGGCTCGATCTCTGTCCCGTAGACCTCAAGCTCGAAGATGGAGACGTTGTTCCACTCGACGTTGTTATCGGGGTTAAGCGCGACAAACTCGTTGACGTAGACGCGGACGTAGCGACCCTGGGTGCCCTCGGCGAGGAAGAGCTCCTCGGTCGTGGTCTCGGGCTGGTCGGCCGTGGCAACGGTCTTCCAGGCTTCTTCCGAGTCGAGGTCGGCGCCGTCGGCGGCCACCTGGATCACGTAGTCCGTGGCCTTGCGGTTCTGCCAGATCACCCT